>CAZFLM010000112.1:0-15860 GCA_964519955.1 uncultured Chthonomonadaceae bacterium | reverse complement strand
TTCGCTGTGGTCATTCCGTCGATGGCTGGAAGAGCCGTTCTTCATCGCGCGTCTAACGGGATGACGGCATGGGCTCCGACGCCGTGGTGGGGCGGGCGTCCCCAGGCTGTATCAGAAGTCGGAATGGGCGAGATCCCGATTGGAGCGAGGCTCCAGGATGGCCGTAGAGCCCCGGCTCGTAGTCTTCGCGACTTCGATGACCCCCCGAATCTGGCTCAGAACGCCGATTTGGGGACTTATGATACAGCCTGTCCCTGCCCGCCATGTAGAGCGCCGTGGTGGGGCGGGCGTCCCTGCCCGCCGAGCGGAGCGCCGTGGTGGGGCGGGCGTCCCTGCCCGCCCATGGAGGCTGGCATGAACGAACCACGCGGCGGCATCACGAGGCGGCGCTTCATCGGCGGCGCCGCGGCAGTGACGGCCGGCCTCACACAGAAGGAGGGAGCAATGGCACTCTCATCAGCCGCGAACATCCCCGGCGACGGGCCTGTATCGCCTCTGTTCTCGCCGCTGAAGCTCGCGGGCGGGCAGCCGCTCGACGACCTGAAGCAGGCAGCCGTGTCGAGCCAGCTTCGCGACAACCTCGGTGCTGCCCCGCGCGGCCAACTGGTGAGCTGGGGCATCCCGTTCGCCATCGACCAGGTGGCCGTCGCCGCCAAGGCGCCCGTCACGCTGCGCTGGCCCGGGGCGACCGCTCCCTGGTTCGTCGTGATGCACACCGCCGACATCGCCCCGCCCGAGCGTGACGCGCATGGCTTCATCCCCGCGTCACCCGGCCAAGGGCGGCTCAACGAGCACGTCGGCGACTACGTGTTCCTCTACGCGGACGGCTCCGAGGAGCGCGCGCCCATCCGCCGCCGGCACCACATCGGCATGGTGCAGCGCATGTGGGGCGAGAACTGCTTCCAGGCCGTCGCGCACCGCAAGCCGCACCCGATCCGCACCTCAACGGAGCAGCCGCGCGAGGGCGTACAGTGGGGGTGGGCGCAGACCCGCGCGAACCAGCCGGACAACGGCCAGTGGACGAACTGGCTCTGGGCGTGGGAGAACCCGCACCCGGAGAAGGCCGTCGTCGGGCTGCGCATCGAGCCGAAGACCGGCACGCTGATCCTCTCGGCCGTCTCCGCCGGCCAGGTCGCCTCGATCCCCACGCGCTGGGAGCCGCGGCAGAAGGCAGTCCTCCGCCTGCCGGAAGGCGCCAAGTTCGACCCGAACCTCACGTGGAGCGGGCTGCTGAGCGCCATCCAGCTCGACCTCGGCCAGGTTATCTCCGCGCAGCAGCGCGCCGTCTACCCGAACGCCCAGTGGGAGAAGTCGGAGATCGCGCTGCCGCCGGGCCTCTCCGACAAGGAGCTGCTGGTCGAGTACAGCGCCCACCCGGAAGCGCGGTTCCACCTGCCGGACGGCACGCTCGTCCCTGTCGCCGCGCTCGCCAAGGCCGCCGAGGGCCCGCTCTCGCCGGTGGCGCCCGCCCGGCAGCGCGTAAAGCTCCGCGTGACTGAGAAGGGGTCCAGCAAGCCGGTCGCGGTGCGGCTGCACGTCCACGGCGAGGCGGGCGAGTACCTGGCGCCGGTCGACCGCAACCGCATCCCGAACGTGTACTGGTATGAGGACTGGTCCGTCGACAACATCAACCAGGGCACGCACAACGCGACGTACATCCCCGGCGAGACTGTGCTCGACTTGCCGCTCGGCAAGGTGTATGTCGAGATCAGCAAGGGCTTCGAGGTCACGCCGATCCGCAAGGTTGTCCGCGTGACCCGCTCGACGACGGAGCTGGCGTTCGAGTTGGAGCGCGTGCTGCCCTGGCGCGAGCGCGGGTGGGTCACCGCGGACACGCACGTGCACTTCCTCTCGCCGACGAGCGCGCACCTCGAAGGGGCCGGCGAGGGCGTCAACGTGGTCAACCTGCTCGCGAGCCAGTGGGGCGAGCTGATGACGAACGTCGGTGACTTCGACGGAAGCACCACGTACGGCTCGCGCGAGACCGGCCACGACGGCGAGTACCTGGTGCGCGTGGGCACGGAGAACCGCCAGCACGTGATGGGCCACATCTCCCTGCTCGGCTACTCCGGCCCCATCATCGCGCCGATGACCACCGGCGGGCCGGACGAGTCGGCGCTCGGCGATCCGATCGAGATCCTGCTCACCGAATGGGCCCGGCAGTGCCGCAAGCAGGGCGGCATCGTCGTCCTGCCGCACTTCCCGAACCCGCGCGCCGAGCACGCCGCCGCCATCGTCGAGGGCCAGATCGACGCGGTAGAGATGACGTGCTGGGGCTACCCGTACGCCGGCATCGACCCGTACTCGCTGTCCGACTGGTACCGCTACCTCAACAACGGTTACTTCGTCGCGGCCGTGGGCGGCACGGACAAGATGTCCGCGACGACGTGCGTGGGCGCGGTGCGGACCTACGCGAAGCTGCCGAAGGACCGCCCGTTCGACCTCGCCGGCTGGAAGGAGGCGGTTCGCGCCGGCCAGACGTTCGTCAGCTATGGCCCGCTGATGGAGTTCTCGGTCGAGGGCAAGCCGTCCGGCTCGCGCATCAGGATGGGCAAGGGCGGCGGCAGCGTCGAGGTGCAGTGGCAGCTCGCCTCCGCCACGGTGCCGATGTCGCGCGTCGAGCTGGTGGTGAACGGGGAGATCCGCGAGAGCCAGGCGGTCGGCGCGACGGATGCCGCGGGGCACTGGACGGTAAAGCTCGACCGCAGCTCATGGGTGGCGCTGCTGGTGCGCGGCCACTACCCGAACCGCCCGGAGATCATCGCGGCGCACTCGTCGCCGGTGATGGTGGAGGTCGAGGGCAAGCCGTTCTTCTCCGCGGCCGACGCGCTGACCATCGTCGAGCAGATCGAGGGTGCGCTCGCCTACCTGGACACGGTCGGCACGCGCGCCGAGACGGCCGCCTACCGCCGCATGCGGCTCGTGCTCACCGGCGCGCACCGCGATCTGCACAACCGCCTGCACAAGCAGGGCGTCTACCACGACCACACGCCCGCGACCGACCACGCGGAGCATCGGGGCGGCAAGTGAGCAGCACGACGCCGCACACGCTCTGCATCCTGCCCGACGACACCCGGATGGAGACCCGGTGGGGCAGTGCATCGCCGGTCGGGGACCGCGCGCGGCCGCTCGATGCCCTGCTCATGCAGGTCTACACGTACACCGGCGGACAGGGGCCGGCGCGCATCGCAGACTGGGAGCGCGAGCAGGCCCAATGCGGCATCCACCTGGACGTGCTGTACGAGTCGGTCGACCTGAGCGCGCTGCTGGGCGGCATCGTCGGGGAGGCCGGCGGCGTGTGCGCGTACTGGGGCCGCGTGCCCGCTCTTGACATGTGGGCCGCCCTGGGGATGGACCCGCCGGCGCCCGATGCCACCGGTTGCATGGGTTCCTACCGTGCGCCGTACGCTGCATCGACCGCCCGCGAGGCCGCCGCTCTGACCGGGTACGGCCCAGATCCGTCGCCGCCGCCCGAGTTCTCGCTCGTATGGGCCCACAAGGACGACTGGTTGGCCGAGGTGGCCGGCGCCTGGTTGGCCTCCTGCGCCGGGCCGGAACCAGTGCCGCGCCTCCCATGGGGGCCGTCGCCATCGTCGCGGTCGGTGGAACTGGCGCTGGTAGGCGACGAAGCAGACGCGATCGGCGTGTTCGTGGGCGAGGACCTGTCGTTCGGATGCGGTATCGATCTGCTCAGCCGCACGCTGCCTGTCGACACGCTGTACGCCCGGCTCAGCGCAACCGATGCGGAGCGGTGGCTGCGGGGCTCACAGGACTGGCGGATGCTGAAGCCGGTCCGCGAGCCCCTGCCGTTCTAGCCGCCCGCGGACTGTAGCTCGATGGGGGCGACGGCGACCTCACCCCTGGCCCCTCTTTCGTAAGGAGAGGGGAGCACGGCGTGCGGGGCGATGTCGTTCGACGGGCGCCGAAGTGCCCGCCTGGTGGGCCTGCTTTAGTCAGGCCCTGAGCCATCGGCCGCCCTGCAGAAGGCTGTTGATGCAGGCGAGATCGTCCCGGGGAGGGTACCAGAGTGAGCGAGACCGGCAAGCGAAAGGGATGGGTGACTGCCGGAGAACTGCTCGATCGACTGGAGCGAGACCCGGCATACCAGGCCCGCATGCTGGAGGTGAGTGCGGGAATGCATGAGAACCTCCGCAGATACAAGGCGGCAGCCGCGCCCGTGTTGGCCGACCTGAGTACGATCGGATACGATCTGTTCGCAGTGGGAGACCTGCGGAGGACCGGCACCCGCTACCGGGACGCCGTGCCGGTCCTGCTCAAGTGGCTGCCGCTAGTCAACTACGAACCACTGAAGCACGACATTGTCGATTGCCTGGCGGTTCCGTGGGCGAGGCCAGCTGCGGCCAGAACGCTCATCGACGAGTTCCGTCGGGACGACCACGCTCGAGTGTCTCCGGCCTGGACAATCGGAAACACCCTTTCGGTGGTCGCCGACGACTCCGTGTTCGACGAAGTCGTCGAGCTTGCGACTGATCGACGATACGGCAGGGCGCGCGAGATGGTGGCGGTCGCCTTAGGCAATATGCGCGACCCTCGCGCTGTGGACGTGCTCATCGGCCTCCTCGACGACGACCAGGTTGCCGGTCACGCCATCATCGGGCTAGGCAAGCTGCGCGCTCCGCGGTCTCGTCCGTATATCGAGCCGTTCCTCACCCACTCCATGAGGTGGTGGCGGACGGAAGCGAAGCGCGCGATCGCTAAGATCGACAAGGCGGCGGCGAAGGGGCGACCGTAGGGGTAACCGCCTCGCGGGCCTACGGCCAACCGTCCCGCGGACGGGCACGGCGACCTCGGCATCGGCGTACCCGGTAGGAGTTGGTCAGAGCCGCGCGTGCAAGCAGGCGGTTGGTCGTGGCGGGCGGCGGGCTGCGCGGTGTGCCCAGGCGCGATAGTGATGGAGCGCGTTGCCGTAGGCGTGGCGGGCGACGGGCGGGGGCGGACACCGAGGTGCCCGCCTGGCGGGCCTGCGGCCGACCGTCCTGCGGACGGGAGCGGCGACCTCACCCCCGGCCCCTCTCCTTCGTAAGGAGAGGGGAGTACGGTGTGCGCGGCGATGGGCGGCGGGCACCGAGGTACCCGCCTGGTGGGCCTGCGGCCAACCGTCCTGCGGACGGGCACGGCGACGTCACCCTCGGCCTCAACCTAGGCGCGATGAGAGGCGAGCACGGTGTGCGCGGCGACGCCGTTCGACCTTCGACGTTCGACCTTCGACCGCCTTCCTTCCCCTCACACCACCGCGACGCCGACGGGTTGCGGGAGCGTGGCCTGGCCGGTGGCGGCGCGGACGAAGCGGTACGCGCAGGCGTAGACGCCGGGGTCGACGGGCACGTCGTGGGCGAGGGCGCCCTGGGCGTAGGCCACGAACGCGGCGCTGCCGTAGCGCGTGGTGGGCTTGCGGCGTACGTTCGCCAGCTTCTGCAGCATCAGCTCGGTCACCACGCCCGCCGCGTTGGCCCCTGACGCCGTGAAGCGCACCGCGCCCTCCGCCGCCTCCACCGCCACGAGCACGCTGTCGCCCTCGAACGCCGAGGTGGGCGGATCGACGGGGATGGTGGCCTCGGGGTTGGCCTGGAGGACCTTGGTGGCGAGGCCTATGAAGGCGTTGTAGGCGGCCGGGCTGTAGGCCTGACCGCTGACGGCGCTGTGGCGCTCGACGGTCTGCGCGTAGCGGTCCCACGCTTGCGCTTGCGCGGCGCTCAGCGCGTTCCACACCTCGCGCGCCTGCCGCAGCCGGTCGATCACGTCGCGCTGCGCCGGCGAGGTCTGGCGACGGTAGGTGGGCCTGCCGCGCAATGCCTGCCCGCTCTTGAGCTGCACCACCACCAGGTCGCCCATGCGGCCGACGATGCGCTCGAACGCCATGCTTGTAGATGCTCGTGCCATGCGCCCATTGTCGGCGGCGCAGGCCGACCTCTTCAGTGCTTCAGCAGTACATCATCAGAACTTCATACACGCAGATGAAGCTCTGACGCTTCTGCGTTGATGGTCAGATGAGGCTTCACTGGCCGGTCCGCCGGGCGCGCGGCAGGAACCGGGCGCGCGATGATGGAACGTGTTCCGTGAGCCGCCAAACGCCGCCGTCCGGCTGAGAACCGCCGCCAGGGAGCCGCAGCCATGTCGCTGCTGGACGACCGCCTGCGCCGCATCACTCGCCTCTTCCTGATCAGCCTGCACCTGCAAGCCGGCCGCCATGCCTCGCGCGCCGACCTGGCAGCCCTCTGCGGGTGCAGCACCAAGACCATCGCCCGGGACCTCGACTACCTGCAGGAGGCCGGGCTGCCCCTGTTCTACGACCCCGAGCGCCGCTCCTACGCGCTGGCGGAGGGCGCGCAGCTCCTCTCCGTCCCGTTCACCCTCACGGAACTCATCGCGCTGGCCCTGGCGAAGGACGCCATGCTCGCCGAGGTGGGCGCGGCCTACGAGCAGCCCCTGCGCTCCGCCTTCGACCGCGTGGTAGGCCTGATGCCGCCGAAGCTGCGCGCGGAGATGGAAGCGATGTCCGGGGCGGTGGCCTTCGACAGCGGCACCCACCGCGACTACTCGGCAGCCCCCTGGACGGAGGTGCTGGCGGCCATCCGCTCGCGCGCCACGCTGGAGATCGACTACCACGCCCTCTCGACGGACACGCTCACGACGCGCCGCATCGACCCCTACGCGCTGAGCTTCCGCGAGGGCTTCTGGAACGTGATTGCCTTCTGCCACCTGCGCCGCGAGGTACGCACGTTCGCGCTGGATGGCATACGCGCGGCGCGCCCGACGGGGCATCCATTCGAGGTGCGGCCGGGCTTCTCGGTGGCCGAGTTCCTGCGCCACGCGGTGCGGGTGATGACCGGCGAGCCGGTGGCGGTGGCCCTGCGCTTCGAACCCTCGATGGCGCGATGGGCCCGCCGCCGGCGCTGGAGCTTCCCACACACGCTGCAGGACCTGCCCGGCGGGGCGCTGCTGCTGCGCGGCACGGTGGCCGGCCTGCACGAGATCTCGCGCGAAGCCCTGCGCTGGGGCGCCGGCGTGACGGCCCTGGACCCGCCCGAGCTGCGTTCCATCCTGCTGGCCGAGGCGCAGCGGATCGCGGAGAAGTACGAGCCGGGGTAGGGGGAGGGACAGCAAGGTGTCCCTGGCGAACTGATAGCATGGGGGGGAGGGAGGGACAGAGGATGGTGGAAGCGCTGCAAGGACACTGCGTGCGACGCAGGCGCGCCAGACGATTGCCCGTTGGCGTCTGTGGAGGCGCACCGAAATGAGTACGGTCCTCTGGCCGGCGCACAGCGCGGGCATTGCGGGCACAGAACAGAGCCAGCAGGAGCACCTGACGAGGGTCAGTGCCCGCGCGCTGGACCGATGCCCGAGCTTCCTGGCGCTTGATGTCGAGCTCGCGTGCCTGTTCCATGACTTCGGCAAGTACTCAGACCTAATGCGCAGGCGCATCCGTGGCGAACGTGTCTCGGGCCTCGACCACTGGTCTCCAGGAGCGCATGTTCTACTTCGAAGCACTAGACCGTCACACCTGGCGGCTGCTGCCGTCCACGGTCACCACGTTGGGCTCGGCCCCTGGAGTCAGGTGTCCAGGCTTGTGGAGATGCCGCTGGCATCGCTTGAAGGCCGCACGCTTGCCCTTGCCACGGACGATGAACTCAGAGGTGCGCTGGAAGACATGGCCGGTGACGGGCTCAGGCCGCCAGCGCTTCCCGAGACCAGGCATTTGTGTGGCACAGTTTCGTCGATGCTGGATGCCCGCATGGTGCTCTCCGCGCTGGTAGACGCGGACTACGCGGACACGGCCCGGCACAAGTCCGGCGAGAGACGACCGATGGTGAACCCAATCGATCCCGATGTCGCGCTCAACGAGCGCGTCCGCATCCATCTGCAGCGCCTCGGACTGGGAGCGTCTGATGAGGTCAGAAAGGTCCGCGCCGACCTGTGGGCCGCGGCTCTGGCCGCGGCGGCCCGTCCACCCGGGCTGTTCGAACTTGAGGCGCCCACAGGCAGCGGAAAGACTCTCGCGATGCTAGGCTTTGCTCTGCAGCACATGATGGCACACAAGGCTGAGCATGGGCTGCACCGGATCGTGGTGGCGCTCCCATTCCTCTCGATACTTGACCAGACAGTCGACGCATATCGCGCGGCACTCGGCGATCAGGCGGCGGACCTGCTGGAGCACCACAGTCTTGCGGAGTGGCGACGGCCCGTGGAGGAGGATAACGATGCGGAGCGCCGCAGGGTCGCAGAAGCGCTGAGCGAGGACTGGCAGGCACCCATCATCGTGACAACTACGGTCCAATTGCTGGAGTCCCTGTTCACTAACCGCCCCAGCGCGTCGCGCAAGCTGTGTGCCCTCGCCAAGTCCGTGATCTTGCTGGACGAAGCGCAGACTATCCCTGGGCACCTCATCCTACCCACCATTCGTGCACTCGCGCGCCTAACGCATCCGGACTACGGGTCCACCGTTGTCGTGGCGACGGCCACCCAGCCCCTGTTTTCAAGGTTCGCGCCTGCGGTTGAGGAGGAGGCAGGATCGGGAGGCTGGCACCCCTCGCCGATCGCGCCTCGCTCGCTGGGGTTGTACGCCCGCTCTGCTCGGTATGCCGCAGACTGGTCACGATGTGGACAGGCGATCCCGTGGGCGGATATTGCAGCGGAAGTCGCTGAGCAGCGACGAGCCCTCTGCATCGTGAACACGAAGAAGGACGCCCGGCGGCTGGTGGAGCTTGTGCTACGGGCTCGGGGCGAGCGACGCCTGCGTAGTGAAGTGGAGCACCTGTCGACCAACCTGTGTGCTGCGCATCGCAGGGATGTGCTGGCGCGCGCACATGTGCAGAGCCGAGAGGCGGGGTGCGTGCTGATCACCACGCAGTGCGTCGAGGCTGGCGTCGACCTTGACTTCCCGGTGGTGTACCGCGCCCTGGCGCCTCTGGATGCAATCGCCCAGGCGGGAGGGCGGTGCAACCGAGCAGGCTTGGGCGCGGGCGACGTACGCATCTTCCTGCCCGAGGATGCGCGCTACCCTGGCAAGTCCTATGAACAGGGCGCTCTTGAGACACTGGCGTTGCTTCACCTTCGGCGGGGCGAACTGGATCCGCAGGATCCAGGCGTGTTCGATGAGTACTTCGAGCGGCTGTACGGCCTGCGGGCCAGTGCCGGCACCACCCCTCGGATGGAGAAGGCCGTCCGCGAGGCTGACTTCCCTCAGGTTGCGAACCTGTACCGGCTCATCGATAGGCGCGACCTGGTCCATATCGTCGTTCCCTATCGTGGCCGGCCGGAGACACCCGACCGGCTGAACGGTGCGTGGTTCCGAGCCGCACAGCCGTATGTGGTTGACGCGAACCGGCGCGACGCGGCCATCTCGGTATGGCTGGGAGCGCCTCTGCGAGGAACCGAGGACTGGTATGAGCTGACCGAACCTTCTGACACTGCCGGTCAGGAGTGCGTGTACCACGAGGTGTTCGGGTTGCGGCTCGACCTGGAGTTGTACACGTGCTGAGACGCTGTTACCAACTTCTAGGAGGAGGCCAATGAGCAGCCGCGGAAGCCCGCACACCATCGAGGTGTGGGGAGAGTTCGCATGCTTCACGTCACCGATGAAGGTGGAGCGCTGGAGCTATCCCTTCATCACGCCATCTGCAGCGCGGGGCATATTCGACGCGATCTTCGTCAACCGGCACGAGTTCCGGTGGCAGATCGACCGGATTGAGGTCCTTGCCGAGCCGGCCTACATCGCTCTCATGCGGAACGAGGTCAAGGAGAAGGGCCCGAGGGAGAGCGAGGTCCAGCACTGGATGGAGGACCCGTCGAAGGCCCGGCCGATCATCGCAGACGCCGATCCCTACTACTGGGGCAAGAAGGACGACCAGCGCGGCCGAACTCAGCGTCAGACGATGGCTCTGCGCGACGTGCACTACCGCCTGACGGCGCACGTTGAAGCGTGGGACGGTGCTCCAAAGCTCACCGCAGCCTACGACGATCAGTTTGCGCGCCGTCTGGTGCGCGGACAGCACTTCACTCAACCGTGCTTGGGATGTCGGGAGTTCCCTGCTTGGTGGTCGCGGGCGGCTGGCCCAAGACCGGTCTGGCAGGGAGATATCGATGCCGGCTGGATGCTCTACGACGCGTTCGATTTGTCGCGGGCAGGCGTCAGTACTGATCGAGCCCGGGTCTCCGTCTTCCATGCGCAGTTAGTGCGGGGCGTCCTCGATGTGCCCCACTACAGCAGCGCCCTAGTGAGGAAAGGGGCTGCGCGATGATCCAGGCCCTCTTGAGGTATGCAGAGGATCGCGGGCTGGCCAGCAAGCCCGGCTACGCGAAGAAGCAGGTCAAGTGGGTGCTGGAGTTCGACCCTGGCGGGAGCACGTTCGCCCGGCTGGTGCCGTCGGACAGGGAGTTCGCTGCGGCACCGGACCTATCCTTCCCGGAACTACGGCGGCTCGGCGCTCAGCGCGGGCAGGCATCACATTTCCTGGTCGCGCCACTCGGGACTTTCCTGGGATGGGCTAAGGGTGACGACAGCGAGACGGAGCGGGGACGCCGACAGACGCTCTGCTGGATGCTGGACCTGGCCGGCTCTGACGACGGATCGCTTTCGATGCTTGCCGAGACGATCGCCAGGGCCAACACGTCCGAAACGTGCCTAGCCCAGATCAGCAATATGAGGCCCGCCCCAAGACCGACTGACCTGGCGACGGTTCGGTTGGGCACGAGGTTCCCCGTTGAGGACTCGTGCTGGCACGCTTGGTGGGACACGTTCCGCCAGTCGCTCAGAGGCGAGGCAACCGACGGTGGAGAGATGGTGTCGTTCGTAACGGGAGAGCCCGTCCAGCCGATCACGACATACCCCAAGCTCAAGAACCTGTCAGGCGTAGGGCTCAGCCAGCCGCATGCGCCCCTGATCACCTTCGACAAGGAGGCGTACGAATCGTACGGACTCAGCCAGGCTCGGAATGCCGCGTCGGATGAAGAGACCGCAGTGGCAGTGATGAGTGCGCTCGACCATCTCGTTGAGAACAGCGTGCTTTTCGCTTGGAGACGCCCGAAGCCCAGCGAGCCGAGGCAACTGGCCCGTGACTTTTCGAGGCTCGGCGGAGCCCGGTTCGCTTACTGGTACACGGGCGAGGCCGAGCCACGCACTGAGGTCGAACAGGCGAACGACCTCATAGGCATGGTCTTCGGCGGACCAGTTACGCGGGACGTGCCTCCTGACGACGATGAGCAGGATCGGGTCCTTGCGGAGGCCCGACTCCGCCGTGCCATCGACCGCATCCGATCTGGTAACGCCGCTGTGCCGCTGGTCGGCGTCCGGTTCTGCGCTGCGGCCCTCTCCGGGGCGGCAGGTCGCGTCATGCTCCGCGACTTCATTGAGGGCTCGGTGCTCGACTTGGCGAACGCGGCCGACCGTTGGTTCAGCGACCTGTCCCTCGTACGGTGGTCCGGCACCATGGGGCGATCGCCCGCCCTCGAACGCGTACTGACCGCGCCGCTCGTGCCTAAGCAACCGGACCAGGACTACTCGAAGTGGGTGCGTCCAGCCGGCGCGTGGCGCCAACCCCTGTGGCGCGCTGCGCTCCTGGGCGGCCCGCTTCCGGGAGCCGCGGTTGGGCGCTCTCTGGAGGCACATAGCAGGACGGTTGTGAACGGCGAACTGATGGACGACGAGGTGGCGGCGAGGGCGCGGGGCCGTGCCCGTCTCCGACTAGCCCTCGCGAAGGCACACCTTCTACGGAGAGGAGTTCACATGACCCCGGCACTCGATCCGGAGCACCCGAGCCCTGAGTATCACTGCGGCCGGCTACTGGCCCTCTACGATGCGCTTCAGCGGGCCGCACTGGGTGACGTAGGCGCAGGCGTCGTCCAGCGCTACTACGGTGGCGCCATATCCAATCCCTCTGGGGTGTTTGGGCAGCTGTCTCGCCTCGCCCACACGCACCTCTCGAAGCTCGGCGGCGGCCTCGCGCACCTCTACGAGTCGCAGATTGCCGAAGCACACAACGGCATCCGGAGGAACGCAGACGGCCCGGCATCCTATCCGCAAGCGCTGGACCAGGACGGCCAGGCGCTCTTCGCTCTCGGGTTCTGGCATCAGACTGCAGACATCAACAGGGAGATCGCGGAGGCTGCCGCCGCCAAGAAGGCACACGCGGCATCTCCCGCCGCCGCGACGACGGAGGACATCGAACCATGAGCCCAACCATACAGAACCGGTACGAGTTCCTGGTGCTGTTCGACTGCGAGAATGGCAACCCCAATGGCGATCCGGACGCAGGCAATCTTCCGCGCATGGACCCGCAAGATGGCCACGGCCTCGCTTCGGACGTAATGCTAAAGAGGAGAGTACGCAACTACGTCCAGATTGCAGGAGGCAACCGGCCCCCCTTTGCCATCTTCGTGCAGCACGCCTCCGCGCTCAACAAGGAGATCGCGCGTGCCCATGAGGCGACTGGCGGCATGCCCCGTGTTGAGAAGGGGAAGTTCGTCTCCACTCCCGCGAAGTCCGCTGCCGCCCGCGCGTGGATGTGCCAGCGGTTCTTCGATGTCAGGGCGTTCGGGGCGGTTCTCAGTACCGGGCCGAACGCGGGACAGGTGCGCGGACCGGTTCAGGTTGCCTTCTCCCGATCCATCCATCCGATCCTCGCGCTTGATCAGGGGCTCACCAGGCAGGCGACGACGGACGACAAGATCGCCGCGGCCGCCAGTGTGTCTTCTGCTACATACGAGGCGTGGGAGAGCGAACAGCCGGAAGACAAGCTACGGACCATGGGCCGCAAATCGTTGATCCCCTACGGTTTGTACGCCTGTAAGGGGTTCATCTCCGCCCCGCTGGCGGCGCAGACAGGCTTCAGCGAGGAGGACCTCAGCATGCTCTGGGAGGCGCTCTGCGGCATGTTCGACCATGATCGCTCATCGAGCAAGGGCGTCATGAGCACCAGGAAGCTCGTCGTGTTCAAGCACGTCGGGGACACCCCAGAGAAGTGCCAACTGGGCGTTGCTCCCGCGCACAAGCTTCTCGATCTTGACACAGACATAATGCCGCTCGACCGCGCAGTTGTCAGCATCCGTCTCAGGCTCGGGGTCAGGCAGCCTCGTTGCTTCGACCAGTACAGCGTGTGCGTCAGGGCAGAGAACCTCCCGCCGGGCGTCAGCGCCACCGAGATGTGCTGATCTGCCATGCCCAACGACGACGACATCGTGCTCGTCTCCGCCGTCGAGCACTACAGCTACTGCCCGAGGCAGTGCATGCTCATCCATGTCGAGCAGGTGTTCGACGAGAACGTGTTCACTTTGCGCGGCAGCCAGGCCCACGAGCGGGTGGACGTGCCGGACGTGGGCACCGAGGAGGGCGTGCGGGTCGAACGCGCCATGCCTATCTGGAGCGAGCGGATGGGGCTGCAGGGGCGGGCTGATGTCGTCGAGTTCCCGCCCGGCGGCGCGCCCGTGCCCGTGGAGTACAAGTCCGGGCCCAGGCGCCAGCACGCCCACGATGACCTCCAGCTCTGCGCCCAGGCGATGTGCCTGGAGGAGATGCTGGAGGTCGCCGTGCCGCGCGGCGCCGTCTTCCATATCGCCACCAAGCGGCGCAGGTTGGTGGAGTTCACCGCGGAGATGCGGCGCGAGGTGGAGCGCGCCGTCGTGGAGATCCGCGGGCTGATGCGGGCCGGCGTCACCCCGCCGCCGGCGAACGACGCCCGCTGCCCGAACTGCTCGCTCATCAACGCGTGCGTGCCGGACGTGCTGGCCCGCGCGAGGCTGGCGCGGCTGGCCGACGAGCTGTACCGAACGGAGGAGTAGCGTATGGCGCAGGCTCTGCTGAACACGCTCTTCGCGATGACGCCGGGGGCCTACGTGCACCTGGATGGCGACACCCTGCGCGTGGATGCGGAGGGGAAGCGCCTCATCCAGGTGCCGCTGCTGCATCTGGGCGCCATCGTGACGTTCCCGGGCGTCACGGTGTCGGCGCCCCTGCTGATGCGGTGTGCCGAGGACGGGCGGTCCGTCACGTTCCTGGATGGGCGCGGACGGTTCAAGGGACGGATCGTGGGGCCGACCAGCGGCAACGTGCTGCTGCGCCGGGCGCAGTACGAGGCGTCGCTCGACCCTGCCAAAGCGCTGGCGGTTGCGAAGCCTATCGTGGCAGCCAAGGTGCGCAACTCGCGCTACGTGCTGCAGCGGGCCGCGAGGGACGCGACCAAGGAGGAGGATCGCGAGGCGCTGAAGGCCGCCGCCGAGTCGATGGCCCGGCAGGTGGCGGCCGTGCCGGAGGCGGCCTCGCTGGACGTGCTGCGCGGGGTGGAGGGGCAGGCGGCTGCGGCGTACTTCGACGTGTTCGGGCGGCTCATCGCGCGGCCCAAGTCGGAGTTCGCATTCGCCAACCGCACTCGCCGCCCTCCGCGCGACCGCACCAACGCGATGCTGTCGCTGCTCTACTCGGTGCTGGCGATCGACTGCGTGGGCGCGTGCGAGGGCGTGGGACTGGACCCGCAGTTCGGCTTCCTGCACGCGCTGCGGCCGGGGCGGAATGCGCTGGCGCTCGACCTGATGGAGGAGTTCCGCGCGGCGTTCGTGGACCGCCTGGTGCTGTCGCTCATCAATCGGCGCCAGGTGCAGCCGGAGCACTTCGACGAACGCCCGGGCGGCAGCGTGCTGCTGAACGACGCGGGACGCAAGATCGTGCTGGCGGAGTACCAGCGGCACAAGCAGGAGGAGGTGGAGCACGCCGTCCTCAAGACGAAGACGCCGCGCGGGCTGGTGCCGCACCTGCAGGCCCGGCTCCTGGCGCGGTACCTACGCGGCGACACGCAGGAGTACACGCCCTACGTGGTGCGGTAGGAATGGGAGAGGCGCGCGATGAACCTGCTGGTGACCTACGACGTGAACACGGAGGACTCGGCGGGGCGGAAGCGGCTGCGCAAGGTGGCCAAGACGTGCCAGGGGTTCGGCCAGCGGGTGCAGCTCTCCGTGTTCGAGTGCGACGTGAGCGAGGCCGACTTGCAGCGGCTTCGCGACCGCCTGGTGAAGATCGTCGACAAGGACCAGGACAGCCTGCGCATCTACCGTCTGGTGGGCAGGCGCGAGGACGTGGTGGAGAGCTATGGGCGCGACACCTATGTGGATTTCGACGAGCCGCTGCTGGTGTAGCGTGGCGCGAACCTGGAGCGCTTGCGGTTTGAGCGTGAGGTTCGCGCAAGGCTCCGAGCGTGGGAGGGGCTCTGGCTCGCTCGACCCGCGCGGAGAGCGAACGGAAGTGCGGTCATGGAGCGAGGCGGTTACCGATCATCGGGGCCGCGCTGTGAGCGCGAGATGACCGTCGCACCGGTCCTTCGGGGCCGGTGAGGATTGAAACGCAGCCAGCCACTCCTCACCGGCCTCTCGAACGGCCACCGTCGCACCGGTCCTTCGGGGCCGGTGAGGATTGAAACCAGTCGAGCCAGAGCGGCGTGCGCGAGGTGGAAGCCCGTCGCACCGGTCCTTCGGGGCCGGTGAGGATTGAAACGTGGAGATCACTCCGACTCCACTGGCGTTCGACCGTGGTCGCACCGGTCCTTCGGGGCCGGTGAGGATTGAAACTTTTCTCGGGCGCCATGCAGGGACGGCCTGCAGCATGTCGCACCGGTCCTTCGGGGCCGGTGAGGATTGAAACTGTTCCAGCGTGCATTCAGCTTTGTATGCTCCAGATGTCGCACCGGTCCTTCGGGGCCGGTGAGGATTGAAACTCGCAGTGGTAGCCGCACAAAAACCGCTCGACGCCCACGTCGCACCGGTCCTTCGGGGCCGGTGAGGATTGAAACTCGACCTGCAACTGCGAGGCGCTGTCGGAGTCCGTCTCGTCGCACCGGTCCTTCGGGGCCGGTGAGGAT
>CAZFLM010000111.1:0-16368 GCA_964519955.1 uncultured Chthonomonadaceae bacterium | reverse complement strand
CGGGGTCGCGTACAAGGACTACGCGACCGACTACCGCGTGCTCGTCGAGGGGCAGATCGCCATCGCCGAGGAGTTCGGCTTCGACTACGTCAACACGATGTCCGACCCGGCCTGCGAGGCGGCGGATTGCGGCGCGACGGTGCGCTTCTACCCGGACCAGCCGCCCGCGCTGGACGAGGAGCAGGCGCTGCTGCAGGACAAGGCCACACTCCTCGGCCTAAAGCAGCCCGACCCCACCGCGCCCGGCCGCATGCTCAACCGCATCAAGGCGATCCAGCTCTACCGGGAGCGCGTGGGCGGCAAGCTGCTGATCGAGGGGTGGATCGAGGGGCCGTGCGCGGAAGGGGCCGATCTGCGCGGCATCAACACGCTCATGGTCGACTTCATGGACGATCCCGCCTTCGTGCGCGATCTGTTCGAGTTCGTCACCGAGATGGAACTGCGGTTTGCGAAGGCGCAGGTCGAGGCAGGCGCGGAGCAGATCGGCATCGGGGACGCGGCAGCCTCGCTCGTGGGCCCGCGCATCTACAACGAGTTCGTCCTGCCCTATGAGATCCGCATGGTCGAGGGCGTGAAGGCGCTCGGCGCGAAGGTCCGTCTGCACATCTGCGGCAACACGCGCAAGATCCTGACCGGCATCCGCCAGCTCGGCTGCGACATTGTCGACCTCGACTACCTGTGCCCGGTGAGCGAGGGCCGCGAGCAGATGGGGCCGGAGCAGGTAATCCTCGGCAACATCGACCCGGTACGCGTCCTGCGCGACGGCACGCCCGAGTCGGTCTACGCGGCCATCGGCGAGTGCCACCAGCAGGCAGGCGGACGTTTCATCATCGGCCCCGGCTGCGAGGTGCCTCGCGAGACGCCGCCCCAGAACTTCCGCGCCATGGTGCAGTACGCCCGCGATCACGGAGGGGCGTGATGGGAGCTGGGGGCTGGGGGCTGGGACTTGGGACTTGGGGCACGAGGGATGAGCGAGACGCTGCCGCAGCGCGCCCCCCGACCCCCAATGCTGGGGGAGAACCTGTTACTACCCACACCCGATCTGGCGGCCGTGTACTCGTGAGCCGCCTCTCCGCGCACAACCGCTCCCCCAGAGTTGGGGGCTGGGGGGCCGCCGTGGCCCTTCTCCTCCTCTTCGCCGTGCCTGCCCACGCTGCGGGGCCCGCGGTCTATGTGCCTAAGGGCGCGTCCGCGCTGGAGCGGCTCGCCGCGCAGGAGGTGCGGCGCTACGTCTACCTGACCACGCGCAAGCTGCTGCCCATCGTCACGGTGGGGGCGAAGGCGCCGGGCGGCTCGGGCATCCTCGTCGCACGGAAGGACCGGGCGGCGGCCGGCGCGTTGGCGGCTCGGGCGGGCATCGGCGCGAAGGTGGCCGGGCTGAAGCCGCAGTGCTACGTGCTGCGCTCCGCTCCAGGCGGCCTCGTGCTAATCGCGGGTGGCGACGGGGCGGGCACCCTCTACGGCGCCTACCGTTACGCGGAGCGGCTCGGCGCGCGGTTCTACCTGCACGGCGACGTCATCCCGGACAAGCCGGCGAAGCTGCTCCTGGCCGGCATCGACGAGACCGGCAAGCCACTCTTCGACACGCGCGGCATCCAGCCGTTCCACGACTTCCCCGAGGGGCCCGACTGGTGGAACACGGACGACTACCGGGCGATCGTGGGGCAGTTGCCGAAGCTGCGCATGAACTTCCTCGGCCTGCACACCTACCCGGAGGGCATCGCCGAACCCACCGTGTGGATCGGGCAGCCCTCCGACATCGGCGACGGGGCGAAGGTCGCGTTCTCCTACCCCTCCAGCTACCAGAACTCCGCGCGCGGCGACTGGGGCTACGCGGCGAAGAAGACCAGCGCCTACCTCTTCGGCGCGGCGGGCCTGTTCGACCAGGACGATGCCGGCTCCGACGCCATGCGCGGCCTGACGCCCAGGCCCACACGGCCCGACGACTGCAACCTGCTCTTCGAGCGAACGGGCACCATGCTCCGCGACGCATTCACCGAGGCGCGTGCGCTGGGCATCCAGACCTGCGTCGGCACCGAGACCCCGCTGACGATCCCGGCCCTCGTTCGCGACCGCCTGAAGGCAGCCGGCATCGACCCGGCCTCCGACGCGGCGCGCAAGCTCGTCTACGAGGGCATGTTCCGCCGCATCTCGCAGGCCTACCCCGTGGACTACTACTGGTTCTGGACACCGGAGGGCTGGACCTGGAGCGGCACGACGGAGCAGCAGGTTGCCGAGACGCTGACCGACCTGAAGGCAGCAATCGCCGCCGCGAAGGACGCCAAGGCGCCGTTCACGCTCGCGACGTGCGGCTGGGTGCTCGGTCCGCCGAACAACCGCTCGCTCTTCGACGACATGTTGCCCAAGGACATGCCGATGAGCTGCATCAACCAGCAGGTCGGCTACTCGCCGGTCGAGCCGGGCTTCGCGAACGTGAAGGGCCGGCCGAAGTGGGCCATTCCGTGGCTGGAGGACGATCCCGCCCTCACCGCTCCGCAGCTTTGGGTCGGCCGCATGCGGCGCGATGCGCAGGACGCGCTGAAGTACGGCTGCACCGGGCTGATGGGCATCCACTGGCGCACCCGCATCCTCGCGCCGAACGTCTCCGCGCTCGCGAATGCCGCCTGGGAGCAGAACTGGGACCGCAAGGCAGCGCCGCCCGTCCTCGGCGCAGTGGGCGGCAACGTAGCGGCCTTCCCGCCCGGTCCGGTCGTCGGAGCGGACGACTCGACCATGTACCGCACGGTGCGCTATGGCATGTCGGCCTACCGCATCCCCGTGCCGAACGGCGAGTACACGGTCACGCTGCGGTTCGTCGAGCCTCACTACGACACGGCGGGCGTCCGCGTGTTCGACGTGACGCTCCAGGGCAAGAAGGTCATCGAGGCGCTCGACATCCTCGGCAAGGTCGGCAAGAACCATGCGCTCGACACCACCTACGAGCACGTGCGCGTGACGGACGGCCTGCTGACCATCGGATTCCCGCCGCGCGTCGAGTTCCCCTGCATCGCAGCGATCGAGGTGGTCGGCCCGGCCAAGTCCGTGCGCATCAACTGCGGCGGCCCGGCATATGGCGCCTACATGGCGGACCCGCCCGCGACCGCCGTGAAGGTCGCCGCGCTGGACTACTACCTCGACTGGGCGCGCGCCGAGTTCGGCCCGGAGGCCGCGCCTCAGATCGCGGCCATCTTCGACCAGGTCGACGGCAATCTGCCCAAGCCGCTCACCTGGACCGACGGCCCGGGTGGCCTGACGCCGGACGGGACGCCGTGGGAGAAGGTCGCGCCGGACTACGCCTTCGTCGACCGGATGGCGAAGCTGGAGCCGCTGGTGAAGGGAGCGGGCAGCAAGGCGCGGTTCGCCTACTGGCTGAACTGGTTCCGCTACCTGCGCGCCTCCGCCGAGCTGCGCTGCGCCTGGGCCGAGCAGGATCGCGCCATCGCCGCCGCTGCCGCCGGCGATGACCGGGCGCGCATCGCCGAGACGCAGGCGCTGCCGGCTCGGCGCAAGGTCGTGTCGCTCTTGCGCGAGGTGTACGGGTACCTGCTGGCGAACGTGAGCACCAACGGCGAGTTGGGCACCATCATGAACTGGGAGCAGCACAGCGTGCCGAACCTGATCGAGCGGCCCGGCGCGCAGCTCGCCCAGATCCTCGGCAAGCCGCTGCCCGAGGACGCCCAACCCGCGGCGACGTACTCCGGGCCGCTGCGCGTGTTCCTGCCGACGCTGCGCACGCGCGTCGAGCCGGGCGCAACGCTGACGGTGACCGCGCACGTCCTGAGCAGCACAACGCCGCGGTCGGTGCAGGCCCTGTGGCGCCCGATCGGTGCGGCTCAGTGGCACTCGGCAGCTCTGGGCCAAGTGGCGCGCGGCGTGTACCGGGCCGAACTCAAAGTGGACACCGATATCGAGTATTATGTGCGTGCGGAGGATGCCGCGGGCCACCAGGCCGTGTTCCCCGACACCGCGCCAACCATTAATCAGACCGTCGTCGCTGCGTCGTTGGGCGCGGGCGGCGGCGCTGCGAGGAAGCCGTGAGCCTGCCCACAACCTACCGCATCGAGCTGCATCCAGTCGGCGCGACCATCGAGGCCGCGCCCGGCACTCCTCTCCGAAGCCTCCTGTTCGAGCAAGGCGTCGAGTTCCCGTGCGGCGGCGAGGGGCGCTGCCGGGGCTGCCGCATTCGCGTCCTGCAGGGCAACGCCGCGGTCAACGCCGCGCAGTGCGAGCGCCTCTCCGCCGACGAGCTGGCGGCCGGCTGGCGCCTCGCGTGCCAGTGCAACCTCGACGACAACCTGGTCATCGAGCTGCGCCAGTGGGACTCCGCCATCCTGACGAACGAGGCGACATTCGCCTTCACGCCGCGCGAGGGCCTGGGCATCGCGGTCGACCTGGGCACCACGACGGTCGTCGCGCAGCTCCTCGACCTGACGACCGGCCACGTGCTGGGCGTGCGGACGGCGCTGAACCCCCAGGCGCGCTACGGCGGCGACGTCATGAGCCGCGTGCAGCACGCCGTGACGGACGGCGGTCAGAGGGACCTGGAGCAGGTCATCCGCCACGAGATCGGCGTGCTGATCAAGCAGGTGCTCACGATCGCGCATGCCGACCCGCTGCAGCTTCGCAAGGTGGTGGTCGTCGGCAACACAGTCATGCAGCACCTCTTCTGCGGCATCGATGTCGAACCTCTGTCGCACTACCCCTTCGAGCCGGTGAACGACGGCCTGCAGGCGCTGACGCCCGAGCAGCTCGACTGGCCGCTCAGTGCGAGCACGGTCGTGCAGTTCCTCCCGTCGCTCGGCGGCTTCGTCGGCAGCGACATCCTGGCGGGGCTCTTGGCGACCAACCTGACCGAGAGCGAGGAGTTGGTCGGCCTGGTGGACCTGGGCACCAACGGGGAGATCGTTCTGGGCAACCGCCACCGCATGCTCTGCGCCTCCACCGCCGCCGGCCCCGCGTTCGAGGGCGCGCGCATCTCCACGGGCATGCGGGCGTCGACCGGCGCCATCGGCCGCGTGCACGTGGTGGATGGCGGGATGCAGGTTGAGGTCATCGGCGACGGCGAGCCGCGCGGCATCTGCGGGAGCGGCCTGGTCGACGCGGTAGCCGCGGGGCTGGACCTGAAGCGCATCAAGCCGGCGGGCCGCCTTGCCGATGGGGCCGACCACATGATGGTCGCCGACCCCGTCTCCATCACGCAGACGGACATCCGGCAGCTCCAGCTCGCCAAGGGGGCCATCGCCGCCGGCATCCGGCTGCTGCTGCAGGAACTCGGGGCCGGCATGGACGACGTGAAGACGCTCTACCTCGCAGGCGCGTTCGGCAACTACATCGACCGCCGGAGCGCGCGGCGCATCGGGCTGCTCGCCATCCCGGAGGAGCGGGTCCACCCGTCGGGCAACACGGCGCTGCTCGGCGCGAAGATGGCTCTGTTCGCCGATGACGCCGAGATCGAGCGGTACAACCGCATCCGCGACTTCGTCGTGCACGTCGGGCTGAACGAGGACCCGCAGTTCCAGGACGTCTATGTCGAGGAGATGCTCTTCCCGGCATAGGCGCGACCTTGCCCGCCCGCCGGACCTACGGTAGAATGGCCCTGAAGCCGCACGCGGACCGCGGCCGGAGGTAGCCAGCGATGACGATCACGATAGAACTCAAGCCGGAGCTTCAGGAGTTCCTGCGGGCTCGCGCGGCCGCCCAAGGCAGCGACGAAGCCTCGGTCGCCCAGCAGTTGCTGGAGCAGGGCATGCTGGACGCGATCGAGGAGGCGGCCCAGGTGCGCGAGGCGGTTCGCCGCGGTCTGGAGGACGCCGACGCTGGCAGGACGAGACCCGCGGCGGAGGTCCATGCGAGGCTCAAGAGCCTGATTGAGCAGCACACGCGATGAGTTGCGCGGTCACCTACTCAGATGTGGCCGACCTTGAGCTTGACGATATCGTGTTCTGGCTGCTGGCGCGCGACCCCGAGAGGGCAGAGGACTGGCGACTCGGCCTCGTCAAGGCGGTGGAGTCGCTTGCGAACTTCCCCAGGCGCTTCCCGATTGCCAGCGAGTTCGAGGGCGACGAACGCGAAGTGCGCCAGATGATGTGTGGCCCCTACCGAGTGCTCTACACGATCCGCGACGCCGACGGCGATGGCGAGGAGGATACGATCACCATCCTCCACGTTCGGCATGGGGCGCGCGAACGTGACATGAGGTAGCCCGCGATGACAATCACGGTTGAACTGACACCCAAGGTGCGGGATTACCTGCGTGCCCGCGCCAAGTCGGAAGGGCGCGACGAGGCGGCTGTCGCCCAGGAGCTGCTAGAGCTCTTCGTCGACCATGACGCCGATGAAGAGGAGCAGGCGCTGGCCGGCATACGTCGCGGCTTGGCCGACTTCGAGGCCGGCCGGTTCCGGAGCGCTGCTGAAGTCCATGCCGGCCTGCGTGACATTACTCCGCCTGCCAGCAGATGAGCTACTCGATCCAGTACTCCGATGTGGCGGACATGGAGATCCACAACATCGTGTTCTGGGTAATGGGCACCGATCCGGACGCAGGGGTCCTCTGGCGCGACAGCCTGATCGCTGCAGTCGAGGCGTTGATACCGTTCCCGCGCCGCTGTCCCATCGCGCGCGAAGCTGAGCGGGCTGGCATCGAGGTGCGGGCCCTCATTCACGGGCGATACCGTGTCCTCTATACCATCTTGGACGCCGACGCTGACGGGCAGGAAGACACGGTGCGCATCCTCCTCTGGCACGGGGCGCGGCGGCGCCGGAACGAGTAGAGCCCTACTTCCCTGGAGACCGACTTGCGACTGAAACTGATCGGCTGCGAAGTGCTGTGCCGCGAGTTGTACTACGCCGCCGCCCTCTCCCCGAACCTCATCGACGTCGAGTTCCTGCCCAAGGGTCTGCACGACATCGGCGCGCAGCCCATGTGCGACCGGCTGCAGGCCATCGTCGACAATGTCGAGCCCGATACGTACGACGCCATCATCCTCGGCTACGCGCTCTGCAACAACGGGCTGGTCGGCCTGAAGGCGCGGCACACGCAGCTCATCCTCCCCCGCGCGCACGACTGCATCACGTTCTTCCTCGGCAGCAAGGAGCGCTACGAGGAGTACTTCTATGCCAACCCGGGCGTCTACTTCAAGACGACGGGCTGGACGGAGCGCGGACTGGCCACCGGCGAGCTGAGCCAACTCTCCGTGCAGCGCCAGACAGGCATGGATAGCGAGTACCAGGACCTGGTGGCGAAGTATGGCGATGAGAACGCGCAGTACTTGTGGGAGACCCTCTGCCAGACGCTGCACAACTACAAGCAGATCACCTACATCGAGATGGGCATCGAGCAGGACAGCCGCTACGAGGACGCCGCCCGGGCCGATGCGCGGGAGCGCGGCTGGGCGTTCGAGAAGGTGCAGGGCGACCTAGGTCTTCTGCGCCGTCTCGCCGACGGCCCGTGGGGCGATGCTGAGTTCATCGTCGTCCCGCCCGGCTCCGAGGTCGCGGCCTCGCACGACGCCGGCATCGTGACGGTGCGCGTGTCGGAGTAGGCGGTCAGTCGAGGGGCTGCAGGTCCTCCAGCATGCGGTGGCACGAGACGGCGCGGATGCCGTCGGCCATCGGGAACGTGTGCTCGCCCGCATGGATCAGGTCCAGCCGCGCCAGCCCGAGGTCCGCCATCGCCGACCGCATCGATCGTGTGATGCTCGGGGCAGTCGTCCGCTTCACCTCCACCCCGACCCTGACGTCGCCCCGCACCACGAGTAGGTCCAGCTCCGCCCCGGCGTGGGTCGCCCAGTACCAGCACTCGCGGGGGGCTGCGCCGAGTTGCTGGATGGCCTGCTCGACGATGAAACCCTCCCACGAAGCCCCGACCTTGGGGTGGCGCTCCAGTTGCTCCTGGCTCCGCACGTCGAGCAGCGCGTGCAGCAGCCCGGTATCCGCGATATAGACCTTGGGCGCCTTCACCTGCCGCTTGGCGATGCTCTCGTGCCAGGGCGGCAGCGAGCGCGCCACCATGGTCGAGACGAGGATGTCGAGGTAACGCCGCACCGTGGTGTCCGACACGCCGAAGGCCCGAGCGAACTCCGACGCGGCCCAGGTCTGTCCGTGGTAGTGCGCCAGCATGTTCCAGAAACGCCTGAGTGTTGCCGCGGGCATGGTGAAGCCGAGCTGGGGCAGGTCGCGCTCAAGGTAGGTTCGCACGAAGGCCTCGCGCCACTCGGTGCTGGCCGCTTCGGTGGGCGCCAGGAACGAGCGCGGGAAGCCGCCGCGGAGCCAGAGTGGCCCGAGCTGCTCGGCGCCGACCTCGCCGAGCCCGAACCCCGGCAACTGGTGGTAGACGATGCGGCCCGCGAGGCTCTCGGCCGACTGGCGCAGCAGGTGCGGCGAGGCGCTCCCGAGCACCAGGAACCGCGTCGCTCGGCCGGGCCGATCGACTAGCACGCGCAGCACAGGGAACAGGTCGGGCCGCCGCTGCACCTCATCGATGACCACCAGCCCCTCCAGGCCCTGGAGCGCGAGGCGCGCGTCCGCCAGTCGCGCGAGGTCGGCGGAGTCCTCTAGGTCGAAGCAGGCGACCGGCCCGGCGTGCGCCGAAGCCACTGAGCGCGCCAGAGTCGTCTTTCCGACTTGCCGCGCGCCGATGATGCCGACCACCGGATGGCGGTCGAGCAGGCCGATGACGCTGTCCACCTCGCGCGTTCTGGGTACCATGCGTGTATTCTACCTTGAAATCTCGGCGGTCACCGCTGAGATTTCAAGGTCAGCCTCTCGCGGATGCGTTCAGCCACGGCACGTAAGGAGCTTCCGCAGAAGCACACTCCCTGCTATAATGGGCGTGGGTGGTAGTGAGCCAATCCTAGGGAGTCACCGCGGCCATGATACAGCGCCTTTACATCAACAACTATCGGAGCCTGGTGGCGTTTGAGGCAGAGTTCGGCGCGTTCGCCCTGCTCTGTGGTCCCAATGGCGCTGGCAAGAGCTCCGTCTTCAGTGTCGTAGGCGCGATACGCGACCTTGCGACTGGTAGCATCCCGATCGAGAAGGCATTTCCCTTCGCGGAGCACACGAACTGGCTGGACAGCAAGGTCACTGAGACCGAGCTTGAGATGGTCGCTGGCGGTCACACGTTCCTGTATCGCCTTCATGTGGAGCAGGTATCGGACAATGTGAGCCCCAGGATCACGCGCGAGGAGGCCATCTGCGATGGGCGGCCCTTGTTCGTCCGCGATCTCGAGGGTGTCCGCTTGCACAAGGTCAGCGGCGCGCAGAGTGGCTTCCCACTTGACTGGCGTCAGGCCGCCCTTGGCGCCGTGCATGCTGTTGGTGACCGCCGCGAGATAGAGATCCTGCAGAAGGCCATGGCCGGTCTCCTGTTTCTGCAGCCGAATCCTCTCGCCGACGATGCGCGCGTCGAGAGCAAGGAGGAGGCGCCTCGTCCTGTCAGGAGCATGGGCAACCTGACCTCCTGGTATCGTTTTCTATCCCAGGAGCAGGAATGGACTGACCTTCTTCGCGACGATCTGCAGTCGGTATGGCCTGACTTTAGGGCGTTCAGGCTTGTGGCGACGGGTCTGCAGGCAAAGGCCCTACAGCTACGCTTTGACGGCAACGGCGGTGCAGAATCCGGCGCTCTTTATCTCCATCAGCTCTCTGAGGGCGAGAGGATGCTCGTAGGGCTCTACATGCTGCGGGCCGCGCTGGAGACTGGCGCCGCGCACACCGTGCTGGTAGACGAGCCGGACAACTTCGTGGGGCTGCCTGAACTGCAGCCGTGGGTGCTGCGCCTCATGGAGTTGCTTGGCGATGAGACCCAGGCGATGCTCATCTCACACCACCCTGAGTTGCTCGATACCGCGGGTGAGCAGTTCGGGCGCTACCTCTGGCGCGACAACCACACCTCGCCAACAAGGATCGGTGCGTTACGGACCCCCGCCGGCCTCAGGCCGAGCGAGGCCATCGCTAGGGGATGGGTCGATGCATAACCGCACCCAGATTCTGTGCATGCATGAGGGGCTCAGAGGCCACAGCGTGGACCCCGTGTTCATCAACAGGTTGATCAGGAGCCTGAAGCCCGACTGGATACGCCCTTGGGAGGGGAACAACGTCGTTCGCTTGCTTGGATCGGGAGGAAGATCCGAACTGATCGCCACGATGCCGGATGAACTCCAAGCCTGTCTCGAAGCCGGCAGCAGCACGACGCTGATGGTGTGGGCTGACCTCGACCATGACATGCCGGATGGCGACGCGCTTCGAGAGGTGTTCTGGGCTGAGGCCAAGCGCCGTGGCATCTCGCGCGAGGACTTCGATGGGGTGGTGTTCGCCTTCGCCAAGGACCGACTAGAGAACTGGATTGAGTTCCTGAACACCGGATCAACGGATGAGAGCCAGGAGGGGCCGCGCGTCGGCAAGCCGAAGGAGGTCGCTCAGGCCGCGCGGAGGTTGGCGAACGCGTGCCTAGGGCGAGAGAGGCTCACGCTTCCTCCGTCGCTCCAATGGTCCTGCGTGAACTGGCACGCGCTCAAGAAGCGCATGGGCGCATGACCTGACACGTTGAGCGTTCTCTCGGTGACGACGCCCGCGCGGGCCGACCGCCTCGGACATGCCGCACACGGAGGCGCGCATCCTCCCCGGACCGCCGGCCTGCCGCCGGCAGTTCTGGTCGAGCCCGCCACGCGTACATCCTCTCTCCCCATTCATCCGGGCCTGTCCGCCGTTGCGGCGCGCCACCGGCCGTGACGCACAGCACGCGCTCCTTGTGATCCTCCTCGCACGCGGCAGGGAATCGCCCGCCGGCGCTGGAACGTTGCGGCGACCGCGGCCCGGCCGCGAGCATGTGCCCAAGGAGATCGCCATGCCACTCGACGCGCCCTTCCCCGACCTATCCGAGCTGATGGAACTCATCGGTCAGGCCGGCCACCGCCTTGCCGAGATCGAGGCCAGCGAGGGCGCGGCGGGCAACATCTCCACCTACATGGCCTGGCCCATCGACCCGCGCCGCGAGTTCCCGAACGTGGAGACCATCGAGCTGCCCGCCCCGGCGCCGGAGTTGGTCGGCGGCAGCCTGCTCTGCACCGGCTCCGGCCGGCGCCTGCGCGAGGTGGGCAACGACCCGGAGGCCAACCTCGGCTTCGTGCAGATCGAGCCGGACGGCATCCACGCGAAGCTCTACACGTCGCCGAAGCGCCTCTTCGCGAACCTCACGTCGGAGTTCAACTCGCATCTGGCAGTCCACCGCGACCAGGTGGTGCGCGAGGGCCACAACTTCCACGCGCTCATCCACGCACAGCCGCTGCACCTCACCTACCTGAGCCACATCGCGCGCTACCAGAACGGCCCGTACCTCAACCGGCACATCCTGCGCTGGCAGCCGGAGTCGATCGTGAACCTGCCGGAGGGCGTGGGGTTCGTCCCCTTCGCGGTGCCGGGCTCGCAGCAGTTGATGGACGCCAACATCGAGCAGCTCCGCGGGCACCGGGTAGCGCTCTGGGCGAAGCACGGCGTGATGGCCCGGTCCGACACGTCCGTCAAGCGTGCCTGCGACCGCATCGAGTACGCCGAGGTGGGCGCGCGCTACGAGTACCTGAACCTCTGCAACAGCGGCATCGCCGACGGCCTCTCGGACGCCGAGATCCGCCAGATCTGCGATACGTTCGGCATCAAGCAGACCGTCTTCTGAGGACGCCGATCCATGGCCGACCAGGACGTCGGAACCGCACGAACCGCCGATGACCCGGCCGATACGGACGCCCTGGTGGCGGCGCTGTCGCGGGAGGCGCGGTGGCGGGCCAGGTCCACGCGCGCATTCGAGTGGCTGTACCGCAGCCTTGTGCTTGCGTGCGTGGCTGCGTACCTGGTGCGAGCGATCGCGACTGGCGACTGGACGCACATCCCCGACGGATTCGGGCTGGCCATGCTTCTCAGTTGGTGCGGCATGGCCCTGGCATGGTTCCTCAACCGCCGATCCCTGGCCCTGAGGGCGGCGAAGGTAGGCGCCGTGGGATCGATCGGACCGCTCGCAGAGATCGCGGCCGGCGTACGCGGCCACCTCTCCTATCCGGCTTCGACCGCAGAGGCTGCCGCTGCCGCGCTCACGCGTCTCCTCCCCAAGCTCCACGCCTCCGATGCTCACCTCCTAACCGACCCGCAGCGCGACGCCCTCCTCTGTCTCCTGCGGGGCAAGGACGAGATCCTCGTCGAAGCCATCCTCCGATCCCTCCAGCAGATCGGCGACGAGCGCTTCGTCCCCGCGGTAGAGGAGCTGGCTGCAGGGAAGCGAGCCGGGCGCAGGGATCGAGTGACGCGCGAAGCCGCTCAAGCCTGCCTCCCCGCCCTCCGCGAACGGGTGCGTCAGGAGCAAGCCGCCTCGCTCCTCCTCCGCCCCGCCGGCGCGCCGGACGGCACGCTTCTCCGCCCGGCTTCCGGCGCCGCCCCCGCCGACGAGGCGCTCCTGCTGCGCGCGAGCGAGAGCGACAAGGCGTAACCGAGGATCGCGCGCACCGTCCGCCCGCCGATTGGGCCGAACGACCCGGTGTGAGAGATCGTCTTGATGTTCAGTTCGCAGCAGAGCAACCGGAAGGGCACGCCGATGAAGCGAGCGATCGCTGCCGCACTCATGCTGCTGGCGGTTGGCACCGCCTCGGGCCAGCACAGCCTGCCGCGCGCGTTCACGGACGTTCCGCGCGGCCACTGGGCCTACAGGACCTACGCGACTCTGGTCCGAGCCGGGGTGGCGACGTCTCTCGATGTGCGGAGTTGCTGGAGCAAGAGGCTGATCGAAGCGACTCGCTATGAGTTCGCTGTCGCAGTGGACTGGTCCTCTCGCAAGATCGCCTCCCTCGCAGCCAGCTCGAAGCCCGAAGACCGGCGCAAGGTGACCCCCGAGGTGCGCAGGGCGCTCAGCCGCCTCCGCACCGAGTTTGCCGCCGAGATACGTATGGCGGCCAAAGCCGTCCCGAAAGCGCCGAAGAAGCCGTCAGGTACTTGACACCGGGCGCCGGAGCGGCGTGTAATGCCTCCAGCACAGCGTCGCCCATCCTGGAGGACACCCACCCATGCTGATCGCCTGCCTCGCCGCCGCCGCACTCGCTGCCGCGTTCGCCGCGCCCGCGCCGAAGCCCAACCACCCCGTGCTGCTGGGAGTCGACGGGTGCTTCCTCGATGGCGGACCCAGCCACGACCCCTGGGACTCGCAAGCCTACTGGCAGATGCTCAAAGACATGGGCATCGGCCTCTACGTGGTGCACATCAACCCGCAGCCGACCTCCGAGCAGATGGCGGCGAACCTGCTGCGGATCGACAAGGCCATGCGCGCCCACGGAATGGCCTACACGCTGAACAACGAGTTCCCCAACTTCGTCAAGTCCGCCGAGTTCACGCCGGGGGGCAACGAGTTCGCGCAGCCGGACGGCACGCACCGCTGGGACCTGCGGATGGAGTGGCTCACGCCGCTGCTGGCGCCGGCGGAGGGCGGCAAGCCCGCGCTCCTGGGCGTCACCTACGACGAGACGGAGCACATGCAGCTCACCAGCCACCAGTTCTGCACCGCGCCGGGCGGCACGCCGCACGACGCGCCGCAACTCGCGAACGTGGACGGCATGGCGATGGAGCCGGCTTACGAGCGGCTGGTCGATGCGTGCAAGTCCATCCGCGCCCACTACCAGGGGAAGCTGACGCTGTTCACGGAGGACGTGTGGCCGGACCTGTTCCACATCTACGCCCGCGCCGGGTGGACGGTGACGCCGAAGGTGCTGAAGGAGAACTTCAGCGTGGTCATCGCCTCCATCGCCATGGGCGCCGCGCTGCAGTACCGCGAGCAGGGCGCGAAGCTCTGGATCAGCCCGGACCTCTGGGGCAAGGCCGGCTACCCGGGCCACTCCACCGATGAGCTGCGATCCGCGCTTCTGCTCGGCTACTGGCTCGGAGCGGACGCGGTCTACGTGGAGAACCTGGACTACCCCGGCGACGCCTCGCGCCACCCGGACGCCGACCCCACCGGCTCGCTCATCCGCGTGAAGGGCGATGGGTTCGAGCTGACCAAGCACGGCAAGGCGGTGAAGGAGTTCTACACGTCGTACGTGCCGAACCACCCGCGCACCATCGATTGGCGCGACTACCGCCCGCGCGTCGCCATCGTGCGGCTGCCGGACGGCGCGTGGGGCCAGCGGGGCTCCAGCTTCCGCGACCGCCTGCTCGGCAACAAGCAGCACCCGATGGACGACATCAGCGCCGAGTGGCTCGACGTGTGGCCGATCCTGACCCACGGCTCGCTGCGGCGCGGAGCCATCTCGCTGAACAACGGGGCCACCTACCCGGAGAACAACTGGCCGATGCTCGTGCCCATCGACAGCGTGGCCGTGTTCGACCACCGCGTCACGGGGAAGGTGCTGGACGGCGTCGAGTGCTTCATCGTGTGCGGGCACGCGCTCTCGGAAGCAACGTTCCGCGACATCGCCAGGCGCGTGGCGACAGGCGCGACCTGCGTCATCGCGCGCCGCCTCCACGACCAGCACTCGACGAAGGCGCTGCCGGGCCGCTGGGTGGTGGTCGACCAGTTCACCGACGCGCGCGTTTCGGAGGCGCTGCAGCCATTCCTCGGCCCGCCCGACGTGGCGCGGTTCCGCTTCGCGGACTGCACCGTCGAGTTCCGCGCGCCGGAGAACAAGGACCGGCTGGAGGCGACCGTGACGCCCCGGTAACGTTACCAGGTCGTCTTCTCGCGTAGAGACGCTTGACACCATGCCCCGATAGAGTGTCTAATGCGCGTGGTGGGTAACGGCGAACCACGCGACTGCGGCGCACTGAAGAGGCACGCATGATGCTGCCGAACGCGGAGGCCGCGGTAGTCGACCGAAGCAAGGTGGTCGACTACCTCCTCAATCCGGACCACCCCGATGGCGGGCCGAAGTGCGCGTTCTTCGCTGCGTTCGGCTTCGATCGGGGCAACTGGCGCGTGTTGGCCTCGGCTCTCCGGGACCATGCGCTGCGGAACCAGGTCGCGCGTGTCGCCGAGTCGCCCTATGGCGTCAGGTACTCAGTGGATGGTCCGTTGGCGGCCGCCGATGGTCGAGCGCCCAATCTGAGGACCGTCTGGATCGTCGACACGGACGACGAGGGGAGGCCGATCTCAGGCGCGCCTCGCCTGGTGACGGCACATCCCATCTGGTAAGGAGACGCACCCGATGATCCGCGAACATGACAGGATCGTGCTGACGAGCGACATGCCCGCCGAGTCCCTGGTTGCGGGAGACGTCGGGACGGTCGTGCACATCTATCGGGACGGCGCGGCGTACGAAGTGGAGTTCGCCACCCTCACTGGGCAGACCGCCGCGGTCGCAACGCTTCGTGCCGATCAGGTGAGGGCGATCGGTGCGCGCGATCTGGCCCATGCCCGGATGCTCGCGGCCAGTCCCCAGTAGTCTCCTCAGAGACCCAAAAGCACGGTGCGCTTGACACCATGCCCCGATACAGAGTGTAATGCGGCTGGCGCGGTGCCCCTGGAGCTGGGACCCGAGCACAGCGCGCCGACAGGAGGCCTTGCATGCTTACGCCGTTCCAGAGCCGCTCTCTGCCCCACGGCCTTGAGGGCCTGACCGAGCTAGCCCAAGATCTGCGCTGGATGGGCAGCGAGATGTCCGACCGGGTCTGGGAGTTGCTCGATCCCGTAGCCTGGGAGTGCACGCACAACCCGTACCTCATCCTGCAGAACGCGACCGACATGCAGCTTCTGGAGGCGTCCAAGGACCCCGAGATCCTGGCCGAGGTCGAGAAGGCGCTCGCGCAGCGCTACGCGCTGATGGAGAAGCCGTGCTGGTTCAACAAGCACCCGGCACGCGAGAAGCTCGGCGCGGTGGCCTACTTCAGCATGGAGTTCGGCCTGTCCGAGGCGCTGCCCATCTACTCCGGCGGCCTCGGCATCCTGGCAGGCGACCACCTGAAGACCGCCAGTGACATGGGCGTGCCGCTCGTGGGCATCGGCCTCATGTACCAGCAGGGCTACTTCCGCCAGTCTCTCTCCCTCGAGCGAGCGCAGATGGAGGCGTACCCGTACAACGACCCCACCAGCCTCCCCGTCACGCCCGTGCAGGACCCCGAGGGCGGCTGGCTCCGCGTGGAACTCGGCCTACCGGGGCGTTCCCTCCGGCTGCGCGTCTGGTGCGCCCAGATCGGCACGGTGACCCTCTACCTGCTCGACAGCAACGACCCCCTCAACAGCCCGTGGGACCGCGGCATTACTGCAACCCTCTACGCCGGCGGCCTGGAGCGGCGCCTGATCCAGGAGGTCGTGCTCGGCTTCGGCGGGTGGGCAGCGCTGCAGGAGTTGGGCATCGACCCGGACGTGTGCCACCTGAACGAGGGACACGCCGCGTTCGTGGT
>CAZFLM010000110.1:0-16390 GCA_964519955.1 uncultured Chthonomonadaceae bacterium | reverse complement strand
TCATCACGAAGTGCTGCACGCCGACCGATCGGCAGGCCGCCAGGACGTTGCGCGTGCCCAGGAAGTTGTTGGCGATGGCCTCCGTCGGGTTGGCCTCCATCAGCGGTACATGCTTGTGCGCCGCGGCATGGAAGACGACCTCGGGCCTTACTTCCTCGAAGACCCGCTGCAGCCGATCCGCAAATCGGATGTCCGCGATGGTGGCGCGGATGGCCGGCACGGTACCAGAGGGACCGTACAGCTTCTGAGCGGACCGCAGCAGCTCGTTCTGGATGTCGAACACGGAGTTCTCGCCGTGGCCCAGCACGGTCAGCTCGGCGGGGCGGCACTGCAGGATCTGGCGGCACAGCTCGCTGCCGATGGAGCCGCCTCCGCCCGTCACCAGCACGCGCCGCCCGCGGAGCATCCCGCGCACTGCCGCGGTGTCGGTCTCGATGGGCTCGCGGCGCAGCAGGTCCTCGATGTCGACGTTGCGCATCTGCGAGACGAGCACCTTGCCGTCGAGGATGGCGGAGAGGCCGGGCAGCGTCTTGACCGCAACGCCCGCCCGCTCGCACGCGGTCACGATCTCGCGGATGAGCTTGCCCGCGGCGCTCGGGATGGCGATGGCCACCTGCTTGATGCGGTGCTCCTCGATCAGCCGTCCCAGGTCGGCCCGTGTGCCCAGGACCGGCAGGTTCATGATGCGCAGCCGCTGCTTCTCCGGGTCGTCGTCTACGAAGCCCATCGGCCTGACGCCCAGTTCGGCTCCGGTGCGCTGCAACTCGCGCGCCAGCCACTGCCCTGCGAAGCCCGCGCCGACGATAAGGAGGCGTACAGCGTCCGGTCCTGCGGTCTCGCGCAGCGCGCGCCGGGCAAGGCGGACGCTGAAGCGCGACCCGCCGACCAGGATGAGGAGCAGCAGGCCCTGGATCACCGGCACGGATCGCGGGAAGGCCCCGCCCAGAACTCCGATGCCCTCGGCGGCAAGCAGGCCGGCGAACGAGAGAGCAAGGCCCGTCATGACGGCGCAGGCAATGAGGATCAGCTCTTCGACGGTGGCGTCGACCCAGTACCGTCGGTAGACGCCGAACGCAGCGAACGTGGCCAGGTAGAGGGCGGCCGAGATGAGCGTGTAGCCGACGAGATTGCTGGAGTAGGCTGCCAACTGGGCGACGCCGTCCAGTCGCAGTACGAGCGCTGCGAGAGGCGAGGCTGCGAGCAGCACCAGATCGATGCCCAGGAAGTGCCGATTGCGGAGGCCGGGCCACTTCGCCAGCATTGGGCGGCAGGCGCCCAGGCTTGGGGTGTGCAATACCATGTCGTTGCCGTTCTCTCGCGCGGGGGGACGCGTCGCGACGCCATCTAGGGTGCCCGCGCCGCAGCGGCGACGGACCTTCAGTGTCTGGTAGTGCAAGATGCGTGCCAGTTAGGGTGGTGCCGGCGGGCGAAACCGCGCCTGCGGACGCGACGGCAACGGCGGCCCCCCCGCCCCCAATCCTGGGGGAGAAGGACCATGGCACCCACCCCGGCCGTCGGCCACCGGTCCCGACACGTTAGGCGCGTCGCGAGGGCATGTTAGCCGGGAGGAGAGCAACCGAGGCGCGACAGTGATGGAGCGCGTTGCCGGAGCGGCCCCCGGCCTTGGGTTCCGGCGCAGAACGGCCAGAACGGAACAGAGCCGCGCGCGCGAGCAAGCGGTTGGGGGTGGCGCCAGGTGCCCGGTGCCGGCGGTTGATACCGCGCCTGTCGACGCGACGGCGAGAACGGGCACCGAGGTGCCCGCCTGGAGGGCCTGCGGCCAAGCGTCCTGCGGACGCGACGGCAACGGCGGCCCCCCCGCCCCCAATCCTGGGGGAGAAGGACCACGGCACCCACCCCGGCCCTCGGCCACCAGTCCCGACACGTTAGGCGCGTCGCGAGGGCATGTTGGCCGGGAGGAGCCCAACCGAGGCGCGACAGTATTGGAGCGCGTTGCCGGAGTGGCCCCCAGCCTTGGGTTCCGGGGCAGAACGCCCAGAACGGAACAGAGCCGCGCGCGCGAGCGAGCGGTTGGGGGTGGCGCCAGGCGTCAGGTGCTGGCGGTTGAAACCGCGCCTGTCGACGGCACGAAGTCCGCCTCCGCGGACTGGTCGCCCCTCCAGTACGGGCCCTAGCTTGCATCACGCACGGGCGCTGGAGTGGGATGGGCCTGCGGGCCCGTCCGGTACACCCCATGGTTGGACCTGTTACGCCCTGCGCAGGATGACCCAGGCTGTGCGGGCGAGCAGGCCCAGGTCGCTGAGCAGTGTTCGGCGCTTCAGGTAGTCCAGATCGATAGCGAGCTTCGCCGGCATCACTGAGGAGATGTAGTACTCCACGACGTCGTCTCGCCCTGCCAGCAGCTCTTCCTCGTTGCGGAACTCGATCTGCGCGGCGCCCGTCACGCCCGGCCGCACGGCCAGAACCGCGCGCTGCTCGTTCGTGTAGTGCGCCACGTACTCAGGCACCTCCGGCCTCGGGCCGACCAGGCTCATGTCGCCGCGGAGCACGTTCGCGAACTGCGGCAGCTCGTCGAGCTTCCACTTCCGCAGGAAGCGGCCAACCAGAGTGATGCGGTCGTCGCCGCCCGCCGTCACGGCGGGGCCACCGGCGGCGGAACGCATGGAGCGGTACTTGAGGAGCTGGAAGGGTCTGCCGTGCCGTCCTACGCGTGTCTGGCGGTAGAGGACCGGTCCCGGCGAGGAGAGCCTGACGAGCAGCGCGAGCAGGAGCAATGCAGGGCTCAGCAAGACGAGCAGCAAGGCCGCGACAACGACATCGATGCATCGCATTCGGAACGACCTCTACCTGCTGGGGCGGCAACTGATGCCGGCGGTTCAAGCGGCGCCTGCGAACGGCACAAGGTCCGCCTTCGCGGACGGGTCAACCGCACAGCTCGGTCCTGGCCTGGGTAGGCACGTGCGTCGGGGTGGAACGGTCCTCCGCGCCCGCCCGGCGTTGAGGTGGGATGGGCCTCCGTGCCCGTCCGGCGTTGGGGTGGGATGGGCCTCCGTGCCCGTCCGGTACAGCCCGTGAACACGCCGGCTGGCCTTACCCGAGCAACTCGCGCACGGTCTCGATAACCCGCTCTACGTCCATGTCCGTCATCCGGGTGTAGATCGGCAGGCTGACTGCACGCCGATACTGCTCGTACGCGACCGGGCAATCGTCGGGCTTGAGGCCGTACGTGTCGCGCCAGTAGGGCTGGACGTGCAGCGGGATGAAGTGGACGCTGGCGCCGATGCCGGCCTCGGCCAGGCGCTGGATGAACTCGTCGCGCGAGAGCGGGGCGTCGGCATTGAGGCGCAGGGCGTAGAGGTGCCAGGCGTGCTGGTCGCCAATCGCAGGCAGGGCGGGCAGGGTTACCGGCAGATCGCCAAAGGCTGCGTCGTACGCGGCCGCCATCTGGGCGCGGCGGCGCTGGAAGCGGCGCACCTTGCGGAGCTGCTGCAACCCGATGGCTGCGGCCATGTCCGTCATGTTGTACTTGAAGCCGGGCGCGACGATCTCATAGAACCATGCCGGTCGGGTGGAGGTGTACCGGTCGAACGCGTCTCGATCGATGCCGTGAAGGCGCATGGTGCGGCACCGTTTGGCGATGCGCTCGTCCCGCGTGACGACCATGCCGCCCTCTCCCGTGGCGAGGGTCTTCGTCGCGTAGAAGCTGAACACCGTCGCGTCGCTGCGCAGTGACCCGATCAACTCGCCGCCGCACGTCGTGGGAAGGGCATGCGCCGCGTCCTCGACCACGTGTAGGCCGTAGCAGTCCGCGATCTTGAAGATGGCATCCATGTCGCACGCGATGCCGCCGAAGTGAACGGGCAGGATCGCGCGAGTCCTGGAAGTGACGGCCGCCTGGATCCGCTCCGGGTCGATGCACAGATTGTCCACGTCGACGTCGACGAAGACGGGGTGTGCGCCCAGATAGCGTATGACCTCGGCCGTAGCGGTGAAGGTGTAAGGAGTGGTGATGACCTCGTCGCCCTCGCGGATCCCGAGGGCCTCAAGCGCGAGATGCAGCCCCGACGTCGCCGAGTTGACGGCGAGCGCCTGCACGTCGCTGCCGATGAACTCCGCGAAGCGCTCTTCGAAGAGGCGCGTTTTGGGGCCCGTCGTGAGCCAGCCGGACCTGAGAGTATCGACGACCTCGTCGATCTCCTCCTGGCCGATGTCGGGCAGCGCGTACGGTAGGAACGTCTGGGTTTGGACGGTGGACATAGACACACCTCACGCCAGCTAGAGCGGACTCACGTAGATCTGGGGCTGGGACCAGTTGTGCGTACGGGCCGAGGAGGCCTTCACGAGGCGAATACTGGGGAGCATACCGCAGCATCCCACTCGGCGCACCTGGTGACGGTGACAGATTGTGCAACGCCACGGGTGCGTACCGCAGTTGGTTGCTGCGGCCGGGGGGTCGGCGGTGAACCCATCGAGACCCGTCGGAAGCGAGCCGCGGCGCCAGCGCCGAATCGACGCGCACACACGGCCGGAACCTCATGAACAACAACACCACTTGCATGGAACTGCATATTCCGTGCCAGGGTGGCCGCTGGCGGGCATTTGCGCCGGCCAGAATGGTCTGGCGCCCTGACGGCAGCCCCCCGGCCCCCAATGCTGGGGGAGAAGGACGATCTCGACTTGGCCCTCTCCATCGCAAGGAGAGGGAGAACGCATGGCGGCTAGCGCGCGCGGACCATCCGGCGCGTGGAGTTGCCCGCGGACAGCACAGCCTCGTCAGGCCCATGCCATCCTATACCATACGTCTCGGGTGGCGCACTCACGATGGACGTGGCGCCGGTCTTCAGGTTGCGCAACTGCACCCGGGCCGGCGTCAGGACCAGGCGGTTCCCCTCAACGCGGTACGTGCCCGTCGTTCTCGCTGTGGAGTGGGAGCCCGTCGTCCGCTCCTCGTAGGATACGCCCGGGCCGAACTGCAACTCGTAGGCGCCGGAGGGACCGTGCGTCACGGACCACGTGCCATCGAGCGGGTACGACTTTGACCCCGCGCAGCCCGCGCACAGGGCCAGCACTATGCACGCCACCCACCCGCATCGGACCATCGTTCTGCCTTCCTCCCCGCTACCCTCGATCCTCACCTGCCGTCGCCGAGGGGCAGACACCGAGCCCTGCGGCCCGGGGCAGCCCTCCGGATCAGGCTAAGCACAGGCGGCGGCAGTCGCGTTCGACCTTCGACGCCGTTCCCTGGCCACTTACAGCTGGCCACCTGCAACCGCCGTTCACAGCCTCATCGCCCACCGCTTGAGGAACGCGAGCGTGCGGTCGATGTCGCGCTGGGTGACGCGCCGCGGGACGGCCGGCTCACTGATCACAGGGCTGGTCTGCTGGGAGACGGGCCCGAGCCACCAAAGGGGGCTATGCGGTGGTCGGCCGATGCCAGCCCAACTTCCGGTCCAGCAGTTCCCAGTAGAGGTCGGCGATTTGGCGAGCGACGATGTTAAGATCGAACTCCGCTTCGGCAATGCGGCGCGATGCCTCCCCGAACTGGTTGCGCATCTGGCGGCTCGCGACGAGGGTGCCTATTGCCTCGGCCAATGCAGAGGCATCCCTAGGAGGCACGAGGAAGCCGTTCAGGCCGGGGCGCACCACCTCTCGGCAGCCAGGTACATCAGCAGCTACCAACGGCAGTCCCATGCACGCCGCCTCAAGCAGGACGCGCGGGATGCCTTCACGGTAGTAAGTGGGTAGGACGCAGATGTCCGAGCCGGCCAGCACCGATGCTATGTCAGATCGCTCTCCTAACCAGCACACCGTCTCCCCGACGCGCCGTAGATCCGTCGGCGTCAGGCCATCGCGTGCATCAGGGTCGACGCCGCCCACCAGCGTGAACCGGGCGTCGAGCCGGCCGGCCGCCTTGAGTTCCTGAGCAGCCGAGCAGAACTCAAGGACGCCCTTGCTACGGTACACCCGGGTGACCATCGTGACGGCTACGGTCCCCGGCACTAGGCCGGCCGCTTGGCGGAACGCACGAACAGACAGCTCCGGCGTTGCCGCGAGCGACCAGCGGCTCGTATCGATACCCGATCCGCGTATAACTGTTGCCCGCCCGACGGGCACAATGCCAGCATCGGCGAACTGCTGCTCGTCATCGCCATTCTGGAATATGGTCAGGTCGGCGCGATGGCAGGCCATCCGTTGGAGCGGCTCATACACCGCTCTGATGAGGCGGGTGCTGATGCTCGAGTCGGTGTAGAGAGAGCCGATACCGGGGAGCGTGCCGATCACGACAGGCACACTCGCACGTCGGGCGGCAAGTCGCGCCCACACCCCAGGCTTGGTGTCGAACGTGTGCACTACGTGGGGGCGGCTCTGCCTGAACAGGTGGACGAGCTGGGCAACCGCGCAGGCGTCCGAGATGGGGTCGGGGCGCCGCGATAGCCGGTAGCGTGCAAAGTGGTACCCTGCGCCCGCGAGACGTGAGCGCGAGCCCTCGGAGGTCCCAGCCGCGCTCACCCGGAACTCGTCCTCCAGGTGCCGCATCAGGTCGATGCGAGCGTGGACGTCCGAGGTGCCTACGACGAAGACGCTTGGCCGGTGCATTGCTGCTCCTCTTGAACTGGTCGGCACTGCCGCCTAGCTACCGCGCGACTCACGGCGCTGCAGGGAGGCGTGCGCGGCGAAGCTCTCCCAGAAACCCGTTCGCACCTGATCCAGCGTGTCTTTGTAGTAGTGGCCAGCGGCACCGAAGTTCCGCTCTGCTTGTCCCATCCGCCAACGAGCATCATGGACCGCCCGCATCAGCAGGGCCGTCAGGTGCGTGTGGTCGCCCGGCCGGTGGATGCAGGATGCGTCCAGTAGTTCGGGAATACCACCCACGTTGGAGCCGACCGCAGGCAAGCCCCTGCTCATCGCCTCGATGAGTGCTCGCGGCAGGCCCTCTTGTCGGCTAGGCTGGGCGTAGACGTCCACGCGATCCAGCCACTCAAGAACGGCGTAGCCGCTCGGCAACACACCACAGAACTCGGCTCGATCCGCAAGCCCGAGATCGTCAGCAAGCCGCTGCATCGGGGCAGGATCGCCCGATCCGAGCACCTTCAGAATGCACCGGTCCCTCAGTTCCGGGTGTGCGAGCGCTCGGAGGAGCGTGTCAATCCCCTTGATCTTGCCGGCAAGTGAGCCGATCAGGCCCACAACAACCGGTGACGTGTCGGCCGAGATGCTGGCTAATCGGCGATCGAGGGTGCCTGTAGGCGGCTCGGCTACCTCAACGTTGGAGCACGACACCGTGTGTCCAGGGCACGGGTAGCGCCGCTGCAGAACGGAGCCCGTCACATACAGGGCATGGGTAGCACGACGCGCGATCGTGCGGAGGCGGAACCACGAGTACGGAGCGTACAGCTTGCCTTCGAGGGTACCGTAAGCCCAGCAATCGCCCCACGGGCATGCCACTATCTCGATCGCCCAAGGTCGACCCAACCGCCGAGCGCACTGCACAGCCAGCGAACCTATCTCGCTGGGCAACCGAGCAATCACTGCATCGGCCTCGCCAATCGCCCTCATGGCGGCATCCTGAGCAATGCCGTACTTCGCGATGCGAGAGCCGGGGGAACTGAGCGACGGTAGCCAGATGAAGCGCACCCCGTCCCCGCTCGAGAGATCAAGGCGCTCGCCGCAAACGCCTTCGCAATCACACAAGCGGGCCAGCACGGTAACAGAACCAAAGACCTTCAGGTACCTGCCGAGGACTGTGTATGGCAGCTTGCCGGCTGACATTACGCTCCCGTTACTGGCTGCCACGAACCGATGATCGTGCGCGAACACTACGTTCATACCGAAGTCCTAGTCCGACCGATCGGTCTGGCAGGCACTCCCCCTGCAACGGTCCCGGGAGCAACGTCGGCCGCCACCACGGCACCGGCTCCGATCACGCTTCTTTTGCCGATCGAGACGCCGGCGAGCACCCGGCAGCCGCAGCCGATCCAGACATCGTCGCCGACGCAGATCGCTGCGAACTCGCAGGGATTGTCGCGGATAGGCCGCGAATGATCGGCCCAGGTGTGGTTAAAAGACACAAGTGAGGACTGGTGAGCGATCGACACGTCGCTGCCGATCACGATGCCGCCTGACGCGTCGAGGTAACACCCGCGGTGTATGCTCACGTTGTGCCCCAGTTCCAGACGCTCCCATGCGATCACCTCCACGTCGGGGCCGACGAACACGTTGTCTCCGCAGGATGCGCTCAACGCACGCACGATGCAGTAGCGAACGCCGACTCCGAGGATGCCGGGCAGGATGTCAGTAGTACGCCAGGCAAGTAGCGAGAGCGGGCGAGGCACTACGCGCACCATCCCGGACAGGAGCCGAAGGAGCAGTCGGTACCTGCCAAACAGATCGCGCCCTCGTCCCGGGCGGCCGGCTCTGGGGTTACTCATGATGCAGGTCGACCTCGCGTCACAGCTCGGCGCGCCAATGCCATCGCAAGCGCGTATGGACCCACGGCGTACCACAACAGTGGCCTTACGATCAGGGCCGACTCCCCGCGGGCGTACACGAGAAAGCAGGCAGAGAACGCGCAGATGGCAGCCACTTCGGCTTCCCGTCGCTCGCCACGCCCCCAAAGGAGCAACTCGGCGAACAGGAACCCAACAAGCGCGAGCGCTACCGGGCCATATAGGCCGAAATTCGCGTACGCCTCAGCCGCATACGAGTAACCCAGACCCCCTCCGGTGCGCGCGCGCCACGGCTCAGCACTGCGCGTGATCCACGCCGAGTACGCGTGGCTGTCGGCGGGATGGGGTCCCCCTGTGACGTTAGGCAGCACAGTGGAGAGCGCCCACGCATACCCAGCACCGAGATCGTAGTCGCGGACAGAGGGGATCCGTTGCATCGTGTAGGCGACGGTGTCGAGGGAGTTGCCCATCTCGATCACGGTCGCAACGACCGGGTTGCGCGGCGACGCAAGGGCAGAGAACCAGGTGCGGGCCGAGAGCCGCTCGCCGCCCTTGGCGTTGCGCGCTGCAGATACGATCGGCACAACCAGCACGACCACTGCGCCGAGCGCGATGAGGGTGGAAGTGGGTCGAATGGGCCGCACGCAACGGTGATAGGCGTACACGTAGGCCAGCAGCGGCATGAGCGCCATCGCGCGGTACCCCAACCACAGGTTGGAGAGCACGTGAGTACAGATCAGGCAGGCGGAGATGCGCACGTACCGTGGCTGTTTCTCACTACCGGCGACGAGGAAGACGACCGCCGGCACCATCAACCCAGCGAGGACGCGAGGCGCTGCCGCGAGGCCAATCGCTGCCTGCCGGCCGTACAGGGCGTGGTAGCCACTTGTCCTTACGACCTCCGCCGCGGTGGCGATCTGCATCAGCCATGGTGCACCTGCGACACCGATAAGGATGAACGCGACAGACCTTAGTGCTCTGGATGATATCGTGGCCCTATCCGGCGAACGGCGCGGGCGGCGTGCAGCGACGACAAGGCTGCTAAGCCCGCCCGCGTGGAGCGCCAACAGACACGTTAAGCTGTAGAGCGACGCGTCGCGCACTATGGACTTGCCGAAGTGCCCGTGCAACACGCCATCGGCGTTGAGGCCGAACGGTTCGAGCAAGAGATGCCCACCGGTGAAGAGCGCCGCAGCGACGACGAACATCGCGTAGGGATCCAGCAGGCCGCCTGCCGATAGCCTCCACGAGAACAGCACCCACAGACTACAGCAAAGCCACGCCCACGACACTGCACCCAGCTGTGCGCCTGCCCCAGGGGAGTCCCACGTTGTCGACATAGCCCACATAGCAAAGGACGCAAGTGTCACTGTAGCCGCCCAGCATCCGACGAGCCAGCCACCAGAGCGACGCCGGCCTCTGGGAAGCCCGATCTCGGCATCGGCCCGCCCACAGCGCTGGACCTGATCAGCAGTCATAGGCCGTACTCCGCACGCAGCAACTGAACCGCAACGCGCACGTCAAACGGAGAGCCGGCAAGGGCCGTATAGGCGGTCGACACGTCTCGCGTCCTGCCGGTCTCGGCGACCCTTAGTAGGCGGTCAGCCCACCGCGTCGCGGGCTCCCCAAGATCAAGCGCGTGCCCCAGGCCGGGCACTGCGTCGACCTCGCCGGTGACGCTCGTTGAGCGCACGTATGGCAGCCCTGTCGCCTGAGCCTCTAGCAGCGACACAGGCAAGCCCTCGTACACGGAAGGCAAGGCGAACACATCGGACGCGGCCAGGAGCGCCGGCACATCGTCTCGATTGCCCAGAAACGCTACACGATCGCCAATACCGAGATCGCGCGCCAGGCGCTCGGTCTCTGCGCGCAGCGGACCGTCACCCACGACGATGAGGTGCACAGAGGGGACGCACCTGATGGCCTCCTGGGCCACATGCAACAGGAATGCGTGGTTCTTCGCCGGCACGAGACGGCCGACATGGATGAGGAGCACACTGCCGCTCGGTACGCCGATCCCGGTGCGCACGATCCGTCTGTCCGGCAGCACCTGGTACTGCGCCAGGTCAAGTGAGCATCGATGGATGCGCCATCGGGAATCGTCGAGCCAAGCGCTGCCATAGAGCGAGGAGGCGGCCTCGGAACTCGCCGCAAGACCCCCTGTTGCGTATCGGCGCACCATCGCGCGCATCAGCCGGAAGTACAGCCTACGCGTAGGAGGCGAAGCCTCGTAGATCATACACCGGTCGCTGTGCGAGTGCGCCAGCCGAACTGGTACTCCGGCCCTAGCGGCCAGCCACAAGACGATCCCGCTGAAATCGTTTACGTGGCTATGCACGACGTCGTAGGGGCCGTGGCGGCGCACCTGGGCCAGGAACGCACTGGCGAACCCAAGGACGCCGTGGTGTCCGGCACATCGCAGTGTCTCCACTCCGAGCGCGGCGAACCGTCCATCAAGGGCTCCCGCGCCGGGGCGTGTGGTCGCCACCGATAGCGCCATGCGCACTGACGATGCGTGCCGCGCTACATTCAGTAGCCAGTTCTCGGTGCCGCCACGATCCAGGCGGCCGATCACATGCAACACTCGCAGACTGCGACGCGCACTCACCGACCCGTCCGCTAGCTCCACTCCTCGCCTCTCAGTGTCGGAGCCCGAGCGCAGTCCGTCCCGCCCCATCGACGACCACGGATCGGTCTGTCCTTGTGCATTCAGGGACGTCTCGCTGGGCTCTAGCATCCTCGCTAGTCAGCTAACCTTCGCCTCAGATCTCGGCCCATCGGGAACTGTCGCGCCAGCCAGCGCCCGCTTCAACCAATGGGGCGAGGCCCCGGAGTTCCGCATCAGGCAAGTCCCACCAGGCCAGCGCCAGGAGTCTGTCCACGACGCCGTCCTCAAACCGCCGCCGCACTCGGTGCGCCGGAACTCCGGCGACGATGTCGAACGGGCCCACGTCGCGCGTCACCACGGCGCCTGCAGCAACGACCGCGCCGTGACCGATCGTGACGCCTTGCAGAACCAAGGCGTTGCCGCCAATCCAGACGTCGGACCCAATCGACGGCGGCAAGGCGAGGTCATCGTACGTCGCCGCGATGTTCAGGATGTTGCGCGAGCCGTACAGGCGCGGAGACGTGGACAAATGCAGCAGCGGGTGCTCATGTCCCCCGATCTGGGCACCGCACCCGATCGAGCTGAAGTTCCCGACCGAGCCGGAGATCAGCATGGCCCCATCATTCAGGTACGAGTGCTTGCCGATGCGCACGTCGCGGCCCACAACCGCATTGCGTCCCAACCTACATCCATGTCCGAGTACTGCGCTCCTATGCACAAAGGGCGTCTCTACGGTGCACCTCGGGTAGCCCATGCGACAGCGCAGGAGGCGCACGTGAGCAACGCATGCTTCGGGTATGAGCCATCGGACCTTCATGTCTTGCTCCGGGTCGGCCTCGGCTGCCGGACGCGATGTGGCGCGCCTGACGCAGTCCGGCAGAGCGTTCTGACCATTGATCACCCGAACGGCGGAGACCTGCGCGTGGCTACGTGCGCCGCCGCAGCCGAGCGACCGCCCAAACCACAGTTGCACCGTGTAGACTAGCCTGAAGAGCATATGCCATCATGATGGCAACGGAAGCCCCGACGAGCCCCAGTCTGCCGACTGCTGGCGGCGACACAAGCCAGACGACCAGAGTCGCGGCGCCTGCGATCGGAAGCTGAATGCCCGTGTACCGGGCTGCGGTCGCTGCCCAGCCGAAGGTTGATGCCAGGTAGCCCACTGCGGACGCACCCGCGACCCAGGCAAACGCCCTCCACTCGGTACCATACTCCGGGCGGTACAGCAGCGCCAGGATCGGGCCGCCTGCCAGCCACGCTGCGGCAACCCCCGCAGCGCCAACTGCGCAAGAGAGCAGAAGCAGCCTGAGCACCAAGCGAACGTACGATCGGGCATCGCCCGCCGCGTAGTGCTTGGACAGCCGCGGAGTAGCGGATTGCCCAAGGGCACCAACAACGGTAGATCCCGCTACCATCAGGTAGGCCATCGCGGCGTAGATGCCCAGCGCTCGCTCGCCTCCACCGCGCTCAATCACATAGCGCGGGATGTTCGTGTTCAGCGAGATGAGGAGCATGACACCGCCCAGCGGCGCTCCCAGCAGTCCCAGCTTCCAGAGACGCGGCCACTCCCAGCTAGGCGCCATGGGTCGAGGCATCTCGGATTCCCCACCAACCAACTGGAGGGCGACCCGCCGGTCGAACGCACACAGTACCGTAAGCCATACTGCAGCCAGCGCGAGCGCCCCAAGCGCCACGCTGTGCGTCGCGTAGACGACAGCACAGAGGGCGCATAGAGACCCTACCCCCTTCAGGATCATGGACTGAGCGATGCGATCCATCCGCTCCTGATACTGGATGTACCCGTAGTACACGTCGCTCACGGCCTCGATGGCTTTGGCTAGCCCCATCGCGGCGATCACCGTGGCTTGCTCCGGCAGGTAGGCGGCGAGCGCCCAGCCGCAGATTGCAGCCAACGCCACGGTCGTGGCCGCCAGCCGGAGCGCGAGGTAGTGCCCGAAAGCATACTCGCGCCGGGCGTCCGTCGCCTGCAGCTGCCGCAGAGACAGGTTGCTGAACGCGATAGCTGGGGCTGTCACTGCGAGCGCAAGAGCGAAGCGTCCCACCAGTTCAGCAGTCCCGACCTTGGCGATGACAGTGAGCATCGCCCATTGGCATCCGGCGTACACCACATTGCCTGCGAGTGTCCACGCGAAGTTCCGGCGGAGAGGCACCTCCGTGATCGCAGCCTGGCAGTCACCGCCCTCGACGCGGCCATCTGTCACGTCTGCACTGCGCGTTGCTGTACTCACGATCTACCTTGGGTATGGCAAGGATGACGCCGCAAGCCGGAGAGCCGCACACGTGGGGCACTGTCGGAGGAGCTGTCGCACTACTGGTGCGCCCTGACCTCTTCGCGCGGACCGGCGGCCCCGGTCGCATCCAGCCTGCTTGTCCATGAGGGATTACAGCAAGAACCGTGCCAACTGCACCTCGCCCTCGCTCAACAGGATACCACAGGTGCGGTAACCCGGTCGGATTGCGGGGGAGCGAGTGGGGAGGGGCGAGTGGCAAGTGGTCAGTGGTGAGTGAACGGCGTCGAAGGTCGGCTCTCGAATGCTAACGACGAGACCAAGCGGATCCCTGGCGCGATGACGACCAAGTTCCGCGGCCGTTGTGGGGCACGGCCTCCGCGCCGCGCCGGGCCGTGGCCGTTCACCCTCTCCTTGCGAAGGAGAGGGCCGGGGTGAGGTCTCGGTTGCCGTTGCGTCCGCAGGACGCTTCGCCGCAGGCCCGCCAGGCGGGTACCTCGGTGCCCGCTCCCCGGGCGGCGCACACGCCCACTCCACGCCCCTTCCCGCGTCGGGAGGGGTGGCCGAAGGCCGGGGTAGGTCGCCGTTGCCGGGGGCACCCGCTCCTTCTGGGCCGCACCCGACGCGGCCCGGCCAGTCGCGGCTCGGTTCGCTCGCGCGCGGGGCGCCGTCGTTCTCCCTCTCCTTGCGAAGGAGAGGGCCGGGGTGAGGTCGACGCTGCCGGGTCGTCCATCAGCCCGGCACCCGCCGCCACGGCCGTCGTGGGGCACGGCCTCCGCGCCGCGCCGGGTCTTTGACGCTGCCGTGTCCATCTCCCCCAGCATTGGGGGCCGGGGGGCGCCGTTGCCGTCCCGTCCGGAGGACGGTTGGCCGCAGGCCCACCAGGCGGGTGATTCATCGCACGACCGCCCCCCGGCCTCCGTCGCCCCCACTTTCCCCTTTCCCCTATCCCTTCCCCACCTCCACGGCCTCCAGCCGCGCCAACTCCGTGTCCTGGCCGGTGGCGGCGCAGACGAAGCGGCAGGCCGGCATCGTCCAGCCGGGCGGCGCCGCAACGAACGCCTCCAGCGCGCCCTCGGTGAACGCGACCAGCGCCTGCGAGCGGAAGCCGCGCGCCTTGGGAGACTGGTGGGCGAAGCGGAGGGGCTGGAGGAGCAGCTCCACCAGCACCCCGGGCGTCGAGGGGCCGCTCGCCGTGAAGCGCACGCCACCGGGCGCTGCCTGCGCTGCGACGGTCAGCGCGTCGCCGAGGAACGGGCGGGCCGGCGGGGTCGTGGGGATGGGGGCGGCCGGGTTCGCCTGCGCGAACTTGAGCGAGAGCGCGTTGAACACGGCCAGCCCGGTGGGGCGCCACGCCGTACCCGTCGTCAGGTCGGTGCGCACCTGCTGGGCCGCGTAGGCGTGCCACTGCGCAGCCTGGGCCCGGGTCAGCTCGCGCCAGGCCTGCACCACGCGGGCCATGCGCGCTCGCGACGCCATCTGCGCAGGGGTGCGCGCGTCGCGCGGCGCGGAACGCGGGCGCACCACGACGCCGCTGCGCGTTCGCGCGAACACCACGTTGCCCGCCTTGCCGCTCAGGCCTGTCGCGATCGGGCTCGTCACCGCCTTCGCCATCTTCCCAGTCCCTCCGTTCCGCGCGGGCGCTTGTGGCCGGCTCGCGGGACCGCCGGGCGCACAGCCCTGCGCGCGGCGACCTCACGTACCGTAGTTGTCGGCTGCGAGCGCCGGCCCCTGCAGGGGCGGATCATCGGTCGGTCATCGCTGGGGCATCGGTAGATCATCGGTAGCCACCGGTGGTCCGCAGATGCTCCAGCGCGAGTGCACGGGGGCGCAGCCGCCGGCGCTGCATGGGCAGCAGCGGCGCGCAGGCCGCCCGCCCCGCGATGGCTGCAGACCCCTGCAGTCAGGCCATTCGCGCCCCGCGGACGCCCGCTCCGGCGGGTGGGAGGGTGCCGAGGGCAGCCGCCACCAAAGTTAGACAAAATCGCAGAATCGCCCTTATGACCTCGCTTCCGCCAGCCGATTATTCAGGCCAGAGCGGGCCGTTACACTTGCAGCACATCACCCCCGATGGGCGGCCCGAACAGGAGCAAATGCGATGGCAAAAGCAGAACTGGGAATACTGCTGCACGATCTCCGCGGCAAGGCCGGCAACGCTGTCTTCGTGGCGGGCCGGAACGGCGCCGTCGTGCGGACACGCGTCATCCCCCGCAACCCGTGCACGGCGGCTCAGAAGGCCGTGCGCGCCAGCCTGGCCAAGGCGGCGGCCGCCTATCGGAGCCTGACTGCGACGCAGCAGGCCCAGTGGGTCGCCTACGCCGCCGGCATCACCAGGACGCGCGCCGGGTCGGGCAAGAGCTACCACCCGACGCCGATCTCGGTGTTTGCGGCGTTGGCCAGCAAGTTCCTGCAGGTCAACCCGACCGGCACCATCCCGACAACTCCGCCCACCGCCTCGTTCGGTGGCGACACCATCACCGTGACGGCCGCGGCGGGCACCGGCAAGATCACCTTCACCGCGACTGCGGCCAATGCGGCGAACGTCAAGACGGAACTGCTGCTGCAGCCGCTCGTGTCCAAGTACTGCACGCCGCAGGCCCATCAGTACCGGTCGAAAGCGTTCGTCGCGTTCACCGGCGCCAGTTCGGGCCTATCGGCGGACGTGACCGTCGCGCCCGGCTGCTATGCCGCGGCATACCGGTTCGTGAGCACGGTCACGGGCCAGGAGACGCAGATCGTCCCGATCTCCATCCAGACCGTCTCGCTGGCGGTGACCCTGGCGGATGACGAGGCGATGCCTCAGGCCGCATGATAGGCGATGCCTCGCACCGACGTGCCTGGCCGGCCGCCCAACCAACGCCTGGCCAGGCACGCCGGCTGCGCCGCGCCGGGCCGTTGCCGTTCTCCCTCTCCTTGCGAAGGAGAGGGTCGGGGTGAGGTCGCCGTTGCCGCTGTGGGGCGCGCCCTCCGCGGCGCGCCGGGTCGTTGCGGCTCTCCCCCAGCCAGCCGCACACGCCATCGCCACGCCCCTTCCCGCGTCGGGAGGGGTGGCCGAAGGCCGGGGTAGGTCGCCGTCGACGGCCCACGCGCTCCATGGCTGTCGCGCCTCGGGACGCGGTGGGCGG
>CAZFLM010000109.1:0-16539 GCA_964519955.1 uncultured Chthonomonadaceae bacterium | reverse complement strand
GGCCGGCCGGCTTGCCCTCGGTCCGCACGCCGAGGACGACGTCCGTGCCGCGCGGGATGACGGTGTCGTCCGGCGACACCCACACGCGCGTCGCAGCGTACACCGGGATGTCGGCGAACGGGTGGACGAGGCGCAGGAGCCAGGTGGAGAGCCCGCCGGGCCAGAGGACGGCGTGCAGGAGCAGGAGTAGCGCGGCGAGGAGGGCGGCGAGCAGGGGACGCCGCAGCGGCCGCGCGGAGACGGCTCGCGTGAACGCGAGGGGCTCCGCTAGCCGGGCGGCCTCTTGGGCGATGCTCGCCGTGAGGCCCGCGGACGAGCCCGGAAGTGCCCCCGCGCCGGCCAGCTCCACGGTTGTGAGCAGCCGCTCGGAGAACACGGGGTATCGTCGCTCGACTGCCAGGGCGACCTCGGCGTCCGAGATGCGGCGGCGCACCGGGCGCGCGACCCAGGCCGCGATCGCGCCGAGGCTCGCCACCGCGAGGCCGATCAGCCACGCGAGGCGCCCCTGCGAGGTCAGCGCCACGGCGCGATCGACGTGGAACGAAGCCATGAACAGGGCCGCTACGGCCGCGGACGAGGCGACGAGACCGGCCGTCAGCCGGATGGCCCTGGTGCGCGCTCTCGCCGCGGCGAGCTTGGATGCCAACTCGGTAGTCATGGCCCGATCCTGCGCCTCAGGAGCGTTGAGGCGCTATGGTATAATCGACCAGGTTGGCGCCCGTTCGGAAACGGGTACCGACGCCAGAAGGGACTGCGTGCAATCCATGCTTGACGCCGAAGCCACCCCCGGGCCGATCTCCTCGCTGCTCCGCCGACCTGGCATCCGCCAGTTCATCAAGTTCTGCATCATCGGCTTCACCAGCATGGTTATCGACGTGGGCATCGCCTATGTGCTGACGTACCGGTTCCACTGGCACGCGACCGGCGCGCGCGTGGTGTCGTTCAGCTTCGCGGTGACCAACGGGTACATCTGGAACAGCATGTGGACCTTCAGGGGTCTGGGCTCCGGCGCGAGGCACGAGCAATACGCCAAGTTCGTCGGGGTCAACGTCATTGGTCTGGGCTTGAACCTCGCCATCATGAACGCGATCAGCCTCGCGATGACGGGCCAACTGATGGCCGAGCACCCACCCAAGCTCGTCTGGTCCATCGCGATGGGCGTGGCGGTCGTGTGCGTCTCCCTGTTCAACTTCTTCGCCAACAAACACTACACGTTCAAGCCCGCGCCGGACGCCGAGTAGCGCCGCGCCGCTACAGCTACTGACGCGCCAGCCGCCCACGCGTTCGGTCGCACCGCAACCCCAAGCCCCAAGTCCCAAGTCCGGGCCTCAGAGCCCGCCGATGCCGGACTCCGGCGGCAGGTGCAGCCCCAGCGCCATGTCCAGTACCGAGCGCAGGAACCCCGCCGCGAACTCGCCGAGCACGAGGCCCAGGAAGAACGGCAGCGCCTTGCGATAGGCCGGCAGCCCGCCGTAGCGCAGCAGCAGTACCTTCACCAGCCAGCTCACGAAGATCGGCAGCCAGAGCCGGAACAGGCCGAAGCTGCCCGCCACCAGGTAGCCGGCCGGGTGGAAGGGCCACCACACGAACCGCGCCCGCATCCCCGCCAGGAACAGCGTGAAGAGCATGCCGAACGCGTAGGCCATCACGCAGGCGAAGTCCGGGCGCTCGGGCGACTGCACCCACGTGTCCATCTTGCTCCAGGGCTCCTGCCCGAACGCCCATACCGCCGGTCCCCGGAACTTCGCCGACTCGAACCCCACGCCGTACATGACGTGCAGCAGCGCCCAGAACGCCGCCACGGTGCCGATGGCGCTCGCCGCCACGATGGCCAGGCTCAGCGCGGGCAGCCGCGTCCCCGTGCGCTTGCCGAGCCGGATCGCGTCCACGTGGGCCTGCATCGGGTACTGCCGGTGGGTGCGCACCAGGAAGAAGCACAGCGTCATCGCGCCCAGCTCGGAGCGGGTCCACGCGTTGACGCCGCCGAACTTCTGCAGCACCTGGTCGGCGCCGACCTGGTACAGCTCGTACGTGGGCAGGCCCAGCTCGGCGCGCAGCCTCGCCACGACGATCACGCAGACGAGGAGGATGCCGAGGAACAGGACTGCCGTGTGCCAACGCATGCCCGCGTACATCAGGAATACGACCAGGCCGATCAGCCCCGCGATCAGTCCGAAGACGGCGAGGCGGTCGGACAGGGGCTCGGGGTCGTCGCTGGGCGTCCGGCTGGGGCGCAGGGCCGATCGCCACACCTCGGCAATGTGCCCGCGCGCGGCATAGGCGATGGCCAGGAAGAGCCCGGCGATCGCGCCCACGCCCTGCTGCTGGACGTAGGGGAACTTGCCCCACTCCGTGTAGCCCAGCATGGCCGCCCCGATCAGCTCGACGCGGCTCATGAGGAAGAAGAACCAGCACGAGAAACCGAGCTGCGTGGGCAAGAGGAAGGTAAGCCCGTAGGCGAAGGGGAACGAGGAGACGGGCAAGGGGCCGGCGGCGTTCCAGGGGTACGTCTCCGCGGAGTAGTACTGCACGCCGATCGGCACGCCGGGCACGCTGGGCGCCAGGTTGTGGATGAGGTTGATGGCCTGTCCCGCCACGCCGATGGAGATGCCGAGCCACAGCAGGCGCGACTGCCAGAGCGATGGCCCCTGCGTCAGCACCTGCAGCGGGATCTCGGCGATGGGGTAGCTGAGGCGCTCGGCGTCCCACTGCTTGCGCAGGATGGACGTGAGGCAGAGCATCACCCAGACGAGCATCATCACGGCGAGCGACCACCAGCCGAGCGGCCCGAGCCACGGTCGGATGTGATCCCAGCGGTAGAGCGTCGAGTTGCCGATGTAGAGCGAGTCGATGGCCGCCTGGTCGCGTACGAGCAGGTGCGGGGCGACGTGCGGCAGGAGCCGTGTGTCCCAGCCGCTCCCGGGGGCGCCGTGCCGCACGACGTACGTGAGCCCGGTGAACAGGATCTGCAGGAAGTCGTGTCCAGCGAGATTGCTCGCGACGGTGACGATGATGTAGATCGCGACGAGTTCGTGGACCGTGAACGGCCAGCGCGGCCCGAGGCGCTTGAGCAGCCCGTTGAGCCCGAGCAGCAGGAGCAGGACGGACACCGCGTTGAAGAAGATGGCCTGCGTTGTGGCGTTGTCGGAGTAGCGGACGTACTCGATCTGGATCAGCCACGCGGCGTTGGCGAAGATGAGCGCGGGGGCCAGGAGCAGGACGCGCAGCGAGAGTGGCCCGCGCCGCACCGGCCGGGTCGCGTCGTCGGCAGTGTCGGCAGTGCGACGAGAGCGTGCCATGGGCCTCCTCGTGCGGTCGGACCTGCGTCGTGCGCGTACGAGACACTATTCGCGGTTCGGGCGGGGATTCCTCGGTCGCCGGGTGTGTCGCGGCATGGGGCGAGGGCGTGTGCGTTGCGTGGCGTCAGGCCCGATCCCTCACAAGGTCGGTTCGGGATGACCGCTGCGGCGGGGCGTGTGCCTTGTGGTGAAGGCGTGTGCGGGGCGAGACGCTGGGCCGGATCCCTCACAACGTCGGTTCGGGATGACCGTTGCTGGGGGGCGTGTCGTGTGGCGACGGCGTGCGCGGGCGCGAGGAGTCAGGCCCGATCCCTCACAAGGTCGGCTCGGGATGACCGCTGCGGGTGGCGTGTGGCGGGTGGTGAAGGCAGGTTGGGCGAACAGGAGTTCATCGATGCATCGGACAGCGTGGTTCTGGGTGGTGGAGCTGGCGGCATTCGGAGGTGTGGCGATGGGCCAGACGGTGCGGACCGACATCGACCCGGCTGAGAAGCCCGGCGAGCGGCCCTACGAGATGGTGTGGGCGAAGCGCACCGAGCCTGCGCCGCCCACGCTCGCATTCCAGCAACTGCAGGGCTGGACGGTCGAGGTAGCCGGCGGGGCGCAGGCTGCGCTGGAGGCCACGCGCGCGCAGAACGTGTGGGACCGCCCGGTCGCCCGCCTGAAGTACAAGGGCGACGGCAAGGCGGCCTCCCAGCCGCGCGTTACTCTTAAGCCGCCCGCGCCCATCGCTGTCCCGGACGGTGCCGACTGCGTCGAGTTCTGGGTGTTCGGCAATAACTGGGGCTGGGTCGAGGTCGCCGGCACCCCGCGGACCCGCATCGCGATCCGACTGGTGGACGCCAATGGGAAGCCCGTCGAGGTGCAGGTGGACACGATCCGCTGGGAGGAGTGGTGGCTCATCCACCGCAAGCTGCCGACGGGCCTGCACTTCCCGCTGCGCCTCGAGGCCATCATGCTCGACGGGGGCTGGCAGCCGGAGTGGCGCGAGGTGTTCCTCGACTCGGTGCGCTTCTACAAGGAGGAGTTGGCGCCGCTCACCTTCGACCCGCGCCCGAAGCGGAACTTGACGCTCTTCCCGGGCCAGAGCGCCGGCGCGAACACCGGGCCGGGCAAGCTGTCGTTCCCCACGCGTGAGGAGACGATCCTGCCGCCGCAGCTCGCCGGCGCGTTCACTCACGACATCGTGCCGCAGATCGACCGCACGTTCACCTTCCGCTACACGGGCAAGGACGCCAGGATCGAGTACGCCTTCGACCCGGCTGCCGGCCTGGACGGCATGAAGATGCGCGTGAACGGGCAGCTCGTCGGCACGGCCCTGACCGGCGCCGCGGTGAAGCTGCCGGACGTGACGGGACGCCCCAAGGTGGTCAAGGCGGACATAAGCGGGAAGGACGTGCGCGTCACGTACGACGACGGCACCACGCTGCAGGTCCGGCTGATGGGCAAATCGCTCGTCATCGACGTGATCAACCGCTCCGGCAGCGCGACCGAGCTGGACCTCGGTCAGCTCACCGGGCTCAAGGAGCCGCGCACCATATACGTGCCGCCGATCACCTGCGGCGGAACCAACCCGACGGTGCTCCTCTCGAAGGCCGGGGCGAAGAGCGTGTTCACCTCCATCTGGATGGACTGGTACCGCTCCAACGCGTCCGAGCTGTGGGGCGCGGAGGCCGCAGCCGGCGCGACGGCCCGCATCAACGGCGGCGCGCGCTACGCTCCGAAGACCGACGGCAAGCGCAACCCGCTGTTCGAGCGCATCTTCCTCACCGTGTCGCCCATGTTCGAGGAGGTGCTGCCCACCGTGCCGAACCCGGTCGGTTTGCACGCCAAGGACGCGGTGGACCGGTTGTGGCAGGAGTCATGGGGCCCCGACGACTTCGAGAAGCAGATGAAGCGGAGCCGGATGCTGCGCGCGTACGGCATCGACAAGCTCATCCAGTGCAATCACGAGATCTCCTGGCGCGACAACGGGGAGAGCTTCACGCTGCGGATCAACGCGGCCCCGAAGAAGGGCGGCGACGATGCCCAGCGCCGCTACGTGAAGCACCAGCGAGGGCTCGGGTGGTACAGCGGGCTCTACACGAACTACACCGACTTCTCCCCGGTGAACCAGTTCTGGAGCCCCGACGCCGTGCAGCGCGATAGCTCCGGCGAGTGGAAGGCGGCCTGGCCGCGCTGCTACGCCGAGAAGCCGCTGGCCGCCGCCCAGTTCGAGGCGAAGCTCGCCCCGATCGTCGCGCAGAAGTACGGCACGAACAGCTCCTACACCGACGTACACACCGCCGTCGCGCCCTGGGGCTACTGCGACATGGACGCGCGCGTGCCCGGCGCAGGCACCTTCGCCCAGACGTTCTACGCCTACGGTGAGTTGCTGCGCAACGACAGTCGCATCTACGGCGGGCCCATCTTCTCCGAGGGCACCTACCAGTGGCTGTACGCCGGGCTCGCGGACGGCAACTACGGTCACACGTACAACGGGCACAACCTGGCCACCGACCCGCTGCTGCCGGTCTTCGACCTGCGCGAGGTCCACTCCCGCGAGTGCGACATCGGCGTGAGCTGGACCGCGCAGTTCTGCGACGCGATCCCGAACTGGCGCGACCCGGCGAAGATCGACTACGCCATCGACCGCTTCATCCTCGCCACGCTGGCCTACGGGCACATCGGCTGGCTGGTGGAGGAGGAGCACGGCATCCAGCGCACGTGCCGCAGCTACTACATGCTGCAGCAGGTACAGGCGCGCTACGGCCTGCAGGTACCCAAGCGCATCGCCTACTGGGATGGCACGAAGCTGCGCACGGTCTCCCAGGCGCTTGCGCTCGACCTGCCCCGCACGCGCCGCCAGCTCTACGTCGAGTACCCGAGCGGCCTGAAGCTCTGGCTCAACGACCACCCGACCGAGAACTGGACGGTTCCGATACCGGGCGCGGACGAGTGCGAACTGCCGCCGGGCGGCTGGTTGGCGTACCAGTCGCACAAGGACGGCGGCAAGCTCGGCGGGCTTCTGGCTTACGTGGGGCTCGAAGGCGGACGCCGTGTCGCGGTCGTCGATTCGGATGCGTACTGCTATTTGGATGGGTACGGCAAGTCAGTGGGCTGTTGGGGCGCCATCACCGATGGGTCGCATGTCGTCCGAAAGCGCGACGCGAGGACGCTGGAGATCATCCACATCTCCGGTACCGGGGCCTTCCGAGTCCCCCGCCTGTTCGGCACAATGGGCAAGGCACTGTGGTGCGCAGTGTTCGACCAGGAGGGCCGGCGGCTCAAGAACGCCCGGCTCGCAGATGGCGGCTTGTATACCTGGATCCACCCGGTGGAGAAGGGGCTCAAGTACGTTCTGCGGCTCAGCGGAAGCAGGGACTGGGTTCTGGATATGCCCCCTGCCTGCGCTCCAGGGGGAACCGTCGGTATCGGTATCGGGAGGGCGCCTGCGGAGGTCCAGGTGTCCGCATCGGCCGGCAAGGTGGTGTTTGGGCCGGATCGAACGTCCCTGGTGCTGCCGGCAACCGCGAAGATCGGAGACGTCGTGACCGTGACGGCGCGCTCGGGAAACGATGCGCGCGCCACGCTCGTGCATGTCGTCGCGCCCATCGAGTGGACTGCAACTCACCACATCGACGCGGAGTCGACGCGTGTTGACCTGCGGCCAGTCTGGCTGGCGTACAGCGATACCCAGAAGAAGCCAGTGGCGGTTCTCCACACCCCCGAGGGCTGGACCGCGAAGCCGGATCGGATCGACCTGTCGGAGATGTCCAAGGTCATCTCCGCCAACCTTACCTCCACCGCGCTGGAGGGGGCCCAGGGCGACCTGGAGGTGACGGTCGAGGGGCTGGGCGTGCCGGTCGAGCCGGCGAAGTTCCATCTCAAGCGCGTGGCGTGGCAGCCGGTGGTCACGGATCTGCGCACGGTCTCATTCAACTGGGGCATCGCGTTCCGCGGCAAGCCGGAGGGGCCGGAGCCTGGCGGCACGGGCGCGGTCTGCTACACCTCGCAGGCGCTGTCGGTCGGCGGCGTGTCGAAGCCCGGCATCTTCATGCACCCGCCCTACAACGGCGGGGTGGGGTACACGTGGGCGGACTTCGGGCCTATCGCGCTGCCGGCGTACCCGTGCGAGCTGACGTGCTCGGTCGGCATCATGGATGGCGGCGACAAGAGCGACGGCGTCGCGTTCAGCGTGGTCGCGACCGGGCCTGATGGGAAGCCGGTCGTGGTGGGCAAGGCGCATGGCGACCAGGGCGCGTGGCGCGAGCTGAAGGCCGACCTCACCGCCTTCGCCGGCAAGCGCGTCACGCTGCGCCTCGTCGCCGATTGTGGGCCCGCCGACAACACGACCACCGACTGGGCCGCGTGGGGCGACGTGCTCATCCGCCGGGCGGCCCCGGCCATCGTGACCGAGGTGACCCCGGCCAAGTGACGCAGCCTCCCGCGAGCGCCGACCAGGCAGGACGCCCGGCCAGCCGTGGCCGGACGCCCTGGCGCGCCATCGTCATCGGCTGTCTGCTGCTGCCCGTCAACGCCTTCTGGCTGTTCCAGATGGAGATGGCGACGAACCAGGCGGGCGGCTCCGGCGGCACGGCCGGCCCATTCCCCACCACGTTCTCGCTGTTCGCGAACGCGGTCTGTATCCTGCTCGCGCTCGTGATGCTGAACGGGCTGGTGCGCCGCCGCTTTCCCCGGAGCGCGCTGTCGCAGGCCGAGCTGCTCATCGTCTACGTGATGGTCAACATCGGCTCGTGCCTGCTCAGCGTCGACTTCCTCGACGTGCTGATGCCGATGCTCGGCCACCCGACGCACTACGCCACGGCATCGAACGGGTGGCAGGACCTGTTCGTCAAGCACCTGCCGTCGTGGTTCTACGTGCACGACAACGCGGCGCTCGATGGGTGGTACAAGGGGAACTCCAGCATCTACGTCTGGTCGCGCTTCCGGGCGTGGATCGTGCCGCTGGCGGCGTGGGGCGCGTTCATCGTCGTGCTCATCAGCACGATGCTGTGCCTCAACGCGCTGGTGCGCAAGCAGTGGACGCGCAGCGAGAAGCTGAGCTACCCGGTCATCCAGCTCCCGCTCGACATGACGGACCCGACCGGCGGCTTCTTCAGCGGGCGCCTGCTCTGGGCGGGCTTTGCGGCGGCGGGCGCCATCTCGCTGCTGAACGGGACGGCGCTGCTCGTGCCCTCCGTGCCGACGCTGCCGGTGAAGGTGTTCGACATCAGCCCGTTCGTCACGGCACGCCCGTGGAGCGGCATCGGCTGGACGCCGGTCTCGTTCTACCCGTTCGCCATCGGCCTCAGCTTCCTGCTGCCGGCGGACCTGCTCTTCTCGTGCTGGTTCTTCTACTTCGTGTGGAAGGCGGAGCGCGTCGCGAGCGTCTACCTGGGGTGGAGCGACTACAGCCAGAGCTACCCGTACGTGAACGAGCAGTGCTTCGGCGGCTACGCGGGCATCGCCGCGCTGGCGCTCTGGAGCGTGCGGCGGCATCTGGTGGAGGTGCTCAGGGGCGCCTGGCTGGGCCTCACGGACGACGACCCGGAGCGCCCGTTCTCGGACCGGGCCGCGGTCATCGGGGCACTGATCGGCACGCTGCTGCTGATGGCGTTCTTCTACGCGGCGGGCCTCTCCGTGTGGCTGTGCGTCGCGGCCGTGTTCATCTACCTGGCCATCGCGGTGGCCTGCACCCGCATGCGCGCCGAGCTGGGGCCGCCCGCCCACGACCTGCACAACGGCGGCCCGGACTACATCCTGACGGCCGCGCTCGGCACCCGGGCCCTACACGCGCGCGAGTTGTCCATCCTGACCTACTTCTACTGGTTCAACCGCGCCTACCGCAGCCTCGCGATGCCGGTGCAGCTCGAGGCGTTCAAGATGGCCGAGCGCAAGTCGATCCCCACGCGCGGGGTGGCCATCGCGCTGACCGTGGCGTTGGTTGTGGGCCTCCTCTCCAGCTACTGGGCGATGCTGCACATCACGTACATGCGCGGGACCGAGGCACGCATGGCGCCGCACCTGAACGGGTTCGGTTTCGAGGCGTTCAACCGGCTCGACGGCTGGATCCGCAGCCCCAAGGACACCGACATCCCCGCGATGCTGGCCATCGGCCTGGGCTTCGTGATGACCCTGGTGCTGCAGGTCGTGCGCATGCGCTTCTCGTCGTGGCCGCTCCACCCGCTGGGGCTGGCGGTGTCGGGCAGCTACTCGATGAACACGATCTGGCTCCCGCTCATCTTCGCCTGGATCTGCAAGGTCTGTCTCCTCCGCTACGGCGGCATGCGCGCCTACCGCATGGCCCTCCCGTTCTACCTCGGCCTCATCCTCGGCGACTACCTCTTCGGCTGCGGCTGGTCCCTCTTCGGCTGGGCGGCCGGGGTGAATGCGTATAGCTTCCAGCAGTAGCGAGTAGCGAGGAGCGAGTAGCGAATAGGACGGCGGCGTCTGCGCTGCGATGGGGCTGTGGGTAGGCCCAGGCGTAGAAGATTGCCGAAGCTGCCGCAGTCCGAGCCGCCGCAGTCACCCATCGCCCCGCACGCGCCGCCCTTCTACTCGCTTCTCGCTACTCGCTACTCGCTACTCCGTGTGACAACCTCGACACTCCCGATCATCGCCTGCAGACACTTAGGTGTGCTACAATCCTGCCTAGTAAAGTCCGGTGCCACTAGCAGCGCCGGGGGAGCCACTACCAACCATGTCGCCTTTCGCGTTCTTCTCCGTACTCCGCGAGCCACCGCCGGCCACCACCGACGGGGCCGCGACGCCTTCCGACTCCTCCGAAGACCCTGCCACCCGCCGCGTGCTGATCGTGGGCAACCCGAACGTGGGCAAGAGCGTCGTGTTCAACCGCCTCACCGGACGTTACGCGACGGTGTCCAACTACCCGGGCACCACGGTGGAGGTCTCCCGCGGGCGCGCCACGTTCTGCGACACCTCGTACGAGATCACCGACACGCCCGGCATGTACTCGCTCCGGCCTATCTCCGAGGAGGAGAGGGTGGGGCGCGCGCTGCTCCTGGGCGAGAGCGCCGACGTGGTGCTGCACGTGCTCGACGCGAAGAACGTCGAGCGCATGCTGCCCTTCACGCTGCAACTAGTCGAAGCGGGGCTGCCCGTGGTGGTTGCAGCGAACATGCTGGACGAGGCCGAGGGGCTTGACGTGCAGCTCGACCTCCCCGCGCTGAGTGAGGCGCTCGGAGTGCCCGTGGTCGGCACCGTGGCGCTGAGCGGGTGGGGTATCGACGATCTCAAGAGGACCATCCACGAACGAGCGGTCGGCGATGCTTCCACCTTACTGCCAGTATGACCCGCCGCTCGAGAGAGCGATCGTCGATGTCGAGGACCTGCTGCAGGGCGAGTACCGCCTGAGCCGGCGGGCTGTTGCCGTCCTCCTGCTCCAGGGCGACGCCGAGGTCGAGGAGATGGTGCGCCAGACCGAGGGGGCGCGCTGGAGCGACATCAGCGACGCGGTGGAGCGCGCCCGCGACGAGGCCGTGGAGCCGATGGACGCCGCGTTCGCCCTGGCCCGCCGCGACGCTGTCCGCCGAATCCTGCGCCCGGTGATGACGCACCCGGACCATGCTCGCATCGCGCTGAACGAGCGCATCAGCCGCATCTGCACCTCGCCGGTCACCGGCATCCCGATCCTCCTGCTGGTCCTGTGGTTCGGCCTCTACCAATTCGTGGGCGTCTTCGGCGGCGGCACGCTCGTCAAGCTGCTGGAGGACGACCTCTTCCAGGCCCACGTCAACCCCTGGGTCGTCAACCACGTGAACGCGCTTCTGCCCTGGGCGTGGCTCTCCGACCTGTTCGTGGGTCCCTACGGCATCTGGACGCTCGGGGTGACCTACGCCATCGCGCTCATCTTCCCGATCGTGGGCACCTTCTTCCTGGCGTTCTCGGTGCTGGAGGACAGCGGCTACTTCCCGCGCCTGGCGATGCTGATCGACCGCGTGTTCAAGTCGATCGGGCTGAACGGGAAGGCGGTTATCCCGATCGTGCTGGGATTCGGCTGCGACACGATGGCGACGATCGTCACGCGCATCCTGGAGACCCGGCGCGAACGCATCCTCGTCACGTTCCTGCTGTCGCTGGCCATCCCGTGCTCCGCGCAGATCGGTGTGATGACGGCGCTGCTGAGCGGGCACCCGACGGCGTTCCTGCTCTGGGCCGCGATCATGCTGGGCATCTTCCTCATCGTGGGGTACGCGGCCGCCAAGGTGCTGCCCGGGGAGCCGGCGCGCTTCGCGATCGAGCTGCCGCCGCTGCGCTGGCCGAGCCCCGCCAACATCCTGATGAAGACCTACGCCCGGATGCAGTGGTACTTCCTGGAGGTGTTCCCGCTCTTCGTCGTCGCGAGCTTCTTCATCTGGCTGGGGCGGCTGACGGGGCTCTTCGATCTGGCGGTCCGGGCGCTGGCGCCACTGACGCACCTGCTGGGGCTGCCCAGCCAGGCCGCCGAGGCGTTCCTGTTCGGCTTCTTCCGGCGCGACTACGGCGCCGCCGGGCTCTACCGCCTGGAGGACGCCGGCCTCCTGAGCGGCAACCAGCTCCTCGTGTCGGTGCTCACGCTGACCATCTTCCTGCCGTGCATCGCCCAGTTCCTCATCGTCAAGAAGGAGCGTGGGGCGAAGGCGGCGCTCGCGATGGCCGGGTTCATCCTGCCGTTCGCGCTGCTGGTCGGGTCACTTCTGAACCTCACACTGCGTGTGCTCCGTATACACCTATAGGCCGGCCGACGCGCATCCCGGCCAACTGGCGCTCGGCGCCGGTTCTGCGCCATAATGGGTACCGTGAACGCGGGCCCCTGGAGGTCGCCAATGCTCCGGTGCAGCTTCTGCTCATTCGAGTTCGACCAATCCGCCGCTGCCCACGCGTGCGGGCCGTGCGCCTCGTTTGGCGGCTGCCGCAACGTGAAGTGCCCGCGCTGCGGCTATGAGATGCCCCAGATCCCGGATCTGACCAAGCTGTTCAGGTGGCTCGGAAGGCGGAAGGTTGGCACAGGAAAGTAGCACCCCTTCGACCGATAGCACTCGTCCCCTGTCATCGCTGCGCCGCGGCGAGGAAGCCGTCGTGGCGTCGCTCGGCGATGCCTCCGACCACGAGCGCCACAAGCTGATGGCCCTCGGCATCATGCCCGGCTCCACCATCCGCGTTCTACAGCGCCGGCCCGCGTTCGTCATCTCCGCCGGCTACACGCAGCTTGCGCTCGACCGCGAGACCGCCGCATCCATCCTCGTCAGGTCCGGGAAATGAACGCTCCGGGGCTTCGAGACAGGATGGCGGCGCACGCCGCCGATGCAGCGGGCGCGGATCAGCATGCTCAGTTCGGCGAGGTCGCGCCGTACTACGACCTGCTCATGCGCGACGTGCCCTATCGCATGTGGGTCCGCCACCTGCACGAGCTGATCGGACGCCATCCGGTCAACGTGAAGCGCGTGCTGGACCTGGCGTGCGGCACCGGCAACGTGGCCGAGATCCTGGCCCGCATGGGGTACAAGGTCACGGGCATCGACATCGCGCCGGGGATGATCGCGGAGGCCGAGAAGAAGGCCGCGAAGCACCGGCTGGCGATCGACTACCGTGTGATGGACGCGGCCGAGCTGCGCCTGTCGGGCGTGCACTTCGACCTGTGCATCTGTCTGTTCGACAGCCTGAACTACATCCTGGAACCGGACCGGCTGCGCGCGGCCATCCGGCGCGTCCACGACCACCTGCGTCCCAACGGGCTGTTCGTGTTCGACGTGAACAGCGTCTTCGCACTGGAGAACAGCTTCTTCGACCAGCAGGACCTGGACACGCGCGACCGCCTCCGCTACGTGTGGCGCAGCGAGTACGACGCGTCGAAGCGGGTGTGCACCGTCCGGATGCGCTTCTTCTGGCGCGGCGACGACGACGTGGACCACGAGTTCAACGAGACGCACCTACAGTACGCTTACGAAGAGGCCGACCTGCGCGAGATGCTGGCCGAGGCGGGCTTCGTGGACGTGGAGACGTTCCACGCCTACACCATGCAGCTCGTCCGCCCGACCACGGACCGCATCTTCTTCCTCGCGCGCCGTCCGGGGGATGGGTAGGGGTAGGCCGGGCCTGGGATAGTGCAGGGAGCCCGGCGCGACGCGGAGGTCGCGCCCCACGGGTGGGTGCCTGACCGGACGACCCGACCGCTGCGCACAGGCCTGTAGGGTGGGGCCTCCGCGCCCCGCCTGGTCCTTGACGTTGTCCTCGTCGTTGACGTTGCCCTGGCTGCTGCCGTTGCTGTTCGCCACTGCCGTCGCTGTGCCGACCATCGACCGCCGCACCGTTCGCCTTTGGAGCATGTCCTGCATGAAGAAGCTCACCGTAGCCATCGACGGGCCCGCCGGGGCGGGGAAGACCACCGTCTCCCGTCGCGTTGCCGAGGCGATGGGCTACACGTACATCGACACGGGCGCCATGTACCGGGCGGTCGCCTGGCGCATGCTGCGGGCGGGCATCGACCTGGCCGACGCCGATGCGGTGAGCTTGCTGGCTGAGGGGCTGCACTTCGAGTTCCGTATGGATGGCGAGGGGCACCGGCGGCTGTTTGTCGACGGCGAGGACGCCTCTGCCGCCGTGCGCGAGACCGAGGTGACCCGGCTGTCGTCGCCGGTGTCGGCGATCTCCGGCGTGCGGCGCGCGCTCGTGGCCCGGCAGAGGGAGATGGGCGCCGAGGGCGGCGTGGTGATGGAGGGGCGCGACATCGGCACGGTGGTCTTCCCGAGCGCCGAGGTGAAGGTGTTTCTGACCGCGACCGACGAGGAGCGCGCCCGCCGTCGCACCGAGGAGTTGCGCGCCAAGGGGCAGGCTGCCGACTTGGCCCAGATCATGGCGGCCATCCGCGAGCGCGACGAGCGGGACAGCTCCCGTGCCGACTCGCCGCTGCGGGCCGCAGAGGACGCCGTCACACTCGTGTCCGACGGGCTGAACATCGACGAGGTCGTGGGCCGCATCGTGGGCGTCTGCCGCCAGCGAGCGGGCGGTGCGGCGTAGGCGGCGCTGACGCGAGGCCGCGCGCCAGTCAATGGCAGATGACGGCCAGGGGTTCCGGGCCGGTGGGCGCGCAGCGGTGGGGCGGGCGTCCCTGCCCGCCGGGTAGGACCCGCAAGAGGGTTGCGCGAGGGGAGGCTGAGACGGTATGACGCTGTTCTATCGCACCATCCGCGGCGCGTTCCGCGTGTTCTTCCGAGTCTACGGCCGATGCGAGGTGATTGGGCACGACCGCATCCCCAAGACCGGCCCGGTAATCTTGGTGGGCAACCACAGCAGCTTCCTCGATCCGCCGCTGCTGGGCGGGATGGTCGACCGGGAGTGTGTCTTCCTGGGCCGCCACGACCTGTGGGATCGGAAGTGGCTCGGCTGGATCATCTCGGGCCTCAACACGCGCCCGGTCAACCGCGACAACCCCGGCAAGGCGGTCTTCCGCTACGCCGACGACGCGCTCGGCAAGGGCATGGTGTTCGGCCTGTTCCCCGAGGGCGGCCGCAGCCATGACGGCAAGCTCATGCGGGGCGAGACGGGCGTGGCGCACATCGTGAAGCGCTCCGGTGCGCCGGTGGTTCCCGCCGGCCTCGTCGGCCCGCAGATCATGCTCCCCGTGGGCGCCAAGGGCCTCACGCGCACCAAGATCATTGTCGAGTACGGGGACCCGATCTTCTTCACCCCCGACACCCCGCGCGAGGAGATCGTCCTCACGATCATGCGGAGCATCGCCGAGCTGATGACGCGCAACGGGATGCCCATGGTCGCCGCCGAGGACCGCGAGCCGGAAGACGCGCCGGCTGCACCGCCGGCCGAGTAGGCCCGCCACTCGACAACCCCATTCCCCGAATCGCCGCAACCTGATATGATAGGCGCGGCGCGGCCGTCGTCTGCTGGCTGGCCGCCGCCCTCACACACGCCACAGGGATACGCACCATGCATCTGCTCGCCATCCTCGCACTCGGTCTCAACCTGCTTCAGGCCGCGCCGAACAGCGCCGTCGTGCCCGTGCCTCGCCAGGACGCCTGGTGGATGAATGGGCACGAGGCCATGAACGCCCGCGTGAAGCAGGGCAAGGTGGACCTCGTGTTCATCGGGGACTCCATCACGCACGCGTTCGCAGGCGACCCGTACACGGGTGACAGCTTCGCCAACCGCGGCAAGGACACGTGGGACCTCTACTACGGCGACCGCAACGCCGTCAACCTGGGCATCAGCGGCGATCGGACGCAGCATGTGCTCTGGCGTCTGGAGAACGGGAACCTGAAGGGCATCCACCCCAAGGTCGCGGTCATCATGATCGGCACGAACAACACCGGCGAGAACAGCGCTCCGCAGATCGCTGAGGGCGTCGAGGCGGTGTGCCGCAAGGTGCGGGAGAAGTGCCCGAAGACCAAGGTGCTGCTGCTGGCCATCTTCCCGAAGGCGTCGGCCGCCTCTCCGGAGCGCGCCAAGCTCGCCGAGACGAACAAGGCGCTCGAAGCCTGGGCGGCTGCGGAGCACGTCGACTTTCTCGACATCGGCAAGGTGTTCCTCGACGCGAAGGGCGAGATCCCTGACGAGGTGATGCCGGACAAGCTGCACCCGATGGCGTTCGGCTACCGCAAGTGGGCCATGGCGATCGAGCCGCGCCTGGCCAAGCTCCTCGGCCGGCGCCCGAAGACGACCGCCGACCCGTCGAACTCGGCGGTGGTGCCCGTCACCCAGCAGCGCGACGACTACAACTGGCTCGACCGGCACCAGGCCGTGCTTGACGTGGTGAAGGAGCGCTCGCCGCGCCTCGTGTTCATCGGCGACAGCATCACGCACGCCTGGGCCGGCCCGCCCTCGAGCCCGAACCGCCAGGCAGGGGCGAGGGTGTGGGAGAAGACCTACGCCGGCAGGAACGCCATCAACATGGGCTTCGGCTGGGACCGCACCGAGAACGTGGTCTGGCGCATCGAGCAGGGCGAGCTGGACGGCTACAGCCCAGAGGCCGTGGTGCTGATGATCGGCACGAACAACATCGGGCTCAACGCGGCCGAGGAGATCCACGACGGCATCGGCGAGGTCCTGCGCGCCATCAAGGCGCACGCTCCGGGCGCCAGGGTGCTGCTTCTCGCGATCTTCCCGCGCGGCCCGAAGCCCGACGACCCGTACCGTCTCAAGGCCGCCGAGGTGAACCGCCTGCTGCCCGCCCTCGCGCGCCGCATGGGCGTGAGCTACCTGTACTTCGGCGCCCGGTTCCTGGAGAAGGATGGCACGATCTCGCGCG
>CAZFLM010000108.1:0-16878 GCA_964519955.1 uncultured Chthonomonadaceae bacterium | reverse complement strand
CCCGGTTGGGCAACGGAGAAGGGGCAGCTCGACTACGTGAAGATGGCGGGCCAGATCGGCTTCGACTCGGCGTGGCTCGACGCGGCGTGGTTCCCGGGCAACTTCCCCGATGGCGTGGGCAACTGGTACGCCAAGCCGGCCGAGTTCCCCAACGGCTTGCGCCCCGTCACCGACCTGGCTCACGAGCTTGGGCTGAAGTACGTGCTCTGGTTCGAGCCGGAGCGTGTGGGCAGGGGCACGCAGATCGCGAAAGAGCACCCGGACTGGGTGTTCGGCGGCGAGAACGGCGGCCTGTTCAAGCTGCACGATCCCGCGGCGCGCGCCTGGCTCACGGACCTGCTGTCGAAGCGCATCAACGAGTGGAACCTGGACGTCTACCGGAACGACTTCAACATCGACCCGCTGGGCTACTGGCGCCAGAACGACACCCCGGATCGCCAGGGGATGACCGAGATCCGCTACGTCGAGGGGCTCTATGAGATGTGGGACGCCCTCATCGCGCGGCACCCCGGCCTGCTCATCGACAACTGCGCGAGCGGCGGACGGCGGCTCGACCTTGAGATGACGATGCGCTCGGTGCCGCTGTGGCGCTCCGACACGGGGTGCTTCCCGGGCCACCCCGAGTGGAACCAGATGCAAAGCATGCAGATCTCGCAGTACCTGCCGCTCTTCAACATCTCGTGCTGGGAGACGGACTTCAACGAGACGCGCAGCTCCGGCACCATGGGCATGAACTGCGAGTTCCCGTACATGGAGCCCAAGTTCTCGCTGGCGAAGGCCCGCGCCGTCATCAAGGACACGGAGCGCAACCGCTGGTACTGGTACGGCGACTTCTACCCGCTGACCGGCACCGGCATCGAGATGGACCAGTTCGTTGCCTACCAGCTCCACCGCCCGGACCTCGACGCGGGCATCGTCTACGGCTTCCGCCGCCGCAACTGCCGCACGGTGGGGCTCATCGTCGGCCTGCACGGCGTCAAGCCCACCACCACGTACAAGGTAGAGACCTTCGACGAGGCCGGCAAGCTCGTCTCGACGGTGACGCAGACCGGCAAGCAGCTCCTCGATGAGCTGACGATCCGCGTTCCGAAGCCCGGCGGCAGCATCGTCGTCCAGTACAAGGCCGTCAAGTAGGCTGGCCCAGCAAACACAGGCGCCCCGCGGATGGCTTACGCCGGTCCGCGGGGCGCCATGTTGTGTGGCATGTTGTGCGGCCCAGTCGCCGCGTCGCGCCAGGCCGCGTCAGTACGTGTCAGTACGCGCACTCCCGCGCGGCGGCGGCGTACGCTTCCAGATTCCCCGGCGGCACGTGGAAGAAGTGGTCGCTTGGGCTGGCGATGTAGCCGCCACGGGGGCCGTATGCCTCGAACATTGCCCGCACGTGGGCGCGCACCTCCGCCGGGCCGCCAACCTCCAGCACCGAGTTCTGGTCGAGCCCGCCGATGAGCGCCAGCTTGTCCCCTACCCGCGCCTTCAGCTCGCCCGGCCGCGCGTCGCCGCCCATCGTCGGAGGCGTCAGCGTCTCGCAGGCGTCGCACCCGTTCGACACGATCTCGTCGAGGATCGGCATCATGCCGCCGCACGTGTGGTAGACGACCCTGAACCCGAGCGCGTGCAGGGCGTCGTGCATCTTGCGGTCGTAGGGCACGCAGAACTCTCGCTGATAGCGGGGCGAGATGACCGTTGAGGAGCCCGCGCCGCCGCCCGTCTCGATCAGGTCGTAGGCGGCGCCCGGCAGCGACTCCGCGATGAACTGCTCCTTCTTGCGCCAGAGCGCGCCCAGGAACTCGTGCACCCACTGCGGGTTGTCCGCCGCCTCCGTGATCAGCTCGACGGTGCCCATCAGGCAGCAAGCGTGCTGCCAGCACCCGCCCTGGTCGCCCCACACGAAGCCCCGCATGATCCCATCGTCGCCCAGCGCGTCATAGTCCCGCTGCAGGGCGGCGCGGTCGAGCTTCGGCACCGGCATGTACCGGTCGATGAGGGCCAGATCCTCGTGACGCTTCACCAGGTGCGTCACCTGCCACGTGGTGATCTCGTTCCAGCCGACCTCGTTCTGCAGCGTGCCGCCCGGCGTGGCGATGGTGACCTGGATGCGGTGCTCACCGGCGGGCGCGTCCAGGTCGCGCGTCTCGATGGCCCAGTCCGGACTCTCGGCGGCCAGCAGCGGGAAGCGGGCCAGCGACGCATCGAGCCCGAACCGCCGGAACGCGTCCAGGTCGCTGCAGCCGCCGAGGTAGTGGTTCAGGTGGTAGGGCTGCCACTGGTGCACGCTGGCGGGGAGCCGGTCCGGCACGCCCCGCTCCAGCGCGATCATCATCCGTTCCTTAGAAGTCATCGGCACCTCTCAGCGAGAGTCGGCTTAGGCGGGCAGGGACGCCCGCCCCACCAGAGATCGCCCGCCGCGGCGAGCCGTCAGTCCTCGTCGCCGTCGCCGTCGTCCGGCGGGCGGAAGCTCGCGCCGGGGAAGGGCTTGCGCGGCCAGACCGAGTACCAGGCCGCCTCGGCGACGACCCTCGGGTTGGCTCGGTCTACATCGGACCAGTCCTGCTTCGAGGAGGCGACGGCCAGGCGCCGCGCAGCGCCGCGCAGCGCGGTGGCCGGCTTGTTCATCTCGTCCAGCGGTATGCGGTTCGGCACGGCGGTGTAGTGCGCGAGGTCCGGCGTCGCCGTGAAGCAGGCGGTGAGCGGGGTCGCGGTCCGGTCGAAGCGGTTGATGGCCGGCATGCCCAGCACCAGCTCCATCGTGCGGATGAGCGACGTGTGGTTGTACACGTCGCTGACCACCGCGCCGCGCTTGGTGTAGGCCGAGGCGCAGAACGCAATGGTGCGGTGTCCGTCGACGTGGTCGAGGCCGAGCTGCGAGTCGTCCTCGATCACCAGGATCAGCGTGTCCCTCCAGTAGCGCGACTTCGAGACCGCCTCGACGATGCGGCCGAGCGCCAGGTCGTTGTCCGCGACCGCGGCGCGAGGCGTCGGCATGCCGGCCGAGGTACCCGAGGTGTGGTTGTTCGGCAGCAGCATGATCGTGAGCGCCGGGAGCCGCCCCGACTTCTCGAACTGGCGGAACTCGGCCAGGAACTGGTCGGCGCGCCACTGGTCGGAGACGATCTGCGGGAAGCCGATGAAGTTGGGGTGCAGCACGGGGCGCAAGCTGGCGTTATCGGTATGCGCGGTGATGCGGAAGCGCTTCCCGCCGGTCTTGTAGTCGTTCCACAGCTCGGTCCAGGTCGCGCTTCGCTTGCGGGTCGCGGTGACGGTCCCACGGTCGGCGCCTCGTCCACCCTCCGTGGCGCGCGCCCCCGCCCTCGCCTGCGTGTCCTCGATCTGCGGCTTGTTGACGAACTCGCCGTACACGCGCACGCTCAGTCGGCTGCGCGCGGCTGCGTTCCAGAGGAAACCGGCGGGCGAGTTGGAGAGCGGATCGCCGCCGTCGTACGGGTAGCTGCGAGCGCTGGAGCTGTAGTTCTGCTCCTGATAGGCGTTGCAGACGGAGGAGGAGGTCCACTGGTGGCCGTCGGCGGAGTTCGTGCCGCTCGTGTACGTGTTGTCCAGCAGCACGAAGTCGCGGGCCAGCTTGTGCTGGTTCGGCGTCGACTCCTCGCCGAAGAGGCAGAGCGACTTGTCGCCGTTGCCCTCGGGCATATCGCCGAGGGTGCTGTCGTACGTGTGGTTCTCCTTGATGATGTAGATCACGTGCTTGAACACGGATGGCTCGCCGACACGCTCGGGAATGGGCACCGCCGCAACGCCCTGGCGAGCCGGCTGCTCGACGCCCCACCGGTTGTTGCGGGCCACCTGGCGCGTCAGGTCCTGCAGCGGCGCCAGGTCCTCCGGCGCAATGAACTGCACGGCCCCGACGCTGGCGTGCACGCCGTACCGAGGCCTCTCCATGTTCGGCCGAGAGCCGATGCCCTTCGAGCTGGCGACGTACAGCCGGCCGTCGCGCTCCGCGAGGGCGACCGGGAACCAGCCCGTCGGCACGTAGCCAGCAACGCCGGGCTTCGGGTCCAGCTTCACGATGGCCACCGCGTTTCCGCCGCCGCACGCGACGTAGAGCGCCTTCTCGTCGCCGCTCAGCGCGAGCGAGGTGGGCATCTGCCCGAAGCCGGGGTCCTCCTGCGGCCGGAGCCCGATGGTGTCGATGACGCGTTTGCGCTTCGCATCCAGCACCGACACGGTGTCGTCGTCCGAGTTGGCCACGTACAGCCGCGAGCCATCGCTCGTGACCGCCATCGCCGACGGCTGCCGCCCGACCTCGACCTCGGAGGACGCCAGCGTCGCGGTGTCGACGATGGTCACGCTGCCCTTGAGCGCCGAGTCGTTCGAGCGGTCGATGCGCACCGGGGTGCCCCCCGACATCTGCGTGCTCCGGGACTCGGGCACGATGCGGCCACCGCGGTTGGCGGCGAAGAGGGTGCTCCCGTCCTTCGACAGCGCGATTCGGTACGGACAGACGCCCACGGGGATCGTCGCGGCGAGGTCGCCGTCCGGCATGTTGAGCACCGCGACGGCGTTGCGGATGCCGAGCGCCACGTAGAGCTTCTTGCCGTCGGGCGACACGGCAACGCCGGCGGTCTGGGGGTTGCCCGTATGGCCGGCCGCGCTATCCTCGACCTCGAACTCGGTGACGGTGCGCTTGCCGTCCGGCGCTAGGTCGACGCGCACGACCTTGCCGTTGGAGGTGGAGGAGTACAGCGCGCGCCCGTCCGGCGCCCACGCGATGCCGAGCGGGCCGGCGCCGCGGCTGACCACACCGAGCGGCTCGCCGGCCGAGGAGAAGAGCCGCACCGCATTGACGCACCGTACGGCGACGGTCTTGCCGTCGGGGGACAGAGCGACGTCTTTGGGGCGGTCGCCGTCCGTCCGCCGCACGACGCCGATCGGGGCCACCATCTGGTTGGTGGACACCAGGTAGCCGCCCGCGGGCTGCTCGCCGAGCGTCACCCGCGCGACCTGGACGGCGCCGGCGCCCCCCACCGTGACGAGGACAGCGATGGCCACCCCGAGCGCAACCCGTCGTCTGGCGGGCGATGTCGCGACACCCATGTTCGATCCCCCTCGGGCTTGGTTGCCCGATCCGTCTGATGCATCGGCATCGCGGGCCAGGCACCCGGCGGGGTACGGAGGCCCCGCCCTACTCACCCACCATACAAGACGCAGCAGGCTGCGTTCCTACAGCGCCCGGACCCGCGCCACGAGCGCCCGGATCATCTCCGGCGACGAGCCGCAGCACCCGCCGATGAAGCTCGCGCCGGCCTTGACCAGCTCGGCCGCGTTGGCGGCGAACTCATCGGGCGTGGTCTTGTAGACCGCGCAGCCATCGACCAACTCCGGCATCCCTGCGTTCGGCTTCATCCAGATCGGCAGGTCGGTTGCCGCCTTCAGCCGCTGGCAGATCGGCAGCATCTGCTCCGCGCCCAGGCCGCAGTTCGCGCCAACCACGTCCGCGCCGGCGCCGGCCAGGGTCTCGGCGGCCTGCTCCGGCGTCGTGCCCATCATCGTGCGGTCATGGTTCCTGCCGCTGTCGAAGACCAGGCTCACCACAACCGGAAGCCCGGTGCTCTTGGCGGCAAGCAGAGCGACGACGGCCTCGTCCAGGTCCGACATCGTCTCGATGACGAGGGCATCGGCGCCCGCATCCGCGAGGGCCGCGGCTTGCTGGCGGAACGCCGCGCCAAGATCGTCGGCGCTGACCTCGCCCATCGCCAGCATGGCGCCGCTCGGCCCGATGGACGCGAACACCGAGACGTCGTCGCCGCCCGCCGCGCGCGACAGCAGGACGCCGCGCTGGTTGATGGCGTCAACCTGGCCCTCCGCGCCGTGCCGCGCCAGCATCACGCGGTTCGCGCCGAACGTGTTGGTCAGAATGACGCGGCTGCCGGCCTCGACGTAGGCGCGCGGGACCTCGGCAACGCGGTCCGGATACTCCAGGTTCCAGGGGTCCGGCGCGGCGCCGATGGGCAGCCCGCGGGCCTGCAACTGCGTGCCCCAGGCCCCGTCAGTTACAACCGGCCCGTTGGCGATGATCTTGGCGATGGTCTCGTTCATGGTGACTCCGTATTCATGCGTTCAGGAGGCGTAGAGCACGCGAGAAGGGCACGCGCTCCATCACTGTCGCGCCTCGGGACGTGGTACCAGATCCTAGGGTGGGATGGGCCTCCGTGCCCGTCCCATGGATCGACCAGCCTACGAGGGCAGCTTGCCGTACTCGCGGCCGGCTTCGTACATCGCGGCCAGGTTGTCCAGCGGCGTGCGTGGCGCCAGGTTGTTGCCCTCGCGCAGCACGAACCGGCCGCCAGCCAGGATGCCCGTGCCCAGGATGCGGCGGACCTCCTCGCGGACGCGGTCGGGCGTCTCGGTGCGCAGGAACTCGACGGTCGGCCCGCCCAGGATCTCCACGTCCGGTCCGAGCCGCTCGCGCAGGCGGCCGAAGTCGACCGGGAAGCCGGTGTCGAAGCTCTGGATGTTCAGCTCGTCCCGCAGCGTGACGAAGTGGCGTGTCGCATCGCCGCACAGGTGGATCGAGCGCGGCGCCGAGGTGCCGAACGTATCGTAGATGCGGCGCAGGTGCGGCAGGATGTGCTCCCGCATCATGGGCGTGGAGATGAGCGCGATGCTGTCATCCGCCATGCCGAAGCCGTCCTGCGGCACGGGCACGCCGAACCGCTCGCGCCAGTAGCGCAGCCGCCGGATCGTCGCCTCGGTGATGAACTCGAGGAGGCGCTGCAGGCGCTCGGGCTCGCCGGCCATGGCGGTGCATACGAACTGCGCGCCGAACAGGTTGCACGCCACCGTCATCGGGCCGTCCGAGCCGATACAGAACCACGGCAGGTTGGGCTCGACCGGCTTGCCGAGGTAGTCCTCCTTGGCCGCGATCTCCTTGTACTGCTCGTAGTACTCGAAGCCCTTCGCCATGATGCCGCTGTTGGGCTCCGGCAGCCCCTTCTCCAGCAGCGCCTCCGGGTTGTCGGTATAGATCGGCGCGGCGTCCGGCACCTGGTCGTGCCGGAACTCGACCGGGCATCCGAACCAGGCGGCCTCGTAGTAGTTCTGGAAGTCGACGTGGATCTGCCACTTCTCGGGCATGCCCAACTCGGCGTCCTGCAGCAGGTTGTGGCGGCTCCAGCGCTGGCACGCAAGCTGGACGCGGTACATCAGCCGCGGATCCTCGGTGTAGGTGCGGAAGTCGACGCCCTCCGGGTTCACCTCGGGGATCGGCATGAAGAAGCGCGGGTTGACGCCGAAGATGATCGGGATGCGGTAGGGCGTGCGGGCCCGGTAGGCCGCCCACATCTCACGCACCTCTGCGTTGTGCGCCGCGAAGTCGAACCCAGCCAACCGGTCAGTCACCTTGCCACTCCTTCGTCAGGACCTATGCAATCGCAGATGAACGCGAATGGACGCAGATAACGGCAACGGCTTGGGAATCCACCGATGAACGGGGATGAACGGCGATAACTGCGAACCTAGATTGGTCGATGGCGACGGCGACCGCCTCACGCAGGATGGGTGCAGCAGCCGCTGCCGCCCCACCCCTATCCCCGTCCGTCTCCGTGCATCGGTGGACTCGTCAGCCGCTATCCGCGTCCATCTGCGGTTGTCTCTTCGCCCCGCCGGTCGCTACGCGGGCCAGCCGGCGCGGCGCAGGAGGGTGCGGGCCTCGCGCTCCGTTGGCACCCACGTCATGATGAAGAGCCCCTCGGGGCCCACCGCGTCGATGAGCGGCAGCACCTCGGTGGGCGCGACGCCGACCGCCTGCACGCCCTTGCCCGCTGCCTTGATCCGCCTGTACAGGTCGTACCACAACGACGAGCCGCCGCCCGGCCGACCGGCCTGCGGGGTCCACTCGATGGCCCGGATGGCCGGGATGGCGAGCAGGCTGTCCAGGTGCTGGATCGCGTTCGTGCCGTCGAGGTGGTAGAGCGCGTAGTCCAGCCACGCGGCTTGCTCGGTGAGCGCGGGCACGACGACGCGGTCGAACATGGGCGGGCTGATCATGCACGAGAAGTCGCACTGCAGCTTTGCCGTTCTGCCGGGCCCCCAGATCTGGAATGCGTGGAAGCTGGACCCGCCCCAGGGCGTGTGGATCATCGCCTCCAGGGCATCGAACGCCGCATAGAACGCCTGGTTGATCTCGCCGATGCGGCGCACTACCGTGTCCGGCCGCTCCAGCAGATCGTACAGCGTCTCCTCGTTGCCCCGAAGCGCCGCATACGTGTCCAGGTTCTCGATCAGGTCCGGCATGCCGACGAGGTAGCGCCCGTCCGCGTACTCCAGCGCGCGCTGGATGATCTCCACGTGCTTGCGGTACCAGACGTTGGCCGGGTCGAGGACGAGCGGCGGGTGGGTCTCCGGATCGGTGATGCAGGGCTCGTACCACACCGTATCCGGGCTCAGCTCGCCGCGCGCGCCCAGGAAGAGACCCAGGCTGCCCGGCCCGACGTTCGTATCGTAGTGGGGGAAGGCGACGCCGCCGTGGAAGGTCCGCGAGAGCTGGTAGAGCTGCCGGCGCAGTCGGTAGTCCGCGTCGAGCCACTGCTGGTCGAGGCCGCAGGCGGACTCCGGCGGCGGGAAGTCCTCCGACGGTTCGTCCTTCGGCGAGACGACGTGCAGGGCCAGCCCCTTGCCATCCCACCAGTCGACGATGGCGGCGCGGGCGAGGTCCCAGTCTTCCTTCCAGATGCGTGGCTCGACGCCGGCAGCGGCCATGGGCGTATCCCGGTAGCAGACCGACAAAGCGAAACGCCGCGCCACTCGCGGCCCCCGGGAGGCGATGCCCGGGGCGGAGCGGCGCGGCGTGACGCCTACGGCGAGAGCCTAGGCTCCGACGAGCTGCCGCGCGACGCGGACGGCGCCGCTCGCGTTGTCGCTGAACCCATCGGCGCCGATCTCGTCGGCGTAGCGCTGGGTGACCGGAGCGCCACCGATCATGACCTTGACCGGCACGCCGGCGGCCTTGACGCTCTCGATGGTCGTCTTCATGCCCGGCATGGTGGTGGTCAGGAGGGCGGACATGGCAATGATCTGCGCGCCCTTCTCCTTGACCGCCTCGATGAACTTCTCGGGCGAAACGTCGACGCCGAGGTCGATCACGTCGAACCCGCCGCCCTCGAGCATCGCGGCCACCAGGTTCTTGCCGATGTCATGCAGGTCGCCGCGGACGGTGCCGATGACGACGCTGCCGGCGGGCTGGGCGCCGCTGGCAGCGAGCTTCGGCCGGATCATCTCGAGAGCGCCCTTCATGGCGCGGGCCGCGATCAGCAGCTCGGGCACGAAGTACTCGTTGGTTTCGAACAGGCGGCCGACCTCGTCCATGGCCGGAATCATGTACTTGCTGAGGAGCTCCTGCGGGTCGGCTCCCTCTTCGAGGGCTGCCGCCACGGTGGACTTCGCCGCCGGGGCGTTCCCCTCCAGGATTGCGGTGTACAGCGGTTGAAGGTCTGTCATCCCGTTGTCCTCTCAATACGGCGCATGGTTGCGCCGGGTTCATTCCGGCGGCGCTGGGCGCCGCACCCGGTTGCCCGGAGTGGATCCCGCAATCCGTTAGCTTCGCGGGAACTTGTCCGGGTGCAGGTCAGCAGCCAAACCCACCAAATCGTCGCTGTCCTCCGAGGCGCCAGGGACCGACTCGATTGCGTCGACCGGACAGACCTGAACGCACTGCGAGGACCCGGCAAACCCGAAGCACTCGGTGCAGAGCCTCGAATCGATCACGATGTCGCCGCTTGCATCGGTGATGCCCTCGTTCGGGCACTCCGGGATGCACGCGCCACATCGAGTGCAACGCTCCTGGTTAATTCGTCTCGCCAACGTGGTTTCCTTCTGCCTATCGCCCAATGTGCGACGGATCGACATCGATTTGCGCACCGATGCCGATCTGGCCTTAGCCTACCGCGCCCGCCCCCGCGATTCCTGCATCGCCGGACGAAACGCCGCGCATTACGGAGTCGCCAGGCCGCTCAGGTCGTCCCAGACGTAGTCGGGCCGCATCTCGGGCGCCGTCGCGTCGACATCCGCGCGCGAGGTCACGCCTGTCAGGACGACCGCCGTGCGGGTGCCCACGCGCTTGCCGATGCCCACGTCGGTGTCGAGCCGGTCGCCGATGACCAGGCACTCGCCGGGCGCAACGCCGGCCTTCCGCAGGATCAGGTCGAGCGTGTCCGGCTCGGGCTTGCCGATGGTGCGCGGCACGACGCCGGTGCACGTCTGCAGCGCCATCACCAGCGTGCCTCCGCCCGGCAGCGTCCGCCCCCCCGCATCGGGGTAGGTCGCATCGCGGTTGGTTGCGATGAACTCCGCGCCCCCGCGCACCGCGAAGTGGGCCTGCGCGAGCTTCTGGTAGGTGAACTGGCGGTCCCAGCCGACGACCACGTAGTCGATCTGCCGGCCTTCGGCCACATCCTCCACGCGCAGGCCGACATCGGTCAACTCGCGCCGCAGCCCGGCTTCACCGATGACGTACGCCGTCTTGCCGGCCGCGCCGAGGTCGCGCAGCGTGAGCGCCGTCGCGTAGGCCGAGGTCATGATGTGATCGACGTCCGCCGGGATGCCGAAGCGAGCAAGCTTCTCGACGTAGTCCTCACGGGTCTTCGACGAGTTGTTGGTGAGATAGTAGACGGCCGCGCCCTGGGTGAGGAGACGCCCGATGGCTTCGGAAGCGCCCGCAATCGGGTCGTCCATCGTCCAGATGACGCCATCCATGTCGAAGACGTACACGCAGGCTGCGGCGGAATCGGTTGCTTGAATGCTCATCGGTCTCTTTGCACAACGTAGTCGGCGAGGGAGAGGAACGCGTCGCGGATCGGGGATGCCGGCAGCCAGTCGACGGCATCCGCTGCCTTCCAAACGTGCCTCATCGCGATGTCGCGCGTCCGGTCGAACGCATGGTAGCGAGCCAGGATGGCGGCCACACCGGCCAGCGCCGCGTCGTCGAGGGCAGCATTGCCGAACGCCGCGAGGATGCGGTCGCGTTCGGCGGCCCTGGCCTCTTCCAGCGCCAGCAACACGGGCAGCGTCGCCCGGCCATCGCGCAGGTCGCTGCCGACGGGCTTGCCGGTGACCGCCGGCTCGCCGGTGTAGTCCAGCAGGTCGTCGGCGATCTGGAACGCGAGGCCGACGTTGTGGCCATACTCGGCCAGGCTGGCCTGCTGCTCGGCTGTCGCGCCGCCGATGAGCCCCCCGCAGCGACAGCACCCGGTGACGAATGCGGCCGTCTTCTTCTCGATGATGTCGAAGTAGTGGTCGAACGTGATCTCGGCGTCGCCGGTCGCCAGGATCTCGGTGACCTCGCCTTCGCTCATCTCGATGGTGATGTCGGCGACCGTACGGGTGATGTCGGGATCGCCATCGAGTGAGAGCATCTGCATGGCGCGCGCGAGGAGGAAGTCGCCGGCAAGCACCGCGACGCCATTGCCGTACACGGCGTTGGCGGTCGGCTTGCCCCGGCGCATCGTCGTGTTGTCGACCACGTCGTCGTGGACGAGCGTGGCCATGTGCACGAGTTCCACCGAACTCGCCACGAGCACGATGCGCTCGCGAGGAGGCGCGGGGTTGACGGCGCGGGCGCACAGGGCCACCAGGGCCGGCCGCAGACGCTTGCCGCCCGCGCGGAGGATGTGGCCGCCGAGCGCGCACGCTCGGCGCACGTCCGCGCCGATCTCGGCGTTGAGCCGCGCTTCCACGGCATCGAGGTCCGAGGCGACACACGACAGAAACGGCGTCGCGCGGTAGACTGGGACGGACTCCGGAACGGCTGTCGACACGCTCATCGTTTGGTTCCCACGTGGATGCAGACGCTCCCGAAGTTCAGATGCCGGACTCGCACGTCCGACAATCCGACGCTCTCCATGATACCCGCCAGCTCGCGCGCGGAGTGGAACCCGCGGATCGAGCGAGGCAGGTAACGATAGGCATCGCCGCTGCTGAGCAGTGCGCCGATGCGCGGCAGGATGATCTCCTGGTACCAGCCGACGATACGCCCGGCCAGCCTGCCCTGGGGCTGAGTGAACTCCAGGCAGGTCACAGTGCCCCCAGGGCGAACGACGCGGGCCATCTCGCCGATCGCCTGGGTCACATCGGCCACGTTGCGGATGCCGAAGCCAACCGTCGCCGCATCGAATGCGTCCGAGTGGAACGGCAGCCGCAGCGCGTCGGCGGCCAGCAGGCCGACGGGCACGCGGGTCGCCCGCCCCGCCTTCGGGCCGGTCAGCGCCAGCATGGGCAGGCAGAAGTCGGTGGCGACGACGGCGCCGCCTTCGCCTACTATACGGGCCAGAGCGAGGGCGAAGTCGCCGGTGCCCGCGCAGACGTCGAGGGCGAGCCCACCCGGCCGCAGCCCGGTGAGCCGTGCCGCAGCCTTGCGCCACGCGTGGTGGCGGCGGAAGCTGAGGATGTCGTTCAGCAGATCGTAGCGATGGGCGATGCCGGCGAACATCTCTCGAACGTAACGAGACTTGTCGTCGTCCTCGCGGGGCCGAGCGGATGCTCGGGGTGCGGACTCAACAGCCAAGATCGGCCTCATGCGTCCGCCTTCCAAGGCCTGGGCGGGCGTTCGTGTTCATGGTAGGTGCAATCGCGCAGAGCGCCACGAGCGCGTTCAGTATATCGTAGTGTGGCTAAACGTGTCAACGGCGTCGCGGCGTTGACTCACTCGCGCAATAGCGGCTATATTGACTCGGCCTGGGCGGGACCGATGCCGCCCGGAAGGATTTGGCGATGCGGCACTTCACGTGGTACCTTAACGCATTCATACTTACGGGCGTGGCACTGCTGTTCATCAGCATCGCCGGCCTGGTGCGCCAGGACTTCCTGACGGAGCCCGGCCAGCCCGCGAACCCGCTGGCGTGGTTGTGGTATCTCGTCGCGGCCGTCATTATGCTGGTGAACGGCTACGTGTCCATCCGCATGGCGATGCAGCAGGCTCCCGAGCCCGCCGCCGCCACGTCCGAGGAAGAGGCCGAAGCCTAGCCCAAGGGTCGCCCACGCGAGCAACTAGCCATGAGCAAGGTCGCCATCACTGCCGTCGCGAAGCCTGACCTGACAGACCTGAGCCTGCCGCAGACCTACTGCTGCGAGTGTGGCAGACCGATAGATACCATCCCATCGTGGCTCGCCGGCGCCAAGGTGAAGTTCGGCTGCGCGATCATCCACCGACAAGGCGATGCCCCTGTCGGAGCGGACGCGCCCTAAGACGCCGGGCGAAGCGCCCAGAGCCCACAGAACCGCGCCCTCCATGCGGACTACCCCGCGTGGCCGGGGCGCTCGGAGATGAACAGACCGCCCATGAAGAAAGTCGCCATCACGGCCCCCTCGAAGCCCAGCCTGACCGACCTCAGCCTGCTCGAGGTCCACTGCTTCGAGTGCGAGAAGCCGATTCCGTCGATCCCGTCCTGGCTCTCCGGAGCCAAGGTGAAGTTCCAGTGCGAGGAGTGCCGCCAGAAGCACCCGCGCATCCCGGGCATGGCCGATATCGAGCCGCGGCGCCCGGTTGCGGACCTGGAGCACCTTTCCGAGCTGCCCGCAATCGTCGAGGACGAGGACGTCGAAGACGAGGACGTCGAGGACGAGCCGATGGAGGACGCGGCCGAGCCGGAAGAGTAGCGGCGACGCGTCAGGGGTCAAGCGTACCAGACGGGCTGATGCCGCGCGCGGCGTCAGCCCCGCTTGCGTCTGGCGCGCGCCTCGTGATCGAGACGCTCCTGCTCGGCGTATAGCTCCGCCAGGGCTTGGAACGGGTCGGGCGGCGGTCCCTGCTGCTGGGCCTGCTCCTCCTTGAACTCGCGGATGCGGCGAGCCACGCGGGCGATGTTGCGCGCGACGAGCACGAGCAGCCACGCCGTCAGCGCCGCGCACACCGCCAGGTAGGCCCACCGCATGATCTCCATCGCGTACGTCCCCTCCCGCGCGTGTGGCCCGTCGATGCCTGCAAAACCCCGGCGCGTTCTCCGACGTAGTTATAACCGAACGGCGCGCGGAGCGTCAATCGCGGCGCCGACAAGGAGAAGCTTCCGATGAGGTGGAGTACCCGTTCGGCGGTGGCCTGCGCCGCGCTCCTGGCTGCGGCCGCCGCGTTCGGCCAGGGCGAATCCCCGTTCGCGACGAACGACCGGCTGGCGAAGGCGCTGCAGGACTCCAACGTCGCGATCGCCCGCACGCTGCAGGATCGGATCGACAAGGCGCCGCTCCAGGCGCTCGCCGAGCAGGTGCCCGCAGACAAGCCGCTCAAGATCGGCATCGTCACCGCCCTACCCGAGACCGGCAAGGTGTACGGCACCGGCCCGGCCTACGCCAAGGCGCTGCACGAGTACCTGGGTCTGGGAGACGGGCTGCTCGTCCTGGTCATCCAGAAGTCCGGCAAGGTCTACGCGGTGACGAACGCGCTCGGCGCCAGGCAGGTGTCGCAGGTGCTGAAGGCGCAGGCGTCCGCCATCCAAAACGACCCGGCGGCGGGTATCGAGGCGGCGGCCCGCGACATCTATGAGCGCATGGGGGCGCCGCTTTCGTCCGCGCAGGCAGGCGACGCCGGCGCCGTGCCGCCTGGCGTCCAGGAGGGCGGGCAGGATGGCGGCTCGTCCTTCCTCACGGGTCTGCTCGTGGTTGGCGGCATCGTCCTGCTGGTGGTGCTCGCCAGCCGCTCCGCGAAGAAGCGCGCCGCGATGGCCGAAGCTCGGCGGCCCGTGGAGCATCTGCGCGGCGAAACCGTGACGGACCTGGCCTACGCCGACGTCTACCTGGAGCTGCTGCCGGACACGCCCGACGCCCAGGCCGCCAAGGCCGCGCGCGCGAAGTCCGCGGAGCTGTTCGACCAGGCGCGGCGCATCGCTCGCAGCGCTCGGACCCCGGAGGACCTGGAGCGCGCGGAAGTCATTATGCAGCAGGCCCGCGACGAGGCCGGCATCTGCAGGCAGTACCTGGACCGCGCCACCGGCGGCACCGGCTACGCGGTGGCGGTGGATGGCACCGAGTTCAGGGCGACCCCGGCCGCGGCCGGCACTCGGCCCGCGCCGGTATCGAGGGACCTCAACATCGACTCCATTCCGGAGCGCGACCGGGCCGCCTGCTACTTCTGCTCGCGCCCGTCCGACATCGCGAACCTGACTCCGGTGACGATCGCGATGGACGGGCAGCGGCGCAAGGTGCTGGCGTGTCCGGACGATGTGCGCGCGATCCGCGAGGGAGCGCCGCCGCAGGTGCGCACCGTCTCCGTGGGCGGCCAGCCCCGCCCGTGGTTCGCCGCGCCGGGCTACGACCCGTACCGCGACTACTGGCTCGATGAGCCGGTCTACGCGCCGGCCTACTGGGGCGCCGCAGACGCGATGTGGACCGGGCTCATGCTTGGCACGATGCTCTCCGATCCGATCCCCTATCCCGTCTACGTGGATGGCGGCGGGGTGCCCACGGCCGACCCAGGCGCCGCGTTCGAGGCGCCGCCGGAGCCGTCGGATCTCGGCGGCGTGGGAGAGGCGAGCTTCTTCGGAGTGCCTGAGGCGTCGGACTTCGGAGGTGGCGCGGACACGGGGAGCACCGACTTCGGCTCGACCGACTTCGGCTCCTCCGACTTCGGTTCGACGGACTTTGGCGGATCAGACTTCGGTGGTGGCGACTCTGGCGGCGGGGGCGACAGCTTCTAGCGGAATGGTGCGCCCAACAGGTGGGTCGTCGTCCACGACCACGCGGTTCCGCCCCGTTTCCTTGGCCCGGTAGAGCGCACGGTCGGCTCGCGCGATGAGCGAGTCGGCCGTGTCGCCGGGCTTGTGCATGGCCGCGCCGACGCTGGCAGTCACGCGGAACTCGGCCCCGGCGTGCCGGCACACGCTGCTCTCGACCAACACCCGGAACCTCTCGCCCGCGCGCGCCAGGCCGTCACGCCCGACGGTCCTGGCGACGAGCAGGAACTCCTCGCCACCCCAGCGGCCGACCATGTCGCCGGCCCGGGCCGACGCCCCCAGCGTGCGCGATACGGTCTTCAGCACCTCGTCGCCTGCCTGGTGCCCGTGCTGGTCATTGATGGCTTTGAAGTGGTCGATATCGAAGAGCAGAACGCCAAACCGCGTGCCGTACCGGTCGGCCTCTGCCAGCGCAGACTCCAGGTGCGCGTCGATGTGGCGGCGGTTCGGGAGACCGGTCAGGTGGTCGATGAGGGCGGATTGCTCGAGTTCGTCGATCCGCTCCTTGTCCTGGACGTGAGCGGTGTTGTCGGTGAAGGCCTCGATCGCGCCGACGACATCGCCTCTCTCGTCCGTGAGTGGCGCGATGCGGATGCGCACGGGGACGCGGTGCCCGTTTCGATGAAGGGCGAAGTACTCGGCGCACTGGGGCTCGCCGGTAAGCATCGCCACGGACAGGGGGCAGTAGGGACCGCACACGCGCACGCCCTGGGCGTCGACATGCAGCAGGAGCCCATCGGAGCAGCGGCGACCGACTACCTCGTCCGCTGAGTAGCCCAGCATCCGCTCGGCGCCCTTGCTCCAGTACGTCACCACCCGGTCGATATCCACGACGTAGATGCCGTCGTAGAGCTGATCGACCACCGCCTCCAGCGCCAGCCCCAGCCCCGTCACAGTTCCGCCTCCGGCAACACGACCGCCCACCCGCCCGGCGCGGGAATGGTCGCGCATTCCATCATCGGGCGAGTCGCGGCGAATCATCATACGGGTTCGGCCAGTACGCATTCGAGGGCAACCCCGCACTGACCGTCCGGTCGGCTCCGCAAAGCGGGCGGCGGCACGGGCAGGAAGCCACGCCGGGGCTCGCGGGCTCGTATGTCTGGCTGGAAGAGAGGAGACAGGCATGTCGATACGACCAGTCAGGCAAGTCAGGGCGTCGGTCCCGACTGTCGAGGGGGCCGGAGTACGCCTGCGGCGCGCGTTCGGCTTC
>CAZFLM010000107.1:0-17571 GCA_964519955.1 uncultured Chthonomonadaceae bacterium | reverse complement strand
CATCGCTGAGATCGGCGGCACGGTCGGCGACATCGAGGGCCAGGTCTTCATCGAGGCCATCCGCCAGTTCCGCAAGGATGTCGGCCACCAGAACTGCCTGCACTTCCACGTGACGCTCATCCCCGACGTGGGGCCGTGGGGCGAGATCAAGACGAAGCCGACGCAGCACTCGGTCATCAAGCTGCGCGAAATGGGCATCCAGCCGGACGTGCTGATCTGCCGCACCCGCCGCCCCATCAGCGACGAGATGCGCGACAAGATCTCCCTCTTCTGCGACGTGGACCGCGACGCCGTCATCGAGTCGCAGGACGTCTCCACCATCTACGAGGTCCCGCTCTCCTACGAGGCGCTGGGGCTTACCGACCTCGTCATCCGCCGCCTGGGCCTGCCCGAGCGCCCCGCCGACCTCACCGAGTGGCAGGGCATCGTCGAGCGCATCAAGAACCCGGCCAACGAGGTGAACGTCGCCATCGTCGGCAAGTACACGGGCAACGGGGACGCGTACATCTCCATCGCTGAGGCCGTGCGGCACGGCGGCATCGCCAACAACGCGCGGACCAACATCGAGTGGATCGACAGCGAGGTCCTGGAGGACGAGGACGAGAACGAGCGCCTGGCCGGCATGGACGCGATCATCGTTGCCGGAGGCTTCGGGGCGCGCGGCGTCGAGGGCAAGATCAAGGCGGTGCGCTACGCCCGCGAGAAGGGCGTGCCCTACCTCGGCCTCTGCTACGGCCTGCAGATGGCGGTCATCGAGTTCGCGCGCCACGCCTGCGGCCTGAAGGGCGCCCACACCGAGGAGGTGGACCCGGAGGCCAAGCACCCGGTCATCCACATCCTGCCCGAGCAGAAGGACATCCACTACAAGGGCGCCACGATGCGGCTCGGAGCGTACCGCTGCCAACTCGTCGCCGACTCGCTCGCCGAGAAGCTGTACGGGGAGACGAGCATCTTCGAGCGGCACCGCCACCGCTTCGAGGTGAACAACGACTACCGCGAGACGCTGGCCAAGCACGGCATGATCTGCTCCGGCATCTCGCCCGACTACCGCCTCGTCGAGATCGTGGAGATCCCAAATCACCCGTACTTCATCGCCACGCAGTTCCACCCGGAGTTCCGCTCCCGGCCGAACCGCGCCCATCCCCTCTTCCGCGGCCTCGTCGAGGCGGCGCTGAAGCGCGGCGGCAGGCCGGCGAAGCCCGTGGCGGAGGAGCCGACGGCGGCCGAGGCGCAGCAGGAGTAGTCCTGGCGCGTTGGCGCACCACGTGCATGGAGCCGGCGGGGCAACTCGCCGGCTTCACTATTGGGGACTGTCCTTCGCCCTCATCTCCTTCCAGTCGAAGAGCCGATCCCAGCGCACGCAGCCGTAGTACTCGTCGCGCTCGCCGAGCCGGATCGTCTTCGACGCGCGGCGCAGGTCCGAGCCGTCCGGCCGCATCGACCACAGCGCCGCCCGGTCCCGCTTGTCCATCCGCACGAACACGATGCGCCTGCCGTCCGGCGTCCACTCGGGCGCTTCGTCGCGGCACTGCTTGTCGTGCGTCACCGCGTGCGCCCCGGCGCCGTCGGCGTTCACGATCCACACGCGCCGGCCGGCCAAGGCGTCCCGCCATTCGCCCTCGCCTGCGTCCGGCCCAGCGCAGTACGCGATCCGCTTCCCGTCGGGCGACCACCGCGGCCTGAGCGCCGCCAGCGTCTTCGGCGTGAGCTGCGTGCGCTTCCCGGTCCGCGTGTCGAGCACGGCGATGCGCTTGTTCGTCCAGGTCATCCGGTCGTCGCCCTCGGTCACCGCGAGGTAACGCCCCCCGGGCGCGAAGGCGAACCAGTCGGCGTAGTACAGCATGCTGTCGACGAGCCGCACCGGCGTCCCGCCCGCGCGACCGATCCAGTACATGCTGACGCCATCGACGTTCAGCGATCCGGCGAACTCCCACCGGGGCCAGAAGAGGACGTGCTCGCTGTCAGGCGACCACCCAGCGAGGATGAGGCCATACTGCATCGGCTCACCGTCGCCCTTCTCCCGGCGCTCCGCGCCGCTCTCGGGCAGCACCTTGCGCGTGTCCCAGATGACCCTGGCGCCCTTCGCCCCGGCCTGCCGCACCTTCAGCAGGGCATGCCGGCGCGGCATCCCATCCTCGCCCTTGCCGTCCACCACGATCGTCGCGCTCACGACCCACTTCCCATCCGGGCTGCGGATCGGGTCGCCGTCATCCCTGGGCAACCCGCCCCACGCTGATCCGCCGACGACCGACAGCGCTGCCACAGCGCCGACTATCGACAGGTAACGCACTGCCGCCCCCTCCATACCAAGAAGCCGGGCCGGGAGCGCTATCGCCCCCGGCCCGCATCACTCCCCTTCCAGCCCTGCTCTGCGCTCTGGTAGGATGGGCCTCCGTGCCCGTCCAACGGCAGGCCCCTACGCCTTCGCGGCGCCGCCGTCCGTCGGCGTCACGTCCACGGCCTGCGGAGGCGGCGCGGTAAGCCCGGGGATCTTGCTTACGAGGTCTCCCAACTTTATGCCCGTCATCGCCTCCATCACCGGCGGCACCTGCGCCATGATGTTGGTGATCTCTCCGGTCAACTTGCTGGCGCCGATGCCGCCCTCGCTCCCCGACCCGCTGTTGACCAGGACGATCTTGTCGACCCGCGCGAGCGGCGACGCCACAGCCTGCGCGATCTCGGGCAGCTTCTCGATGAACATCTGCGCGACGGCGGCCTCGTTGTAGGCCTTGAACGCCTCCGCCCGCTTCGACATGGCGAGGGCTTCCGCCAACCCCTGCGCCTTCACCGCCTCGGCTTCCGCCAGCCCCTTGGCCTCCACGGCCTTCGCCTCGGCAAGACCCTTGGCCTCGATGGAAGCAGCTTCGGCGAGCGCCTTGGCCCGCGCCACGTCCGCTTCGGCGATACCGCGGACCTTGTTGGCCTCGGCCTCGGCGGTACCGGTCTTCTGCACAACCTCGGCCTGGGCGAAGCCGGTCATCTTGGCCGCTTCCGACTGTCCCAGCGCGGTCGTCTTCAGTCGGAACTGCTCGGCCTCGGCGATGGTCTGGATCCGATTGCGCTCGGCTTCTGCCGGCCGCTGGATGGTCGCGACGAGTTCCTTCTCTTTGCGCGCGATCTCCTTCTCTTCCAGCTCCGCCTGCTTCATCTTCTCGACAATCTGGACCATGACTTCCTGCTCTTTGACGGCCTGCGCGGTCTTGTACTTCTGCAGGTCGTAAGCGAGGTCAGCCTCGGCCTTCTTCTGGTTCACGGATGCGGCGTAGTCGGCCACCTGCAGCTTGTAGTCGCGGTCCGCCTCGGCGGTCTTCGTGTCGGCCATGAACTTGGCGGTAGCCGCTTCCTGGTTCGCGTTGGCGGCGCGAATCGTCGCGTCGCGGTTGGCCTCGGCCTCGCCGATCTGCGCGTCGCGCTTCACCTGGGCGATTCGGGTCTTGCCGATCGCTTCCAGGTAGCCGCGGCTGTCGCTGATCTCGCGGATGGTGAACGAAACCACCTCGAGGCCCATGTTGGTCAGGTCGCCGGCGGAGACCTCGGCCACGCGCTGAGCGAACGTGTCGTGCGCCGCGTAGACCTCCTCCACCGTCAGGGTGCCCAGGATGGCCCGCAGGTGTCCGGCAACCGTCTGGTAGGCAATCTGCTTGATCTCGTCGCGGCTCTTGTTCAGGAACTGCTCGGCCGCGGTCCGGATCGAGACATCGTCGCCGCGCACCTTGATCTGCGCCACGCCGTCCACCTTGATCGGCACGCCCTGCTTCGTGTACATCTCAGGGGTAACGATGTCGAGCGTGATGAGTTCCAGCGAGATGATCTCGACCCGCTCCGTCAGGGGGTTCACCAGCGAGCCGCCGCCCTTGACGATGCGGAACCCGAGCCTGCGCCGGTCGCCGCCGTCATCGGTCACCGTCTCGCCCTTGCCTCCGGAGATGACCAGCACCTCGTTCGGCCCCACCTTCCGGTAGAGAGCCCGGTAGACGGGCAGGATGAAGCAGAAGATGAAGAGCAGCAGCGCGCCGACGATGTATCCAACAATCGGCAGTATTGACATTAGGTCCATCCCCGTCACTCCTTTCGAGGCAGCGCAGCCGGCTCCCTCGCCGCCCCGCGCTCACCTCAGCCACAGCCCACCCCTTGACCTACATTCGTCCGAGCACGACACTCGGCCGATCGCACGATGGTCCTCGGGTATCACATGCGGTGCTAGCCCCTCCCAGGCCCGGGCCTCGCCGGCAACGACGCCGGCCGCCAGTTCACTCCATCGACGCGGCGCTCCGGGGAGCCTCAGCCCGCTCGCGGGCTCCCGGGCAGCCAGGACAATCCACTACGCGGGCGCCAGCACCAGGCTCGCCAGGTCCAGCCCTCGTCCCGCTAGCTCCGCGGCAGCCGCCTCGCGAGCGCGCTGAGCGGCAAGATCGGGCGCACCGGTCACCTCGTCCAGCGTCATCTCGCGAACGGTGGCGCGGACGGGTCCCTCCAGCAACTGCGCCGCGAACGCGCCGATCTCGCTCACTCCCTTGCTCAGGTACTGCTCCAGAGCTGCGTCGAGTCCTTCCTGGTCGCTGCGGACTCGCGCATGGCCGTTCGCATTCAGCGCAACCGATCCGCCGCCCTTCGTGCGAGCATCCCGCAGCGTGAACTCGAACGGCATCAACTCCAGCGAAACCGCCTCCACACGCTCGGTGAGCGGGTTCACCAGCGTGCCGCCGCCGCGAACGAGCCGGTACCCCAGGCGGCGACGGTCCCCAGTCGCGTCGGTAACGATCTCGCCCTTGCCTCCGGAGATGACCAGCACCTCGTTCGGACCCACCTTCCGGTACAGCGCCCGGTACACCGGCAGGATGAAGAAGAAGACGTACGCGAACAGCGCGGCCACACCGATACCGGCAATCTTCGCAATGCCGACGAATGCATCAGACTCCACCGGTGGCTCCCTTCTCGATGCCGCATACGACTATGCTCGTCTCACTGCTCGCCGGACTTCGCCTCCAGCCCCTGCTCGGCGTCCCCATCAAGCTCCGCCGCGGCAGCCAACTCCGCCGCACGATCAACGGTCTGCCACGAGGTGTAGTCGCAGCGTGCCACCGTCGCGGTCCCGCCCGTCAGCCGCCGAACCCGCACCTTGGTCCCGATGGGCAGCGTCGTCCCATCCTCGGATACCGCCCGCACCTGCTGGTGCACCCCGCCGACGACCATCGACACCATGCCCGCCTTCTCGCCGAGGATCGGGGCTGTTACCTGGGCCTGCACCCCGATGCAGTCGTCGCGCCGGATGTGGCTCGAGCCTTGCGAGCCGCCGAACATCTTGGCGACGATCATGTACGTCGACCACCAGATCGCGAAGCCGCCGCCACCTGCGAACAACACGCTGGGTGCGGGCGCAACCCCAGCCAACCGGCTCGCGACGCCACCCGTGCCGATCCCCAGGAGCATCCCGGCCATCATCGTCGGGTTCAGGTAGGCCAGCAGGCTGATGCGGCTTGTGCTGTCCTCGGCATCGCCCTGGTCGCCCTGGCCGCCGTCGTGGTGCCCGTGCCCGCCATGATGTCCGTGGCCGCCTGCATCGCCCGAGTGCGCCTGGCCGCCGGCATCGCCGGTATGAGCCGCATGCCCGCCGGCGTCTCCGACGTGGTGACCCCCTCCGACATCGCCGACGTGATGAGCGCCGACGTCGCCGATGTGGCCCACGTGCCCGGCCACGTGCGACAGCCCGCCCATCAGGATGGACGTCAGCGTGTAGCCGGCGCCGAGGACCAGCGCCAGCACATAGAAGAAGTCAAGCGGGCCCACTGAACCCTCCTCGGCGCGATCTGCGCCCGGCGGCCTCCGCCTGCGTCCGACCCGGCGGGCCGCTCTTGTCACGATTGCCGTGCTGCGTCTGGACCCTCATTATATACGAGCCACCGTGAGCGCGGTAGTCACCATTTTGGCGGCTGGCCACGAAGCAGACGAACGCTCGGTTCGCGGCGGCGCCGGAACGCCGGCGGCGGCACAGACGCGGCGCCGAACCGGCGTGCGGTACAATCGGTCGCGTAGGAGGATCGTCTTCCATGCATCGACACATTCGCACCACCCTCGCGGTGTTCCTGCTGACCATACTGCCGCTCTTCTGCCATGCTCAGTCCGACGCCGCAAGCCGGATCCTATCGGGCGTCCACGAGATCGCCGCGCCGGGCTGGCCCGGAACGGTCATCGCCCTCGGGCCCAACGCCGTGCCGCTCGTCGCCGGCGGGTCCGGTCGCCAGCAGCAGCTCGTCATCGCCGCTGCGCCGTTCGGCAAGGGCCGCGCGGTCGCCTTTGGGCACGACGGCTACCTCTCGCGCGACGCCGCGCGCCAGGGCGACACCGGGCTGCTCCTCGCCAATGCCTGCAAGTGGGCCGCGGCGGGCAGCACTAAGCCGGTCGCCCTCCGCCGCGATCCCGCGCTCGCCACCTACCTGTCGGACCACGGCGTCTCCGCGAAGGTGCTGCCCGCGCCCTGGACCGCCGGGTCGCTCGCGGGCTGCTCCGCCATCGTCTGCATCCCATCCCAGCTCTCCGACGCCGAACTGCGGGCGGTCGGTGAGTTCGTTACGAACGGCGGCGGCATCCTGGCGGGCGAGACGGGCTGGGGCTGGCAGCAGGTGACGGGCGGCAAGCCGATGGAGGAGAACGCGGGCAACCGCCTGATGCGCGCCGCAGGACTCGGCTGGGGCGATGGCGGTCTGGATCGAACCAGCAAGAACGGCTTCAAGGTCGGCGCCCCACCCTCCGACATGCTGAACGTCGCGCGCGCACTCGCGGCGGTGGAAGCCGCCAGGAGCGACGCGGACCTCGCCCAGGCGGTCACGACGATCACCGCGGCGATGCGCATCCTGCCGGCGGAAGACACCTACCTGCGTCCGAGGCTCCGCGCGCTCGCCAGACGCCTGGGCGCTGCTGCCATCCCGACCGCCCAGAAGCCCGTCGCCGCCACCGACGCCACCGCGCGCCTCGTCCTGACGATGGAGGTCGAGGACGCGAACCGCGCGCCCGCCGCGAAGGTGAAGGCGCACCCGGCCGCCGATGACTTCCCCGGCGCCGTGCCGGGCGACGCGCCCCGCGTGACGCGCACGGTGAGCGTCGACACGAGTGTGCCGAACTGGCACAGCACCGGCCTCTACGCCGCCCCGGGCGAGTTGGTCACCGTCGAGGCGCCTGCATCGGTTGTGGGCAAGGGCCTGCGAATCCGTATCGGGTGCCACACGGACGGTCTCTGGGGGCTGGACAAGTGGCAGCGCGCCCCGGAGATCACCCGCTCCTTCCCGCTGGCTGCCGCCAGGACCGAGGCAGCCAACGCGTTCGGCGGCCCCGTCTACATCGAGGTGCCGGAGCGCTGCGGCCTGGGCACGGTTGAGCTGACCATCAGGGGCGCGGTGCAGGCGCCCTACTTCGTGCGCGGCAAGACCGACCTGGCCGAGTGGCGCAACTCGATCCGCAGCCGCCCCGGGCCCTGGGCGGAGATCGAGGGCAAGTACCTGATCCTCTCGGTCCCGTCGAGCGTGGTGCGCGACCTGGACGACCCCGGCCCGGCGATCGAGTTCTGGGACAAGGTGGTGGAGTCCTGCGACGAGCTGGCCGGCGCCCCCGATCCCCGCACCTACCCGGAGCGCTACGTTGCCGACCGGCAGATCAGCGCGGGCTACATGCACTCCGGCTACCCCATCATGACCTGGCTCGACGTGACCAAGATGGTCGTCGACATCGCCAAGCTGCGGCACGATGGGTCGTGGGGCCACTTCCACGAGATGGGCCACAACCACCAGAGCGGCGACTGGACCTTCGAGGGTACCGGCGAGGTGACGGAGAACCTGTTCTCCATGTACTGCTACGCCAAGGTCGTGGGCGTGCCGTTCGACCAGGGCCACCCGGCCATCAGCGACCGGGCCAAGCGCACCGAGCGCGCTCGCGCCTACATCGCCGCCGGCGCCGACTTCGAGAAGTGGAAGGCGGACCCGTTCCTGGCGCTGACGATGTACATCGAGGTGATCGACGCCTTCGGCTGGGACCCGATCAAGAAGGCGTTCGCCGAGTACCTGCGCCTGCCTCAGGGCCAGCACCCGCGCACGGACGACGAGAAGCGCGATCAGTGGATGGTGCGCCTCTCGAAGGCGGTGGGCAGGAACCTGGGCCCGTTCTTCCAGAAGTGGGGCGTCCCCACCTCCGAGAAGGCCCGCGCCGAGATCGCCAACCTGCCCGCGTGGATGCCGGCGGAGCTGGAGGCGAGGTAGGGAGGCAGTTGCGGGGCGGCACCTCGACGCCTGGCCGCCGTGACGCACAACGTACCGAGGCGCGACAGTGATGGAGCGCGTACCCAACGCATCGCACCGACCCGAGGAACCAACCGAACCATGACCCTAGCCGATCGCATCTTCTCCTTCTCTCGCGCCCACGACGAGGCCGTCGCACGGGGCATGGGGCACGACGAGGCGCTGGGCTTCGCGCTGGCCGCGGAGATGGCCTCGCGCGAGCCGGACGTGTCCGCCGGGAGCATCCTGGCCGGCATGCCGCGTTCGGTGTCGCTGGTGCGGCTGAACATCAGCGGGCTAACGTGCGCCGGCGAGGTGCCCGAGGCGCTGCTGGGCACGCCGGACGAGGACGAGGCGCGGCGCACCATCGACGCGTGGCAGCCGCGGACGACCGGCGCGCTCTTCGCGAAGGCGCGGGGGATTGAGTTCACGCCCGAGGAGCTGGACACCATCTGCGAGCCCTCGCTCGGGTGGGGAGGCGGATGGGGCGGCCACGCCATCCTCGGCTACGACCGAGTGCTGCGCGAGGGGGTCGGCGGCCTCCGCGAGTACGTGCGGGAGCACCTCCGGCGCGCGGAGCCCGAGGGGCTCGACTGGTACCGCGGCCTGCTGCACGTGTGCGACGGGATCGCCGCCTTCATCCGCGCCCACGCGGACCGCGCAGCGGAACTGGCCCAGGCTGCAGAGTCGGACGCGGAGCGCGAGCACTTCGCTGCCATCGAGCGCACCTGCCGGCACGTGGCCATCGGCGGGGCGCGCGACCTGCGCGAGGCGGTGCAGCTCTTCTGGTTCGTGCACGTGCTGGATGACACGGATTCGCCGGGCCGCATCGACCAGTTCCTGCTCCCCTACTACCTGACGCTCCCCGAACAGCCCGACCGGCGCGCGGCCGCCTACCCGATCCTGGAGGCGCTGTGGCGCAAGTTCGTCGCGTGCCGGAGCTGGAACGTGTGCCTCGCCGGCCAGACTGCGGCGGGCATGGACGCGGCCAACGACCTCACGTACCTGTTCCTCGACCTGCAGGGGCTGATCAACCGCGAGGCGCCCAACCTGTCGGTGCGCCTCTTCGCGGGCAGCCCGCCGGACCTGCTGCAGCGCTGCGCGGAGGTCATCGGCAAGGGCTCCGGCATGCCCGCGCTCTACAACGACGAGGTGCTCGTGCCCGCGCTCGCCAGCCTGGGCATCCCGGTCGAGCACGCGCGCGACTACGCGATGAACGGGTGCATGCAGATCGACATCCAGGGCCGCAGCCACATGGGGCTCGAAGATGGCGAGATGAACCTGGCCAAGTGCCTGGAGCTGGCGCTGCACGCCGGCCGCAGCCCCATCAGCGGGAAGCGGGCCGGCGCGCCGACGCTGCCGCTCGACCAGATCCGCGACTTCGAGACGCTGGTGCGGCAGGTCGAGCGCCAGATCGAGCACGGCGCGGGCATGCTGACGCGGTCGGCGAACGTGTTCCAGCGCGTCATCGCGGAGAGTGGTCCGCACCTGCTCCGCTCGTTGTTCATCGAGCCCTGCGTCGAGCGCGGCAAGGACATGAAGCGCGGCGGCGCGCTGTACAACCACGGCCAGTTCCTGACGCAGGGCATCGCGAACGCCGGCGACGCGCTGCTGGCGATCCGCACGCTCGTCTTCGAGGAGAAGCGCTGCACGCTGCCGGAGTTGGTCGCCATCCTGGACGCGAACTGGGAGGGCGAAGAGGCCCTGCGAGCCTACGTCCTGGAGAAGCTGCCCAAGTTCGGCAACGACCGCGAGGAGGTGGACGCGCTCGCGAGCCGGCTGACGGAGCACTACTTCGCGCACCTACGCACGCTGCGAACCTGGCGCGGCGGCAGGTACTCCGGCGGCGTGATCGTGTTTGTGCGGGCGCCGGAGTTTGGCCGGGGTCTGGCGGCCAGCGCAGACGGGCGCGAGCGCGGCGAGCCCGTGGCCGACTCCTGCGGCCCCATGCGCGGCCGGGACCGGCGCGGGCCCACCGCCATGCTGAAGTCGGCCGCGCGCCTGCCGAACCACCTTGCGGGCAGCGCCGTCTGCCTCAACCTGAAGCTCTCCCCGTCGCTCTTCGCGGAGGGCGACGCGGGCAGCAAGCGCGCCGCCGACCTGGTGCGCGGCTTCTTCGCGCTCGGCGGGCAGCAGGTCCAGGTGAACGTGGTGGATGCGGCGACCCTGCGCGCGGCCAAGGCCAACCCGGACGCCTACCGCAGCCTGGTGGTGCGCGTCGGCGGCTTCTCGGGCCTGTTCGTGAACCTGGCCCCAGCCATCCAGGACGACATCATCGCCCGAACGGAGCACATGTAGACGCGAGGGGCTAAGGGGGCGATCGGGTGCCAGAAGCTGCGCTCTCGACACCTCGGAGCAGCCGCGGTGCGTGGTACGGGAGCCGCACGTCGACGGCCGCCGTCATCCCGTAGGCACCTCAAGCTGATGGCCGTTGCCGTCATCCCGTAGGAGGCGCATGCCCTTGGCCGTTGCCGTCATCCCGTAGGGATCTGCACTTGACGTTCGACGTTCGCCCTTAGCACCTTACCGGCGTTGGCGCCCACATGGCGTCTGCTCAGCCGGGTCACTGGCCAGCCAGACGGGGCAAAGCAGATCCCTGGCGGGATGACGGCCACTGCCATGCGGTACTCGGGGCTTCGGCCTCGCACAGAGGGTGCGTGGGGCCGCCTGACGACCGACCCGAAGGAGGCCCTGTGGAGACACGCTTCCGCAAGTGGGTGATCCTGCTCGGCATCGTGCTGATCCCGGTCAACAGCCTGTGGATCGCGCGGGCCGAAGCACTGGACTACTCCGGCTTCCCCACGTGCATGTCGCTCTTCTACAACGTCGTCTTCACGCTGATGGCGCTGCTGGCCGTCAACGCCTTCCTCCGCTGCAAGCTCCCTCGCCTCGCGCTCAACCGGCCCGAGCTGCTGGTCCTCTACGGCATGATGGCGACGGGTTCCAGCCTCGTCGGGCACGACTACATGCAGATGCTCGTGCCCAACATCGCGCACATCGCCTACTTCGCCACGCCCTCCAACAACTGGTCCAGCCTCATCGCGCCGCACCTGCCGACGTGGCTCACTATCACGGACCTGAGCGATCCCGTCCGGGCCTACGAACTGGGTCACTCGACGCTCTACACGTGGGAGCACATCCGCATCTGGCTGGTGCCGATGGGCTGCTGGAACGTGTTCCTCCTCTCGGTCATCGGGTCCACGCTGTCGATGGGCGTCATCCTGCGGCGGCAGTGGGTGGAGAACGAGCGGCTCTCCTACCCCATCGTGCAGATCCCCCTGCTCGTGACGGAGGGCGGCGGCGGCAACGCGCTCTTCCGCAGCCCGCTGCTGTGGCTGGGATTCGGGCTCTCTGCGTCGATCGACCTGCTGAACGGCCTCCACCGCTTCTTCCCGGACATCCCCGAGCTGCCCGTGAAGATCCAGGACCTGACGCCGTTCTTCGCGCCCTACCCGCCCTGGAACGCCATGGGCTGGATGCCGGTGAGCTTCTACCCGTTCGCCATCGGCCTCAGCTTCTTCATGCCCACGAACCTGGCGTTCTCGTGCTGGTTCTTCTACTTCTTCCGCAAAGCGCAGCAGGTCGTCGCGGCGCAGGTCGGGTACGTGGACACCGATCCGTGGTTCCCCTACCTGCGCGAGCAGTCGTACGGGGCGTGGATTGCGCTGTTCCTGGCGGCGCTCTGGTTCAGCAGGGGCTACCTGAAGGGCGTGTTCGCGGCGGCCTGGAGCGGGAAGGGCGAGGACGGCGGCGTCAGCTACCGATGGGCCCTGGTTGCCCTACTGCTCTGTACTGCCACGATGACCGGCTTCCTGCTGCTGGCCGGGATGACGCCGTGGCTCGGCGTCGCCTACGTGCTGCTCTACCTCACCTTCTGCGGCGCCGCGGCGCGGGCTCGCGCGGATGTCGGCCCGCCGTCGCACGAGATCGGCTGGGTCGGCACGAGCCACATGCTGGTGATGGCCCTGGGCACGGCGGCGATTGGCCCGCGAAACCTGACGCTCTTCTCGCTGCTCCACTTCCAGAACCGCATGCACCGCGGCCTGCTCATGCCCCAGCAGGTGGAGTGTCTGAAGGCGTCGTCGGAGAGCGGGCTGAAGCTGCGGACCATGGTCTTCGCGCTCGCGGCGGCTGGCGTGGTCGGCGTGGCGTCTGCGTTCTGGGCGATGACCTACCTCGCGTACGGTCGGGTCTACGCCGCGTCGGTGCACCCGGGCGCGCCTGGCTCGGCCTTCGCCAATGAGGCGTACAACCAGCTCGCATCGTGGCTCCAGACCCCCCTGCAGCCAAGCGAGGGCGGCCACTACGGCGTGGCAATCGGCGCGCTCACGGCGCTCGGGCTGGCCCGGCTGAGCACCACCATCCACGGCTTCCCGTTCCACCCGGCCGGCTATGCCCTGGGCATGTCGTTCGGCCTCGACTACATCTGGATGCCCATCTTCATCAGTTGGGCGCTGAAGGCGTTCATCCTGCGCACGTGGGGCCTGAAGGGTTACCGGCGCGCCATCCCGTTCTTCGTGGGGCTGGTGCTCGGCGAGTTCGTGGTGGGCGGGCTCTGGAGCTTCGCGCGCGGCGTGCTGGGCGTCCAGACCTACACGTTCTACATCTGGTAGGCGGCCCGCGATCCCGAGCGCCGCTGCGCAGACCGAACCACGCTGGGCCCGCGGGCCGGCAGCGACGCCGCTTGCGGCGCCGGGCATCGAACGTACGCGTGGAGGTCACCGAAGGCGTTGCGCTGCAGCGGCAGCTCCCGGTAGCCGCGGTGCAAGCGGTCGAGCAGGTCCGGTGCGTAGCGCTGCCACAGCCCGGGCCAGCACACCACCACCGACGTGTTCGGCGACTCCAGGGCCGCCCGGAACTGGCGTACCAGGATCGACCGATCCATGCTCACGTAGAAGCCCGGGTCGCTGAACCAGTTGAACGTGGCGCCGGGACGCGCAGGCGTTGCGATGGGCCATGCGGTCAGCGCCACCGTGCCTTCCGGCATCGCGCAGTCGATCTGCCGCATCGCCGCCAACTGCGCCCCGACCGAGTGCCGGCTGGCGCGCTCGGCGAAGGTGCACAGGGCCACGGTAGACGGCACGAACGCGACCACCGCCAGCGAGAGGGCTGCTAGACTTCCAGAGGCGCGAGCCGGACGGCTCTTGACGCGCCACACGACAGCGGCTGCTGCGCCGATCAGGCCGCACACGGCCATGTTGATGGCGGTCAGCGGCGCGAGGGCTGCGCCGACAGCCAGGATCGCGGGCCGCCCGCGCAGATGACCAAGCGGGCGCTCCGCGGTGCTCGTCTCGAGCCAGGCTACGAGGCCCCGCATGGCGCATGCGCACAGCCAGATCTGGACACAGAAGACGTATGCGTGGCCAGTCTTCACCGGCGTCCACGCAAAGCCCGCGGCGCCCGCGAGCGCCAGCATACCCAGCAGGCCGTCGGCCGGGTAGCGCTCCGCCCGTCGCGCGAGCCAGGCCCATGCCGATCGGAACGCCCACGCGAAGCCGAGCAGGCATACGGGCAAGCCTAGTGTGACGGTCTCCTGGTAGTGGTAGCGCCACGAGATCGGCTCGGTCCAGTGACTCACGAAGAGAACCGGCTGGTCGACGAATGCCTGCAGCGCCCCGAGCCGGTGCAAGGCCGCGATGAACACGCCGATCGGAACGGCGCACGCCAATGCGGACGCCGCAGCATGTCGCCATGCCGCCGCACGCTCACCCCTCGGCGCCCGCAGCGCCCCGATGGCCACACAGAAGGCAAACGCGGGCAGCAGTGACGCGGACTTCTGGGTAAAGAGGAGCGCAGCCCCCGCGAGCAGCCCGGCGGCCACCCCCCGCGGCCAGGAGATCGGCGTCCGCGACAGAAGCACCACGGCCCACATGAGCAGCGCCAGCGCGACGAAGTCCGGCCGCAGGTGGAAGAGCGCGTCGTCGCCGCGGGTGACGACCAGGAGAGCCAGGGCGCCGACCGTCAGGCCGGCGGGCGCGTTGCGAGGCATCAGGCGAGCGAACGCCGCCAGGATGGCCGCCAGAACCGCGAGGGCAAGCAGGCGCGTGGCCGCGTACAGCAGGAAGTAGTTGCGCCCAATGGCGCTCACGACCGGCGCCATCAGCACGTGGAACATCGGCATGTGGTGGTCGAAGTAGTCGCGGTACGGCACCAGGCCGCGACTGACCAGCCATGCGGCGTGAAGATGCTGGGGCTCGTCGATCGCGAAGCCTTCGAGTGCGCGACCGATGCCGACGAGGACGGCTACTGCGACGAGCGCGGCAGCCACCAACCACAGGTGACGGCCGCCCGGCAAACCGGGTTCGTCGTCGCTCGGTTCGCTCTGGGCAGAAGCGAAAGAGTGGGGCATGGGTTCTCCCGCGGCGATGGAGAGAGGCGCCTCAGCGGGGAGGGCCGGACTCCAGCCAGGTTCGACTTGGGCGAGGACAGCCTCAGCGAGGGTCGAGGCCGATCCACCGGACCAGCCTACCAGACGGCGCCCATGGCCAGACACTCTACCACAGGATCCCGGTGTGAATGCCGGGCCGAGAGGGTCTAGCGAGTCGAGGCGCCCCCGTGCTTCCGCACCGCGCTCAGCGCCGCGCCCGCCGCGCAGATCGCGGCGACGGTCATGAACGCCGGGTGGATGGCCTGCGCGGTGGCCAGCCGCTCGGGCAGGTGAGCCAGGCTGTGCGCGTGGTGCGTGAACAGCACTCCCGCCAGCGCCACGCCGGAGGCGAAGCCGGTGGTGCGCGCCGCGGCCAGGAGCGCCCCCGCCACGCCGCGCCGGTCCGCCGGCGCTGACCCCATGATGGCGCTGTTGTTGGGCGCGTTGAACAGGCCTGCTCCCAGCCCCATCAGCACCGCACAGGGCAGCACCTGCGCCGACGTCGCTCCCGCCCCCAGCCGGCTCCCCAGGAACGCGCCGCACGCCATCACCGCCATCCCGACGGCGGTGGGCAAGCGCACCCCGATGCGGTCGGAGAGATAGCCGCTCGGCGCCGTGACCAACATCATTGTCACCGGCGTCGCCATGAGCACCATGCCCGCGTGCGATGCGGTGAACCCGGCGGCGCGCACCAGGAGAAACGGGAAGAGAAACCCAACGGCCGACGTCGACGTGTAGTTCAGGTAGGCCGCCAGGATCGAGGCCGAGAAGGCGCGATCCGCGAACAGGCGGAAGTCCAGAGCGGGCGCCGCGACGGTCCGCTCGACGCGCACGAACGCCCCGCCGGCAATCGCCGCGACCACCAGGAGCCCGACGATGAGAGGGCTGCCCCAGCCGGCGTCCGGCCCCTGCGTCAGGCCCAGCAGGAACGTCGAGAGCGTGACGGCCATCAGCGCGGCGCCGGCCAGGTCGAACGGCTGGCGCTCACCCGCCTCGTCCTGCCGGAGCACACGCGTCGATAGCGCGATGGCCACCGCGCCAACCGGCAGGTTGACGTAGAAGATGGCGGGCCAGCCGAAGTGCTGCGTCAGAAGCCCCCCAAGCCCCGGACCGACGGTGAGGCCCAGGTACGTCATGGTGGACTGCATTCCCAGCGCGCGCCCACGCTCGCGAGCGCCGAACGCGCCGATCAGGACCGCCGGGCTCAGCGCGAACACCATGGCCCCGCCGACGCCCTGGATGCAGCGGGCCGCGATCAGCAGGTGGATGCGGCCAGACAGCCCACAGAGCAGCGAGCCCAGCACGAAGATGATCTGGCCGAGCGAGTAGATGCGCTTGCGCCCGTAGATGTCCGCCAATCTGCCGAACACGAGCAGCGAGCTGCTGACCGTGATGAGGTAGATGAGCACCACCCACTCGAGCGTGGAGACCGGCGAGCCGGTGGCCTTGCCGATGGCCGGGAGGGCGATGTTGACGATGCTGCCGTCCAGCGCGGACATGAACGTGCTGGCCCCGACGACTGCCAGCGTCCACCACTTCGCGCCGATGCCGAGCAGCGAGCGGCCGGCGGCAGCGGTCTCGCCTGGTGTCACGTGCAGGTGCGGGTCCATCGCTTGGGGATTCCTCCGGTACGCTCGGTCGGCCCAGAGCCGACCCACGTATTATGCTCCATCGGATGGGCCATCGCGCGGCCTGCGTCGCACCGCCGGGGGCAGACGCAGCAGAGCCCGGCTCCAGTTCGGCGAGAGCCGGGCCCTGTGTACCGAGGGAACCGAGGGACTACTTGCGCGAGCGGCGGAGCACGAAGCCGAGGCCCGCCAGGCCCATGCCGGCCAACATCGCGAGCGCGCCGGGCTCCGGAACGTCCGGGCCGCCGGGCACCCAATCGCCCAGCACGAGGTTAATCTCGTTCGTGTAGAGCTGGACTCCGGTGGCGGTATCGACGAACGTGTCGCTCAGGAAGCCGTTGAAGATCGTCTTGCCGCCGTTGCCGATCACGATCGCCGATTCGCCGCTGCCGACGAAGACAGCGGCCGAGGTGCCGCCGTTCAGCCCGGTACTGAAGACGCCCCAACCCGGGTTGTACAACGAGACCGGGTTGCTGACGCCCGCGGCCAGGCTGGCATCGGTGACGGTCATCGTGCCGTCGTTGGTGTTGCCCGTGTAGGCCGCACCGAAGACAGCCGGGTGAGTCGGATCCCAGGTGGTCCAGTCATCGGCGATCGCCGCGCCACCGCCGCCAATGAAGGTGGCGAGAGCCGCAAATGCGGCATCGTAGCCCGAGCCCGATGAGTTCTGCTCGAAGAAGATGGCCAGGTCGTAGCCACCGCCCGTCAGTTGGGTGACGAAGTCGCCAGTGCTTGTCGCGGTGGTGACGGCGTACATCACGGGCAAGCCCGCCAGGGCGGCGCCCATGCTGTCGGTGCCGACATTGTAGTCGTTGTAGTACAGGATGTTCTGCGCGCTCGCGGGAACTGCGACGACTGCGAGCAGCGCAAGCGCCGACAGCGCGGCGCGCGCCGATCGTATGGTCACTTCGATCTCCCTCCTCGCCGGTATGGGGTGCAGCTCGCGCTGCTTCGGCCGACCGCGTACTCAGAGACACCAGGAACGCGGAGACGCCTACGGTTGCCCGCACCACCTGCGCCGGTAAGCCCGCACCAGACCCGGCGCTCTCGGTTCCTGTCCGCTCAGGGCATTCCCTACTGCTAGATGCCTTTGCATGAATCGTGCCGAACACGCAAGTGAGCCAGGACCATGTGTGACAGGTGAACGATCCTGGGCTGCTCGCCAAACGCGCAGGGGAACGCGCCGCTCGGGAGCAGCAGGAAGAGCGCTGACACGGAGAGGCCCGGCCCCCGCGCGCGGCAGAGACCGGGCCTCTGATCCCATAGGCGTTAAAATAAGCATTGTCAACGGTATGTAGTGGGCAGCGCTCGG
>CAZFLM010000106.1:6056-18115 GCA_964519955.1 uncultured Chthonomonadaceae bacterium | reverse complement strand
CGCCGATCACGAACCGGCCCGTCGGGTTGATGTGGTACTTGATGTCGCCGCGGTCGAACTTGGCGTACTCCGCCAGCACCGGCCGGATCACGTGCTCCCGCACCCGAGCCGCCACGTCGGCCTGCGTCAGCTCCTCGTCATGCTGCGCCGAGAAGACGATCGTGTCGATGTACTGCGGCACGCCGTCCACATACGCCACCGTGACCTGCGACTTCGCGTCCGGCCGCAGCCCCAACTCCGGGTGCGCCTTCCGCACGTCCATGTACCGCTTCGTCAGCCCGTGCGCCACGGTGATCGGCAGCGGCATGAGCTGCTCGGTCTCGGTGCACGCGAACCCGAACATCATCCCCTGATCGCCCGCGCCCTGCTCCTCGACGGAACCGCGGCTGACGCCCTGGTTGATGTCCGGCGACTGCTTCTGGATCGCCAGCGTGACGCCGGTGGTCTGTCCGTCGAAGCCGTAGTCCGTGTTCGTGTAGCCCACGTCGCAGATGGTCTGCCGCACCACGTCCGCCACCTCGACGTACGCGTTCGTCGACAGCTCGCCGGCGACCACGGCCAGGCCGCGCGTCAGCAGCGTCTCGAGCGCCACGTGCGACTGCGGGTCCTGCTTCAGAAGCTCATCCAGCACCGCGTCGCTGATCTGGTCGGCCAGCTTGTCCGGGTGCCCCTCGGATACGCTCTCGGATGTGAAGAGGTTCAGTACGGCCATGTGTGATCGAGTTCCTTTCCGCGGGTCCTCCCCGCGACCGAGATGCGTGACGGCAGGGCGCGCGACACGAGTGCGAATGCCATGACCTCGCCGGCTCCGGCACACAGTGCGAACCCGCACGCAAAAGACCTCTTCCCGCAAGGGAAAGAGGCCCGTACACGCGTGGATGCGTGTGCGCCCCTTATCTCGCAGTACGTCGACTGCCCGGATTTAGCACCTGCCCCGCGGGCGCGCGGAGTGGTTGTTGTGGCATCGCAGGGCCGGTCCCTCCGCCACTCTCGATAAGGTCCTATGCGGTTGTTGCTCCCTACAATACCCGCGCCGCGTCGCCGAAGTCAACGGAGTAGCGAGTAGCCAGTAGCGAGCAGCGAGTAGAACGACCGGCGTGTGCAATGCGCAACATCGGCCCCCGTGATCCTTCCGGTCCTCTGCCTTCTGGCTTCCGACTTCTGACTCCCGCCTTCCCCCGCCGTCCTACTCGCTACTCGCTACTAGCTACTCGCTACTCAGACCTACGGCTCCACCACCCTCGCCTTCCCCTCTCCGTCGCGCAGGATCACGCGCGTGCAGTCCGCTCGGGCAGCCATCCCCACGCAGGCGCCGCGCTCCATGTCCCCCAGCAGTGCCCCCGGTTCCCCGTCGACGAGGCCGAGCATCGAGCCCCTCTTGCCGGCCATCGTGCCGACCCCCGCGAGGTGGCCCGGCGTGCCGCCGCCCTTCGGCCCGATCTCGAACGACCCCAGGAACGTAACAGGCGCCGCGCCATCGGATCCCGATGCCGCCGCGGCGAGTCGTCCGATACTCCCCGTTCCGACCACCGTCATCCCCTTCCCCGTGTTCACCGAGAGGCCCGTGAAGGTGCCGCGCGTCTTGTCCCCGATCCCGGAACCGATGACCGCCACAACTTGCCCCTTCGCGTCCACCACCTCGATGCGCCGCACCCGGATGGTCCCAGCATCGCGCTCCTCCCGCGGCGAGGCATTCCCCCAGACGCCAGCCCCCAACAGCACCCCGCTCACCAACGCCACCACGACCCCCAACGAAGCAACAGCGTTCGGCGACCTCATCAGCAGTCCTCCCCGAGAGATGATGTGCCGGCCTCCGCCCACCCAACACCCGCACACAACCCAACAACGACTCCCCACTCCCCCCGTGAGCCCAACCCCTTCCATCTTCTGCCTTCTGCCTTCTGCCTTCTGCCTTCGAGCTTCTGCCGTCTAGCTTCCGCCCCGCACCAACCGCCGTCCTACTCGCTACTCGCTACTCCCGAAACTTGCTCCCCCACTCCCCCGTCTGTTACAATCGACACCGAGGAACGCAACCCCCACATGAACATCATCGAAGCCCAGGGACTTGTCAAGGAGTACGACGGCGTCCGAGCCCTCGACGACGTCTCCTTCGCCGTCGGTCAGGGAGAGGTGTTCGGCCTCGTCGGCCCGAACGGCGCCGGCAAGACCACCCTCCTCCGCATGCTCACCGACATCCTCCGCCCGGACACCGGCGTGCTGCGCCTCTTCGGCGACCTGCAACCTGCGCAGGCGAAGCACGCCATCGGCTACATGCCCGAGGAGCGCGGCCTCTACAAGAACCTGACGCCGCTCGAGGTCGTCGCCTACTTCGCCGAGCTGCGCGGCATGTCCCGCCGCCAGGCCCGGCAGGCGGCCCGAGACGCGCTCGAGGCCGTCGGCATGCTCGGCCATGGCGCCCGCAAGCTCGGCGAGCTGTCGAAGGGGATGGCGCAGCGCGTCCAGTTCGCCGCCACCATCGCCCACCGCCCGCGCCTGCTGGTGCTCGACGAGCCATTCACCGGCCTCGACCCCGTCAGCGCGCTCCACCTGCGCAAGGTGGTCACCGACCTGCGCGAGGATGGCGGCACGATCCTGCTCTCGACACACAACATGGAGCACGCCGAGCGAATGTGCGACCGCCTGCTGATGCTCCATCGTGGCCGCGTCCGCCTCTACGGCTCGCTCGACGACATCAAGCGCGACCACACGGGCAACGCGCTGCTCGTCGAGTACACCGGCGACCTCCCGCCCGTCGCCGGCGCCACCGTGGAGCCCCTCAGCGCCACGATCGCGCGCCTCTCTCCGCTCGATGGCCTCACGCGCCGCGAGGTGCTCGCCGGCCTGGTCGCGGGCGGCGCCGACATCGTCCGCTTCGAGCCGGTCGTCCCCACGCTCGAGGAGATCTTCATCCGCGTCGTTGGCGAAGAGGGCGAGCGTGCCCTCCAGGAGACGCGTCAGGCCGCCCTGTCCTTCGAAGGATGATGCCGTGAGCCGCTTCGACTTCCCGCTCCTCGACCGCATCGCCGACATGGTCGCACGCCATCTGCCAGGCGCGGCAACCCTCGTCGACGAGCGCGAGGCGGCGCGCGCGAGGACCATGATCGGCGGCATGCCGCAGTCCAGCCTCGTCCGCATCGTGGTGGACCGGCTGCTCCACGGCTTCGCGCCCTCTGCCGCCGACATCAGGCCCGTGCTGAACGTGCTGCTCGACCCGTCCGGCTTTAAGTGGCGCGAGCGCTTCCTCGTCGCCTGGGCCATGGGCTACGCCGCCCTGGAGCCCCAGGAGCGCGCCTACGCGTCGGACTGGCTCATCGAGGTGGTGCGCGACCACATGGGCGCCGATACGGGCGGCCGCTGGCTGCGCGCCGTCCTGCGCGCCATGATACCGGCTGCCGTCATCGGCGGTCTGTCACTCATCGGCCTCGGTCCGATCGCCATCTTCGTGTTCGTGGCCGCCACCCTTGGCCTGACCCCGATCTCCGCGCCCTTCTCGTTCCGCCTCGACGCCCAGCGCCGCAACTCCGTCCGCGCAGCCGCCGTCCGCTCGCTGGGCCGCCTCGCGATGCCCCGGGCCCTTCCCACGGTGGCCGCCGCGCTGCACGATGCCGGCCTGGGCAGGCGCGCCGGACGCCCGGAGGTACGCCACGCCGCACAGGAGGCGCTGCCCGCCCTCGCCCGCAATGTGCGCGAGGAAGACAGGCCCGGTATAGCCGCGGAGGCCGACCCCCTCCTGTGCCGCGCGCTCAGCCATCCCGACGACGTGGTGGTCTACCACGCCATGTACGCCCTCAGCTTTCTCGGCAGCGAGCGCACGCTCAAGACGCTGCAGTCCATCGCCAAGCGGGGCCGCACCCCGTCGATCAAGGAAGCCGCCCGCCAGGATGCCGCGCGCCTCCAGGAAGTCCTCGTCCGCGCGCACGCCGCCGAGACGCTGCTCCGTCCGGCCGACGCACCCGGCACCGACCCGGCCCTGCTTCTGCGCCCCGTCGAGGACGCCGGCCCCACCGACTCGGCCCTCCTGCTCCGGCCCAGCAGCTACGAGGAAGCGCCATGAGCGAGTCCCTCGGCGAGTTCGGCGCCGCCCGCATCGGCTACATCGGCCCGCTCCTCAGCCCGGCAGAGGCCTCCTCCCTGCCCGAGCGCCAGCGCAAGCGCCTCTACGCCCAGGCCGCCCGCGACTGCGAGCTGCTCCCCATCGACCGCCTCCTCGCCGTCATCGATACGCTGGCGCACCTCAACGACGGCAACTCCCTCGGCCTGCTGACCGCCCTCGCCGGATCGGGCGACACGCGACCGGGAGCCGACGACGTGCGCACAGCCGCCGAGCAGCTCCGAGCCGTCCTGGTCGAGCGCACGCGCTACGCTCGCGAGGCCCGCACCCTCCTCCGCGCCGCCAACGGGCCCAACCCGGCCGACACGCTGCTGCGGCCCGCGCCAGGCGCCCCGCCCTGCGAGACCGGCAAGCTGCTGCGCCCCGCGGTCGATGTCGCAGCGCCTGCCCCCGGCGCGCCGCCGAAAGAGAACCCATGAACCTGCGAACCGTCGCAACCATAGCCCGCCACGAGTACGTCACCAATGTGCGCCGCAAGGAGTTCATCCTGATGACGCTCGGGCTGCCGCTGTTCATGCTCCTCATGGGCGGCATCAGCGCCACGGCCACCGTGATGGCCACCGGTGCGCTCAGCCACGAGAGGAAGACCGTCGGCATCGTCGATCCGGGCCACGCCCTCATGCTCACCGAAGCCGCGCGCGAGGTGAAGGACGAGGTCAACGTGGTGCTGCAGATGGACGTGCTGGCCGGCCAGGACGCCGTCCGCCGGGGTGAGATGGCCGCGCTCATCGTCCTCGACCGCGACTACGTGGCGAACGGGCGCGTGTCGATCTACCGGCGCGGCGGCGGCATCTTCGCGGAGAAGGAGACCCTCCCGATCCGCCCGCTCCTCACCCGAGGCCTGCTCGCCGGCTCCCACGTGACACCCGAGATCGCCGACCGCGCGGTGAGCCCCACGGGCGCGGGCGCCGACATGTACGCCCTCGACAAGACCGGCGCATTCGTCCGCCGCAGCGCCCTCCGCGACGCCGCCGGCTTCATCGTGCCCTACGCCTTCACCCTCCTGCTCACCATGTCCATCTTCTTCGCGTCCAGCTACCTCCTGCGCGGCGTCGCCGACGAGAAGGAGAACCGCGTCATCGAGGTCATCCTCTCGTCGGTCTCCGCCGAAGAGCTGCTCGGCGGCAAGCTGCTCGGCCTCGGCGGGCTGGGCCTCACCCAGGTCGGCGTCTGGATGATGTTCGGGGCAGTCCCGGCGATGATGCGCTTCTCGCAGATCGTGAGGCTGTCCGGCTTCGGCCTGGCCGCCGCGACCGTCTTCTTTGTGCTCGGGTTCTTCCTGTACGGCATGATCATGGCGGGCATCGGCGCGCTCGGCACGTCGCAGCGCGAAACCCAGCAGACCGCCGGCGTCGTCTCGTTCGCGGCGGTCATCCCCCTCATGTTCATCCCGGTGCTCATCGAGTACCCGAACGGGGGCCTGGCCCGGGCGCTCTCCTACATCCCGTTCACCGCGCCCACCACCATGGTGCTCCGCGTAACCGCGCCGGCCGCCGACGTGCCCGTGCTCGACGTCATCCTGTCCGCCGCCCTCATCGTCCTGACGATCTGGCTCACCCTGAAGCTCTGCGCCAAGCTCTTCCGCTTCGGCCTGCTCATCTATGGCAAGCGCCCGGGCGTCCGCGAGACCCTCCGCTTCCTCCGCCAGGCGTAGCAGACGGCATCGGGGAGATGTGGCAGGATAGCCGTCTCGCGCCAGTCCGGAGGACGACCGGCCGCAGGCCACACTGCCGGTGGTTTCACACCACCGGGCCGTCGCGTCCCTGCCCGTCCCGAAGGAGACCGACCATGCGACGCCAGGCTTTCTCCCTCATCGAGCTGCTCGTGGTCATCGCGGTCATCTCCATCCTGGCCGCCCTCCTGTTCCCGGTCTTCTCCCGCGCGCGAGAGGCCGGCCGCAGCACCTCCTGCCTCTCCAACCTGAAGCAACTCGGCGCGGCGGTCACCCTCTACCTGCAGGACTTCGACGAGACCTTCCCCATGAGCCGCTTCCCGGACGCCACCCACCCGATCTCGGGCTGCACCGCGCACACCCCCACCTATCCCGAGGACCGCCTGCACGGCACCAGCTACAACTGGAAGCGCGCCATCGCCCCCTACGTGAAGAGCCTGGCCGTCTTTCAGTGCCCCTCGAATGGTCACCGCATGGACGTGGGCGGGTACAACGATGCCGAGGGTGACGAAACCAACGTGTACTACCCGGCCTCGCAGCACCTGGCAAACTCCTACGCCTACAACGGCAGCTTCTTCCACGAGGGCGTGCCCGCGTGCTGGTACGGCGAGCCGTGGGAGCGCCCGCGCTGGCTGACGGAGATCGACGCGCCCGCCAACCTCATCTTCATGCTCGAGTCCCGCATGAGCTACCCGGACCTCGGCGGCTGGATGATCACCGGCGGCGGCCCCAACAACGGCGCGGTCGGCGCGTTCCAGACCCACAACGGCATGTGCAACTGGCTCTTCGCCGACCAACACGCCAAGCGCGTCAAGCTCGGCGCCACCTGCACCAACCGCATGTGGACCGACCGCTACGTCGACCGAGCCGGCTCCTGCGACCACCTGGACCGGATGAACGACGAGTACCTGTAGAGGCGCTCCTTGCCGCGCTCAGCCGTAACCCGTCGCCATGCCCAGCGCCGCGGTGGGATGGGCGTCCCTGCCCATCCTGCGCAGCCCGCCGTGCCGTAACCCGTCGCCATGCCCAACGCCGTGGTGGGATGGGCGTCCCTGCCCGTCCTGCACAACCCGCCGTACGGCTCTCTGCGTGACGACGTACAACGCCCTGGAGGGTGGCGCTCCGTCGCCATGCCCAACGCCGTGGTGGGATGGGCGTCCCTGCCCGCCCTGCACAGCCCGCCGTGCCGCAACCCGTCGTCACGCACAGCGCCGTGGTGGGATGAGCGTCCCTGCCCATCCTGCGCAGCCCGCCGTGCCGAAACCCGTCGCCATGCCCAGCGCCGCGGTGGGATGAGCGTCCCTGCCCATCCTGCGCAGCCCGCCGTGCCGAAACCCGTCGCCATGCCCAGCGCCCCGGTGGGATGGGCGTCCCTGCCCGTCCTGCACAGCCCGCCACCCAACTCCACCTACCAAGGAACCTACCAATGCCCGACCTGATCACCGCCGAAGCCGTCCACCACGGCGCCATGCACGTCACCACCACCGTTGGCGCCCACACCATCGAGATGGATTACCCCGTCCGCGACGATATGGCCGGCCCCTCGCCAATCCAGTTGCTGCTGGCCTCCCTCGTCGGATGCGCGGCCAACACCGTCGCCGCCCTCCTCCGCCGCACCCAGCAGCCGGTCTCCGGCGTCCGCGTCCGAGCCACAGGTGAGAAGGTTGAGCAGCCCACCGTCCGCTTCAGCCGCATCGACCTGGCTATCGAGGTCACCGGAGCAGGTCTGAGCCGCGACGCCGTCCAACATGCAGTCGACCTGGCCGCCGGCACGGTCTGCCCCGTCTGGCAGATGCTCAAGCCCGCCGTCCCGATCGAACACGAGCTGACCATCGTCGAGGATTAGGGCCGCCGTTCTGTACAGCGCCGGGCCGCTGTTGGTCGTCACGCACAGCGCCCCGGTGGGATGGGCGTCCCTGCCCGTCCAGTACAACCTGCTCTGCCGTTGTTGGTCGTCACGCACAGCGCCGTGGTGGGATGGGCGTCCCTGCCCGTCCTGTACAACCTGCTCTGCGGTTGTTGCTCGTCACGCACAGCGCCGTGGTAGGGCGGGCGTCCCTGCCCGTCCTGTACAACCTGCTCTGCCGTTGTTCGTCGTCTTGCGGAGCGCCGTGGTGGGGCGGGCGTCCCTGCCCGCCAGTTCCAACCTGCTCTGCTGTTGCCGGTCGTCACGCACAGCGCCGTGGTGGGATGGGCGTCCCTGCCCGCCCAGTGCAACGCGCCGCACGATTCCGTCACACCGCGCGCAACGCCCTGGAGGGTGGCGCTCCGTCGCCACCGCGGTGCGCACCACCTTGTGGGGGTTCCATCCATATGAGCGACACACTCGGGCGGCGCGCCTTCTGCGCCGGGCTGCTGGGACTGGGGGCTGCCATGATCGCGGACGACACGCTCGGCCAGGCCGCCGCCGAGCCGAAGCTGGCCGACGTGCTGGACCTCGCCCGCCCCGAGCTGGCCGAGGTGAAGGCCGCCTGCGACAAGGGCGACGAACCTGCCGCGCGCGCGGCGTTCTGCCGCCATCTGCGCGCCCGCAAGACCCCGAAGTGGTGGTTCGACCCCGCCAACCCGCCCAAGGGGAAAGGCCCGGACGAAGCGGCGGATCTCGCGCTCGCCCACACGTTCGACTCCGTCGGCATCCGCCATACGTTCGGCGACACGATAGACTGGGCCTACAACCCGACCACCCAGCCAGGCTCCCCCCACGCCGCCGACCACGAGTGGACCTGGCAGCTCAACCGCCACCCGTTCTGGGTCTCGCTCGCCCGTGCCTACGACTCCACTGGCGACCGCAAGTATGGTGACGAGCTTGTCCGCCAGATCGTCGACTGGGTCCGCAACTGCTCCACGCCCGCGAAGGCTGACCAGCGCCCCCACTCCCGCTGGCGCACCATCGAGTGCGGCATCCGCATGGCCTTCGCGTGGCCGGAGATCTACTTCCGCCTCCTGCGCCACCCCGAGGTCTGCCCAGACGATGCGCTCCTGGCCATGGTCGATTGCATGCGCCGCCACGCGGAGTACCTCGACGCCTTCCCCACCACCGGCAACTGGCTCTGCATGGAGGCGAACGGGGAGTACCACGTCGGCGTGCTCTTCCCGGAGTTCAAGAACGCCGCACACTGGCGCGACTCGGCCATCGGCAGGCTGCGCCGCGAGCTGGACGCCCAGGTCTACGCCGACGGCGTCCAGGTCGAGCTGACGCCCGGGTACCACAACGTCTCGCTGCGCAACTTCGTCAGCGCCCTGAGCATCGCCCAGCTCAACTCCGTCCCGCTGCCCGAGGGCTACCAGTCGCGCCTGGAGCGCATGTACGACGAGAACCTCTGGGCGATGTCGCCCGACCGCGATGTGCCGCCGTTCAACGACTCGTGGTCCATCAACGCGCGTGAGGTGCTGAAGGAGGGGCTGGGGCTGTTCCCGAAGCGCGCGGACTGGCGCTGGGTGGTCACCGATGGCAAGGAGGGGAGCAAGCCCAAGCACGACTCCCACTTCTTCCCATGGGCGGGCTGGGCCGTCATGCGCTCCGGGTGGGACCGGGACGCGCTGTTCTTGATGATGGACGCCGGGCCGTTCGGCTATGGGCATCAGCACGAGGACAAGCTCTCGTTCGTCATCCACGCCTACGGGTCGCGGCTGGTCTTCGACGCGGGCTCCTACGCCTACGACGTCTCCGCCATGCGCCGCTACGTCCTCTCCGCCCGCGGCCACAACGTCGTCCACGTCGATGGCTACGAGCAGAACCGCCGCTCGTCACCCGGCGGCCGCGAGCAGCACGTCGCCAAGACGCCCTACCCGATCACGTGGCAGTCGACCAGGGACCACGACCTCTGCGCAGCGTCCTTCGGCGAGCTGCCGGACGAGGCGTGGGGCGGGCAGAGGCTGCGCAATGTGGTCCACACGCGCCGCGTCCTCTTCGCCAAGCCCGTCGGCTGGGTCGTCATCGACACGCTGCAGCCCTCTGACAGCGAGGAGCACGGCTACGAGAGCACCTTCCACGTCGATGCTCCGAGCGCGGCAGTCGATCCGTCTACCCTCGCCGTGCGCACGGAGCGCAAGGGGGGCGCCAATCTCGCCATCGTCCCGCTGCACGTGGACGGCCTCTCGGCCCGCATCGTCTCCGGGCAGAACGAGCCGGCGCTGCAAGGGTGGCTCCCGCACGCCCACGGCCTCACCGGCGCCGAGCCGCGCGCTTGCGTCTACTACACGGTGGCCGGCAAGGGGCGCGTCGACCTGCTCTACGCCTTCATCCCGGTCCGCCCCGGCGAGCCCATCCCGTCCATCGCGGTAGAGCCCGCCAAGCGCGACCACGCGGTTGTGTGCGCCCGGATCGCGGTCGGCAAAGCACGCCCGTTCACCGTCGCGCTCACGACGGACGGCGAGGTGGAGTACAGCCGAGGAGGCTGATCGTGCGGGGCGCTCCGGCTCAGGCGTAGTAGTAGGTGTAGACGACAGCCGTGGCCGGATCGTCGAGGTCCACCAGCACGGCAACGACCCGCAGCGAACCGGGATCCAGGTTGCGGCTCGTGGAACGGAACCGGCGCGGGTGCGGAACAACCATCCCGTCGTGCCTCATCACATCGAGGCCGCCCTCCATGAGGGAGTCCACCTCGGTGCTGCTGGCCTCCCCGTTGATGGGGTGCTGCGCGAGGAAGCCCTTCACGCGCCGGTGCGGCATGCGGACCTTGGCGATCTGGTAGGGTGACTGGCCGCCCAGCCAGTAGCCTTCGACCAACTGGGCGTCGGCGGGGAACTTAAGCTCCGTCCAATGCGTGACTTCGGCCAGGCTCTTCACCTTCAGCGGCGGCCCGAAGCCATACCGCCCCCAGCCCAGCGCCCCGGGCACCTTCGGCAGCAGCACGGCGCCCGCGCACACAACCAGCACGGTCGCGGCTATCCAGAATGCGGCTCTGCGGTGTCGTCGACTGCGCGGCATGGCGCTCCTCCCGTCTCACGCCCTGGAGGGTGGCGCTCCGTCGCCACCGCACCCTGGCCCGTCCCACGCCCTGGAGGGTGGCGCTCCGTCGCCACCGCACCCTGGCCCATCTCACGCCCTGGAGGGCGGCGCTCCGTCGGCACCGCGCCTTACCGCCGCCACCCCTTCAACCCCGCCCCGTACGCCCCGATGGGCGGCTCGCCGTGGCGCGCGAGGTAGTCGGCGTCGATGTAGACCGCGAACGTGGTGATGTGGCGGATGCCGCGCTTGCCGTAGGCGTCCAGGTCGGCGAGGAAGACGTCCTCGCGCCAGGGGACCATCACCGCGGGCTTCCGCCATGAGGAGAAGAGGGAGCAGTCGAGCCAGTACTCTAGCACCTGCGCCGTGCGCTTCGGGAACACGGCCAGGTTCGCGTCGAGATGCTCGAGACGCTCGGGGAAATCCGGCCCGCTCTGCGCGGCGAACGGGCGGTCGTACTTGCGGCTGATCGGGGCGAACTCCAGGAACACGCCCGGCGCGGGCTTCACCTGTGTTGGGGGATTCAGCGTCTTGGCGTACGCAATGTGCGCGACCGAGGCATTCCGCGTGACGGCCCGGAGTGCGCCGACCAGATGGTTCTCCAGCAGCAGCGCCTGGTCGGAGTCCGACAGCCCTCGGCACTTCGCGCACCGGCACCAGGGCGCGCCGTCGTCGCCCCAGTAGAAGTACCGGCCGGTCGTGGGCTTCAGCACGCGGGCGACCTTCACCGCGTTCTCGGCCACGATCTCCAGCGCACGCTCCGAATGCACGCACAGGTTGCACTCGCTGACGCGCGTCCCGGTCTCATCGGCGCGGAACAGCTCCGGGTTCCGCTCGAACAGCGCGCGCGGCAGCAGGTCGCCCATCGCGTGCAGCTCGTACTCCACCTGCAAGCCGAGCTGCTTGCACTTCGCCAGGAACGCCTGCCCCGCGTCGCTCCGGATGAACGGCTCCGCGATCGCCGGCGTCGGGTGCAGCGCGATGGTGCTCAGCCCGGCCCGCTGCGCCCGCTCCGGCCAGTCCGCCAGCGTCAGGTCATCTGGCACGAGCACCACTCCGCGCGTCATGAAGAACGGCTTGGCCGGCTCGGCGCCACCCCCCGCGGCAGCAAGCACCCCAGCTCCCAGCATAGCCCCCTCCGCAATCAGTTGTCGCCGCGTCAGTCTCGCTGGACACATGTCTCGCCCCGCACCCGCCCGCAAGGGCGGTTGGCCGAAGGCCCGCCAGCCGGGTGATTCATCTCCCGGCGCACCGCGCACCGCGTGTCGCCAAACGCACCCGCCCGCAAGGGCGGTTGGCCGAAGGCCCGCCAGCCGGGTGATTCATCT
>CAZFLM010000106.1:0-5956 GCA_964519955.1 uncultured Chthonomonadaceae bacterium | reverse complement strand
CCCGGCGCGCCCCGCACATGCCCCCTCACCCCGCACAATCCCCGCCCGCGAGGGCGGTCGGCCGCAGGCCTCCCTGCCGGTGGTTTCACACCACCGGGGCACATGCCGGGGCAAGCGCCCTACCCCCGCCGCACCTCATCCCACAGCTTCGGCGCGATCCCATCGATCCGCAGCGAGCCGATGCAGCGCTCCACCGCCTCGGCAACCGCCTTCTGCGCGTCGCACACGGTGCCGCCCTTGCCCAGCGAGCGCTCGTACGGCTGGCGCAGGTCCGTCGCCACGTTGATCTTGGCGATGCCCGCCGCGATGGCCCCGTCGATATACTCCTGCGGGATCCCCGAGCCGCCGTGCAGCACCAGCGGCACGCCCGTCGCCTCGGCCAACGCCTTCACGTGGCCAACGTCGAGCTTCGCCTGGATCTTCGGCTGGTCCTTCGTTGCCTGGCTGATCGCACCGTGCACCGAGCCCACTGAGACCGAGAGCCAGTCGACCCCGGTCTTCCGCACGAACTCCTGCGCCTCGCCCAGGTCCGTGAAACCGCGCTTCGACGCGAACAGCTCCTCGTACGGAGGCAGCGGGCCCGCCTCATGACCCATCACCGCGCCCAGCTCGGCCTCGACCGGCACGCCGTACGGCTTCGCCATTGCCACCACCTCGGCCGTCACCGCGATGTTGCCGTCCAGCGGCAGGCGAGATCCGTCGATCATCACGGAGTGGTACCCGCGCTCCAGGGCCTCCGCGATCATCGCCCGCCAGTCGACCTCCAACTGGTCCTCGTCGATCACCGGCGTATGGTCGAGGTGCAGCCGGGCGTAGCGCGGGTCGGCGTGGCGCGCATACTCCTCGGCGACGGATGCCAGGTCTCGCGCCTGAAACTTGGTGAACTCGAGCCGCGCCACCTGCAGCAGCCCGAACGACTGCCGCCGCGCAAGGGTGCGCACGATCGCCTCGGCCATCGGCAGGTACGGGACGTTGAATGCAGGGATGGCCACGCCCAGGCGAGCCGCAGCCAGAACCATGGACCGAACGTCGGGGGTATCGCTGTGCGTCATCGGGTTTTGCGCCCTATCTGTGTGCCTATCGCCCCAACCGAAGTGCTCGTCGGGCTAGATGGCGTATACACGTTCGCTCGGCACCACGTGAATGCCGTTGCCGCTGAGGTGCTCGATCGCGGCCGGCGCGTCCTCCACCCGGAAGATGACGAGGGCGTGCCCCTCCCACTTCCCGCTGAAGGCGTACATGTACTCGATGTTCACGCCGCCCTCGGCCATCACGTCCAGCACATCCGCGAGGCCGCCGGGACGATCCGGCATCTCCACGGCGATCACGTCCGTCATGTGCACCGTGAAGCCCTCGGCTCGCAAGGCCGCGCACGCCTGGTCCGGCGACTCCACGATGAGCCGCAGCACGCCGAAGTCGGCCGTGTCCGCCAGCGACAGCGCCCGGATGTTCGTCCCGGCGTCGCCCAGACAGTGCGTCACGGCGGCAAGCCGCCCAGCCTCGTTCTCAAGAAAGACGGAGACCTGCTTAACCATCATGGCGGTCATCTCCTTGACGGCTCGATATCGTCCCAACCAACTCCACACCCCGCCGACCCGCGAGCGCCTGCCACGCACCAGCGCCGGGCTGTGAGCGCCAGCCACGCACCAGAGCCGTGGTGGAGCGGGCGTCCCTGCCCGCCTAGTTAGGACTCCGGCCAGGTCAGCCCCACTCCACGCACAGTCGCCGCGGTGGCACGGGCGTCGCTGCCCGCCTAGTAGGACTCCGGCCAGGCCAGCCCCACTCCACCCACAGTCGCCGCGGTGGCACGGGCGTCGCTGCCCGCCTAGTAGGACTCCGGCCAGGCCAGCCCCACTCCACCCACAGTCGCCCGGTGGGATGGGCGTCCCTGCCCGTCCAGTGGCACTCCCCGGCCAGGCCAGCCCGGCTCCACGCACAAACCCGTGGGGCGGGGTCTCCGCACCCCGCCGGGCCCTGAACCCCACGCCCCGCACCGACACCCTACAGCGAGCGCCGGTCGATCACCCGCTGCGCCTTGCCCTCGCTGCGCGGGATGGAGCGCGGCTCCACCAGCTTCACCTTCGCCGTGATGCCCAGCACGCTCTCGATCTCGCGCTGCACCCGGCGCTCCACGTCCTCCAGCCGGCGCACCTCGTCGTTGAACAGGCTCTCCGACACCTCGACGCGCACCTCAAGCTCATCCATGTGGCCGCGCGTCCGGTCGACCACCAGCACGTAGTGCGGCTCGACACAGCCGATATCCAGCAGCACCGACTCGATCTGCGACGGGAACACGTTCACGCCCCGGATGATCAGCATGTCGTCCGTGCGCCCCAGGATCCGCTCGATGCGGCAGAGCGTCCGCCCGCACGCACACGGCTCCACGTGCATCCGCGAGAGGTCGCGCGTCCGGTAGCGAATCACCGGCGCGGCGGCCTTCGTGACCGTCGTGAACACCAGCTCACCGGTCGAGCCCGGCGGCAACACCTCGCACGTCTCAGGATCGATGATCTCGGGGATGAAGTGGTCCTCCGACACGTGCATCCCGTTGTGGTGCGCGCACTCGAAGGCCACGCCCGGCCCGATGATCTCAGACAGGCCGTAGATGTCCAGCGCCAGGATGCGCAGCCGCGACTCGATCTCGCGCCGCATCGCGTCCGACCACGGCTCCGCCCCGAAGAACCCTACGCGCAGCTTCAGCTCGTCCAGGTCGACCTGCGCCTCGACCATCGCGTCGGCCAGGTACGCGGCGAACGACGGGGTACAGGCCAGAGCCGTCACCGAGAAGTCGCGCATCAGCATCACCTGGCGCTTGGTGTTCCCGCCGGAGACCGGCACCACCGTGGCGCCCACCCGCTCCGAGCCGTAATGTACGCCCAGCCCCCCGGTGAAGAGGCCGTAACCATACGCAACCTGCACGACGTCGTTCCTGCCCACCCCGCCGGCCGTCAGGGTGCGCGCGATGCAGTCCGCCCACAGCTCCAGGTCGGCGCGCGTGTAGCCCACCACGATCGGTTTGCCGGTCGTTCCGGAGGACGCGTGCAGCCGCACCACCTCGTCGAGCGGGGCCGCGAACAGGCCGTACGGGTAGTTGTCGCGCAGGTCCGCCTTGGTCGTGAACGGCAGCCGCGGCAGGTCGTCGATCGAGCGGATGTCGGCCGGGTGCAGGCCGATGTCGTCGAACGCCTGGCGGTAGTGCGGCACGTTCTCGTAGCAGCGCCACACGGTGTTGCGCAGGCGCTCGCTCTGGACACGGCGCATCGCGTCGCGGTCCAGGCACTCGGTCTTCGGTTGCCAGTACAGGTCGCTCACGGCTCCTCCGGCGGGGTCGGGGACAGGGATTGGGGCAGCACGGCGCAGTTGAAAGTTGAAAGTGGCAAGTCTGCGCCACGATGGCGCCGCACCCGCCCGGCGTTCTCACTTTCAACTTTCAACTTCCAACTTTGCACTTTCGACTTTGCACTTTGAACTTTCAACTTCACGCCGGCGCCGCACCCCACCCAGCATCGAACGCCCGACGGTTCGCGTCCAGGAACCGGGCCGGCGTCGTCTCGGCGAGCGCGCGGTCCCACAGCGCCCGGTCGAGGTCCATCTGTCGCGCGAGATGCCCCAACAGCACAATGTTCGACGCGCGAGCGTTACCCGCCTCCTGCGCAATCGCCAGGGCGTCCAGCACGTGCGTCCGCCCCCGTGCGCGCATCTGGTCGAGCGCATCGCCCGGGTAGGCCGCGACACCCATGATGACGGGCATCGGCTCGATCACCTGCGAGCTGACGATCATCAGGCCGCCCGGCCGCAGCATGTGCATCCACCGCAGGCCCTCGAGCTGCTCGAACGCCAGGATGAAGCCGGCCTCGCCCGCCTCGATGATCGGCGAGCTGACCGCATCGCCCAGGCGCACCTGCGTCACCACGCTCCCGCCCCGCTGCGCCATGCCGTGGATCTCGGAGAACTTGATGTCGCGCCCCGCGAGCAGCCCGACGTGCGAGAGCACCTTGCCGGCGAGAATCGTCCCCTGCCCGCCGACGCCAACGATCAGAATGCTGAGCGGCTCAGGCATGGGACGCCTCCCGCACGTGCAGCGCGTCGGACGGGCACTGCGCCGCGCACAGCCCGCATCCCGCGCACAGCGCCTCGTTGATCGACGGCTTCCCGTCCACCCACGACATCGCCGGGCAGCCCAGGTCCATGCACATCTGGCACGCGCTGCAGCGGATCTCCTCGAACTCCACGGCCTCCCGCTTCGGCTTCTCGATCAGCACGCACGGGTGGCGCACGATGATCACCGAGACCGCGGGCGCCGCCACCTCCTGCGCGATCAGCGCCTCCAGCGCGTCCGGGTCGAACGGGTCGGCCACATGCACCCGCTGCACCCCCAGCCCGCGGCAGATCGCCTCCAGATCGGCACGCACCGTCTCCGTGCCCTGCAGCGTCTTGCCCGTGCCCGGGTGGTCCTGGTGCCCGGTCATCGCGGTGGTGCCGTTGTCCAGGATAAGCACCGTGCCCGTTCCGCCGTTGTAGACCATGTCGAGCAGCCCGGTCATCCCCGAGTGCAGGAACGTGGAGTCCCCGATCACCGCGACCGTGCGCGCCGCCATCTCCGGGTTCGCCTTCTGCACCCCCAGCGCCATGCCGATGCTCGCGCCCATGCACATGAACACGTCCATCGCGGACAGCGGCGCGAGCACCCCCAGCGTGTAGCACCCGATGTCGCCCGTCACGGTCAGGCCAAGCTTGTGCAGCGCGGAGAACACGCCGCGGTGCGGGCATCCGGGGCACAGCACGGGCGGTCGAGGCGGAGCAGGCGCGGGCGCCGACACGGTGCGAGCCGGCCGCTCCTCGCCAAGCGCCCGCGCCAAAGCGTCGCCCACCAGCGTCGCGCTCAGTTCCCCGGCGCGCGGCAGCCCGTGCGGCACCGGGCTCAGCCCCGCGATGAGGAGCGCCTCCAGCAGGAACGTCTCAAGCTCCTCGATGACGATGACCTGCTCCACCTCGGCGGCGAACCGGCGCACGAGCGCGGCGGGGAACGGGTACGTCACGCCCAGCTTCAGGACACTCAGGTCCGGTCGCGCCTCCCTGACGTACTGGTACGCGATGCCGGAGGTCACGACGCCGAGCCGCTTGTCGCCCCACTCGATCCGGTTGAGATCGGTCACCTCCGCCCACGCCAGCATCCGGTCGTAGCGGGCGAGCACCTCCGGCTGCCGCAGCCGAGCGTGCCCGGGGATCATCACCCACTTGCGCACGTCCTTCGTGTAGGGGCGGAGCGGCACGTCGCGGCGGTCGCGCGTCTGAACGAGGCTCTTGGAGTGCGAGATGCGCGTGGTGGTGCGGAGGAGGATCGCCGTGTCCAGCGCCTCCGAGGCGGCCAGCCCGGCGGCAGCATAGTCGTGCGCCTCCTGGCTGTCCGACGGCTCCAGCACGGGGATGCGGGCGAACCGGCCGTAGAACCGGTTGTCCTGCTCGTTCTGGGAGCTGTGGATTCCGGGATCGTCCGCGCTGATCAGCACCAGCCCGCCGTTCACGCCCGTGTACGCCAGCGTCAGCAGCGGGTCCGCGGCCACGTTCACGCCGACGTGCTTCATCGCGCAGATTGAGCGAGCGCCGGCCATCGACGCCCCGATGGCTACCTCGAGTGCGACCTTCTCGTTCGGCGACCACTGCGCAGCGATCTCGTCGTACTTCGCGGCGTTCTCCAGGATCTCCGTGCTCGGCGTACCCGGATAGGCGGTTGCCACGCGAACCCCGGCGCTCCAGGCGCCCCGCGCGATCGCCTCATTGCCCGACAGCAACAGCTTCGTCAAGAACAGCTCTCCATCTCTCTGGTATCAGCGCCCAGCACCGCGCCCCGGTGGGGCGGGCGTCCCTGCCCGCCAAGCACAACCCCGCGCCCGAACTCCCGCGCCCAGCACCGCGCCCCGGTGGGGCGGGCGTCCCTGCCCGCCAAGCACAACCC
>CAZFLM010000105.1:0-18785 GCA_964519955.1 uncultured Chthonomonadaceae bacterium | reverse complement strand
CGCCGGCCTGGTTAGGGAGCATGCGGAACCAGCCGTGCACGCGCGGTTCTGGCTAGCCGACCACTCGATCTGTGCCTGCCCTGGGCTAGCCCATCCGGTCTGGCAGCGTGCCGACGGCGATGCTGCGCGCCCGCTGATCGCCTACAGCGCCAGCCAGCGCACCTGAGGGCCCGCGCAGTCGCCACGCAGGAGCGAGCGGGTCCAGTCACATCCCATGGACATACCTGAAGCGGAGAAGGGGGAGACCATGACACCCCGCAACTTGGCGGACCTGCCGGACGTGCTGACCGTGCCGGAGGCCTGCTCCGTTCTGCGGTTGGGGCGCAACGCAATGTACGAGGTGATACGCACCGGGGAGATCCCGTCGCTGCGGATTGGCAGGCGCATCCTGATCCCGAAGAGAGTACTGGAGCGCTTCATCGACCAACGGGCCACTCAGCCGGACCCGTAGCGTTGCCGCGCAGCAACCGGAGTGGACATCGGTCTGGCGGGCTGCTGATCTGGGCTCGTGGCACCTCGGTGCCCCAACGCTCCAGCTCTACTCGCCTCTCGGGCGGCAAGGGGGATCCCGAATGAAAGGGCACATCACGCGCCGTGGCGATGCTTGGTGCATCGTCTTCGACCTCGGGCGCGACGAGCGCGGCAGGCGGCGGCAGAAGTGGGTCACCGTGCGAGGCAGCCGCCGCGACGCCGAACGAGAACTGGCTCGCCTCCAGCACGAGTTGACGACGGGCGCCTATGTGGCGCCGGCCGACATGACTGTCGCCCAGTACCTTGAGTACTGGCTCCAGCACTATGCTCAGCCGTCTGTTGCCGTCAAGACGCTAGAGGGCTACACGGAGTACGTGCGACTGCACCTGATCCCCAGCCTGGGACGCCACAAGTTGGCCAGGTTACAGCCGGCGCACATCCAGGCGTACTACAGCGATGCGCTCTCTCACGGGAGGCGCAAAGGCGAGGGAGGGCTATCTGCCCGGACGGTCCTGCACCACCACCGAGTGCTCAGGCAGGCTCTAGAGCAAGCCGTTCGGTGGCAGTTCTTGGGCCGCAATCCGGCCAACTCCGTCGTGCCGCCTCGACCGAGAGCGATCGAGCAGCGCGTCCTGGACGTCAACGCGATCGCCGCGCTGCTAAGTGCGGCACGACCGACGCGTCTCTTCGTACCCATCATCATGGCGGTTACGACTGGCATGCGCCGCGGAGAGATCCTCGGCCTTCGGTGGCAGGATGTCGATCTGGCGCACGGCACGCTGTCGGTGCGTCAGACACTGGTCCAGACGCGCACGGCACTGATCGTCAAGGAGCCCAAGAGCCGCCAGAGCCGTCGGGTCGTGGTGCTACCCTCGATCTTGGTGGAGGCGCTCGCCGACCATCGGATCGAGCAGGGACGCCTGATGGCTCGCCTCGGCGAGGTGCAGTCGGACGGCACGCTGGTGGTCGCGGAGGACAATGGTGATCCCCGCTCGCCTCGAGCGCTGTCAGCGGCGTTCGCTTCGTTGCTGCAGCGCGAAGGGCTGCCCTTGGTCCGCTTCCACGATCTTCGCCACACCCACGCGACGCTGCTGCTGGGGCAAGGCGTCCACCCCAAGGTCGTGAGTGAGCGCTTGGGCCATTCCACTGTCGACCTCACCCTCAACACCTACTCGCACGTGCTGCCGACCCTCCAGGATGCCGCTGCCAGGGAGGTCGACGCTGCCTTGCGCGAGGCCCTTCGCGAGTCATGTCGCGGATGATGTCCGCCATCACGCGCCTCCAGCACTTGTGGCTGGAGGCGCACTTGCGTGCGCATATAGCTGAGGATATGGTCTGCTCCAGACGAGGCGGGGAAACGCGCCCAGCTTCTCGGCGCTGTCTGCGGCCACGGCCGGTGGTCTACAGGGCGAGGGGCCAGCCTATGCAGGAGGTCCGTCGACCATGCACGACTTGAGCGTGATGCCGAGCGAACCAACAGCCGATGCCACATCCCCGCTCCGCGCGACGTCACTCCAGGAGCAGGCGAGTAGACTATGGCCACCACGCACCCACGGCCTCCGACGATGTCGCGCGCTTTCCGGTGTCGGGGGGCGGGGTGCGTCTGGCCCCTCGCCCTCGCCGATGCCGTCCATGGCGCTCCATGCTCGGCCGCAAGGCGGGATGACGGGGCATCAAGGTGGCTCAGTGCGTGACATTCGCACGGACATCAAGCGTGGCTCGCACGACGTTGAAGCGGTCATGCCCCCCGATGCCGGTCTGTCCGCCCTTGCCTTAGACACTGAACACACACCATACCGAGCGACAGTCAGCGTCCATCCACTTCTGCGGGAAGGTGCACGTCAGCCCACAGCCTTCCACGCCCATGCCTCCCCAGTGGTCATACCAGGCCACCGTGGTCCACGGCCCCCAAGGGCTCGGCGCATCGAAGATGCCAAGCTGACCAGGCCCCGTGTGGAATGCGCCTGCCAGGAATCGGTGAAGTCCGGGCAGGTACGAGACCACGACGTCACCGGCAAACTCCATCGCCAACAGGTCTGTCCGAGGGTCTCGCGACCACCTTGGATGGCCGTGCTCGACACTCGCCAGGAACTCGTACGCCTGACGATCCTGCAATCGGCCCTGGGGTACACGTCCGACGATGGTGCGCGCATCATCGCCCTGGCGCGCACCGTAGAAGTACACGTAGCCCCTCAGTCCTGAGGGAACGCCGGTGTAGCCCTTCCCGAAGTTCAGGAAGGTCGCCGGCTTGAAGCGCCCAACCCCCTTCTCGAATGCCCACTCGGCGAGTTGCCAGTTGGCGCCGAGATCATTCGACCACGCCAGGCGGACGTCCACGTCCGGGTAGTCGCCGTCCTGCATGTTGACCCAGGCGTATGGCGTGGAGCCGACGGCGATCAGTCCATCGGCCTTGCCCTTCACGGGGAACGATGCCGGGTGCAGGCAGTTCTTGCCGCCGTTGATGTTGGCCGCATCGAGGTCCTCAGGGGTACCAGCGATTCGAGCGGAGCCCATACTGACGCGGCCGTCATCGTTGCTCCCCCGAAAGCCGCCGCCGTCTCCCCATGATGTGTAGAGGTTGCTGTCGGCGGCCCACGTGACCGGCCAGAGGTCACTGCCCGGTGCGCCGGTCCGCAGCGTATCCCAGTGCCATGCAATGGAGCGGATCACGGTGCTCGGCGGATAGGGGGCTTCGGGACCGACGGCGCGCGCGGGCTGTTGGGAGAGGAGTGCCAGCGCGATGGTTAGGCACCGGCGACGGGCGGCGCTCCTCGCGGCAGACACGGCGTAGAGCCCGAGGTGGTGTGCGTGGCTCTGGCTAGTCACTGGCCGAGCACCGCGGGAGCCCATGACGGTCGGGAGGAGCCGATGGCGCGCTTCGGTCCGCTATGCCCTTGGGACCATAGCCGAACTCGGCGAGGCGATCGGCGATGCTGTCCGCGAGATCGCGCAGCTCTGGGTTCTCCAGGAAGGCGAATGCGCGCGTCTTGTCGACCTGTGCAGCTACCTGGCGCACCTGCCGGTCGGTGGCCGGGAGGCCGCAGAAGTCGGCAAGACGCGCGACGTTGTCCTCAGGGCGCGCGAGAAAGTCCTCGTACTGGAACTGGATGGCTTGCTCGCCCAGTTCCGCGACGCGGGCGCGCCCCTCGCGGCTGTACTCCTCCCAGAGCGAGAACGCGCCCTCCATGGTTGCCACGCGAAGCCCGTGTACAAAGCCGGATCGCATCGGATGGAGGGCATAGATGTGACGCCTCCGGTGGAAGTGCCGTGATGTCTCCTCAAGCCCCTCGATGCGCGGGGCGTAGGCCACCTGGCAGCTCCTGGCCACGTCGACACCGTGCCGGAAGATGCGCACGATCCGGGCGTTCGGGAAGGCGCTCAGCCAGAACGGCAGCGTGAAGTTGTTGCGCGGGTCCTTCCAGCCCCAGGCGAAGTCCAGGTTCCCCAGATCGCGATATCGCAGGTATCGCCTGACGCCGAGGTAGCCGGCGGCGCGGGGGCACTGCGTGCTCAGCCTCAGGTACTCGGCGGTGAGCGCGCTCAGCTCCGGCTGCCGGTAGAGGTGCTGCACCGCGCTCGGATGATCCCAGCGCCCGCCCGCGCTGTTGAGCACCCACTCGTTGAGCTGCATGAAGAACAGCGACTCGGCGTTGGCGTCCTGGCGCGTGCCCATGAATAGGCCGAGCGACTGCAGCATGCGGCTCACCATCGATGTACCCGAGCGGTGCATTCCGATGACGACGATGGGTGGGCGTCCGCTGGGGGCGGGTCGCGGAGAGGGTGTCCAGGGCATAGGATATCCTCGTGCGGCTCGTGTATGGCCGCCGGCGCGCGCGTGGGTGCTGCTCGCTCCTGGCGCGCTGCCGGCGGACGTCACGTGCACCTTCTTGTAGTCGACGATCGTGCGCCACACGTCCAGCCCCTCCGCGTAGGGCACCTCGATGCCCAGTTCGCAGAGGGCGGCGTGCACTTGCTCGAAGCCGGTCAGGAACTTCGGGAAGAGCAGGAAGCGGAACGGTATGTCCAAGTCGAGCAGGACCTCGATGCTGTCGGCGAGGTCGTGGCGCAGGACGTGCGGGGCCTTGCGCGCGTGGCGCATCATCAGCATGTCCGGCACGCGCTGCCGCGACCTGAGACAGTGCTCGGGCGTTCGGTAGGTGTAGAGCACGCGCAGGTCGCCGCGGGCGGCTTGCCAGGCGCGCAGCACGTGCGGGTGGAATGTGAACCGGGGGTCCTTGACGACAGCGCGCCGGATGTCGGCCATCGGCTCGCGGTAGGTGGACACGATGTGGTCGATGTCGGCGCCGCGCGCGGCTGAGCGAACCAACGCATCGTTGATGCGGACGACGCGCTCGTCCTCGAGACCCGCGTCGACGCGTTCGCACCAGGCGCCGCCCGGGTCGTATCCCATCTGCTGGCAGAAACGCGCCAAGACGCTGGTGCCGCTGCGGCCTGGGCCTGTGATGACGAGCACGGTGCTGTCCTGGTCCGCTGTGGATGCAGATGGCATCGCCACCGCACTAGTACAGACAGGGCCTGTGTCGATCGGCAACGCATGAGGGGGCGGATGCCCGCACCAATGCGGGGGGGACTCCTGGTGCAGCCCCTAGCGACCGTTCAGGACGAGGTGCGCACCGATGCTGGCGGCATACCCTAGTCCCACCGCCCAGGACCACTTGAGGTGGCTGCGGAATGTGTAGATGCCCCGTGCTTGGCCCATCAGCGCCACCCCTGCTGCGCTGCCGATTGATAGCAGAGATCCGCCGACCCCCGCGGTCAGGGTTGCCAGCAACCACTGCGGCTGTGACATCGACGGTTCCATCGTCAGGACCGCGTACATCACGGGGATGTTGTCCACGACCGCCGACAGCAACCCGACGAGCACGTTCGCTGTGGTGTGGCCAAGCCCTGAGTAGGCCGCGTTCGATAGCGCCGATAGGTAGCCGAGAGCCGCCAGCCCGCCCACCGACAGGATGACTCCGTAGAAGAACATCAGCGTGTCCCACTCCACGCGCTCCATGGCCGCGAAGACGTTGATGGGCGCGGGATGTCGGGGGTCCCGGTCCATATCGGTCGCCAGCACGTGGTGTTCGTCATCGGCGGTCGAGCCGCTTACCTTCCGGTTCAGGAAGTACGCATAGAGCTTCAGAGCGCCGAGGCCGGTCATCATGCCAAGGACCGGTGGCAGGTGCAGCGCGCTGTGCGCGGCTACGGTAAGGACGATGGTGCAGACGAACAGAGCGATCACCGCCCTTGCTCCCGGGCGCAGCGCTGCGGTCGAACATGCGGAGGCAGGCTTGCCAGGACCCAGGACGAGCGAGAAGATGACGGCGGGCACCAGCCAGTTCACGAGCGCAGGTATCGCGAGGGCGAAGAACGCGCCGAACGGCACAACGCCCTTCTGCCAGACCATCAGCGTGGTGATGTCACCGAACGGGCTGAACGCCCCGCCTGCGTTCGCGGCGACGACGACGTTGATGCAGGCCAGCGTCGTGAACCTGGCATTGCCCTCGGCAACCGCGACAACGACCGCGCCCATGACGAGGGCGGTGGTGAGGTTGTCCGCCAGCGGTGAGAGCACAAACGCGAGCCCGCCGGTCACCCAGAAGAGGCGCCGCAGCGACCACCCGCGCCCGACCAGCCACACACGGAGCACCTCGAAGACCTGCCGCTCAGTCATCGTGTTCACGTACGTGATCGCCGCCAACAGGAACAGGAACAACTCGCCGTACTCCAGCAGGTTGTGCTCTACTGCCGCTGCTGCGTGGGCGCTCCGCCCCGCGCTGCCGTACGCGGCCGCAACCAGGCACCAGATGATGCCCGCCGCGACGATGACGGGTACCGACTTCCGGAGATGCAGGACCTCCTCAAGCATCACCACGGCGTACGCGATAGCGAAGACCGAGAGGCAGGCCAGCCCTATCCACGTTGTCGTCAGGTCCATCCTGGTGTCCTCCATGAAGTCGGCACGCTGTGGAGCGCCCGGTGGTGCCGTTGGCCGGTCTGCTACTTGTCTCGCGAGGCGCGCCTACTGCGGCGCTTGGGGATGGTCAGCAGGCGGTGCGTCAGGCTATCGGTCCGCAGCTTCAGTTCCTCCGCACTGACCTCCCCGATGGGCCGCCCCAGGGCGAGTTCCAGCGCGGGAGACTTCACCATCCCGAGGCGCTGGCTGGAGTAGACGCTTCGGTGGCCGACGATCAGGTAGGCGGTGCACGCGCAGAGCGCCGCGTAGACGCCGACCGACGTTGGCAGCAGTTCCATGCCCATCACGGCCGCAGCCAGTGGGGTGTTGGCGGCCGCAGCCAGGACAGCGACGAAGCCGAAGGCGGCGAAAGTGCCTGCGGGCAGGTGGAAGAGCGTCGCCGCAGCGCTCCCGGCAGTTGCGCCGATGAAGAAGAGCGGCGTTACGATGCCGCCGCTCCCGCCGCTCTCCAGCGTCAGCGACGTGGCGACGATCTTCACGGCGAACGCCAGGAGCGCCACCTTGGCGGTACCCCCCAGAGCGGCGTGAATGGTGTCGGTGCCGAGCCCGGCGCAGCTGTCGCCGAGCACCAGGTACATCAGGGCGAGCACGACGCCGGCGGCGAACGCCACGATGTACCGATGGCTCCGGAACTGGGCTAGCAGGGCCTTCATGAGGCGCATGCACTCCACCATCGCGAGGGCCACGAGGCCGAACCCGGCGCCAAACCCGACCGCGAGGCAGATCATCAGTGGCTGGCTGATGCCGCCGAGGCTCTCGCCCACGCCAGTGGCGGGCGGTGCCACGCCACAGACGAGGTGGCCGACGATGCCGGCGATGAGGCAGGGGAATAGCACGGGGTACTCGATGCGGCCCAGGTACAGCACCTCGACGCCGAAGAGAGCTCCCGACACCGGCGTGCCGAACACCGAGGCGAAGCCCGCGCCGATGCCGCAGATGACCAGACGCCGCCGGTCGGCATCGTCGAGGCGGAGCAAGTCGGCGAAGAGGCTGGTGATGGATGCGCCGATCTGGGCGCATGGCCCCTCCTTGCCGACCGATCCACCGAATGCGAGCGTCAGGACGGTTGCACCGAGCTTGACGGGCGCCACGCGCCAGTCGATCCGCCCGGAATGCTCGTGGATGGCCGCGATGACGGCTTCGGTGCCGTGGCCCTTGGCGGTGGGAGCGAAGTGTCGGATGAGCCAGACACACGCCGGCAAGGCGAAGGGCAGCAGGAAGTAGTGGCGGGCAAAACCGACGTCGAGATGGGCGGCACCCAGCGACGCGTAGTGCAGCGCCCACAGGAACAGCCGCGTGCCCAGGCCCACGCACACACCGGCCGCTGCGCCCAGGAGCGCCCACTTCACTGTGGTCACCAGCAGAGCGGCATGCTCGATGTACCAGTGGTACTCGTCCCACGTGGCGTCGTCGGCAGTGGCTGGAGACGGCATGTACTCCTCGACACCGGAGACGGCTGGCCCGGGCTTCGCCGCCGCCGTGGGAGGCACGCTCGGATGGTCCGAGCGGTCACCGAGCGGCTCATCTGGGCTCACCGGCATGCGCTACGCCCGTCCTGCGACCGACAACTCGGAGTGCCGCTCACCCTCGCTGCTCGCTGGGCTGGGGCCGATCGGTGCCCCGGTCGCGCCGTAGAGCCCGTGTACCTGGCAGAACTCCTCGATGAGCCCCATCACGCGCCCAACCCGCGGACCTCGCAGCCGGTAGTAGCGGCTCGATCGGCGCTGTTCGACCGCGAGAAGCCCCGCGTTCGTGAGCACCCGCAGATGCTGCGAAGCGGTTGTTTGCTGGAGCCCTAACGTCGCCGCCACGTCGTTCACCGTGCGCTCGCCGTCCACCAGCAACTCCACGATGCGCAGTCGGGTGTCGTGCGCCAACGCGCCGAAGAGGACGACCGCTCGCTCCCGTACACTGCTCTCCACGATCTTCTCCCACACATGTAATACGCTGCTAATACGATACTATGGTACCGCACTTGCCACGCAGGTCGTCTCCGACCGCGCCGCCAGGACGCCACCAGCATCGCGTGCCGGCCGGCGGCGCTGCGGATCGGGCAGCAGCCCGCCGCTCTTGAGTGCGGCCGACAGTATCGGCACGATCACGTCCCGCGTCTCGGCTTGCTGCTCTCGGAGCAGGCGCGCCACATCAGGCGCATCGGCCACGTCGTCGATCAGACGCCGGTACATGTCCATGCCAACTGCAGCGTGCTCCAGCCCCGCCTGTGCGGCCATCTTGGGCGTCTTGATGTCGCTGGCCTTCACGAGGTAGCCCCCGCCCGGATAGGGCAGCGAGTGCTTCTTCAGGCTACGCCGCAGCGCGTCGTCCCGCTCGACCATCATCCGCAGTATGTGCCGGTATGGCTCCGCCCGCCCGAGCCGCTCGACAGCGGCTCCATAGAGCGCGACGCCTGCCTGAGCGCCTCCGCGCCCCTTGATGGCGGTCGTAAGCGCCTGACGCGCCTCGGGCGACAGCGCCGGGCGCGGATCGACGGCCCGCGACTGGTTGCGCGGCATATCGAGCAATGCGAGGCACACGAGCCCCGCTAGACTGGCTCCCCTCATGGTCTCTTCCTCGCCGGCCTGTCGACAGGCCGGTCAGCCTCCGGTGGGCACCACGTAGCCGCCAGCGTTCGCCTCTGCGCCCACGGCCGACCGCACGACGAGTTCGGCTCCCGGATGCAGGTAGCGCCTGAGCTGGCGCTGCATGGCCTCCACGTCCTGCGGGCCGAGGCATCTCGGCGCCCGCACCAAGGCGACGATGTGCAGCTTGCCCTGCGTCGCCTCATACCGGTAGTCGGTCAGGTAGGCTCCAGGAACGCGGCCGGCTATCTGGCTCGTCAGCGCCCGGCCAACCCAACCGTGATAGCGCAGGGCGCCTCCCACGAGCGGGCGAGCCTCCCGCTTCTGTTCGTACAGGAATTGCTGGCTGTCAGCCGTGACCGTCAGGACCGAGCGAACAACCAGGTGTACATCGGAGCCCAGAACTCGGCGCAGCTCGGCCTCCATAGCGGCGACCTGCTCTGGGCCGATCGAAGTCGGCGCGCGAACGATCGCGGTGACCGTCGTACGGCCGTTGGCCCCGTCCTGCCGGAGGTCCACCAGGCGTGCCCCCGGCACCTCCCTGAGCTGCACTTGCAGCGTCTCGTCCGTGCGCCGTAGGAAGTCCGTCTGGCGGGCTACATCGGCCCGCCTCTCCTGTTCCTCGTCGGCCAAGTACACTGTCCCTGTCCTGTCTGCGTCCCTCGACACGAGCGACCGGATCACCAGGCTGATCTCAGGGCTCACCGACTTGCGCAGGTGCCGCTCGATTCGATCTACCTGAGACGGCTCGAACTCCTGCGGAGTCAGCACTGTCGCGACCACAGAGTGTGCGCCGCGCCTGGACCGGATCGACAGGTCGGTGAGCTGCGCACCGACCGACGACCGCAGGTCTTGCGCCAGGGCTCGCTGGATTGCGCGGCTGAGCCGGCTCTCCGATACCATGCCGACAAGAGTGCTCGTCATGAACACGGACACCAGAAACAGCAGGGCCAGGGACAGCGCGAATCGTCGGACGAATGGCCCAAGCGTGAAGCGCTGATGTGTCTGCACCTCCACCATGCCGTATGCGGTGAAGATGAACGCCGCGGCGATCTGGATTGCTAGGAAGTTGGCCACGAACAGCATGAACGCGCCGAATGCCCACTCCCACCTGCCCGTTGCCAAGCACAGGCCGCAAGTCGTCAGAGGCGGCACCAGCGCCGTCGCAACCGCGACCCCCGGGAGGGCTGGGCTGATCTTCTCATCCATCAGCGCGTACGCCCCGGCCAGGCCGGAGGCCAGCGCGATGATGATGTCGTAGAGCGTCGGCTGCGTCCTCGCCACGATCTCCGAGCCGAACCCCAACCGGAGCGGGATCAGGCCAATGAGCGTCGCGAGCGCCACTGCTGCCGCTACGCCCAGCAGCTCGGATGTCGCGGCCGCGGGAAAGAGACGGCGGTCTCCAGTCGACAGGCTGAGCGCAATGCCGAAGATAGGCCCCATCAACGGCGCCACGAGCATCGCGCCGATGACCACCGCGGTGCTGTTCGACAGGAGCCCGTACGCCGCGATGGTGGTCGAGATCGCCACCATGACATAGAACGAGCCGGAGGGGCGCGACATGCCTTCGATGGCCTGGTACACGTCGCGCCTACGCTCAGGCGTGTTGCTCAGCAAGACGCCAAGGAATCGCATGTCATCGCCGCCTTTCCAGTCCTTTGTCGCCGCCTGAACCGACACGGTCGATGGGTTGTCGCGCTCTCAAACGCTGCGGCTCCTGCCAATGAGCGGCAGGATCTGACGGTTCCTGAAGTACCGTCGGAATATTCGGTAGTAGAGATACTCCTCCTTCGAGCGCAGGAAAACGCCGTCGGCGATCTCCTTCTCCCGCGCGAACTCCTTGTCGCTGCACACATACTCGGCGTATGCGGTGAGGTGCTGGGTGATGCCAGCGCCGGCGGCGAACTTCGCCTTCCGGCGGAATGCAATCTCCCTTGGGATGAGCCCAATCGCCGCCCGGCGCAGAATCCACTTATCGACGCGCTGCACACCACGGTGCTTTAGGTTGAGCGACAGCCGGAACGCGTAGTCGACCAGATCCGGGTCGTCGAGGAAGGGCACTCGCACTTCGAGGCCGTGCGCCATGCTCATCCGGTCGCAGCGCTGCAGGTTCGTGTTGTGCAGGCCGCGCGTGATGTCCAGCAACTCGTCGGCCAGACGATCGATGGGCATCTCCTTCAGGTAGTCGTATCCCGCGAACAGCTCGTCAGCCCCCTCGCCGGACAGGGCTACCTTCACATGCTTGCTGGTGAACTCCGCGAGCAGGTAGTTGGGAATGGCGCTTCGCACGAGGGCACAGTCGTAGGATTCCAGGTGCCGGATCACCTCGGGCAGCACCTCCACTGCCTCTCGGGCCGTGAAGACGCGCTCGTGGTGACGCGTACCAAGGAAGGCAGCCATTATCCGCGCGCCCAGAAGGTCCTTGCTGTCGGCCGTGCCGATGGCGAACGTCGACAGGCCCTGGTGGAACCGAGCGGCGAGGGCGGCCACGATGCTGCTGTCGAGCCCGCCGCTGAGGAATACCCCCACGGGCACGTCGGACGTGAGACTGGCGCGCACCGATCGGGTTAGTCGCCGCAGCAGGCCGCGTCGGGCGGTCTCCTCGTGGCTGACGGTCGCAGGCGCAGCCTCAAGCGACCGGTAGGGCTGCAGTCCGACCGCGCTGTCATAGTAATGGCCCGGGGGGAACTCCTCGACCTCGTCGACAACGTCAAGCAGCGGCCCGACCTCCGAGCAGAAGGCAACGCGTTGGCCGCTTCGGCCGAGGTAGAGCGGCTTGATGCCAAGCGGGTCACGAGCAAGCATGTAACCGTTCGGCCGCACAACCGCGAACGCGAACATTCCCTGCAGCTTGCGCAGCCAGATCTCAGGCGGTATGCTGCTGCCGGCCAGCCGCAGCACAGTCTCGGTGTCGCTTCGCGTCCTGAACGAACTGCGCCTCATCCCTTGGCGCAAGTCCATATGGTTGTAGACCTCGCCGTTGTAGACGATGTAGCTGCCTGTTACTTCGTCGTACATCGGCTGGCTGCCGTTCTCCAGATCGATGATCGACAGGCGTGCGTGCGCCAGCGCACCGTCCCTCATCTTGACCAAGCCGCTGGCGTCGGGCCCGCGGTGCCGCATACCTTCGAGCATCCGCTGCGCGGCCTCGGAGCCGTCTGGCCATAGCACTCCCGCAATTCCGCACATGGCTCTCCTCCTCTTGCCAGGCTAGTAGCGCTCAAGGCGTTCGATGTCGAGCACGAACACCACGGCGCCGCCGACCTGGACCTTCACAGGCGAGGGCAGGAACACTCCGATCGCCGTAGAGTCGGGCTGCATCATGTTGATGTACTGCTCCCGCGTCTGGCAGTTCGTGTGTATGATGTCGAGGACCGTGTCGAGGCCCTCGGTGTCCGTGCCGATCAGCAGTGTCGTGTTGCCTTCGCGCAAGAAGCCGCCTGTACTTCCGATCTTGGTGAACCTCACCCCTCGGGCCACGAGCGCGTCGCAGACCCTATGGGTGTCATGGTCGTGGACCACCGCTACCGCGAGCTTCATGCTGTCCAGCCTTTCCCGCCTACGCCTGTGCCAGCGAGGGCAGGCGTCCGCACGCCGGCTTCTCCCGATCCATCGGGGCGCAACACCACGGTCCGCATCGGGAACGGGATCTCGATGCCTGCTCTGCCGAACCGTGCGTGCAGGGCCTTGACGAACGCCGATTGCAGTGCGTACTGCGCCTCGAACTGCCGCACGCGCAGCACCGTGACGAACTCGATCGCCGAGTCGCCGAATGCCTTCCACCGGACGACCGGCTCCCAATCCGCGTCGGCGCCCTCTACCTCCGCCTGAATCGCAGCGGCTACATCCAGCACGACGCCCTCGACGTACTCCAGGTCGCTGCCGTATGCCACCCCGCACGGTACGTAGACCGACATCGCCGGCTCGGGCAGGTAGTAGTTGGTCAAGACCTCCTGGCTGAGCTTCGAGTTGGGTATCACCACCAGGTTGTTTGCGAACACGCGCACCGTGGTGTTGCGCCATCCTATCTGCTCGACGTAGCCCTCCTCCCCAGATTCCAACCTGATGAAGTCACCGACGCGGACCGGCCTGTCGACAGACAGGTACACGCCAGCGATCAGGTTGGACAGCATCTCCTGGCCGGCCAGGGCCAGCGCCAGTCCGCCGATCGCTCCGCTGGCCAGCAAAGGGCTGATGTCGGCCCCTGCCACTCGCAGCACATAGACCGCTGCCAGCACCAAGACGGCAAGCGTGCCGAGCTTGCGCGCGAGCGTCAGGCGGTACCGCGCCGGCCCGAAACTCTCGGGGTCTTCCTCCGCCTGGCGCAGGCGCCACTCGACTACGCCATTGAGCAGGCGGAGCAGGGTACAGGCCCCAAGCACGATCCACGCGATGCCGAGGAAGCGCCCCAGCAGAGCCGTGGCGGCCGGGTGGACGCCCGACGCGTCCAGCGCGCAGGCGCCGTGGTATACACCCATCAGCAGCAGGCCGAGCACCACGAGACGCCGGAGGGCAACGGACGCGGCATCACCGATGCGCCATGCGGTGTGCGCGAGCACGGCGGACACCATCCTGCGCCAGACCAGGTGGCACACCGCGGCCGCGCTCACGAAGCCGCCAAGCGCCACAGCAGCGCGGAACCCACTCCAAGACCAGATCGCGTCCATGCCTCGTACTCCGCTTCGCTCCCCGTGCTCCCGCCGAACCGCGGGCCACGCCGTCACTGCCTATGCATGCACGAGCCCTCGGACACTGCGCGCTAGCTCGGCGGCTTCGGCGGCCCGCTCCGCGACTGGTACTGGGCGTCCTACGTCGTCCACGACCTTAACGCCGCCGTCGATCAGCTTCGTGCGCCAGTGTGTGGCGTTGGGGTAGGCGTCACGACTTCCCCACAGCGCCGGAACCGGCAGGAAACCGGCCTCGAACGCAGCGCAGAGCCCGACGGGCGAGTACGGCTCATCGATCGAGCGCCCGATCTGTGCGAGGACGGTCCGGGCGCCATCCACCAGTTCCTCGGTTCTGGCTTCCACCTCAGCGTCGTGAGCCATGTCGGGCACGTCGCCGCGGTGCCGAGCCCGGCGGTACTCCGCTATCGCGAACCGCGTGATGCGAATGCTGTCGTCCACAACGTCGGGCGTTGCCAGATGAGACCCCTCCGAGTAGCTGACCACGTGCACGATAGGCGGACTGGCCGAATCCTCCGGCTCGATGTCGTCCATGAGTGCGCTGGCCGATGCCAATTGGGCCTTCGCTCTCTCGGTGTCGTGCGAGAGGTAGTCGAGCCCCGCGCGAGGCTGCAGCACCACGCGCATGCCGCGGTCCCCGTCCTCTCGCACGAGCCGCAAGAGCGCGCGGCACTTGGCCAGGTCCTGCACACCCCAGGTGTGCTTGGGGGTGTTCAACATGGTCTGTAGCACGAGCGTCCTGACGCCCACGCGGCGGGCGGCGCCAGCGGCCAGGGCGCCGGCAACGACGTACGTCACGTCATCGGCGCCGCGGAATGCAAAGTGGTGCGGAACGTTCGGTTCCACCGGGCGCCCGGCCTCGGCAGCGTGTCGCAGCACGGCGAAGTGCTCGCGCAGGTTCGTCGCCAGATCGTTCGGGCCACGCCCGTCGAGGTGGCAGAACCACCAGAAGGAGAGCGCGTGCCACGCGTTGTGCAGCACGCGATCGTGCAGCTCGGCCAGACCCGGGACATCTCTGGTTCCGGCGTAGGTCCGGACGAGCATCGGTCGGGCAGCCTCCCAGATGGCCCGGTACTCATCCTCCGAGTTCACCGGCACGCCCCCGCCGTTCGGCTTGTCGCCCCACTCCTGGCCAAACGCCACCTGGGTGAGCTGCGACGTTCCGATGGAGAGGACGTCCAGCATCCCGGACGCCGCAAGCTGCTTGGTCCAGTCCACGAACTGACGCACGGCCTCCTCGCGGTCCTCCCCGTATGGCCCCACATGCGCGCGCATCAGCGGCGGGAGGCCGGCCTGCCACCCGTGTGTGATCCGTGCGAGCAGGCTGTCGTGCCTGGTGCCGAACCCGGCATAGCCGCGCCTGTCGACCGGACGCTCGCTCGCGTACTGCCCCGACATGATGACCGCTCGGGCGAACACCTCGCGCGCTGTGTCGTACTCGTGCTCACCTGCGAGGCCCTGGGGAAGCCTGCTCTCAGGCACACCGAGCTTGCGCAGCGTCTGCCCAGGCGTCTCGTCGCCATGGAAGACCGGCACGGCGTGGCCGTACCACTGGCTGATGAGTTCGCACGCCGCCGGCAGGCCCGCGAAGAACGCGCGACACACGGGACCGCCCTGGGAGATCCACAGCCGCCGGTCCGTACAGATCTCCAGGATGTGCTTGAACCGGTCGGCGCCGTCACGCGGGTCGAGACGATAGCTGAAGCCGAGGCGCGACACGCGGTTTTGGCGTATCCATCGCTCGACCGCGTCGATGCTCGCGCGGTGGTGCAGGCTATCGAGCGCTCGGCAGACGCCTTCGTCAGCAACCGACACCTGGTAGCGGCAGTCGCGCAGGAGGTCAGCGACCGTGCTGATGCCCAGTGTGTGCGCGTCGATCGATGGCCGCAACAGGCCGAACACCTCGTTGGATCCAACGTACTCGCTCATCTCGCTCCTCCGTCCGCTATGGGCGCGCCTTGGCGCTCTCCGGCGCGCCCTCCAGAACGAGGCGCCTTATCTGCTGAAGCGAGTAGCCCGCGATCCCCATGCTCTCCACGGTCCGTCCTTCCGCCCAGTAGTCGCAACCGTTCAGGAGGCCCGCCAGGTGGATGACCGCCTTGATGGTAGGGCACCGGGAGCCCAGCATGTCGCCCATCGACGCGATCGGCACGAGGCTCATGGGAACGTCCTCCCACAGGTAGCGCGTGTCCAGCGTCGGCGGGGCCTTGATGCCGTAGTAGCCGCCGTTGGCTCGCACCGCATCATAGAGGGTCTTGCCCGCTGCCCCGTACGCGAAGTACAGCCACTCGCGCGCGGTCATGCAGTGGAAGCCCATGGCCCCGCCGACAGCAACCCGCTCCTGGTCGATGGTGTCGAGGACGACCGCCGTGGAGCGGGAGATACCGTCGATGTAGTACTCAAAGTCGCCACGCGTGCTCTCGATCCGCGAGCAGTTCAGCACCGTCACAGCCGGATGGAAGATCGCGCCGATGTTGTCCATGCTCGTCTTCATGACGTTGTCGCCAGGCACGAACTCCGGATAGGCGGGGCGCAGCGCCGCGATCACCTCAGGCGTCCGGTAGGCAGGGAGCGCCGCCAGCGGCACCGAGTGCTTCATCCCGAAGATCCGGACCTGCCCTGGGTTCATCAGCCGGCAGGCGTAGAGGAGGGTCTGCGCCTCGGCCACGACTACGTCGCCCGCGGCTGGATGGGATCGCACGACGCTGTGGAACTCCAGCGCGCCGCCGGTACGCCCTGGGTGCAGGATGACGATCTGGCCGTCGCGCAGGTGCGGCGCACAGTGCTCCGCCATGAAGCGGTGTCCAGTCGCCGGCACCACCACCATCACGATGTCCGCCCCGTCCAGCGCCTCCGCGATGTCCGTAGTGGCGAGAGACAGCTCTGCGACGCCGCGCGGCAGGCTATCGTCGTCCTCGGCAACCAACTGGATAGAGCGCGTGAGCCGGATCGCGTCGATGCGCTCGGGTGAGCGGTTGTACAGGCGGGTATCGAACCCCTTAAGCGCCAGGTGCCCGGCCATTGCCATGCCGCCGTTCCCGGCGCCGAGGACGGCGAAAACGGGATGGTCCGCTGACTTCACATGTCACCTCCAAGAACTCGGTGCGGCACAGGCCTACCGATCAGCCACTCAGTTCGACGCAATATGCCAGTAGCATGCTATTATGCTGTCACAGATATAGACGACGCGACTGAGCGCGAGGTTACACGCGTCGACTGACTATCGAGTTGGCCACAGCCGCACGCCCCCCGGGGCTAGGTGCGCGGTTGCAGCGGCCCGCCATCGTGCGGAACTCCGGCCGCGGATCGGTCCGGGGCGCTGTCGGGATACTCATGGGGCAGACGGCCAGTGGATTGGTGCTCCAGCGACCGTGGGTAGAAGAGCATCCACGCCATCCTGGTTGTGATCGTCGTGGGCACGGGCACCAGATCGGCGCGGCCATGCAAGGAACGTCCAGTCTCGGCACACCAGACATCATCTGGCGCGATCACCCGGCCGCATATCAGGCGCACGTGGCTGGGTGCCGCGACGCAGAAGGCCGACGCCCGCTGCCGGCCACACGGCGCGCAGAGAAGGACCTCCGCATCGCCGACCCTGTCGACCACGAGGCGCCGTTCCGCGACCACACGCCAGGGGTAGCATCTGCTGTGCGCGCCCACGGCGATACCGACGATCGCCTCGTCGGCCTCCTCGCCCGTGCGCCAGGCGTAAGGGCCAGTGAAGGCGCTGACGCCATCCTCGCGCGCATCGTCCCCAGACACTCCCATCAGCGGGTCTTCCGTCCCCTGCACGGAGAGGACCCCGCCATTCGGGTGCAGCTCACGCCAGGTTCGCCATCGGGTTGCCGGCTCGGTTGTCAGGAGCTGGATCGACTGGCCGGCGAGGGGACCGGCGATGGCTTTGCCGGTCACGGCAGACCACAGCGTCCCGGTCTCGTGGTCCGAGAGGAGAGGCACTCCCTGGTAGAGCGCGCCGGAGAGAGCGAACGTGTGCAGCCTGTGGCCGACCATGCGCGCGAACACGACGCCCGAGCCACAGTGATGGCACCACGTGATCGCGACGGGTAGCCCGGCTACCACATCGTTCACGACCCCGTGGTCCTGCAGGAGAGAGACGCCGTATCCGTGCACCGAACGGCCGTGACGGAAGGTCACCAGGCGGGCGCAGTCACGGAGGCGCGCCGATGGCTGGGGCACGAAGCTCGGCGTCACGATGGGGACGATGGTGCCCGGCGACAGGACTGGCACGATCGGCGCATGAGAGGCGACCTGATCCGGGTCCGATCCACCGGTAGCGGCTGAAGAGAGATCGCGGCATCCAGGCGCCGGCTTCTCTGCGGCGACTAGTGTCGGCTCGGCATTGGCATGCAAGCTCATGGCGGGCTGTCGTTCCCGGGCGCACGGCGCCTCGCGTCGGCAGCAGGCCCTCGTCCAGGGCTGCAGTCGTAGACATCGCGATCGCTGGCGCCCAGGCCGGATACGCCGGCCTGGGCGCCAGCGTGCCGTGAGGCTCTGGCCCCCATGCGCAACGGTCGCTCGGCTGGCCAGGTTCCCCCCCCGGTCCCCCGCCAACCGATGAACCCGCCCCACGACTCTTGCGCGCCGGCTTCGTCGCCGGCAGGCAACTCCAACCAGTCGACCACGGCGCCCGTACCGATGAGCGGCCGAGGAGCGCCAAGCACAGCAGGAGATCGCCAGAAGGGCAGAGCCTGGTCGCGGACCGGTGATCGGGTACCCGTTCAATGTAACAGCATTGTAGCATACTGTTGTGTTATCGCAAGTGGATCATTCGTTAGTGCGGACATCCTCAGGACGACGGATCGCCGCTTGGGTTCCCCGGGTGCTGTGCAGACGGTGCGTCGCTCCGCGGTAGGGCAAACTGAGGCACCAGGCACTGCGTAGGCCGGTGCCGGCGCACGTGGTCTGGCCGGGCATGTTAGCAGAAATGTTAGCAGGAAGCGCCCCGGCCCCAACCCCGCGGCGCGAGTCATAGCCAGGAGTGCACCGAGAGGGCGGGCTTGGGAACCCCCAGGCGCAACGCCCACCCCATTTAAAAAAGGGGGGCAT
>CAZFLM010000104.1:0-18902 GCA_964519955.1 uncultured Chthonomonadaceae bacterium | reverse complement strand
CGGGCAGGGACGCCGGCCCCACCACGGCTCCGTGCATGGCGGGCAGGGACGCCCGGCCTACCACTGCACTCGTGCATGATCCAGGCTAGGGGGAGAGCGAGAAGAGGTCCTCGAGCACGACGGCCAGGCCGCTGGCATCGTATGGGGGGGCGACACGATCCGCCACCTCGATGACCTCGCGGCGCCCGGTGCCCATCGCCACGCCCAGGCCGGCCCAGCGGATCATGGGCAGGTCGTTGCGGCCGTCGCCGAAGGCGGCGACCTGCTCGCGCGGCACGCCCAGGCGGGCGGCCACGAGTTCGAGGGCACGCCCCTTGTTGGCGTTCGGGTTCATGAACTCCAGGTACTCGGGGTTGGTGCGGGTGATGTAGAGTGAGGTCCCGAACCGCTCGACGAACTCGGCCTCGAGCCGCCGGGTGACGTCCGGAGCGTCGATCAGGATCATCTTGGTCGGGTCGGTGCCGATCAGGTGGTCGAGGGAGCCGACCACTTCCATCGGCGAGCCGGTGTGCTCCACGTAGAACTCGGCCCACTCACCCCGGTTCGCGACGTACAGCCGGTCGTCGAGGTAGTAGTTCAGGTGGTAGCCATCGCGTGCGCAGTACTCGATGACGGCCGAGGCCGCCTCCGCCGGGACGCGCTCGTGGTGCCACAGCTCCCGGGTGCTCGGCACGCGCACCATGGCGCCGTTGTAGGAGACGATCGGGTCGTCGAGTCCAAGCTCGGCGGCGAAGGCGGTGGTGGCCTCGTGCATGCGCCCGGAGGCGATGACGCAGGCGACGCCCAGGTCGGCGACAGCTCGCACCGCACGTGCGTTCCGTGGGAGGATGCGGTGGTCGGGGCCGAGAAGCGTCTCGTCGAGGTCGACTGCGATCAGCTTGTAAGGTGGATTCATGGGCACGCGAACAGGGGGCGCGGAGCGCCCCCTGTCGTCCTGACGATGGGAACTAGATGAGTTCGGCGGCAGTGATGATGCTCTCGGCGATGTCCTTCATCTTCTTGTTCTGGTTGCGGGCCTGGAAGTGGATGCGCTTGAAGGCCTCATCCTCTGTCAGGTTGTGGCGCTGCATCAGGATGCCCTTGGCCCGCTCGACCATCTTGCGGGTCTCGAGCGCCTCTTTCAGCTCGGCGACCTGCGCGGCTTGTCCCTGCAGATCGCGGAAGCGGCGCAGCGCGACCTCCATCGCCGGCGCGAGGTCCTCCTTGCGGAAAGGCTTCATCAGGTAGCCGAACGCTCCGGCTTCCGTTGCCTGCTCCACCAGAACCTGGTCGCCAAAGGCGGTCAGGAACAGGATGGCGCAGGGGCTCTCGCTTGTGATACGTCGGGCGGCCTCGATGCCGTCCATCTCGGGCATGCGGATGTCCAGAATGACGACGTCCGGCCGGTTCGTGCGAACGGCCTCGACTGCCTGCTCGCCATTCTCGGCCTCTGCGACAACCTGATGCCCGAGCTTCTCGAGGCGCGCCCGAAGGATTGTACGCATCAGGGCTTCATCGTCGGCCACAACGACCTTCAGGCACTCCATCGGCATTCTCCTCAGTCTGTAATGACCAACCAACCGGGGTCACGCACCAATACTACTCGTAGCTACATGAAGTGTCAAGTCGGCGGCAGCGACGGGGACAGACCACACAGTTCCCGTTTACTTCGCCGCGGGGGCGCCGAACTCCTGCGACGGGTCGCGATCGGGCGCCTATGCTGGCCCGTCGCCGGAGGCGTCTGGTATAGTATAGGTTCCGAGCAATCGTCCGCATCAGGTGCATTTCTGCTCCCGATATCCATCTGCCGCATATGCCAGAAGAGGAGACACGAACATGGCTACTCCCGCCCCCACGCCTTCAGCCGTAGATGCAGCGCGACAACTGCTCCGTGGCGACCGCGTGGGGCTGCGTGGGACCAGTCTCCTCTCCGTGACGGACGTCTCGCCGGACCAGCTCGACCAACTGCTGACGATCGCGGCGGGCATCAAAGCAGCGCATGCGAACCGGGAGCATGCGTTCCGGTGGCAGTACCCGCGATCTCTGGCGCTCGTGTTCGAGAAACCGAGCCTGCGCACGCGCGTGACGTTCGACCTCGGCTTCCGGCAAATGGGCGGCCTGACCACGATCCTGGGCCCCGCGGAGATCGGCCTGGGCACTCGCGAGTCCGTGCCCGATGTTGCCAGAAACCTGGAGCGCTGGGTGGACGCCGTGATGGCCCGAGTCTACGACCATCAGACGCTGGTGGGGCTCCGCGACAACTCCGGCATCCCTGTCGTCAACGGCCTATCGGACATGGAGCACCCGTGCCAACTGCTGGCCGACCTGTTGACGATTCGCGAACACAAGGGGCGTCTCGCCGGCTTGCGCTTCTGCTGGATCGGCGATGGGAACAACGTGCTGCACTCGCTGCTGCTGGGGTGCGCGGCCAGCGGCATCGATATCGTGGCCGCCGTCCCCGCGGACTACCGGCCACTCCCCCAGTTTGTTGAGACGGCGCAGCGGCTCGCCGGTGACGCCTCGAAGGTGCGGATCGTCGTGGAACCGGACGAAGCCGCCGAGGGCGCGGACATCGTCTACACGGACGTTTGGACAAGCATGGGCCACGAGGCGGAGCAGTTGGCCCGCATCCGGGCATTCCGCAACTACCAGGTGAATCCGCGCCTGATGGCCCGCGCGAAGGCCGACGCGATCTTCATGCACTGCCTGCCCGCCCACCGCGGCGACGAGGTGACCGACGAGGTGGTCGACGGTCCCCAGTCGGTGGTGTTCCCGCAGGCGGAGAACCGATTGCACGCCCAGAAGGCCGTTCTGGCGGCCCTCATCGGGATGGACGAATAGCGCTACGCACGACGCCCGGGCGCGCCGGCTGAGCCGCACGGGCGACACGACCCCAGCGAAGGGATACTCACCATGAGCACGCAAGCCACGCCGAAGCGAGGGACCGTCGTCCTGGTCTACTCAGGCGGCCTCGACACCTCCGTCTGCATCCCGTTGATGCGCGAGGAGTACGGGTTCGGCCACGTCGTCACGGTCACCGTGGACGTCGGGCAGCCGGCCGAGGACATCCGTCAGGCGGAGGAGCGTGCGAAGGCCCTGAACACGGAGCACTACACCGTGGACGCCAAGGCCGAGTTCGTGGAGCAGTATTGCTGGGCATCGCTGAAGGCGAACGGCGACTACCAGGGCTACCCGATCTCCACGTCGATCGCGCGGCCGCTGATCTCGCTGAAGGCCGTCGAGGTGGCCAAGCGCCTCGGAGCTGAGGCGTACGCCCACGGGTGCACGGGCAAGGGCAACGACCAGTTCCGCATCGAGTACGTGATGCGCCTGCTGACGCCGGAGCTGGACATCATCGCGCCGATGCGCGAGGGGCGCCTGCTGCCGGACGGCTCGCGTGAGCCCTGGACGCGCAGCGAGGAGATCGACTACGCAGCGGAGCACGGCATCCAGGTCGGGCAGACGAAGGCGAAGATCTGGTCCATCGACGAGAACATCTGGGGCCGCAGCATCGAGGGTGGGCGTCTGGAGGAGCCGAACTACGCTCCGCCGGAGGAGATCTTCACCTGGACGAAGTCGATCGAGGACGCGCCGAGCACGCCGCGCCTCCTGACCGTGGAGTTCGAGAACGGCGTGCCGGTGGCGCTCGACGGGCAGCGCATGTCGCCGCTGGCGCTCACCGAGGCCGCGCACAAGGCCGCTGGCGACAACGGCGTGGGCCGCGTGGACATCATGGAGGACCGGATGCTGGGCCTCAAGGTTCGCGAGAACTACGAGTGCCCGGCGGCGGTGATCCTGCTGATGGCGCACCGGGCGCTGGAGGCTCTGGTCTGCACGCAGGCCGAGCTGAAGTTCAAGGCGCACGTCGACCGCGAGTGGGGCGAGCTGGCGTACAAGGGGCTGTGGTTCGACCCGTTCAAGGAGGACCTGGAGGCGTTCATCGACCAGATACAGCCGCGGGTGACCGGCACCGTGACGCTGCGGCTGGCCAAGGGCGGCTGCACGGTCGTGGGCCGGACGAGCCCGTGGGCGCTGTACAACGAGGACATGGCGTCGTTCGACAGCAAGACCTTCGATCAGGCGCAGATGACCGGCATGGTGCAGACGCACGGGATGCAGGGGCGCATGTACTGGGCCATCAAGCAGTCGCTGACCGGCGGGGCCAAGTAGCGAGCGATGGCAGACCGGAACACCCCGCGCCAATGGGGCGGCCGCTTCGCGGGCGAGACCGCTGAGATCACGCGGCGGTTGAACGACTCCTTGCCGTTCGACCGCCGCCTCTGGCGGCAGGACATCGCCGGCAGCATCGCGCACGCCACGATGCTGGGCCGCACGGGCATCCTGGCGGCCGACGAGGCGGAGCAGATCGTGGCGGCGCTGCGGCAGATCGAGGGCGGGCTCGCCGACGGCTCGGTGGAGCTGCCCGAGGACGCCGAGGACATCCACACCGCGGTCGAGGACCTGCTGCGCCGGGCGATCGGGCCGCTGGCCGGGAAGCTGCACACCGCGCGCAGCCGCAACGACCAGGTGGCGACGGACTGCCGCCTCTTCCTGCGCGACGCGGTGGACGAGATCCGCGAGGCGCTCCTGGCCCTGCAGGCGACGCTGGCGCAGAAGGCCGAGAAGGAGATGGGCACCGTGCTGGCCGGGTGCACGCACCTACAGCATGCACAGCCCATCCTGCTCTCGCACCACCTGCTGGCGTACTTCTGGATGTTCCAGCGCGACCGCGAGCGCCTGCGCGACCTGCGGCGCCGGCTGAACCTGCTGCCGCTGGGCGCGGGGGCGCTGGCAGGCACCACGTTCCCCATCGATCGGCCCCTGGTGGCGGAGCTGCTGGGCTTCGACGGTGTCGTGGAGAACAGCCTCGACGCCGTGTCGGACCGCGACTTCGCGATGGAGTTCCTGGGGGCAGCCGCCATCATGGCGGTCCACCTCTCGCGCATCGCCGAGGAGCTGATCGTCTGGAACACGCCTGAGTTTGCCTACGTCGAACTAGACGATGCGGTAACCACGGGCAGCAGCATCATGCCCCAGAAGAAGAACCCGGATGTCGCCGAGCTGGCCCGAGGCAAGTCGGGCCGCGTGTTCGGCGACCTGCTGGCGCTTCTGACCGTGATGAAGGGCCTCCCGCTAGCCTACAACAAGGACATGCAGGAAGACAAGGAGCCGGTGTTCGACGCGGTGGACACGCTGCTCGACCTGCTGCCCGCGATGGAGCTGACGCTGCGCACGGCCAAGTTCCGCCGCGAGCGGATGGCCCAGGCGATGCGGGCGGACTTCTCGACGGCGACGGACCTGGCGGACCTGCTCGTTCGGCGCGGCATGGCGTTTCGCGACGCGCACCGCGTGGTCGGCGAGGTGGTGCGCGAGTGCCTGGACCGGGGCATCGGGCTCGAGGAGCTGACCGGCGAAGACCTCGAGCGTATCGCGCCGGGTATCGGGCCTGAAGGACATCGGGCCATGACTGTGGAAACGAGCCTGGCATCACGCCGTTGCGTGGGCGGCACCGCGCCGGAGGCAGTGCGCGCCCAGTTGCAGTCGGCCCGACGGTTGTTGGAGGCTGATGACCTGCGCTGAGGCATCCCGTCTGTCCGCGAGGTGTCGAAGTGAACGTGCAGTGGTCGAAGCTGCGTGAGTCGGGGCGAGCTGCCACGGTTGGCGTGCTCGCCCTCGCCGTTGCGCTTGCGTTCCTCATCCGGTTCACCGGGGGACGCGACAGCGACTTCTATCCCCTCGTCTTCCTTCCCGTGATCCTGGCAGTCGTGTCCTGCCCGTTCGAGGCGGTCGTGTCGGTTGGCGTCCTCCTCACGTTCCTCGATGTGGCCATCATCGCCGGGGGCGGCAGCTCGACGGCCTACTCGCGCCACGACGCCGTCCGCGTGCTGATCCTCAACCTGATGGCGGTGATCGGCGGCATCTACTCGCGGCACGTGCAGCGCGAGCGCGACAAGATGCGGCACCTGGCGGGCGAGCAGGACTCGCTGATGAACGCGGCGCAGGTGGTTGCCGCAGCTCCCGACCTCCGAAGCGCGATGGACGCGACTCTGCGGCTGGCGCGGACCATCGTGCCCAGCGCGGAGCGCGGCGCCATCTACCTGGTGGACGAGACGCGGCACTGCCTGGTGCTGGCCGCAACGACAGGGGTGGCAGGGGGCGAGCATCTGGCCGACAAGCTGGGCATGCGCAGCCGGCGCACCGGATGGAACCCGATGGAGCCGATGGCCCTGTACTCGCCAGACGCGCCTGGCGCCAGCGACGCGCGTCTGGCCGAGCTGGACGCGAGGACACGCTCCGTCATGTGCGTTGGGCTGCGGTCGCTGAAGGTGCCGGTGGGGATGCTGTACCTCGGCTCCACGGCGCCCGCCGCGTTCAGCAGCGAGCAGATCCGGTACGTCGAAGCGCTGTGCGCCCGCGCGTCGTTCGCCCTCTACCGGCTGAAGGTCGAGGAGGGCCTGCAGGGGCTGGCGTACACGGACGACCTGACGAACCTGCCGAACCACCGATCGCTGCGGCGCCACCTGGCGGACGAGCTGAAGCGCGCGGCGCGCCACCATCGTCACGTGTCGCTCACGATGATGGACCTGGACGAGTTCAAGTCGGTGAACGACCGCTACGGGCACCCGGTGGGCAACCAGGTCCTCGTGCGCGTCGCCGAGGTCCTTCGGCGCAACCTGCGGGACACCGATATCGTTGCGCGGTACGGCGGTGAGGAGTTCGCGGTTCTGTGTCCGGAGACCGCGCGCAGCCAGGCGGCGGAGGTAGCGGAGCGGATGCGCGCCGCGATCGAGGCCACCGTGTTCGCCGCGGGACCAGACGCTGAGGTCCGGCTCACCCTGAGCGCGGGTGTGGCGACCTATCCGGAGGACGCCGAGGACGACAGCGCTCTGGTGTCCGCCGCCGACCTCGCGCTGTACGAGGCGAAGCGGGCCGGCAAGAACCGGGTTGCGGTGACGGGCCAGCCACCGCCGGCGCCGCAGCCCCCCAGGGACTGAGACCCTCGCGCTTTGGACTGCCCAGCGACTGGTCAGTTCGGGCTCCTTGTGGTAGTATAGGGCGCGAATCGGCATCCGGTTCCATCCTCACCATCGGCGCGCGGCCGCACGGTAGCCTCGTCGACGCGCCGGACCACTCACCCATGCGACTCGGCAGAGAGACGTGCATCCTGGGGGCGCTGCTGGCCGTGTTCGCCATGACCACGGTCTACTTCGGCCACCGCGGCGCGGAGCAGGAAGCCGCCGCGCGCCCCAGCAGCTACGTGACCACGCCCAAGGGGCTCAAGGCCCTGCACGAGTTCCTCTCCCGCAACCGGCTCGAAGTCGCGCGATTCGAGAAGCGCTACGAGCACCTGCCCGAGGACGCCGGCGTTCTCATCGTGGCGGAGCCGCTGCAGCGCCCCATCGACGACGAGGAGCACGATGCCCTCCGCGAGTGGATCCAGAACGGGGGCACGGCTGTAGTCGTGGTGTCCGGCAAGTGGCCGACGCGCGGCATGAGTGGCGTGACGTTCGAGTATCTGGGCGTGAACGACAGCGGGCCGGCCACGGGCACCGCCACGAACCGAACCGAGCCGCCCGCACCGGAGACCGCCGACGTCGGTTCGCTGCGCCTCTCGAGCGCCACGCGCCTGGTGAACGAGTCCGAGTGGACGCAGACGACCGAGTTCGCCGACAACGCCGGCGCGTGCGTCGTCTCGTGGCCGCTGGGCGACGGGACGGTGGTGGCGGTCTCGGACGCCGTGGGGCCGCAGAACGGGGAGCTTGAGGGATCGGACACGGCGCTCCTCTTCCTGAACATCGCTGCGAGCCACACGAGCCGCACCCGTCCCCGAGTGCTGTTCGACGAGTACCACCAGGGCTACGGGCGCGAGGACGGCGACAGCGCCCCGTCTCTCTGGTCGGCGATCGGCGCGCCGCTGCGGGCGGCGTTCTGGATCGGCCTGGCGCTGCTCGGAGTGGCGATCGTGGCGGCGAACAGACGCTTCGGAAGGCCGCTGGCGTTCGCCCGAAGCGGCGCGCGGCCTAGCACGGAGTACGTCGACTCGATGGCCGACCTCTACCGGCGGGCGGGTGCGTCGGGCATCGCGGTGGAGCTACTGTACCGCCCCTTCGCGCGCGACCTGGCGCACCGGGTGGATGCGCCGACGGACGCGACGCCGGCCGACATCGCGCGCCTGGCCGAAGCCCGGCTCGGACTGCCCAGGGCAGCCTTGCAGGACCTGATGGACCGATGCGAGGGCATCATCGACGGAGCAGCGGTGACGGAGGCCGACATGCTCCGGCTGGCACAACAGATGGACGACTACCGCAGGAGGGCCGACCTTGTCCGACTTTCTAGGCGATCCGTCGACGATCGTAACCGCTAGCGCCAACCCCGTGGGAGCCGTGGCTCAGTTCGCGGACCACATCCTGGCGGAGATGCGCAAGGCGATCGTCGGCCAGGACGAGATGCTGGAGATGCTGACGGTGGCGCTGCTGGCGAACGGGCACGTCCTGCTGGAGGGCGTCCCGGGCACCGCGAAGACGCTGGCGGTCCGCGCGTTCGCGCTCGCCTGCGACGTCCCGTTCAACCGCATCCAGTTCACGCCGGACCTGATGCCCTCCGACATCCTGGGCACGAACGTGTTCGACCCGCGGGAGAGCGTGTTCAGCCTTCGCAAGGGTCCGCTGTTCGCCAGCCTGGTGCTCGCCGACGAGGTGAACCGCACGCCGCCCAAGACGCAGGCGGCCCTGCTCGAAGCAATGGAGGAGCGGCGCGCCACCATCGACGGGACGAGCTACGATTTGCCGAGCCCGTTCCTGGTGTGCGCGACGCAGAACCCGGTGGAGTACGAGGGCACCTATCCCCTCCCGGAGGCGCAGTTGGACCGGTTCATGCTGAAGATCCTGGTCGGCTACCCCAGCGCGGACGAGGAGATGCAGATCCTGGCGAACTACCAGGGCGGGTTCCGCGCCACCGACCTACACGCCGCGGGGATCGTGCCCGTGCTGACCGCGGAGAACCTGCCGATGCTGCGCGCCGCGGTGGACCGGGTCGAGGTGAGCGTGGCGGTGCGCAAGTACATCGCCGACATCGCGCGAGCCGGGCGCGACCACCGGCATCTGACGCTAGGCCCCTCGCCGCGCGCCGCGGTCGCGCTGATGCTCGCGGCCAAGGCGCTGGCGGCCATCCAGGACCGCGACTTCGTGACGCCGGACGACGTGAAGGCGCTGGCGCTGCCCGTGCTGCGGCATCGCATCCTGCTTCGGCCGGAGAGCGAGATCGAGGGTCAGACGCCGGACCGGGTGCTCGGGTCGATCCTGGATCAGATCGCCGTGCCGCGGTAAGCTGCACTGGCGGGCAGGGATGCACGACCCACCACGGCCGCATGCTGGATGGGCAGGGATGCACGAGCTGGCGCGGCTGGGCACTGGCGGGCAGGGACGCCCGCCCCACCACGGCCGCCTGCTGGATGGGCAGGGATGCACGGCCTGGCGCGGTTGGGTGCAGCGGTGGCGACGGAGCGCCACCCTCCCGTGGGCGGCGGCAAGTTGGAGGGTCGGCCTCCGTGCCGACCGGTGGTTCGCGGCGCGCGCGGTGGTTCGCGGCGGGCTCGGTGCGGCGAGCGGTAGAAGAGTGTGTGGAATTGGTTGTGGATTGCCGGACATGGCGAGGAGTGTCGGGTAAACTGCAGGCTGCAAACCAACCGAGGAATGCGGGGCGGTTCGTGCGGTAGCCCTGCGTCATCGTGATCGATATGTCAGCACAACCATCGGACGACCCGGACGCAGACCAGCGTAGCTGGCACATGCGTGCGGGCGAGCTAGGGATACGGAAGGCTGAGGGCTGCGCGTTCCCCGCTGCTTAGCGGGTAGCCGCCCTCAGCCTTCGCGTTCTTGGGGAACCACTCCATGCGCAACGTCATCCGGCTCGTCAAAGAACTCCGCGCCTACGTGTGGATCATGGCGCTGATGGGTCTGCTGACCCTCGTGGTCGCCGGGCTCGGCACGCTCAACCCCCTGATCGTGCGGTACTTTGTCGACCACCTCGTCTCGCGTACCCCGTTCAGCATCCCGCTCGTCTTCCTGGCGCTCGTCGGCGTCGCCCTCGCGAGCAGCGCGGTCGGCTTCGCCCTGAGCCTTACGGTCACCTACCTCGGCCAGCGGTTCAAGTACGACATGCGCCGGAAGCTGTACTCGCACATGCAGACGCTGTCGCTGGGGTTCTTCGAGAAGAGCCAGACCGGCAAGCTGATGTCGAACATCACCAACGACGTGGCGACGCTGGACCAGCTTATCGGCGGCGGCCTGGTGACGCTCATCTCGGACCTGGTGACGCTCTGCGTGGTGGTGTTCTGGGTGTTCAGTTGGGACTCGAAGCTCGCCCTCATCGGGATGTCCGTCTTCCCGCTCTACATCGTCAACTTCAAGCTGCACATCGGCCGGATCAAGAAGCGCGCCGACGAGATCCGCGAAGAGCGCGACATCATGCTCGGCGACCTGCAGGAGAAGCTGGCCGGGGCCCTGGTGGTGAAGTCGTACGCGAAGGAGCGGTTCGAGGTCCGCCAGTTCGTGGGGCAGAACCGCAGTCTGATGGACCTCAACGTGAACCAGGGCATGATGGGAACACGGCTCTGGACCATCGCCGAGTTCATCGGGAGCGGCTGCGGCGTGGCGCTGCTCTTCTACTTCGGCGGCCAGAGCGTCATTCGCGGCCACATGACGGCGGGCACGCTGATCGCGTTCATCTCGTTCATCACGGGGTACATGTACGGCCCGATCCTGCGGCTCATCCAGATCAACGACCAGATCGCGAGGACGAATGCGGCGCTGAACCGTATCTTCGCGACGTTGGACACCGAGCCGAACATCCAGGATCGGCCGGATGCGGTCGAGATGCCCGCCATCAAGGGCGGCGTGACGTACGAGGACACCTGGTTCGAGTATGAGCCCGGGCAGCCGGTGCTGAAGGGCATCGACCTCGACATCAAGCCGGGACAGATGGTGGCGCTGGTCGGGCAGTCGGGCTCCGGCAAGACGACGATGATCAACCTGCTGTCGCGCCACTACGACGTGACGTCCGGCTCGATCAAGGTGGACGGCTACGACCTGCGCGACGTGACGCTGAAGTCGCTGCGGCGGCAGATCGGCGTGGTGATCCAGGAGACGATCCTCTTCAACACGACGATCCGCGAGAACATCCGCTACGGAAAGCTGGACGCCACGGACGAAGAGGTGGAGGAGGCGGCGCGGGCCGCGAACGTGGCGCATGTGATCGACGCGCTGCCGAAGGGGTACGAGACGCGGATCGGCGAGGAGGGCATCAAGCTCTCGGGCGGCGAAAAGCAGCGCATCGCGATCGCGCGCGCCATCCTCTCGGACCCGCGCATCCTGGTGCTGGACGAGGCCACGTCGTCGCTCGACTCGGAGACAGAGGCGCAAATCCAGGAGGCGCTGGACCACCTGATGCAGGGGCGCACGAGCTTCGTCATCGCGCACCGGCTCTCCACCATCGTCAAGGCGGACGTGATCGTCGTCATGGAGAAGGGCACGGTCCGCGAGCAGGGCAGCCACGCGGAGCTGCTGGCGGCCGGCGGCATCTACGCGGGGCTCTACAACCAGCAGTTCAAGGTGGCGATCGAGGCCGCGCGCGAGGCCCAGGCGACGGCGTAGGGGCAGCAGGAGGCAGGGGCATGATCACGGTCAAGGGGCGCTTCGACGGCAAGGTCGTGATCCTCACGGAGCCGGCGCCCGTGGACCACGAGGCGGACGTGACGGTGTCGTTCGCGCCGGACTCCACCGAGCGGCGGTTCCACTGGATCGGCCCGGCCGATCTACTGGAAGCGTCGGTTGTCGACGCCGGAGCTGAGGTCGTTCGCCAGCGAAGGATGGAATAGGCGATGGCGCGCTTCTACGTGGACACGTCCGCCCTGTTCAAGCTCTACCGCGCGGAGCCGAACAGCGCGGCGGTCCTCGCGTGCGTGAGCCAGCAGGACACCATTGTGATAGCCCATACCACGCCGCTGGAGGTACGCTCGGCCGCCTACAGGCTGGTGCGAGATGGCCGCGTCACGAGGGCCGATGCTGCCGCCATCGTCGCCGCTTTCGAGTCGGACCTGCCCAGCTACGTCGTGGTTGAGCCCAGTTCCCGAGTGATCGGGACAGCGTCCGCACTCCTGGACGCGCATGGCGTGACCAACGGCCTTCGCTCTCTGGACGCGCTGCAACTCGCCTGCGCTCTGGAGGCACACGCGACGGCGCCGCTCGACGCCCTGCTGTCTACCGATGTCGTCCTGGCGACCGTGGCCACCATGCACGGCCTCACCGTGAAGCCGTGAGCGAGACGAGATGAGCAACTTCCGGCGACTACTGGGGTATCTGAAGCCGTACCGCCTCCGCGTTGGGTTCGCGGTGGGGCTGATGCTGCTCGTCACCCTGACGGCGCTGCCGATGCCGCGCGTCACGCAGTACATCCTGGACGTCGCCCTGCCGCACAAGAGCTACCGGGCGCTCACCGTCATCTTCTGGCTGGTGGTCCTGATCTACATCGTGCGTGGGGTGGTGTCGTTCACGCTGAACTATCTGATCGGCTGGTTGGGGCAGCGGGTGGTGTTCGACCTGCGGTTCCAGAGCTACAAGCACCTGAACCGGCTGTCGCTGAGCTACTACGACAAGCGGCAGACCGGGAAGATCATGGCTCGCGTCGTGGACGACATCAACGTCATCCAGTACATGGTGACGGGCGGTTTTGTAACACTTATCACGGACATACTTACACTTCTCGTGGTCGTGCCGGTCATCTTCCTGATGGACTGGCGGCTCGCCTGCATCGCCGTCGCGGTGGTGCCCTTCTACGTGGTGAGCTACAAGCTGTTCTTGAAGAAGATCCGGCGACTGAGCGAGCTGCTGCGGGAGAAGTGGGACGCGCTGCTGGGAGCGCTGCAGGAGAAGATCAGCGGCATCACCGTGGTCAAGGCGTTCGTCCGCGAGGACTACGAAACCGACCGGTTCATGCAGACGGTGCAGGAGAACTTCGACCTGGGCATGCAGCAGGCCAAGGTGAACCGCAGCCTGGGCATGGTGGCCTCCGTGATTCGGGCGATCGGCACCGGCCTCATCTACTGGGTCGGCGCGAAGCTGGTGATGGGACGCAGCCTGCAGCCGGGCGAGCTGATCGCGTTCACGTCGTACATCGGCTACATGTACGACCCGTCGGTGCGCCTCGTCGACTTCAACATCCAGGCGCAGTGGGCCGGGGCCGCCATCGACCGGGTGTTCGAGGTGCTGGACACGCGGCCGGAGATCGAGGATGCGCCGAACGCCGTGGCCTTGCGGGAGATCGCGGGCGCGGTCGAGTTCCATGATGTGACGTTCGGGTACGATGCTGAGAACCCGGTGCTGCGCGACATCGACCTGAAGGTGGAGCCCGGCGAGGTCATCGCGATCGTGGGGCCGTCCGGCGCGGGCAAGACAACGCTGGTGAACCTGATCGCGCGGTTCTACGACGTGACCGAGGGCGACGTGACGATCGACGGCATCGACGTGCGCCAGATCCGCCTCGACACGGTGCGCCGGCAGATCGGCTACGTCAGCCAGGAGTCGCTGCTCTTCTCGGTGTCGATCCGCGAGAACATCGCCTATGGCACGGGCAACGCCACCGAGGCGCAGATCGTGCAGGCGGCGAAGAACGCGGACATGCACGACGTGATCATGGACCTGCAGGACGGCTACGACACGAAGATCGGCGAGGAAGGCATCAAGCTGTCGGTCGGGCAGAAGCAGCGCATGGCCATCGCCCGCGCGACGCTGACGGACCCGCGCATCCTCATCCTGGACGACGCCACGTCCGCGCTCGATTCCAAGACCGAAGCGAACGTGCAGCAGGCGCTGGAGCGTATCATGCGGGGTCGGACGAACTTCGTCATCGCGCACCGGCTGTCGACGATCATGGACGCGGACCGCATCGTGGTGATGGACCAGGGTCGGATCGTGGATGTCGGCAAACACGCGGAACTCGTGGAGCGCCCGGGCGTGTATCAGAACCTCTACAACGAGCAGTTTAAGAGCGCCCAGGAAGAGGCGCTGATGGCTCTCCTCAATTGACACCCGACACCGCAACTCAGTGCCCGGGCGGCGCGCCGCTGTCGTTAGTTGGACTTTCGACGCCCGAACTTGAACAGATCGTCGTGCGACTGGGAGCCCCGTCCTATCGCGGCCGGCAGCTATCGCAGTGGATCTACAAGCGCTGCGCTCGGGCGATCGACGAGATGACCGACCTGCCGAAGGCGCTGCGAGCGGGGCTTCAGGCGGCGTACAGCGTCGGGCGCTCCGACGTGGCGCATCGGTCGTCCGCGTCGGACGGCACGGTGAAGTACCTGCTGCGCCTGGCTGACGGCGAGACGATCGAAACGGTGTATCTCCCCTACCCCGACCGGGTGTCCGTCTGCGTGTCGTCGCAGGTGGGCTGCCCGGCCGGCTGCGTGTTCTGCGCCACGGCTCGGGGAGGGCTGGCCCGCAACCTGGCGGCGGGCGAGATCGTGGACCAGGTGCTGACGCTGGCTGCGGAACACCCGAACCGTCGCATCTCGCACGCAGTCTTCATGGGTATGGGCGAGCCGCTGTTCAACGTTGACAACGTGGTGCGGGCTCTGAACCTGCTGATGGACGAGGTGGGCATGTCCGGCCGGCACCTGACGGTCTCGACGGTGGGCGTGCCCGACGGCATCCGGCGGCTGGCTGTCGATGCGCCGACCGTGACGCTGGCCCTTTCGCTGCACGCGCCGGACGACGAGTTGCGCGGCCGGCTCGTGCCCACGGCCCGCAAGTGGCCCCTGGCGGAGATCCTCGGCGCGTGCGCCGAGCACTTCGACCAGACGCGGCGCAATCTCACATTCGAGTACATCCTGTTGCGCAACGTGAACGACAGCCCCGAGCAGGCCAGGCAGCTCGCCCGCGTGCTGGGCGACTTGCCCGGCAACGTGAACCTGATCCCGTTCAACGCGGTCAGCGCGGCCACCGGGCTCGCGCGGCCCGAGACCGGCCGCATCGCGGCGTTCCGGGAAGTGCTGGAGGCTGCGGGCCGCCCCACGACGCAGCGCATGGCTCGCGGCAACGACATCGATGCTGCGTGCGGGCAGCTCAAGCGCTCAATCGCCGCGGGGCCGGCTGCCGGGGTCGAGCCATGTTAGGCACTCGCGGCAGCACGGCACACCGGCGGCGGCCGGGCGCCCGAACGCGCGCTCTGGGACTGGCGGCGCTCTGCCTGGCGCTGGGGGCGGCACTCGCCGGGTGCGGCGGCAAGCGCAACGGGCTCGACAAGAAGCCAAAAGAGGAGAAGCCGACCATCGTCACGGCGCGGGGCTTTACGGGACGGTGGATGGAGAAGACAACCGGGGGCCACGTGCGCAAGGTGATGGAGGTCCATTCCGCGCAGGGCGCCCTCGACTCGCAGACCAACTCCGGTACCCTATACGATGTCGACGGCACGATCTACCGTGACGGCGCAGCGAAGGCCAAGTTCACGGCGCCCAAGGTGATCGCCGACAGGGACACCGAGGCGCTGCAGGCGAGCGGCGGCGTCACGATGCACAGCCTGGACCCGCCAGGCGCCGTGATCCGTTGCAACACGATGAACTGGCACGCGCAGAACCACACCGTGGTGGCCGAGGGCGCGGTGCAGATAGACTACACGCCTCGCCAGGCGCAGACGCCGAGCATCTCGGGCGGGCCGTTCGACCACGTGACCATCGATACCGGCCTGCAGAACCTGACGATACCTTGAGAAGGACGAACCGTATGATGAGCCGACAGACGCTCCGAGCCGCGACGACGTGGATGGCCCTGGCGGCCGCGATTGGCACGCTCGTTCCCCTGGCGGCCATCGGGCAGGACGCGCAGGAGAAGGACAAGGTCCAGGCGCCGATCCGTTTCGGCGACATCGAGCTGTCCAACTACGCCCGAGCCAGCGTGCGCCTCGGCGTGTCGGCCACGGTGACCGGTGAGAACACGACCGTCGACGCGAACGATCCCAAGGCGAAGGCCAAGGGGCAGCTTGTCGCGTCCGAGCTGCGCGCGTTCATGGCGCCCAAGACGAAGACCACGGTGGAGCGCATCGAGGCCGAGGGCAACGTTCGCTTCTCCGGCTCCCGGCCCACGACGGATGGCAAGGGTGTCACCAACGTGCGCACCAGTGGCACGAAGGTGGTCTACTACAAGCTCAAGGGCTTCATGGAGTTCACCGGGCCGGTGCGCTTCGCGGCCGACCAGCCGTCCGCCGACGGCAAGAGCCGCGAGTCGGTCGAGGGCGTGGCGGACCGGGCCACGTACGATCAGGAGAAGCGGATCGTGGTGCTGAAGGGCAACGTGAGCGCCACGGTGGTGACGGCCGACACGCCGCCGGAGGGCTCGAAGTTCTCCGGCGATGTGGTGAAGGTCGACATGAGCGAGGCCTCGTACCTGATCGACATCGAGAACGAGTCGCGGCAGGGCAAGGTGAACATCCGGCTGAAGGATCAGGAACCGGCGCCGGCGCCCAAGAAGAAGTAGGCACCCTGGCGGGCAGCGCCTGGCGGGCAGGGACGCCCGCCCCACCGATGGGTTGTGCCCGGCGGGCGGCGACGCCCGCGCTCCGGGGTGCCGGCGACTGAAGTCGCGCCTACCAAAGGCACAAAGTCCGCCTTCGCGGACTGGCAGAACGAAGGACGTTAGGGGTTGGGGCGAACCACGGCCACACACGTTACGAGCGAAGGATAGTCGCTTGGAGATATCAGCCGAGCATCTGGAGAAGTCATACCGCGGGCGCAAGGTGGTCGACGGCGTCAGCCTGGACATGCGCCAGGGCGAGATCGTCGGCCTGCTCGGCCCGAACGGCGCCGGGAAGACGACGACGTTCTACATGATCGTCGGCCTCGTGAAGCCGAACAGCGGGCGAGTGCTGTTGGACGGCAAAGACATCACGTCGATGCCCATGTTTCGGCGCGCCCGCGCGGGTGTCGGCTACCTACCGCAGGAGCCGTCGGTGTTCCGCGAGTTGTCGGTCGTAGACAACCTGCGGCTGGTCCTGGAGCACACGTCACTGAAGCGAGCCGACCAGGAGAAGAAAGCCAAGGATCTGATGGAAGAGTTGCACATAGCGCACCTGCGCGACGCGAAGGCCCGCACCCTCTCTGGAGGCGAGCGGCGCCGCGTTGAGATTGCGCGCGCTCTGGCCACCGATCCGGCGTTCATCCTGCTGGACGAGCCCTTCACCGGCGTCGACCCCATCGCGATTCAGGACATCCAGTCGATCGTGGGTCAGCTCAAGGACCGGAACATCGGCATCCTGATCACGGACCACAACGTACAGGCGACGCTGCGCATCACGGAGCGCGCGTACATCATCGCGGACGGACACATCAAGGCGGCCGGCAACTCGTCGGAGCTTCCCGACGACCCCATCGCCCGCAAGTACTACTTCGGCGAGGGCTTCGGGAGCTAAGCGATGCGCAGGATCGACCGCCTGATCTACGGCGAGTTGCTGGGACCGTTCATCAACAGCGTGGTGATGTTCCTCGGGGTACTGTTCGGCACAGCCTACCTCTTCAAGATGACGGACCTCATCGCGAAGGGCATCCCGCTGGGCGTGGTCGTGAAGATCACGCTGCTGAGCATCCCCGAGTTGGTGACGATGTGCCTGCCGATGAGCATGCTGCTGGCGGCGCTGCTGGCATTCGGCAGGCTCTCCGGCGACAGCGAGCACGTGGCCATCTTCGCCGGCGGCATCGGGTTCGGCCGGGCGGTGCGACCCGTCGCGTGGATGGGTCTGGTCATCAGCATCCTGACGTTCGCGTGGAACGAGGTGGTGGTGCCACCCACGCGGCGCGCGTACACCGAGTTGATGGAGACCGCGGTCCAGCAGATCGACGCGACGCGGCAGATCTACTTCACCAAGACCCGCGAGGACCACAGCATCGACCGCACGGTGGTCGTCGGCGGATACGACCCGATCCGCAAGCGGTTCCTGAACGTGACCGTGCTGAAGATGGCGGACGACCGCACGGGAACGCCCGCCGCGTGCTTGTTCGCCGAATGGGCCGTCGCCAAGGACCCGAAGAGCGACGACTGGGAGTTCCACAACGTCTACACGCGGTCGCTGACGCCGGACAAGACGGGCAAGTACGTGATGGACAGCTTCCTGGACTCCGCCACGACCAAGACGCTGCCCGCGCACCGGATGGGGCTGGGTCTCGACCCGCAGAGCATCCTGGAGAACGAGCAGCAGGACGCGCGGCTCTATACCTTCGTGCAGCTCCGCGACCGGATCAAGCGGCTGCGCGCCAACGGCGACGTGAATACGGCGGCAATCGAGGTGGATCTGTGGGGCAAGCTGACATTCCCGCTGGCCTGCCTCATCTTCGGCATCCTGGGCGCGCCCCTCGGCATCCGGCCCAGTCGCAGCGGCAAGGCGATGGGGTTCGGGATCGCGGTCTCGATCATCTTCGTCTACTGGGTCCTTTACCGCTGGCTTTACGTAGTAGGTAGCGAAGGCCACATCCCGCCGCCGCTTGCGGCGTTCGCGCCGTGCCTCATCGGGCTGGTGGCCGCATGGCTGCTGGTGCGCCGCACGCGGCAGTGATGCGGGCCGCGCGGCAGTAGGCATAAGTTTCTCAGGCGCAGGTTGCACAAACTACGCAGACCGGGCTTGACCGGCACACGCCGGCATGCCCGGCCTCCGGTGAGGGGGTGATCCCGAATGCCGCTGACGGCCCTTGCGCTGATCATGACCGTCCTCATGGGCGGGATCATCGCCTACAACGGCGACGTCATTGGCCGCCGGTTCGGCAAGCGGCGCGTTTCGGTGTTCGGGCTGCGGCCCAAGCACACGGCAATCCTCATCACCAGCCTCACCGGCGTGCTCATCTCCGGCCTGACCACGTTCTTCCTGTTCCTGCTCGTGCCCCCGGTGCG
>CAZFLM010000103.1:0-19190 GCA_964519955.1 uncultured Chthonomonadaceae bacterium | reverse complement strand
ACTCGCCCTCGCCCTTCCACACCGCCAGCCGCCCCGCCACGCAGCACGCCACGCCTGCCCCGCCGCCGCCCGCCAGCGCGTCCAGCGCTTCGCGCAGCGGCATCTCGCGTCGCGCCCCCCAGCCCCCAATTCTGGGGGAGTCTAGGTGGTCGCCGCGCCGTGGTTGCGGGCGTCGGCCGCGGCAGGTTCTCCCCCAGCGTTGGGGGTCGGGGGGCGCCTTAGCCTCGCTCCAGCACCCAGCACTCGCCCTCGCCCTTCCACACCGCCAGCCGGCCCACCACGCAGCACGCCACGCTCGCCCCGTCGCCGCCCACCAGCGCGTCCAGCGCTTCGCGCAGCGGCATCTCGCGCCCATCCAGCTCCTCGTCCGGCGAGATCACGTAGCACGTGTCGCCCGCGCCCTTGCCCCGCAGCAGCGTCTCCAGCGGCTCCGCGAAGGACGCCGCGCCCTTCAGCTCCGTGGCCCGCTCCGGCCTGAACGCCAGGCGGTGGTACAGCTCGCGCAGGATCGTGCTCCGCCGCTTCGGGCTGCCCAGCAGCGACCGGTAGCGCTCCCGCTTCTCGGGGACGATGAACGCGGAGACGAAGGCGTCTTCGTGGGTGGTGAGCATGGGGTAGGGGGATACCTTACGCGGTCTTGACGAGGCGCCGGGCGAAGTGGGAGGCGACGCGCTGCTTCCAGTCGTCGTTAGCAGCCACGAATGTGATGCCGCGGTCGCCATCGTGCGGCTGCCGGTGGTCGACCTCGCCACTCCAGATCTCCTCAGGGATGCCGGCCGGATACGCCGCGCACGTGCGCTTCATCCAGCTCTCGATGTTGCGGCACCCGTCGCAGATCGGACTGTTGGGGAACATCAGTGACCCATCACATAGCCCGTCCATCATCTCACCTCGGTACGAGTGTACAGCAAGACGCCGTCCTCGGCAAGGCGGCTCCACGCAAGGTCCAGGATGGCGCCTTCCTGCTCTGCTGCGCTGGCGAAGCGACGGTCTGACCAGGCGACCTCGCGCTTGGCGGCGTCCAGGTGCGCGTCCACCTTGTCTCGCAGCCCCGCCTCCCACTCCGCGGCGTTCCACGCCACCGCGCCGGGCCGCAGCGACCAGGCCGTGTGCCCGGACACGACGCGCAGCTCCGCCAACTCGCACCGCACCGCGAACGACACGTCGCCCGGCGTGAAGGGCCGTCCCGAAGGGTGGTTGTGCGTCACCACCGCTCCGCGGAGCAGATCGGCGACGTCGTCGAGCGGCACAACCCGTCCTGCCGTGCGCCGGGCCAGCACGCCCACAGCTTCGCGGAACACGACCGTCGTCTCGCATGCCGCGTCGAACGCGATGATCGACTCCGCGGCCTCCAGCGACGAGAGCAGCCGCGCCGCCTCGTCCGGCGGTATCGGCGCTAACTCGCCGCGGGTGGGTGCGTCGCCCCAGGCATCGCCCACGTCGCCATCGCCCAGGCCCAGCGGTGCGTCAGGTGTGTCCGGCATCATCCGCTCCTGCCCGACGGCCCCCCAGCCCCCAATTCTGGGGGAGTCTAGGTGGTCGCAGCGCCGTGGTTGGCGGTGTCGGCCGCGGCAGGTTCTCCCCCAGCAGTTGGGGGTCGGGGGGCGCCCTAGCCTCGCTCCAGCACCCAGCACTCGCCCTCGCCCTTCCACACCGCCAGCCGCCCCGCCACGCAGCACGCCACACCCGCCCCGTCGCCGCCCACCAGCGCGTCCAGCGCTTCGCGCAGCGGCGTCTCGCGCCCATCCAGCGCCTCGTCCGGCGAGATCAGGTAGCACGTGTCGCCCGCGCCCTTGCCCCGCAGCAGCGCCTCCAGCGGCTCCGCGAAGTGCGCCGCGCCCTTCAGCTCCGTGGCCCGCTCCGGCCTGAACGGCAGGCGGTGGTACAGCTCGCGCAGGATCGTGCGCCGCCGCTTCGGGTTGCCCAGCAGCGACCGGTAACGCTCCCGCTTCTCGGGAACGATGAACGCGGAGACGAAGGCGTCTTCGTGGGTGGTGGGCACCGCTACGGGAACTCGCGGCGGATGGTTGCCACGACGTCGCCGAACGTCTCGCGGATCGCTCCCTTGCCAAAGCGTATCTGCTGTATCCCGTGCATGTTCGAGAACTCCTCGACGCCTTCCTCAAGCAGCACGATGGCTCGGGTGAACCCGAGACGCCCCTGACAGAGCCCTATCTCGTGGATGACATTCTGACGCGCCCGTAGGCCACCATCGGACGTCTCGTCGTCACCGGTCATGACCAGGAATGCCATCGTGCTGACCCCCATCAGCTCTTCGAGGACGTCCCGAATGGCGTGTCCCGCTCGTGCTCCGATCTCGTACGCGCTCACCTCGTAGTGGTGCTTCTCGTGCAGGTGGTCCTTCAGGTCCCGCCACTGCGCGTCGCTGCCGTGCCCGATGAACACCGTGGGTAGAACATCCTCCTGCTTTGCGGGTGGATCGGTAGGCGCGTCGTCGGTGCGTCGCGTGAGTGCCGCTACCCTCTCGATGACGAGAAAGACGGCCTCAACATCCGCTCGGGTCGGCGCGGACACATCGGCGTGGAGGTGCTCGCGCTCCTGGGCCAGTACGAGGTCGCGCCCGCCGCGGGAACCCAGGCGGTACCTGTAGGTAGCCCCTTCCTTGATAATGTCTGAGTAGAATTCCTCCTCGGTCGCGTGATCCCATCGTTCGTCGGCCAGTGACACGGTCAGGGTAGGGGGCAGGTAGCCCAGGCTGTCCACCGGTGCTCGCGCTCGGAACGCCTCCGCGACCGCTTGGATGTGCTCGGGCCGCAAGAACACACGGGCATATCTCTTCGACTTCTCTACCCGTCGCTCGGCAGTCTGGCAGTCGGAGCGCGATGCCTCGGCGACCAGCCCTTCGATGACACTGAAGACGGCCTCAACATCCGCCCTCTGAGGCGCACTGACCGTCGCGCGCAGGCAGTCGGACTCCAGGGCCAATATGAAATCGTACGAGTGCGGCGCGATGAGCCGGTAGCTGTAGGTGGCCCCGTCCTTCGTGATGTCCGAGTAGAACTCGGCCTCGGTTGCGTGAACCCAGCGTTCGCCGGGCAGCGTCACGGTCAGGAGAGGGACCAGACGATCGCGATCGTCACGCGGTATCCGTTCCCGGAACGCCCCAGCTATCTTCTGGATGTGCTCCGGCTTAAGCGCCACGCGGCCAAACGACTTGCTCTTCTCCACTATCACCTCCAGCACCGAGGTCGAACGACTGCTGCCTCGACTGCGCGCTCACAGCACCGGTGCGGTAGCTCCATGTAGCTCACGTCTGCCCCCCCGCGCCGGCACTGCCCTTGCCATCGCTAGCGGTACGCGGAGGAAGCTCGTGGCCCTGAGGCAACAGAGGCAGGCCACCGTCACCATCCTACCCCTCGCGGGCACGCGTGTCAAGCGACAGTCGCAGGGGTGACGCATTGGCGCGGCATTGCTCGGGACCGAGGACGCACCGAGGATACACCGAGGATGCGGCGAGGATACGCCCCTGCTACCCCCGCCCAACCTTCCCCCGCCAGTCGTCGAACACCGTGTACAGCGACGGGATCACGATCAGCGTGAGGACCGTGGAGACGAGCAGGCCGCCGATTACCACGATGGCCATGGGGGCGCGTAGCTCGGAGGCGCGGCCGATGCGGAAGGCGACGGGGAGCATGCCGGCGATCGTCGCCAGCGTGGTCATGAGGATCGGGCGGAGGCGGGTGGCGCCGGCCTGGGCCACCGCTTCGTCGCGGGGGATGCCGCGGGAGAGGAGCGTCGAGGTGTAGTCGATCAGCAGGATCGCGTTCCGGCCCATCAGGCCCACCAGCATGATCACGCCGATCATCGCCACCAGGCTCAGCGTCGCGTGCGTCAGCGCCAGCGCGGCCAGGCCGCCCGCCAGCGCCATCGGCAGCGTGAACATGATGACGAACGGGTTCAGCATCGAGTTGAACAGCGACGCCATCACCAAGTAGACCAACACGATCGCCAGGCCCAGCGCCAGGATGAAGTAGGGGATGTTCTGGTCCATCGCCTCGGACTCGCCGCCGAAGTGGACCTCGATGCCCTGCGAGGCCGTCGGCACGTCCGCCAGGCGCGCGCGGATGTCGTTCTCCGCGTTGCCCAGCGGGTAGCCCGGCGCCAGGTTCGCGGTCACCGTGATCATCCGCATCCCGTTCACCCTGTCGATGGCGGCGGGGCCCGCGTCCATGCGGAAGTCGGCCACCTGCCCCAGCGTCACCCCGCGCGATCCGCTGAACGCCACCGGGATGCGCGCCACGTCCTCGCGATCGTTGCGGTCGATCTCCGCCAGCACCACCCGGATCGGCACCTCCGAGTTGCGCTCGCGCAGCTTGTTGTCCGAGTTCCCCTCGATGGCGTCGCGCAGCGCGGCCCCGGCCTGGGCGGGAGCGATGCCCAGCGCCCGCGCGCGGTCCCGGTCGATGCGCACCTGCAGCTCCGGCTTGCCCGGCCGCCACGTCATGTCCGGGTCCAGGATGCCCGGCATCTGCGCCATCAGCGCCTTGAGCTGCGAACCCGTGCTCGCCAGGTCCTTCAGGTTCTTGCCGCGGAGCTGGATCTGGATGTCCGCGCCCAGGGTCGCCACCGTGCGCACCGCCGAGACCGTCATGCGCGCGCCCGGCACCGTCGCGATCGCCTTGCGGATGTCCGCCGCCACCTGGTCGTCCGGGCGCGTGCGCATCCCCGCCGGCAGCGCGCCGAAGTGGGCCAGGCGGTCCAGGATGCCGGCCTTCGGCGCGAGCCGCACGTTCACCTGAGCGTACTGCGGCCCCTGCTGCGGAATGGCGCCGAAGCCCGCCAGCACCTCGCCCACCGTCGTCGCGTAGGCCTCCACGTCGCGCACGCCGCCGAGCCGCCGCTCCACCTCGCGCATCACCGCGTCCGTGGCCGCCAGCGAGGAGTCCGAGGGCGCCTCCGCCATGATCGTGATCTGCCCCTGGTCCGTGGCCGGCAGCAGCTCGAAGCCCAGCGACGGCAGCGAGACGAGCACCGCGCACACCACCGCCACGAACGCCCACGCGATAACCCAGCCCCGCCGCGCCAGCGCCCACAGCAGCAGGCGGCGGTAGGCGGCCTCGACCCGCTCCATCAGCGGCCAGGCGTGCGCGCGGTCCACCTCGCCGGGCTGCCGCTGCTTGTACCACCGCGCCGCGAGCGAGGGCGTCACCGTGAACGAGACGATCAGAGAGAAGAGCGTCGCCGCGACGATGGTGAGGCCGAACTGGCGAAAGAACGCGCCCACGATGCCGCCCATGAACGCGATGGGCAGGAAGACCACCACGTCCGCCAGCGTCAGCGTCATGCTCGCGAAGCCGATCTCCGTGCGCCCGTTGAACGCCGCCTCCTCCGGCCGCTCGCCCATCCCCAGGTGCCGCGTGATGCTCTCCAGCACCACGATGCTGTCGTCCACCAGGATGCCCACCGACAGCGAGAGCGCCAGCAGCGTCATCTGGTTCAGAGTGAACCCGGCGAAGTACATCACCAGGAACGTGGCGACCATGCAGGCCGGCAGCGCGAGCGAGACGATGAACGTGCCGCGCAGGTTGCGCAGGAACACGCCGATGACGAACATCGCCAGCACCGCGCCCAGGATCAGCGAGACGTTCACGTCCTCCAGCGCGTCGCCCACCACCAGCGACTCGTCGCGCAGCGTCGTGGTGGTGATGCCCTGCAGCGTGGAGGGCTTCAGCCCCTTCAGCACGTCCTGCACCCCGCGCACCACCGCCACTGTGTTCGCATCCGACGACTTGGTGATGACCACGCCGATGCAGTCGCGCCCGTTCACCCGCGAGAGCGTCTTCGCCGGCGCCACCGTGTCGGTCACCGTGGCCAGGTCGCCGATGGTGAGCGGCGCGCGCGGCTTCGGCTTCGGCAGGGGCAGCCCCAGCCCCGGCGGGATGAGCGACGTGATGTCCTGCATCATGAGCTGCTGCGCCAGGACCTGCGTGTCCTCGATCTGCTCCTTCGCCCCGAGCGCCGCCAGCGCCCGCACCGAGATGTCGCGCCGCCCCTGCACGATGCTGCCCGCCGGCACGTCGTGGTTCGCCGCCTGGATGGAGTTGACCACGTCGGAGATGGTGAGCGCGTTCTGCTCCAGCCGCCGCGCGTCCACCGCCACCCGAATCTCCCGCTCCTCGCCGCCCGACACGTTCACCGCCGCGACCCCCGGCACCCGCGAGATGAGCGGCTTCACGTCGTCGTCCACGGTCTGCCGCAGCTTGCGGATGGGCATCTCGCCTGCGAGCCCGATGTAGAGGATGGGCTGCGCGTTGATGTCCAGCTTCGCCACCACCGGCGGCCGCACGTCCTGCGGCAGCGCGAGGCGCGCGGCGTCCACCTTCTCGCGCACGCTGTTCAGCGCCCGGTCGATGTCGGTGCCCACCTCGAAGTCCATGCTGACGATGGAGTAGGACTCCTGCGAGCTGGAGAACACGTCCTTCATGTCGCTCACCGTGCGTACCGCGTCCTCGAGGGGCTTGGTGACCATCGTCTCGATCTCCTGCGGCCCGGCGCCGGGGTAGATCGTGATAACGGTGAGCGTGGGGATGTCGACGCGCGGGTTCAGCTCCGCGGGCAGGCGCGTGTAGCTGAGCACACCCAGTATGGCGATCGCAATGAGCGCCATCCAGATGACGATGGGGCGAGTTATGGCGAGGCGGGTCAGGAACATGGGTTGCGTAAGCCCCCGCGCTCAGCCGTCGCGCGGGGGCAGGGGATAGTTCGTGGCAGGGGTGGGGGAGTCCTTCGCGGCGTGGGGGCGGCGGGCACTGAAGTACCCGCCTGGAGGGCCTTCGGCCGGGCGTCCTGACGGACGCGGGGAGGAGCACGTCAGCCGGTCGCTCTGGCCCGGTACCACTCCCCGTGCACCGCCACGCCCTCCCGCCACGCCGCCTTCGTCTCCGCCACGCCGGGCGTGCTGCCCTCGCCGGATGCCAGGGCGTCGAGGAACGCCACGACCTCGCCCAGGCGCCCCTCGATCAGGTTGACCGCCACCGGCCGCGTCACGCTGCCCGTCTTGATGAAGACGTGGAAGCCGTGGATGAGGCGGTCGATGAGGAGGATGCGCTCGCGGAGGGTAGGGACGTCGGCGAAGCGCGCGGCGAACTCGCGGAACTGGGCGAGCACAGGCTCGGCCCCGCTGAGCTGCTTGTGCTGGATCGTGGCGAAGTAGTCGGCCCAGGGCAGCTCCCAGCCGCACTCGCAGCGCAGCACCTCCTGCCGCGGCACGATCCGCTCGCAGCAGGGGCAGGCCACCTCGCCGCCGCACGCCCGGCACGCCGCGACGAAGCTCTCGCACCGGGCCAGCAGCGCGCAGCCGACTTCGTCGACCAGCTCCGCGTCGAGCAGCCCGCGCGCGTCGTCCTCGTAGAAGCGCCGGACGAGGCTCTGCTCAACGCGTGGCGCCCATCGCGGCAGGCGGTTGTCAGGCATGGCCATGGTCCGCGATTGCTCCTCTCAACGGCCTAGAGCAGATCCCTGACGGGGTGACGGCCAGGGCGACCCCTCGCCTGGGCGCCGACCGCCTCGTCCTCCCGCCCGCGAGGGCGGCCGGCCGTAGGCCCTCCAGGCGGGTACCTCGGCGCCCGTCGCCACCCGGTACCGCCTCGCTACCCCCGGCACACCGCTCGACTCAGCTCGTAAGCGGTGTCGAACGCGACGCGCAGCTCATCGATGCTGCAGTGGTCCTGCACGAAGTGCGTCGTGCAGAAGAGCAGGCCGCCGTCCGCGTACATCCGCATCACCCGCTCGATCTCCGCGCGCAGGTGGTCCAGCCGGCCGAAGCCGATGGTGCTCTGCACGTCCAGCCCGCCCATCACGGTCAGGCGGTCGGCGTAGCGCTCCTTGTGCATCGCCAGGCTCATCCCGGCCGACTCCTGCCACGGGTGCATCACGTCGTAGCCGAGCTGGATGACGCCGTCGACCACCGCGCACACGTTGCCGTCGCTGTGCACGCTGAGGTAGGCGCCCCGGGCCTTCACCGCATCGCAGGTCACCTTGTGCGCCGGGTAGATGTGCGACCACCAGGTTCGCGGCGAGAACATGAGGCCGCGCTCGGCGCCCCAGTCGTCCGAGACGTGCACCATGTCGACGCCCAGGTCCAGGCAGTTCATCGCGAACCGCTTGTTCCACTCCGCCTGGCGCATGTAGACCTGCAGCAGCTCGTCCGGGTAGAGGCCCAGGTAGAGCAGGTGGTTCTCGATCCCGAATACGCCGTTGAGGCACTCGAAGATGCCCGGCGTCTGCACGTAGACGAAGCGGCCGCGCTCGGTCTGGTGGTGGCGGATGCCCTCGGCGATGTCGGCGTACGCCTCGGGGCGATCCGGGTCGGTCATCGGCAGGTCGAGCGCGGCCATTGGCGTGATGGGGCCGGATGCCGCGGCCGCCTGCAGCGCCTCGTCGACGTAGGGGCCTGGCCCGCCGAAGAGGTGCGCCAGGTCGAACTCGTAGTGGTCCTCGAATGCGGCAACCGAGCCGTACGCCTCGGTGATCGGTTCGGACAGGTTCGCGCTCACCCATCCGTAGAGGGGGATGCGGTCGGGCTTGCCGTGGCCGATGACGGCGCGGACGCGTTCACGGGGCGACATGATGGTTGGGTGCTCCTCCGGTGGGGCGCAACAGGCGAGGCCGCCCGAAGGCGGCCCCGCTCGCGGTTCGTGCTGCGACCCGGTCCAGACTGCCTCAGCCCAACCTGGTCGCCGAGCCAACGGCAGCCGGGCACGGTGACCCGCCCTCCATCAGCTCGCACCAGCCTGGCCTAGAAGGTAACCGGCTTGCCCGTCGCGGCCGACTTGTAGATGGCTTCGAGGATCTCGGTGACCTTCAGCGCCTGCTCGGGCAGCACGGTCGGCTGCTTGTCCTTCAGCACGGCGTTGATCCACTGCGCCGCCTCGATGTCCTCGGGCTTCTCGCTGACGCCCTCATAGAACGCGACGCCGCCGGCGGACATGTCGGGCTTGTTCACGTAGAGGCGCGAGTACTTTTCGCCGTTGATGCGCAGGCCGTCGAACATGTCGGCGCCCGCCTCGGTGCCGCAGAGCACGCAGATCGCCTCGCCGACTTCGAGCGAGTTGAGCGCCCAGCTCGACTCCAGGACCACGGTTGCGCCGTTCTTGAAGGTGACGAACCCGAACGCCGAGTCCTCGACCGTGAACTTGGCCGGATCCCACGGGCCCCAGGCGTTGGCCGCGTTCTTCTTCGAGCCGAGCTTGTGGTAGGTCGTGCCGACCACCATCTTGGGCTCGTAGTTGTTCATCAGCCACAGCGTCAGGTCGAGCGCGTGGGTGCCGATGTCGATCAGCGGGCCGCCGCCCTGCAGCTCCTCGTTCAGGAACACGCCCCACGTCGGGACGGCGCGCCGGCGGATGGCCAGGGCCTTGGCGAAGTACACGTCGCCCAGCTCGCCCTTGTCGACCATGGTCTTCAGGTACTGGGAGTCGGCGCGATAGCGGTTCTGGTAGCCGATGCTCAGCTTCTTGCCGGTCTTCTTGGCGGCGGCAACCATCGCGCGGGCCTGCTCGGATGTCTTGGCCATCGGCTTCTCGCACATGACGTGCGCGCCGGCCTCGAGCGAAGCGACGGTGATCTCGGAGTGGCTGCTGTTGGGCGTGCAGACGTGGATCACGTCCAGCTTCTCGGTCGCCAGCATCTCCTTGTAGTCGGTGTAGACCTTGGCGCCGGCAACGCCGTACTCGGCGGCGCCCTTCACCGCCTTCGCCTTCACGATGTCGCAGAACGCGACCATCTCGACGGTCGGCAGCTTCTTCAGGGCCGGCATGTGCTTGCCGTTGGCGATGCCGCCAACACCGATGATGCCCACTCGCAACTTTGTCTTTGCCATCAGAGTCGTCCCCAGATCCTTTGGTTTATGGTCTCCCGACTACGTGCCTCCGGCGGACGGGTGTGCCGCGGAGTCGACTATCTGTTCGCGTCGCCCTACACGTTGCCATGTGGGTGCAGCGCCGGGCGTTCTGTGCCGCACGGTTCGTCGCGGACCGCGCATTAACCTTCGCGCAGCAGCGCCAACATCCCTCTATCTAGCTTGTGGCCGCGGAAGTCTTCGTACGCCACATCTGAGCGCCCGCTGTCCAGCACGCCGAAGCTGCCGCGCAGGTTCCACAGCGCCCAGCCCCAGCCGGCCTCCTTCCAGAGCGACAGTTGGTCGCCCATCCAGGCGAGCACCGCGGCGTGCGGCGTCTGGTTGTGCGCGCCCCACTCGCCGACATGGACGCCGACGCCCTTCGCCTCCAGCTCCCTCCAGGGGCGGATGCGTTCGCGGCGGATGCGTTCCTTGTCCCACGGTGAGTCGCCGGTCATCGGCCAGGTCGGCTCCGGCCACTTGTCGGAACCCGCGACCCACGACGCCTTGTGGTGGCTGATCTGCATCGGCGTGTAGCCGCGGGTGCTCTGGGCGATCTTGAGGTCGGCCAACTCGGGCACCGGCTTGTTGCCCCACTCCAGCCCGTCCGCTATGATCAGGCGCCCCGCGTCGGCGGCACGGATCGCCGCAACCGCGCCCTCGACGGTGCGCCGGTACTTGGCGGCGGTCACCATCGCGGGCTCGTTCAGGAGGTCGAACGACAGATTGCGCGAGGGGATGCCCTGGCAGCGTGCCGCCAACATGCCCCATTGCGCCGCGAACTGCTTGCGCGCCTCGTCGCCGCCCGCATCGTCCGCCCAGAGGTCGAGCGGCTCTTTCGGCGGGTTCACGCAGTAGCCCGGCGCGCGGTGCAGGTTCAGGTTCACGTGGATCTGCCGCCTGCGCGCGAGGTCGATCACCTGGTCGATGTGCTTCAGCACGGTCTCGTCGTAGTCGCCGGGCGCCTTCGTCCAGCAGCGGTAGTCGGTTGGCAGGCGTATGAAGTCGAAGCCCCACTCGGCCATCAGATCGAGGTCGGCCTCGCGGTACGGCGCGTTCATCTGCAGCGTGAACTTCTCGAGGAGGTTGAAGCCTCGCCAGCGTGGCAGCCTGCGGTGCGAAGGCTCGGGCAGGGCAGGGCGCTGCTGCGCGAGCGCGCCGCCGCCGGCCAGGGCGATCGCGGCTTCCGCCGAGGCGGCGAGCATGGTCCGCCGGGTCATCGCGGGTCCTCCTGTGGGGCGTTCGGGTATGCGAGGCTCTAGCACGTGCTGCTGGCCAACTCCTTCCGAGATGTGACGTAGTTCACAGTACCTTTGTGGGGTTGGTCTATCAACGCATTGGGGTGGCCGGCGTCTTATACAGTGTACAAACGGAGCGCACACGAGATGCGACGGCCCGAACCAAGAAGTTGCCGATGAGGAAGCTTAGCAACGGGCAAGGTGACCAAGGCCCAGGCCGGCCTGCAAGGGAGCAGAGGAGATGGATGAGTTTGGCGTGAACGTGCGGCTTGAGCTTGCAGCGGTGCCGAGGACCTACGACGTTCGCGTTTCCCCCCGGCAGTTGTTCTATCTGGACATGTGCACGGACCGAATGATCGATAGCGACGGCGTCGTCAGGTACATCATGACCCCGACGGCCGCCGAGCGCCTGTCGCGCAGGCTGCACCGGCTGCCGCTGGGGCGCTGTGCGGCGTAGCCCGGCATCGCGGGGCTTAGGCCCCACCACCTATGAGCGCGGGGAGAGCGGTTTCGCTCTCCCCGTTCGCACATCCGGCGGATCAGCCCGATGTGGACCGCCGCCGCCCTCGGCGGCACGAGCGTTGTGGTGGGGCGGGCGTCCCTGCCCGCCCGGCACCACCGGAGCATCCCGACTTGGACCGCCGCCGCCCTCGGCGGCACCAGCCCTACCGCCGCCGCGCCGCGCTCACCGGGGTGCCGGTGGAGAGTGTCGCCGCCCCGGTGACCACCACCTGCTCGCCCACTCGGAGCCCGCTCAGGATCTCGACGTGGTCGCCCTCGGTCGGTCCAAGCTCCACGTTCTTGCGCATCGCCTTGCCATCGGCCACCACCCACACGTAGGTCGTGTTGCCCTCGTTGCGCAGTGCATCCACGGGCACGGAGACCGCCGCCGGCGACGTCTGCACGTCGATGGTGACCTTCGCGAGGCTGCCGACCGCGAGGCGGGGCGCGCCCTTCGGCAGCGCGATGCGCACCGTGAACGTGCGGCTGTCCGCGTTCGCCACCGGCAGCACCTCGCTCACCGCGGCCTCGATGGGCGTCTCCGGCGCCTGGTCTGCCAGGATGCGCGCCGCCGCACCGGGCCGCAGCATCGCGGCGTAGCGCGCCGAGACGGCCACCTCGATGGTGAGGGCTTCCGGCGCCACCACGGTCGCGATCGTCATGCCGGGCTGTGCGTATTCGCCCGACTTGGCCGTCACCTCGGTGGCGATGCCGTCCATCGGGCTCGCGATGAAGCTGCCGCCGACCTGCGCCCTGGCCTGGGTGACGCCCGCGCGCGCCTGCTCGACCATCGCCCGGGCGGCTTCCACGTCGCGCTCAGCGATCTGGATCGCGAGAGTCTTGGCCTTCTTCGCTGCGGCGACTCCGTCCTCCGCCTGCGCCACGCCGGCTCTCGCCGCCTCGACATCGGCCTGGCTCACCTTCGTGCGCAGCGGAGCGGCATCGGCGGCGGGCTTCGCGGCAGCATGTGCCTGGGCGAGGCCGGCCCGTGCCGTGTCCAGCGCCCCCTTGGCGATCTCGGCCTGCGTTCGCGCGGCCTCCAGGTCCGCCTGCGCGATGCCGCCCTTCTTGTAGAGCTTCTCCAGGCGCTCGACCATGTCGCTGGCCTGCTTGTAGCCGGCTTCCGCCTGCCGCACACCGGCTTCGGCCTGCAGCACGCCTGCCTGCGCCCGGTCGCGGTCCGATACGGCGGCGGTGTCGGTGAGGGGCACGCCCAGCTCCGCCTGCTTCAGCTTCGCGCGCGCCACCTTCAGCCCGGTCTCCGCCATCATGATGTTGCCGTCCAGCTCGATGAGGCGGGCGCGCTTGCCTTCTACAGCCTTGCGGTACTGCGCCTGGGCCGCCGCAACCCCGGCGTCGGCGCCCGCCAGCAGCGCGGTGGTGTCGCCCACGTCGAGCTTCACCAGCACCTCGCCCTGTCGCACGTGCTGACCGTCGCGCACCAGCACCGCCGCGATCCGGCTGGGCACCTTCGCGGAGAGCCCCGCCTGACGGCCTGCGCGCACGGTGCCGATCAGGTTGAGCGTGTGCCGTACCTCCCGCCGCACGACGTCATCGACGGTCACCGAGACCGGGCCGCTCTGCGCGGTGGGGGTGGAGCTGGGGGCGCCGGCGCTGTTGGCTCGGACGAAGTACAGCACCGATCCGGCGAGCAGGGCGACCATGGCGACGATGGCGAGTGCGCGAGACAAGGTGGGCTGCTCCTATGGCTTCTTGCCCGGCCTGGCCGGTTCGGATGGGACCTCGATATCGGCCGCGACGGCGTGCTTCAACTCCGCGTCGGCCGCGTACAGATCGTGCAGCGCCTGCTCCCGGTTTCCCCGGGCGCGGGTGACGCCGAAGCTCGCGCCTGCCACCTCGAGCTGCGTCGCCATGCGGGCCTCGTAGCGCGCCTCGGAGATCGTCAGGGCGGCGCCGGCGGCCTCGATCTGGCGGTCGGCGGCCTCGATGCGCGCTTGCGCGTCGCGCATGTCCCGCCAGGCCTTCTCAACTTCCAGGCGGATGCCCAGGATGGCCTCGTCGAGCTGGGCGCGCAGTTCGGCCAGGCGGGCGTCGGCTTCGCGAGCGTCCGCACGTGTCTTGCCGCCGTCCAGCAGGTTCCACGTGAGCGCGAGGCCGCCCGCGAAGTAGCTGCGGTCGACGAAGGCGGAGGGGGTCTGCTGGGCGGCGGTCGCGCGGGCAGCCAGGGCAGGCTTGTCCTGCGTTCGGGCGAGTTGGGCCCCGGCGCCGGCCGCACGGATGCCCTCGCGCAGCAGGTTCAGCTCCGGCCGCCGGTCCTGGGCCTGCTGCTGCAGCGCGTCCGGCCTCTCGGCGAGCACCGGCGGCTGCCCGGTGTCGAGCTGCTCATGTGCGCTGCCGCTTCGCCCGAGCAGGCGGTTCAGGTTGCCCTCGGCCAGCGCGACGCCATTCTGGGCCTGGGTGACGCCCTGCTCGGCTTCGGCGGCGTCGGCGTCGGCCGCCTTCAGGTCGCGCTCGGACGACAACCCGGCTTGCAGCATGTCCGCGATGAGGGTGCGGTGCTTGCGTGCGACGTCCAGCCCCTCCGCCGCGACAGAGCCCATCGCCCGCGCGAGGGCCAGGTCGTGATAGGCGCGCCGCACCTCCAGCATGAGGTCGCTCTCCGCGCGCAGGTAGTCCCACTGCGCCAGCCGCATCTGGGCCGCGAACCGCTCGCGCGCCGCGCCCAGCCCCGGCCGCCAGATCGTCTGCTCGGCACGCAGCTCCACCTTGCCGTACCGGTCGCGCAGAACGGTGGCGTCCTCCGAGCCGCTGCGCGGGAACGTGACCGTCGGTCCCTGCAGCGTGCCCTCGGCGGTGAAGGTCACCGTCGGGCGCGCCACCGGGCGGTCCCGGTCAGCCTCGACGCGGGCAGCGTCGGCGGCGCAGCGGGCGGCGCGGAGGCGCGGGCTGCTCTGCCGGGCGATGCGGAGGGCGTCCGCCACGGTGAGCGGCTTGGCTGCAGGGGCTGCCTGCATGGCCACGAGTGCGAGCGGGAGGATGGCGAGGGCGATCATTGGCGGAAGCGCTATTCGGCCGCGCCCGAGGTGGCTCGGGGCAGCAGGTCATGCACGGTGAGTCGGTGGTCGGGCGCGGCCAGCGGGGCCACCGACTGATCCTCGGGGAAGCGCTGGACGCTGCGATAGCCGCAGCCGTAGGTCTGGCCGGCCATCTGCGCGGGCTCGCGGTACACCTCGACTGCTCGGTTGTCCAGATCGACGATCCACACCTCGGGCACGCCCGCCATTGCGTAGAGCCCGCACTTCAGCCGGTCGACCGCAAGGGATGTGTCGGCGATCTCGACGACCAGAACGGCGGTGGTCGGGTGCTCCTGCTCGTAGTCGTCGATCGAGCCGGCGACAACCGCGATGTCCGGCTCGGGTTGGCTGTTCAAGCCTACGTTCAGCGGAACCTGCGTGCGTACATCGAAGCCCTCGCCGAACACGCGGTCCAGCGCGCGATCCGTGCGGCGCAGGCAGGCGACGTGCGGTGCGTTCTGTGTCATCTTGGCGATCACCTCGCCTTCGATCAACTCCAGCTTGGCGTCGGGTGGGAAGACGTTGCTGGCCCAGGCGGCCTCCAGCTCCTTGCGGGTCCAGCGATGGCGAAGCGGGCTGAGCAGGATCTCGAGCGGCGGAGCCGCGAGGACAGGAGCCGCCTCAGCAGCAGGGGCGGCAGGCGGCAGCGGTTCCTCGGGTTGGAGCGGCAGGGCGCGGACGGCCATGGCGTGTCACCGGGCGCGAGGGGTGTTGTCGGGAGCCATCGCGCCGATGGATTCTTCGACGAAGCTCGCCAGATTCCTCGCCGCCCTCGCGGATCGCGCGCCGAGGCGGGCCAAACCGGGGATGAGCCACGGGCGCAGCAGCACATGCGCCAAGACGGCGCTCCGCCGCACTTCGCCGGTCTCGGGATCCGTATGGGGGCCGAAGTCGAGGGGAAATGGGTCGTCAACGCCGTCGCTGACCGCGCGAATGACCACCCACGGAATGCCGAGGTCCTCCGCCACCCGGGCGGCGCCGACGCTCTCCATGTCCAGCGCAAGCGCCTGTGGGTGTCTGGCCGCCAGGTCTCGCTTGCCGCCAACGCCCCCTGCGATGCTCGCGGCGGTCACGAGCGGTCCGTGGTGTACGCGGTATGGGCGCGGTGCATCCGTCAGGGCGGGGAGGGCAGACGGGACGAAGGTCTCTGCCGATCCGTCGCACACCAGACGGGTTGCGACCACCACGTCGCCGGGCGTCACCCCGGCCGCCAGGCCGGCGCAGAAGCCCGCGATAACAAGCAGCGGGGCGCTCTCCTGCTCGATGAGGCGCCGCGCGGCAGCCTCGGCCCGGTCGGCGCCCATGCCGGATCGCGCGAGTACGACGGAACACGGCCCGAGGGCGCCTCGCGTGATGCCGGCCCCATCGTCCGTCGCCAGCGGCATCCGGCTGCGGAGCGCGGCATACTCCTCGCGGACCGCAACCAGGATGGCGGCAACGGGTGGGGGCATCGCGGTCAGTGGCCGGCCGCGTCCGGCAGGAACGAGGCGGCATCCGGCCGGCGCTCCGGCACGATCGGCGCATCGGAGTTCAGCACCTTCAGCCTCACGCCGTCGACCAGGTCGTCCGGTGTCGAGAGTCCCGATGCGAGGCCCACGTGCTCGGCCCACTCGAAGTCAGTGATGTCCAGGCCGTCCGCGTTCTCGATCATGAGCGTGTACGGGTTATGGTGCCGGCAGAGCGCGGCCAGCTCGATGGTGTTGGCGCTGGAGCGGCTTCCGACCACCAGCATCAGATCGACGTTCTCGGCGAGGGTCAGCGCGTCGTCCTGCCGCTTCTGCACCGGGCGGCAGATCGTGTTGATGATCTGGACTTCCTTGCAGAGGAACATCAGCTCGACGACGATGTCGCGGCACAGCTCCAGCGCGTGGGTGGTCTGGAAGACGACGCCGACCTTGCGCATGAGCTGGTGCTTCGCGCGGGCCTCGTGCAGTTCCTCGACGCTGTCCACCACGAGCACCGGGCGGTCCAGTGCGCCGATCACGCCCTTCACCTCGGCGTGGTTCCGGTCACCGATGATGACGACCTGGCAGCCGCGGTTCTCCAGCGTCTTCGCGGCCTCCTGGGCTCGCAGCACGATCGGGCAGGTCGCGTCGACGATATCGAGGCCGCGGTCGTGCGCCTCCTGCATCTTCTCCTTCGGCAGGCCGTGCGCGCGAATGACCATCGTGCCGCCGCGAATCTCGTCCAGCCCGTCGAACTTGCGGAGCCCCTTCGCCTCAAGCTCGTCCGTGACGCCCTTGTTGTGCACGAGGTCGCCGAGGATGGAGACATGTTCGCGCTCCGCCAGTGCCTGGCGCGTCAGGTTGATGGCGCGCTTCACGCCGAAACAGAAGCCGACTTCCTTCGCGAGGGTTACGCGGCGCTGACTACCAGCAGACAAGGTGTTCCTCCATCAGTGGGCGGACCGGACGTAGCCGTTGGCCCGGAACCAATCGACGGCGCGCGAGAGAGCATCGCGTACGGGGGACTGCGTGAAGCCCAGCTCTTGCACGGCCTTGGATGAGTCGAAGTACATGAACTTGCGCGCCATCCGCACTCCCTCGATGGGTATGTGCGGGGGGCGCCGGAGGACGGTTCCGAACAGCCACGTGTCGACGCAGGCGGCGGCGTACGCGACCTGGTGGGGGATGCGCCGCGTGGGCGCCGGGATGCCGGTGATGGCGCCCAACTCCTGCAGGATGCCGTGGAGCGTCATGTTCTGGTTGCCCAGGATGTAACGCTCGCCGGATCGGCCGCGCTCCAGCGCCAGCACATGGCCCTCCGCCACGTCGCGCACGTCCACCAGATTGAGACCTGTGTCCACGAAGGCGGGCATCTTCCGGTTCAGGAAGTCGACGATGATCTTGCCCGTCGGCGTCGGTCGGATGTCGCGCTCCCCAACCGGCGTGCTGGGGTTCACGATGACGATGTCCAGACCTTCCTGCGACCAGAACCGCCGCGCCTCTTCCTCGGCCATGAACTTGCTGCGCTTGTAGTGGCCGATCATGTCGTCGATGGTGACCGGCGTGTCCTCGTTGCTCGGGTCCTCGGTGGCCGGCGCGGCCAGGACCCCGACGCTGCTGGTGTAGACCACGCGCTTGGCGCCGGCCTCCCGCGCCGCGCGGAGCACGTTGGTCGTGCCCTCGACATTGGCGCGGTACAGCTCCTTCGGGTCGCGCGACCACAGGCGGTAGTCCGCCGCGACGTGGAAAACGGCGTCGCAACCTTGGGCGGCGTGGCGGAGCGAGTCCGGGTCGGTCAGGTCGCCGAACACGGGCTCGCAGTCCAGGTCGGCCAGGTTGTCGATGCGGCTGGACCGACGCACGAGCACCCGAACGCACGCCCCGCGGGCGGCAAGCGCCCGCGCGACGTGGCTGCCGACGAACCCCGTGGCGCCCGTGACGAGTGCTAGCATATCGCTACTTCGAGATCGCCCACTTCGCCATCTGCAGCTTGCCCTGCCAGCTCCGCATCGCCTCGTCGACCGCGCTTTGCTCGAACCCGCTGTGCATCTTGCAGTTCTTGCAGCGCCGGTCCTGGCGGCTCTCCCAGTACTCCCAGTCGGTCTTCTCCCAGAACTCCGCCCAGTCCTTGCCCACCGGCTCGCCGATGAGGTAGCAGGGCGCCTTCCAGCCGCCGGGGCCGTAGTTCACGGTGGACCAGGGGGCGCACGGCAGGTCGCGCATGCCCGCGGCGAACTCCAGGAACGGCGGGGTCGTGTTCACCTTGTACCGGCCAGCGAACTGCAGGATCGCCTGGAACTTCTCGTGGATCTGCTCCTCAGTCAGGAAGATGTCCGACTCGACGCTCTCATACTCATAGCCCGGGGAGACGAGCACGCCGTCCGCGCGGATCTGCTCGCCGAGCTTGCACAGCTCCTCGATCTCCTCGACCTTGGTCTCCTTGTAGACGGTCGTGTTGACCATGGTGACGTAGCCGAGGCGCTTCGCCTCCTTGATCATCGCCACCGCCTTGTCGAACACGCCCGCCCGGTTCGTGACGTAGTCGTGCGTCTCGCGCAGGCCGTCGAGGTGGATCATCAAGTAGAACTGGGGGTGGGGAGGGATGACGCCGAAGACCTTCTTGTCCAGCACCTGAGCGTTCGTGCAGCAGATGATGTACTTGCCCCGGTCGATGAGCGCCTGCACGAGCTGCGGCAACTCCGGGTAGAGGGTGGGCTCGCCGCCGCACAGGTTGATGATGGGCGCCTGGCAGTCGTCGACGGCCTTGAGGCACTCCTCAACCGGTAGGCGGTCCGAGAGCTTGCCCGTGTGCCGCTCCACCGTGCAGCCAATGCAGGCCAGGTTGCACGTGTAGAGGGGCTCGAGCATCAGGACGGTGGGGTATCGCTTCTGTCCCATGCGCACCATCCGCTTGCGATGGCGCATCTGAGCAGTCGTGAATCCGATCGGGTAACGCATGGGAATCCTCCAGAACGCGGGGGCGGCCTGTTAGTCACGCTAACCATTGTACCGCAGTCCCCGAACCCACGCACCGGCCCGCGCCCGTATCATGCACGAGCGCCGCGGCGCGATGGGCCGCCGTGCCCGTCCAGTGCCACGCATGAATAGGTCA
>CAZFLM010000102.1:0-19781 GCA_964519955.1 uncultured Chthonomonadaceae bacterium | reverse complement strand
CCCCGAGGCCCAGCTCGACCGCTTCCTCTACAAGCTGCTCGTGCCGTCGCCTGGCTTCGACGATCTGGCCGCCATCGTGGACCGCACCACGGGCGCTGACATCTCCGACGTGCAGCCCGTACTGGATGGTGAGACCATTCTCTCGATGCGGCAGCTCGCGCGCGAGGTGACGATGGCGACGCACGTGCGCGACCACGCCATCCGCCTGGTGCTCGCGACGCACCCGGACAACGAGAACGCGCCCGACGCGGTGCGGCGCTTCGTGCGCTTCGGATCGAGCCCCCGCGGCGCTCAGGCCATCGTGATGGCTGCCAAGATACGCGCCCTGCTCGACGGGCGGTACAATGTCGCTATCGAGGATCTCGACGCCGTCGCCTTGCCCGCGCTGCGACATCGCATTCTGCTCAACTTCGAGGGCGAGGCAGAAGCGATCGAGACCGACTCGCTGGTGGGCACCATCGTCGAGGCGGTGCGTCAGCGGGATCAGAAGGCGCTCGCCGTCTAGGCTGCGCCCATCTTTGCGCACACGGTACCGCCAGCAACTATGCTCCTACCTTACGCCAGCGACCGGCCAGCCGCCAGAACGCCACTCACGGTCGTGCTGCTGGTGCTCTTCCACTTTGCCGTCATGGGCCTCGTGTGGCTGGTCACAGCCGTGCGCGGGCCCGACGATCCGACGCGTGGCATCAACATGGCCACGGCGTGGTACACCAACCTCGCCTTCGTCCCGGCGCTCCCGCACGTGTGGTCGTGCCTGAGCTACTCCATCCTGCACTCGGACGTCTTCCACCTCTCCGTCAACATGCTCTTCCTGTGGGTGTTCGGCGGCAGCGTGGAGGATGCCCTCGGCTGGAAGCGGTTCTTGGGGCTCTACGTTCTCGCCGCGGCGGTGACGGGCTGGGTCCAGGTCGGCATGGTGCGCCTCCTGCCAGGCACCGACTGGTCCATGCCGATCGTGGGCTCCTCGGGCGCCATCTCGGCCATCGTGGGCGTCTTCGCGGTGCGGTTCTACCGGGCCAAGGTCCGAGTGGTAGGCCTGCCGAGCGGCGTGTCCGCCGTAGCGCTGCTCGCGGTTGTGATGTTGGCCGAGATGGGATCGGTCGTCTATCACCTGGTTGGCCCGGGCGCCGGCCTCGGTCAGACCACGGCTCAGTGGGCGCACCTGGCGGGCTTCGTCATCGGGCTCGGCGCGGCGTTCGCAGGGCGCCAGTCCCAGGCCGGGCGCGAGGACTACCGCCTCGAGGACGCGGCCAAAGAGCTGGAGGAGGGCGGCGCCCTGGCGGCGGTGCATCGCTGGGAGGGCATCCTGCGCGAGCGCCCGGACGACCCGGAGGTCGAGGGCGAGTTGGCGAGGGCCTGGGCGCAGGCCGACGATCGCGAGCAGGCGCTGGAGCACTACGGCAAGTCCATCGCCGGCTTCCTCGCGCGAGGCGACCGGCCGGCCGCCGGCGAGAGAGCCGCTCGCATGTTCGAGGCGTACCAGGACGCCACCCTCGAACCGGATGAGTGGTTCACGTGCGCCCGCGCGCTGGACGATGGCGGCAAGGCCCAGGCTGCCGCGGACGCGTACCGCCGCCTGCACGAGGCACACTCCGACCACGAGCGCACCGAGATGATCCTGGCGAGGCTTGCCGAGATCCGACTCAAGAAGCTGGGCGACGCCGCCGCCGCGGTCGAGGCACTGGAGAAGCTGCTGGAGGTGGCCCCAACCACGGATCTGCGCGGCTACGCTCAGGCGCTCCTCGCCGAGGCGAGGGCGAAGTGCGAGAACCCGGGAGCGCCCGATGGAGCCTAGCACCGAGCGCGCGACCGGCTACCACTCGCACCTCCTGACGTGGACCATGTGCGTCCTGTGCCTGCTGCTGACCGTCTCGTACCACGTAGCGGTCCGCATGCGCGGCACCGGGCTCGAGGCCATCGGCCTGTTCGGCTACCGCCCAGTCCAGGAGATCTGGGATGGAGGCTACGGCGCACTGCTGACGGCGGTGTTCATCCACGGGAACCCCTCGTCGATGATCAGCACCGTGCTGCACATCGGCTTCAACCTGCTCTACCTCTATGCGCTCGGCTGCCTCCTGGAGGAGACCATCCACCCCGTCGCCTGGGCGCTCTTCTTCATCGGCGCGTCAGTCGTCTCGTCGGGCGCGGAGATTGCGCTGTCCAGCCGCGCGGGAGTCGGCGTCTCCGGCGTGGTCTACGCGATGTTCGGCTTGCTGTGGGCCGGCCGCAAGCGGTATCCGGACTGGCAGATCGTCGCGACGAAGCGCAATCTCATCGTGATGGTGGGGTGGGGGCTGTTCTGCGTCGTGGCGACCTGGCTGCATCTGCTGCACGTGGCGAACGCGGCCCACTTCGCGGGGCTCTTCTTCGGGATGGCGGTGGGCTGGCTTGTCGTCGGCCGGCACCGCGTGGTCAGCGCCCTCGTGTTCTGCGGCCTCGTCGCGCTGACGGTGGCCTCGGTGAGCTGGATGCCGTGGAGCCTGCCGTGGGTCGAGTGGAAGGCCGGCCGCGAGCGCGCGCTGGGCCACTACGCGGAGTCCGTCCGTTGGTCGCGCGCCAGCCTGAAGCTTGGGGAAGATCCTGCGACGGCATGGAGCAACATCCTGGTCACCGAGCATCTGCGCAAGAACCAGGCCGGTCAGCAGGCCGCCATCCAGGAGCTGCGCAAGCTGCGCGTCATCCCCGAGGCGTCGCCATTCACGGAGTCGTACCCGACGATGCCGGTGCCCGGGTTCGGGCCGCCGTCGCGCCAGGCGCCGCCCTCGCCGCTGAACTGGACGCCGCGGGGCGGGCCGGGCAGCGGCATCCCACTGCAGCCGGAGTAGAGCGATGGCATCCACACCCGAGACGCTGCTGGACGCCGCATTCCTCAGGAAGCTCGAGCGCCTCACGGTGGTCACGCGCCGCCCGTTCGTCGGCCAGATGAAGGGCGAGAAGCGGTCCCTCAAGCGCGGCGCGAGCGTCGAGTTCGCCGACTACCGCGAGTACCTGCTCGGCGACGACCTGCGCTACGTCGACTGGAACACGGCCGCCCGCCTCGACAAGCTGTTCGTCAAGCTGTTCATCGAGGAGGAGGACCTCTTCCTCGCGCTGCTCCTCGATACGAGCCGCAGCATGGGCTTCGGCGAGCCGTCCAAGCTGCGGTTCGCGAGCCAGATCGCCGGTGCGCTGGGCTACATCTCCCTCACGAACTACGACCGGGTCGGCCTGACCGCCTTCGCCTCGGGCCTGGGCAAGCCGCATCCTGCCCAGCGCGGGCGCGCCGCGGTCCCCGCCTTCTTCTCCTACCTCGGCGCTGTCGAGGCCGAGGACACCACGTCGATGCGCTCCGCCATGCGTGCCTTCGCGGCGCGCACCAAGCAGCGGGGCGTCGCCGTCGTCCTCTCGGACTTTCTGGACCCCGAGTGGGAGGATGGCCTCAAGAGCCTGCTCGCACGCGGCTACCAGTTGGCGCTCATCCACGTGCTCGATCGCGAGGAGCTGGAGCCCACGCTCGTGGGAGACCTCCGCATCATCGACTCGGAGACCGGCGAGGCCCGCGAGCTGAGCGTCAGCCCGGCGCTCCTGTCGCGCTACCACGCTGCCGTGACGGCCTTCCGCGACAGCGTGCGCAGCTTCGCACGGCGCTACGGGGCCGACTACCTGTCCGTCACGACATCCGACCCGCTCGACGGGGTCATCCTCGGATCGCTGCGCCGCGCCGGCGTGGTGCGCTGAGGCCAGGCCGCCAGAGGACCGCACATGCGCTTCGCCAACCCGCTGAGCCTGCTGTGGATGGCGCCCATCGCCGCGATCATCGTGGTGATGTACATGCTGCGCCTCCGTCGCCGCGATGTGGTGGTCTCGTCGGTCCTGCTCTGGCGGAACGTCATCCGCGACGTTCAGGCCAACGCCCCGTTCCAGAAGCTGCGCCGCAACTTGCTCCTCATCCTGCAACTGCTGACGGTGCTCCTGCTAGGCCTGGCGCTCAGCGGCCCTACCTGGTCGGCGCGCGTGCTGGGCGGCCGCAGCATCGTCGTTCTCCTCGACGCCTCGGCCTCCATGCAGGCGGTGGACGTCAAGCCCGACCGCATGGAGCTGGCCCGGCGCGAGGCGCGGCGGATTATCGGCGAGATGCAGCCCGGCGATCAGATGCTCATCGTCGCGGCGGGCGCTCGCGCGGAGGCCGTGACTCCCTTCACGTCGGACCGCTCGGAGCTGAACCGCGCGGTCTCCTCGGTTCGCGCGCTCGACACGGGCACCAACATGCGCGACGCGCTGAACCTGGCCTCCTCGCTGGTGGCCGCCCGCGAGGCCTCGCGCGTCGACGTGGTCACCGATGGCGGCTTCCCGCCGCTGGCCGGCATCAACCTGGGCAAGTCGGCGATGCGCTTCCACATGGTGGGCCGCTCCGGGCAGAACGCGGGCATCGTCGCCGTGGACTGCCGGCGCAACCCGGCAGGTGACCGCAAGCTGGAGATGCTCGTCTCGGTGCGCAACTACACCCGCGCCGTCCGCCGGTCCACCGTGACCATCTCCGACTCGGGCAACGTCATCGACGCGCACGAAGTCTCGCTGCCGGCGGGCGCCGAGGTCGCCGATGTCTTCGAGCTGCCGGAGCCCGCCGCCGTCTCCCGCCTGGAAGTCCGCCTCGACCCGGACGACGACCTGGCCGCCGACAACCGCGCCTATGCGGTGGTCGCACCGTTCAAGCCGCTCAAGGTGCTCCTCGTTACGGAGGGCAACCCGTACCTGGAGGCGGCGCTCAAGGTCGACCCGAGCGTGGATCTCAGCCGCGTGAAGCTCGCCGGGTTCCCGGGGCCGGCCGGCTACGATGCGGTGGTCTTCGACGGCGCCGCGCCGGAGCGTCTGTCCGACGGCAACTACCTCTACGCAGGCTGCGTGGGCGACCGCTGCCCGGCGGCGCCGACCGGTACCGAGGCCAGCGGCTCGGTGATCGACGCCGATCGCGGGCACCCGGCCCTGCGCTACGTCCACTTCGGCCGAAACCGCTGGAGCGGGTTCTACAAGGCCGCGCCGAAGCCCTGGGCGCGCGAGATCGCCTCGTCGGAGTTCGGCGCGGCCGTGGTGGCGGGCGACGAGGGCCGCACGCGCGCCCTGTGGACCGCCTTCCGCCTCGACGCGGCGCATGGCGCGTTCCCGACCTCGGTGGCCTACCCGATCTTCCTCTCGAACGCCGTGCGCTGGCTGTCGCGGAGCGGCGAGACGGACGGTCTGCAGGTGCGCACCGGCTCGCCGATGGCGCTCGATCCGCCGGCCGGCGCGACGAAGCTGACGGTGACGAAGCCGGACGGCTCGAAGCGGGACCTGACCGTGGGGCAGAGCACGGCCTTCGATGAGACGGAGACCGCGGGGTTCTACGGGGTCAGCGGGGGAGGCGGCGCGGGGACGACCTTCGCGGCGAACCTGGCGGATGCGGCGGAGTCCGACATCGCGCCGAAGCCCGCGCCAGACCTGGGGCAGGGGCCCGAGGGCTCGCAGGGGAGGCGCATCACGATCGCGCGCGAGGCGTGGCCCTGGCTGACGGCGGCGCTGGTGGTGCTGCTCGCGGCGGAGTGGTGGGTGTTCCACCGCCGCGCGCACATCGGCTGAGCGGGGGCCTACTTCCGTACGATGCTGAGCACGTCGGAGAGGCGGCGGATCGAGACGAAGAGGCGGTTCAGGTGCTCCACGTCCCGCACCTCGGCGTGGATGCTGAGCACCGCGGTGCCGTTGGGGTGCGACTTCGTATGCACCTCGGTGATGTTGATGCCTTGCTCCCCGAAGATCGCGCCCACGTCCGCGAGCAGGTTCCTCCGGTCGGCCGTCTCGATGATAACGCACACGCCGTAGAGCTGACCGTCCCCGCTGACGTAGTCCACCTCGTTCAGCCGCTCGGGCTCGGACTGCCGGTAGCGCTCGATGTTGGCGCACTCGCTCCGGTGCAGCGTCATCCCGCGCCCGCGCGTCACGTAGCCGACCACCGCGTCGCCCGGGATGGGCAGGCAGCAGTGCGCGCGTTTGAACGACACGTTGTCGATGCTGCCGGCGCGCACCCGCATCTTCCGAGCGTCGGCCCGCTCGCGGTTGATGATGAGGCCCTTGGGCGCCTGCTCGGGGGGCCGCAGCCGGTTGACGACCGCGCTGACGCCGAGCGTGCCGTAGCCCACGCACGCCAGCAGCTCCACCTCGTTCGGCATGTTGAAGTGCGGCGCGATCGCTCGCAGCGCCTCGTCCTTGAGCAGCGCGTGGGCGTCCAGTCCGAGCCGCTCGGCCTCGCGGGCGAGCACGTCGCGCCCGTTCTGCACGTGCTCGCCGTGCAGCAGGCGCTTGAAGTAGCCGCGGATCTTGCTGCGCGCGTGGGAGGTCCGCGCAAAGCCGAGCCAGTCGCGGCTGGGGGCGCTGTTGGACCGCGTGATGATGTCGACCACGTCGCCGTTCTGGAACGTGTGCGACAGCGGCACCATGCGCCCGTTGACGCGCGCTCCGACCGCCCGGTTGCCGACGTCGGAGTGGATGCGGTAGGCGAAGTCGATGGGCGTGGCGCCGGATGGGAGGTCGATTACCTCGCCCTTCGGCGTGAACACGAAGACCATGTCGGTGAACAGGTCCTCGGTGACGGAGCGCAGGAACTCGCCGGAGTCTCTCGCGTCCGCCTGCCAGTCGAAGAGCTGCTGCCGCAGCCAGTTGAGCTTGCGCTCGAACTGGTCGCTCGCCTTGCCCCCTTCGCCCTTCTCCTTGTACGCCCAGTGCGCCGCGACCCCGAACTCGGCGGTGCGGTGCATGTCCCACGTGCGGATCTGCACCTCCAGCGGCTTGCCGCGCGGGCCGACGACCTTCAGGTGCAGCGACTGATAGAGGTTGCTCTTGGAGCGCGCGATGTAGTCGCCGTACATCCCGGGGATCGGCGGCCAGAGCCCGCTGACCACCATCAGCGCCTGGTAGCACTCGGGGCGGGCGTTGACGATGACCCGCAGGGCCACGATGTCGTAGATCTCGGCGAAATCGAGGTCCTGCTTCTTCATCTTCTCGTAGATGCCGTACAGGTGCTTGGGCCGCCCGTTGACGTGCGCGTCCGGCAGCCCTTCCGAGGCGAGGCGCTCCTTCAGCATCTGCACGGCTTCGGCGATCTCGCCATCGCGGTCCGCGCGGGTCTCGTCGACGCGCTCCTTCACCCGCGCGTACGCAGCCGGCTCGAGGTAGCTGAACGCGAGGTCCTCCAGCTCGGACTTCATCTTCCAGATGCCCAACCGGTGGGCGAGCGGCGCGTAAATCTGCAGCGTCTCCCGCGCGATGCTGCGCTGCTTGGCCGGGTCCATCGCGCCCAGCGTACGCATGTTGTGCAGCCGGTCGCCAAGCTTGATGATGATGACCCGCAGGTCGGTCGCCATCGCGAGGAAGATCTTGCGCAGATTGGCCGCACGCTTGATGGTGTCCTGCTGGCGCTCGAATCGCTGGTGCTCCTCCGGCGAGCGCGGCTCGTCGATGGCCTCCGAGTTCTCGCGGAATACATCCTTGGCCACGGTGCGCAGCTTCGTGACGCCGTCGACGAGTGCGACGATCTCCGGGCCGAACTGCTCGGCCATCTCCTCGGGCGTGACCTTGCAGTCCTCGATGACGTCGTGGAGCAGCGCCGCGCGGATGGTGGACGTGTCCATCTCCAGCCCGGCGAGGATGCGGGCGACCGCGAGAGGGTGGCTGATGTAGGGCAGGGGGTGGCCGTCCGCGCCGAGCGACTTGCGCATCTGGCAGTCGTGCTTGGCGAGCGCGTACTCAAACGCGGCGCGCAGGGGCGCCACATCGGCCTGCGCGCGGTAGCGCAGGACGTCCTGGACGAGGGCCTCGAACTCCCCTTCAGGCCGATAGGGTTCCGGTATGCGTTCGGCTGCCATCTGCGTTCCTTACCTTGCACGTGCGGCCATGCAACCCCTGGAGGGTAGCGCTCCGTAGCCACCGCCACCACGGATGCCCGCCCTCCCGTTCACCGCACTACGCTATGGGGGCGTATACGGCGTTTGCCCCGTCACTTCCTCCGCGACCAGTCGACGACGTTACACCGGCTCGCTGTGCTGCATGTCCTCGGCGATGAATTGCAGGCGGGTCCGCCCGTTGTAGCAGTTCATACGAGCGATGTAGCACACATCTATCCGGTCGCCCGGCTCCACCTGGTCGGCCCGATCGCCCGCGCCCCACATCAGCGTATCAACCGGCTCGCCGTCGCCGGCCTTCAACCCCAGCTTCAGGTGCGATTGGTCGCGCCCGACGCGCCGGACGTCCGTTACTTCCAGCCCCCGCGACAGGAACACCGGCTCCTGGTTGTCGTGGCCCCACGGCTCGAAGGCCGACAGCTCCCCCACGAGGTCGAGCGTGACCTTCTCGGCGGGCATCTCCGCGTCGATCGGCAGGCAGGGCACGAAGTCCTCCTCGACGAGCCTTGCGCCCGCAATGCCCACCATCCGCTCCGCGAACGAGGCGACCCGGCCTGCGTCGATCGAGAAGCCCGCGGCATGTGAGTGCCCACCGAACTCGATCAGATCGTCGCCGCACTGGCGGATGGCCTCGTACAGGTCGAACGGACGGATGCTCCGGGCCGAGCCGCGTCCCGTGCCGGCCTCCGCGTCCATCGAGATCATCACCGTGGGCCGGGTGAAGCGGTCGACCAGACGGTTCGCCACAATGCCGATGACGCCGCCGTGCCACCCGTCGCCCACCAGCACAAGGCAGGGCGCCTCGGCCATGCCGTTGGTCTCGATCATCGCGAGCGCGTCCTCCAGAATAGCCGCCTCGGCCTCCCGTCGCTCGGTGTTGGCGCGCTCCAGCCGGGCGGCAAGCCGGGCGGCCTCCTCCTCGCTGCGGGTCAGCAGCAGATCCAGCGCGAGGCGGGAATCGTCCACCCGGCCGATCGCGTTCAACCGGGGCCCGAGCACGTAGCCGATGCAGTGGGCCGTCATCGGGCGCTTCGCCACGCCGGCCGTCTCCATCAGCGCCCGGAGGCCCGGCTTCTGCGTGCCCTGCAGCGCCTCGAGACCGCTCTTGACGATCACACGGTTGTCGCCCAGGAGCGGCATGATGTCGGTCACGGTGCCGATGGCCGCCAGGTCGCCGTACGCGCGCCGGTACGAGGCCACGGGCAGCCCCAGCCGCCGAATGAGCGCCTCGCCAAGCCGGAACGCCACGCCCACGCCGGCCAGGGGCTTGAATGGGTAACCGGAATCGCGGCGGTTCGGGTTCACGATCGCCGTGGCGCACGGCAGCACATCGCCCGGCTCGTGGTGGTCGGTGATGACCACGTCGATCCCGACGGCGCGCGCCTCCTCCACCTCGTCGTAGCGCTGCACGCCGCAGTCCGCCGTGATGATGAGCGTGGCGCCTTCCCCCCGCGCCTGCTCGACGAACTTGCTGCGGATGTCGTAGCCGTCGCGGTGGCGATGCGGCACGTGGGCGCGCACGTCGGCGCCGAGCTTGCCCAGAAGCCGCGTCCACAGCGCCGCCGCGGTCACGCCATCGCTGTCGTAGTCACCGTGGACGTAGATGCGCTCCTTGTCGCGCAGCGCGGCCAGGATGCGATCGATGGCGCGATCCGCGTCGGGGAGCGCCTGTGGGTCGGCAAGGTGGTCGAACGACGGATGCAGGAAGTCGGAGGCCGCCTTGGGGTCGCTGATGCCGCGCGTGACCAAGAGGTGGGCGGTGATGGCGCTGCAGCCGATCTCGGAGACAAGGCGCTCGGCGGCGGCCGCGTCACCCGCGGTCTTCTGCCAACGCTTGGTGCGGCGGAGCGCCAAATGCTTCCTCCGAGGAGCGGGATGCGAGGGGCGAGTACGACTGGTGCTACTGCTGCGTCTGCGCGGCCTGGGGCGTCTCGGGCGCTGGAGCGCGCCGCCTGCCGGCGAGAACGCCCCGACCGATCCAGCCCGTCAGCAGACCGATGCCGAAGCAGCCGAGCACAACGGCGAACAGGGGCACATTCCAGCGGAAGGGCCAGACCTGAACCATCTGGCTATTGCCGAGCGCGAACGCGCAGAGCAGTCCGATGAGCAGGAGCAAGAAGGCCGTGCGCAGACTGATCCGCGTCGTACGACGGGGCTGCTGCGGCTGCTGGGTCGCCATGGAGGCTGCTCCTTCCTGGTGGCTCGTCTCTGTGCGCGCCGGCCGGAAGCAAGGCAGCCTGGGAAGGGGGATGGCCCTCCACAGGCTGCCTGCCTCGCCTGGCTCGCGCCCGTGTGTCCGGGCTACATGCGGCGCTTGCGCTTCTTCGACTTGGTGCCGGTGGCGTCCGTCTCGGCGGCCGCGTCACCTTCGGGCTTCGGCACAGCCGGCCGGGTCGGACGCGGTCTTGCGGGCGCCTCGACCGTCGGGCGAACCGTGGCCCTGGGCGTTCCGGCCGGAGCCGCCGCGGGCGTCGGCATGCCCGTGTCCTTCGTCAGCCGCTTCCAGAGCACCACCAGCGGGCTCGCGTTGAAGATCGACGAGTAGGTTCCGCTGATGACGCCGAGCAGCAAGGCGGCTACGAACACGCGGATCGTGGCTCCGCCAAGGGCGAGCAGGGCGGTGAGGGTCAGCACGACCGTGAACGACGTGGCCACCGACCGCGAGAAGGTCTGCTCGATGCTGCGGTCCGTCACCTCGCCGAAGGTCTCGCCGCGCGCCCGATGGTGCAGGTTCTCGCGTATCCGGTCGAAGATGACGATGGTGTCGTGCACCGAGAAGCCGATGACCGTCAGCATCGCCGTGACGAACAAGCTGTCGACCTGCCAGTTCCAGACATAGCCGAAGATCGCGAACAGGCCCCAGAGGACCGCTACGTCGTGCAGCATGGCGATGACCGCGCAGACGCCGAACCGCAGTCCCTCGACGAGGCCGCCGATCGCGAACCGGATGGCCAGGTACAGGACGATCAGCAGCGAGGCGTACAGGACCGACTTGATGGCGTTGGACGTCAGTTCCTTGCTGATCGCCGGGCTCGCGACGGAGGTGGACTCGACCTTGCCGCCGTCGGATGCCAGCCTGGCGCCCAGCGCATCGCGGGCCGCGACGTCCTTCATCTCCTTGGTCGTCACGTACACGAGGTTGCCCTCGGCAAGCTGAACGCGACACTCCTTGTGGCCGGCCTCAGCGGCGATGGCCTTGATCTTGGCGGCGTCAGGCCGATGATTGAAGCTGATCGCGAACTCGGTGCCCGGCTCGAACTCGATACTGTACCGCGTACCCCGGAAGCCAAGCCAGAAGACGAGGCCCGGGATGATGATGAGCGCCGAGAGAGCGTACCAACGGTACATGTTGCTGACGACGTTGAGCTTCGGGTGGAAGCCCTTGCCGAGCGGGTAGAGCCTGTCGTTCTGGCCGGCCGGCGTTCCGGTGAGGATCAGCAGGAACGTCCGCGAACAGGTGATGGCCGTGAACATCGAAACCAGGACGCCGACTGCGAGCGTCAGGGCGAAGCCCTTCACCGAACCGGTACCGAACACGTACAGCACCGAACAGGTGATCAGCGTACAGACGTTCGAGTCGAGAATGGCGGTGAAGGCGCGCTTGAACCCGGCCTCGATCGAGGCACGCAGCGACTTGCCTGAGTGCCGCTCCTCCTTCATGCGCTCGAAGATCAGGATGTTCGCGTCTACCGCCATACCGATCGAGAGGATGAAGCCCGCAATGCCCGGCAGGGTCAGCGTGATGGGAATCAGCTTGAACAGCGCCAACGAGAACAGCGTGTACAGGACCAGGGCGAGATCGGCAAGGATGCCCGGCACCTTGTACATGTAGACCATAAACACGAGGACCAGAAGGAGACCCACGGCGCCCGCGATAATCGTCTGGTGGACCGCCTCGTTACCCAGCGTGGCCTCGATGTTCTGCTGCTGCTCGAGGACCAGCGGCACCGGCAGGGCGCCCGCGTTGAGCTGGTTGGAGAGTGTCTTGGCCTGCTCGATGGTGAAGTGTCCCTCGATGATGCCGATACCGGGGATGACGTCGTTGATCTTCGGCGCGCTGACGAGGCGCTTGTCGAGGAACACCGCGAGCCGCTTGTCGATGTTGGTGCGCGTGAAGTCCTCGAAGGTCTTCTTGGCGGCGTCCTTGAACTCGAAGTGGATCACGACACCCTTGCCGGTCAGCTCCACCTTCGAGTTAGGCTCGAGTTCGGCGCCCGTGAGAACCGGCGCCTGGCTGAACACGCGGGCATCGAGTTCCGCGGCGCTGACATCCTTGCCGTCCGGCCCCGTGATCTTGTAGAAGCCCGTCTCGCGCCCGTTGATGGTCTCTTCGCTGTCACGCCACTCGCCACTGTCGAGCATCGGGACATAGCGGAACTCGAGCTTCGCCGTCGTCTGGATGGCAGCCAGCGCCTCGGCCTTGTTCTTGATGCCCGGCAGCTCGACGACGATCTGGTCCTGCTCCGGCTTCGTGTAGAGGACCGGCTCGGTGACGCCCAGGCCGTCGACCCGATTCTGCATGATGCCGCGGATCATCTCGAGCTTGTCGGCGTTCCAGACGCCCTTGGCCTGGCTCTTGTCGGCGCGGAGCACCACCCGCATCCCGCCCTGGATGTCGAGACCCCTTCGCAGCGGCAACTTCACGATCGCGAAGATGGAGCCCACCAGGAGGATGAGAATGACCAGAAAGAGGCGGGTGTGTATGTTCTTCAACCTAGCATGTCCCTCCGTCGGGTTTGCGGCCGAGCCGCTTTGTGCACACGGGAACCACCGGCGGACCGTGCGCGCGGACACCTGCCGCTTGCCGAAGCCGGTATTTGCCCTCCGAGGTGGCGAATGGGAAGGGCGTTGCCGCACCCAACCCGATGCGCTCGGGCCGAAGCGGCACACTATTATAGCGTGTCGGCCGCCGAAATGGAACACCGCGCCCCGGGGACCTTCTCACGAGCCTGCCCGGCGCTTCGCCGCGGATTGACACACCGAACTGGAGTAAGTATACTGAAATAGTCAGGAATGCAGTGTCCGGTCCATCCGTATGGACTGGGGGAGGACGACGATGGCCTTGTTCGGATCGCGGGTCGACTACGCCGTGCGCGCCTTGATGGACCTCGCAACGCAGCCGGCGGAGAAGCCGTGCCAGAGCCGCGACATTGCCTCCAGGCAGGGCCTCCAGGGGCCGTACCTGGACCAGATCCTCGTGGTGCTCAAGCGCGAAGGGCTCGTGCGCAGCATTCGCGGCGCGGGCGGCGGCTACGTGTTGGCGGCGTCGCCCAGGTCCGTCAGCCTGCGGCGCATCGTGCGGGCGGTCGGCGGGCCGGGCGTCCTGATGGAGGACGAGGGCGGCCTGCCGGACCCGAGCACGGAGCCGTCGGCGTACACGGTGCACCGGTTCTTCCAGCGGGCGGAGGCCCGGCTCGCCGCATGGCTCGAGGGCGTCAGCCTCGCCGATATCGTGGCGGAGCGGCAGCGCCTCGATGAGACGATGAGCATAATGCCCGGCATCTAGGTGACCGGCGGCCGGATAGAGGGAGCATACCGATGAAGATCGCGGACAACATCGCGCAGTTGGTGGGCAACACGCCCCTGGTGCGCCTGAACCGAGTGACCGACGGGGCCGTGGCTACGGTCGCGGCCAAGCTGGAATACTTCAACCCGCTGTCGAGCGTCAAGGACCGCATCGGCGCCGCCATGATCGATGCGGCCGAGCGCGACGGCCTGATCAAGGAGGACACGATCCTCCTTGAGGCAACGAGCGGCAACACGGGCATCGCCCTCGCGTTCGTCGCGGCGGCCCGCGGCTACAAGCTGGCCATTGTGATGCCTGAGACGATGTCGGCCGAGCGCAGGGCGCTGCTGAGAGCCCTGGGCGCCGAGCTGATCCTCACCCCAGGGCCGGAGGGCATGCCGGGCGCGATCCGCAAGTCGGAGGAACTGGCCGCCAGCGACAGCCGCTATCTTATCGCCGGGCAGTTCGTGAACCCGGCGAACCCCGATATCCACCGCCGCACAACGGCCGAGGAGATCTGGCGCGACACGGATGGCCAGGTGGACATCTTCGTCGCCGGGGTGGGCACCGGCGGCACGATCACCGGGGTGGGGCAGGTGCTCAAGGAGCGCAAGCCGGGCGTCAAGATCGTCGCGGTGGAGCCGGCCGCAAGCGCGGTCCTCTCGGGCAAGCCCAAGGGCCCGCACCCCATCCAGGGCATCGGCGCCGGATTCGTGCCGGACGTGCTCGACATGTCGGTCGTCGACGAGATCGTGACGGTCGAGGCGGCGGATGCGTTCGACACGGCGCGCCGAGTGGCTCGCGAGGAGGGGGTCTTCGCCGGCATCTCCTCAGGAGCCGCGGTGTGGGCGTCGGTCCAGTTGGCCAAGCGGCCAAAGAATGCGGGCAAGCTGATCGTGACGCTGCTGCCCTCGACCGGTGAGCGGTACCTCTCGACGCCGCTCTACGCGGACCTGGCGTAGGCGCATCGCGCCCGAGGTTGCGCCTGGCCCATGGCCGCCGAGCACAGGGCACGCAGCGCGTTACGAGGCGTTCGCCCGCGGCTGGGTGGGGCAGCGCGGCGGTACGCCGTTGTCCTCACACCCGCAGAGCCGGAGCGCGGCGGTACCAGGTTTCGGCCGAAGTCGCCGCACAACCGCCGCGCCTCTAGCTGACACTGGGAGTCGCGTGCTAGACTGCTCACCGGTTATCTCGATCTCGACTCGACGAGCGCGCTGTCCACGGTTGCCGCGATCCCGTCGGACGTCGCGTGCGCGCGGCGTGTGGGCGCCGGCGTGTCGGCCGCCGGTGTGCCGGACGCAGAGAGCTGCGTCATTGGCCGATCCGCCTGGCGTCCAGGCGCCGCGCATCGCCGCGATCGGTGAGCGCTTGCCTCAGTGCTCGGCGCACGCGGTCGACCTATCTGCACTTCCCGAAAAGGAGCCACCTGATGATGGACGTTGCCATCTCCCGTCGCAACATGCGGCGTCCAGGCTTTACGCTGATCGAGCTGCTCGTGGTTATCGCGATCATCGCAATCCTGGCAGCCATCCTGTTCCCGGTGTTCGCCCAAGCGCGCGAGAAGGCGCGACAGGCATCCTGCCAGTCGAACATCCGGCAGGTCGGTATCGCCACGTTGATGTATACCGAGGACTATGACGAGACCTTCTTCCCGTGGATGTCCTACAGCAGCACCGGCATCTGGGCTTGGGACGGCTTCATGGACTTCTCGACCATGACCTACCATGCCAACCAGGGCTTCCTCCAGCCGTATATGAAGAACACGCAGATCGAGGACTGCCCCACCGCGCTTGGACTGGCCCCGTTCTCGATCGACCTGGCGAACGGCATCCCGGTCTGGGCCGCGTATGGCATGAACCAGAAGCTGATCGCCTACTCGTCGGGGCACTACGAGGGCGTGGCGATGGCAACGATCACTGCGCCAGCGGACACCGTCTACATGGCGGACGCGATCAAGTTCGCGTACAGCCCGCTCGGCTCACTCCGCCGCACGAACATGCTGAATCCGCCGTCATCGCATTCCCCAGCTCTACACGGACGGCATGGCGGCATGGCGAACGTGCTCTGGGCTGACGCGCACGTCAAGGCGTCCAAGCCGGTCATCCCGACCGTGCAGTACAACGCGTGGTCGGTGGACACCTACAAGTCGAACAACGTCGGAGACCTGATGGCGCCCGCCTCCCAGGGCGGGGACCAGGACTACTACTTCACCCTCACGAAGTAGGGTGGCCACTACCGGAGGCGGGTGGCGGCAGATGCGTGCCGCCACCCGCCTTCTTCGTGCAACGCGCAAGCAAGACTGGATCGCTATGCTGACCACATCGAGATGTCGCCTCGCATCTGCCCTCGCCATCACGGCGATTGCCTCTGCCGTTCCCGCAGCCGCCACGAGCGGGCTGTCCGGCGTGAAGACCGCCGCATTCCGTGCCACGGTGTCCAGGCTGGACGATAGCGGCGCCCTCGCGCAGTGGATCACAGTGTCCGCGAAGATCACCTTGCCGAACAAGGTCTACCTCGAGCTGACTCCGGTGACCAAGAAGGAGAAGCCGTCGACGTACACCACCGACGGCAGGACCGAGGTCGAGTACTACGGGGATTCCAACTCGTACCGGAGGCTGCCTCCACCGGACGAAGGGCCGCCCTCGCAGATGCGGGTCATCGTGAGCATCAACGAGATGCTCGACCTCGACAGCCAGTTCTCGCCTGACAAGGCTGCCGCGAACGTGAAGCGCGTGATCGCGGAAGACACGCTGGACGGGCGCGCGATGCTTGTCCGGACGGACTTCCAGCCGGAGCGCAAGGGGCAGGACGGCTCTGTGACCGTCTACTCCGACAAGCTCTGGATCGATGCCAGAACGCGTCTTCCGTACCGGCACAGCGCGTTCGTTACGAAGGACGGGGCCACTTCGACGACGCTGCTGGAGCAGTTCAACTCGTGGGAACTGAACAAGCCGATTCCTGTGAAGCAGTACACGTTCGTGCCGCCGGCGGGCGGCAAGGTGTTCTCGTTCCCGAGGATGATCGGTGTAGGCGCCAAGGCGCCGGACTTCGCGGTGACGGGCGCGGGCGGCAAGACGGTGCGCCTGTCCGACTTGCGCGGCAAGGTGGTCGTGCTCGATCTGTGGGCGACCTGGTGCGGGCCCTGCCAGCAGTCCATGCCGCATCTGCAGGAGGTGTATCAGCAGCTCAAGGACCGCACGGACGCTGCCGTGCTCGCGGTGTGCGTGTTCGACTCGAAAGAGGCGTACGCGAAGTGGGTAGCAGCGAACGTCCCCTCGAAGTACACCTTCCCGGTCGCGTTCGACCCGGCGGGCAAGGACAACCAGAAGAGCTTCGCCAGCAAGCTCTACAAGGTCTCGGGCATCCCGACGCAGTACGTTATCGATCGCAGCGGCAAGATCGTCGCCGCGTTGTCGGGAGACCGTCCAGGCCGGCTCGAGGAAGCACTGCGCGGCCTCGGAATACCTGTGGAGGCGCCTGCTGCCACAGCGAAGCAATAGGCAGGAATCGACGCTTCGCCGATCTCGACAGAACAGACGACCTGGACCGTGCCAGTAGTGCCAAAGCGGCGGGGCGCCCTCGGAAGGCGCTCCGCCGCTTTCGTATCACATCGCAGTAGGTCTCCGTGCAGACGCGCGGCTTCTGCTCCCGTTGATCCGCCCTACGGGGTAAGGCCGTCGCGCAGGCTGATCCAGCGCCGCTCGGGGATCGCCAGGAAGCACTCCACCACGTCCGGGTCGAGCTGCGTGCCGGCGTGCTGGGCGATCTCCGCGCGGGCGTCCGCGTAGGGCAGGGCGCTGCGGTAGGGGCGGTCGGTGGTCATTGCGTCGAACGTGTCGACTACGGAGAAGATACGCGCCCCGATGTGGATCTGGTCGCGCTTGAGTCCGCTGGGGTAGCCCATCCCGTCCCACCGCTCGTGGTGCTGCAGGACGATCTCGGCGGCGCCCGAGAGGAAGTCGATCCGCGCGCACATGCGGTAGCCGATCTCCGGATGGCGCTTCATCTCGGCCCACTGCGCCGGGGTCAGCGGCCCGGGCTTGTGCAGGATCGCGTCCGACACGCCGATCTTGCCGATGTCGTGCAGCAGCGCGCCGCGCTCTATGTGGTAGAGCATGTCGGTCGGCACGCCCATGCCGTCGGCGAGCAGCATCGTGTAGGCGGTCACGCGCTCCGAGTGCCCCTCGGTCTCCGTGTCTCGCGTGTCGAGTGCGGTGAGCAGCGCGTCGAGCACGGCCTCGTACGAGATCTGAAGCTGATGCTTGTGGGCGAGGGAGCGGCGGCGGGAAAGGTCGTGGCGCGTCAGGTTGCGCTCGATGATGATCGGCAGATCCTGCGCGCGGAAGGGCTTCGTGATGAAGTCGCTGGCGCCCGCGCTCATGGCCTGGCGGGCGAGGGCCGCGTCGCCGAAGCCCGTGATCAGCACCACCGGCAGCTCGGGCTTCGAGGCGCGGATGCGCGAGAGCAGGTCCATGCCGGTGACGCCAGGCATGCACAGATCGGCGAACACCATGTCGAAGCTCTCGCGCTGCAGCATGTCGAGAGCTTCCTGCGGCGACCCCGTGGTGGCGACGCCGTAACCCTGTTCGGTTAGCGCATTGGTCAGCAGCGAGCGGATCAGGTCGTCGTCGTCCACCACGAGGAGGCGTACTTCGGCCTGTTCGTTGTTCACGTCCGTCGATGCTGCGAAGGATGGCATCCGGGCCAAGCTATCGTAGTGAGACATAGGAGCCTCGTCGATGGGTCACGGCAACTGCTAACACGACGCTTGGATCTGCCACCGCCGGCGGAGGTTCACCCAACCACGATCCAACCGAGGGCCGTCGGCCGCCTGGTTCACGCTGGCCGCACGGCTTGCGCTCTCCCTGCTGGGAGACGCCCCTTTCATTATCGGCGGCTTGGCCTCGCATTTGCACCGATTTCCAGTGCCTCGTCACGCGGTTGCGCCTGACCTTGCGCGGACGCGAGGCGTCGGTCTTGGCGCACAAGGCGAGGGGCGCCGGCCCCAGTGGTTGGGGCGGCGCCTCTGTGGCGGTGCTGCGGCTCAGTTCTGGGGTGGACGGCGCTTCGCGCGGGCCGGCTTCGGAGTTGGCTCGCCCCGGGGCTCCAGAGCCGCGTCGAGCGCTTGCCGCACGTCGCGCACGAAGACCGCGGTCAGCTCGGCCTGCACCTCCGGCGGAATGTCCTCGACGTAGTCCTTCCGGTTGCGCTCCGGCAAGATGATGTTCGTCACCCCGGCGCGGCGGGCCGCCAGCACCTTCTCCTTGATGCCGCCCACCGGCAGCACCTTGCCGCTCAGCGTCACCTCGCCCGTCATCGCCAGCCCTGGCCGGACGAGGCGCCCGCTGAACAGCGACGCAAGCGCCGTGGTCATCGTCACGCCGGCCGAGGGACCGTCCTTCGGCACCGCGCCGGCGGGCACGTGGATGTGAATATCGTGCGTCTCGTAGAAGTCATCCGCCGCGCCGATCTCCTTCCCGTGCGTCCGGACGTACGAGAGAGCCGCCTTTGCGGACTCGACCATCACGTCGCCCAACTGCCCGGTGGTGACCAGCGACGAAGGCCGGTTGCTCGGGCTGGGCATGGCCGTGGCCTCGATGAACACGATGTCGCCGCCCACCGGCGTCCAGACGAGCCCGGTGACGACCCCCGGCACACGCGTGCGCTCGTCCAGGGCCTCCCGGTCGAACCGCGGCGGACCGAGAAGCTCCGCCACCACGCCGGGCGTCACCACCAGCTTCTCCATCCGTTCCTCGGCGAAAGCGCGCGTCGCCTTGCGGCACACGTGCGCGATCTCCCGCTCCAGGTTGCGCACGCCGGCCTCGCGGGTGTAGCCCCGCACGATCGCCGCGAGCGCGGCCTTGCGAAACCGGATGCGCCCCTCGATGCCGTGCTCCGCGATCTGCTTCGGAACGAGGTGCTTGATCGCGATGCTGATCTTCTCCTCCTCCGTGTAGCCCGCGATCTCGATGATCTCCATGCGGTCGCGCAGAGGAGGCAGGATCGTGTCGAGCACGTTCGCCGTGGTGATGAAGAGCACCTTGGACAGGTCGAACGCGACCTCCAGGTAGTGGTCCCGGAAGGCGGAGTTCTGCTCGGGGTCCAGCACTTCGAGGAGGGCCGACGATGGGTCGCCGCGGAAGTCCGCGGTCACCTTGTCGATCTCGTCCAGCATGAAGATCGGGTTGTTGGAGCCCGCGCGCCGCATGCCCTGCACGATCTGCCCAGGCAGCGCCCCGATGTACGTGCGGCGGTGGCCGCGAATCTCGGCCTCGTCGCGCACGCCGCCCAGCGAGATCCGCACGAACTCGCGGCCTAGCGCCTTAGCGATGCTGCGCCCGAGCGAGGTCTTGCCGACGCCGGGCGGG
>CAZFLM010000101.1:0-19854 GCA_964519955.1 uncultured Chthonomonadaceae bacterium | reverse complement strand
GGTGCGCTTGTTGCGGGCAGCCAACGGGGCGAGCAGCGTCTGCTGATACAGCATCCCGAAGACCGAGTGCATCTGCTCGCCATCCAGGCCGGAGGGGAAGCGCGACGCCTCCGGGAACGACCAGGGCTCGGGGCCGAAGGGCTGGTAGTCGCACTCGTCGAGCTTCACGCTGTCCACGCCCTTGGCGAAGAGCGTCTGGTCGTTGTGGTCCGCGAACAGCTTGCGCGCCTCCGGCTTGGCGAAGTCCGGCACCAGGCCGTCCCACACGCGGTAGCTGCCGGAGAGCGGCTTCAGGGGCTCGTGCAGGGGCGAGTCGCGGTGCGTGAAGGCGTGCTGCCAGACGCTGAGGTGGTAGTGCATGTCCTGCATGCGGCGGCAGTAGCGGTCGGGGTCCGGGAAGCGCGACTTCTCCCACACGAACGTGCTGGAGTAGGCGTGGGTCTCCCAGCCGGGCTCCAGGCCGAACACGTCGCACGGGATGTGCTGCTCGCGGAAGGACTGGGCGAGCTTGACCGCGTCTTCCTCGGTGAAGTCGCTCTTGCCGCGGTACGCGACGCCCAGCCCCCAGAGCGGCGGCACCGGCCCTCCGCCCGAGAAGAGGACGTAGCGCCGCACCGCATCGAGCATCGTCGGACCCGCGAACACGTACACGTCCACGCCGCGAGCCGCCGGGATGTCGACCATCATGTGCCGCTCGGCCAAGGCCCGGGCCTTGTACAGCTCGCCCGTGCTGGTCGCGAGGCCGCCTGCCGCCGCGCTCTGGGCGGCGTCCTCCAGCGGCGCCACGTTGCCCACGTAGAAGCTGGCGAAGCGCGCCGTGTCGACGTAGACGCCGTAGCCGGCCGTCGAGACGTAGAACGGCACGGGCGCGTGCGACGGGCCGGCCGGGTCTTCGGGCGCGTCGGAGGGGATGAGCTTCTGGCGCTTGTTGCTCTTCTCGAACACGCGCGTGTTCAGCCCCAGCCCGTAGATGCGCTCCTCGGTCGCCATGGGCAGCAGGAGCGAGCAGCCGCGCTGGATCGCCTCGAAGCGGATGGCCGCCTCGGGGATGGGCGCGTCCTTCGCAGTGGGCAGCTTGGCGAGGGCGTCCGCGCGGATCTGGCCGGACCTGAACGAAGCCGGGGTTAAGCGCTCCGGCTCGCCGAACCGGTACCGCCAGATGCCCGGCGCAACCTGCGTCACGCTCGGCTTCGCCGCTGTCGCCTTACCCATCCTCGCCTGCCCTCCCGCGGCGTTCGCGCCCTGCACGAGCCAGAGCGCGAACGCTGCGAACACTATGGTTCCCCGTGCTGCCATGCCTGCTCCTACCCTACTTCGCCACCTTGTACCGCACCAGCGCCGAGCCGGGGCGCGAGCCGATCTTCACGAGCAGGCCCGGCTCCATCAGCGACTCGCCGGTCATGCGGCGGGGCTTGCCCTCATCGGCGTCGGTGACCACGTACGTCGCCTTCGGGTCGACGCCGCGGAGCTGGAGGCGCACCGACTCGTAGACGCTCTTGCCGCGGCGGAACACCTGCACGATGCCCTCGCCCAGGTCGGGCCGGTTGAACTGCCACCCGATCCACTGGTCCTCGGCTACCGTGTAGGTCGTCAGCGGATAGTAGTCGCCCTCGAAGCAGTGGACGACCTCCCGCCACTCCTTGCAGATGCGGCGCAGCAGGCTCCAGTCCAGGTCCTTGCGCCGCGCGTCCATGCCCAGCGTCGTGTCCATGCCGTAGCATCCGCGCGCGATGTACAGGTCGTAGTCGATGAAACCCGTGCCCCAGTACGGCACCCATGACGCGAAGCCGTACGTGTGGCACTGCTCGCCGACCGGGTCGAAGATGTAGTCGCTGCGGAGGAGCGGCACCGAGCGGCGCAGCGTCTCCAGGTCGTTGCGGTGGCCGCCGCTGGCGCAGGAGTCGATCATCATGCTCGGGTGACGGCGCACCAGCTCATCCCAGAACGCCAGGTAGCCCTGCACGTGCTTGTTCTCGGTGATGCCCTGCCGATCGTCCGCATCGTGCGAGCGCCAGTAGGGCAGGGGGTCCATGTTGAAGTCCTGGCGGTAGTAGTCGATGCCCTGCTCCGTGATCAGCCCGTCGTACGTCTCCACGAGCCACTTCCACGCGTCCGGGTTGCCCAGGTCCAGCAGGCCGCCATCCTTGCCGCCCAGCACCCACTCCGGGTGGTTGTCAGCCAGCCACGAGCCCGCGGTGACGCGCTCCGGCTCGAACCAGACGATGAGCTGCTTCCCGTCGGCGTGCACCTTGTCCGCGATCGACCGGATGCCGCGCGGGAAGCGTTTCGTGTCGATCTCCCACGTTCCCGTGGTGCCCCAGTCGCCCTTGTTCGGGTACCAGCCCGCGTCCATCCACCAGTGGGTGATGGGGATGCGCTCCTCTTTGAAGCGGTCCAGGTACTGGAACTCGCCGGCCTCGGCGCAGAGGAGGCCCGGGAACTGGTTGCCGCTCACGGCGGGCATCTGCGGCTCGGGGAGCTTCCCGTTGCGGCGGGGCATGCCGTGCGCGAACATCCAGCGGCGCCAGACGTTCTGGGCGCGCACCGTGTCGCCCTGCCAGAACTGCAGCACCATCAGCGGGCTGCGCACCTCCTCGCCGGGGTGCAGGCGGAAGTGCGTGGTCTCCTGGCCGGCGGTCAGCGCGAGGCCGTCCGCGCCTGCCTCGAACGTGGCGGTCCACTTGCCCGGCCAGCCGACGACCTCAAGGACGCCCTCGTTCCCCCAATCCAGGTTGAAGTACGGGAAGACGCCCGCACAGGGCCGGCCCTCGCGCGAGGTCAGTTCCATCGGCTTGCCGCGCTCCAGCGTGCTGTCGTGCGGCTCGTAGTCGTGGCGGTTCACCAGCGTGCCGGTCCAGTGGTGCAGCGTGGGCGGCACGACCGTCGAGACGCCGATGCGCGTGTCCAGCGAGCGGAACGCGGTGACGAGCGGGCTGTCGGCCTTGCCATCGTTGCGCAGGTAGACGGTCCACTCTACGGTGGGGAAGTCGCGGTACTCGACGGCCACGCAGCGCACCACGAGGGCGGAGGCCGGGTCGGTGTAGGTGACCGTGTGCTCCGTGCGGTTGGAGTCGAGCGGGCGCAGGGACCGCTCGCACTTCCACGCGGCCAGCAGGTCGGAAGAGGGGCGGCCGTCGAGGGCGAAGGAGAACGGCGGGTCGGCGGTGTAGGCTGTGCGCGGCTGACGGATCGGCAGGTCGCTGAGCCATAGCGTGCTGCCGTCGGCGAGGAGCACCTTCGCGTCGGCCCAGTCGCCCTGGTCGCAGGAGTAGCCATCACCTCCATCGCCGATCTTGAGCGTGAGTTCTGCTGCGCCACCGAGGTCGACTTTGACCGGCCTCGCGGCGTCGCTGAACCGCATCACACCCGAGCGGTAGGTCTCCTTGCCGCCCACCTCCACGCTGAAGTCGATGCTGCCGCCGTTGGCGCGGGCGTCGATGCCCACCTCGGCGGTGAACTGCTTGGCGGGCTTCGGCAGGCGGACGACGATCTCGCTCGTCGCATGGCAGTAGAGCCCCCGGGCGTAGGTCTTCCCGCCGATCTTGATGGGCTCCCCGCTCCGCGCGTCCGGCTGGACAGGGCCGTAGTTGGCGCGCACCTCCAGGCCTGGCGCCGGCTTCGCCTCCACGAGACGGCCCTCGAACTTGGCCGCCGCCCAGCGATGGGCTTCGTCGATCTCGCCTGGCATCGGCGCCTGATTGTGGGCCGGCGCGGCCAGTAGTGTCGTCGTCACGAGTGCTGCCTCCAGGAGTACCGTCGTGAGCATGCCCCTCTCCTCGTCGCTGCCGGAGCGGACAGGCGATGGCAGCAACCGCGCCCTCATTCGGGGCCGCGACGCACTCCTCCTGCAACCAGCTCCCTGGAGCCACGCAGGAACTCGCGCCGCGTTCGGCCAAACTGATTCCGGCGCGCTCGGTCGATCTACCGGCCACTGCTGCCGGACCCGAGCGCCTTGGAGGAGATCCCATGCACGAGAAGAGCATCGAGCTGCTGAACCGCGCGGTCGCCGACGAGTTGGTGGCGGTGCACCAGTACATGTACTTCCACTTCCACTGCGACGACGCGGGCTACGACCTGCTGTCCAACCTGTTCCGGGTGACGGCCATCGAGGAGATGCTGCACGTCGAGCGCCTGGCCGAGCGTATCCTGTTCCTGCGCGGCGATGTGGTGATGAAGCCGGCCGAGGAGATCAAGCCCATCAAGGAAGTGGCCGAGATGCTGAAGTGCGCCGCGGGGATGGAAGAGCACAGCGCGCACATGTACAACCTGTGGGCCAACGACGCCGGCGCCAACGCGGACTCGGCCACCAAGCGCCTCTTCGAGGACCTGGTGACCGATGAGGAGCGGCACTACGACCAGTTCGCCACCGAGACGGAGAACATGGAGAAGTACGGCGATCGCTACCTGGCGCTGCAGTCCATCGAGCGGAGCAAGGCGGTCTCGGTCCGCGTGCCGCCCACGACGCAGGCTTAGGGCGCGAGGCACCTATGGACAGGATCCGTGCCGGCGCTTGCGCGCGTCTGGCTGCCGTCGTCGCCGTCTCGCTATCTCTCTGTGCGGCCTCGGTGCAGGGCCAGTCTTCCAGGAAAGGAAGTACCGGAATCATGAACGGTCTCGGGATGCTGCCGTTCCTCGGTGAGGGCCGGACACGATCGATCTCCGCCGAGAACCCGACGGGCGAGAAGGGCAAGGGCGCGATGATGGTGCCCGACCCCTCGGAGAAGGAGTGGCCGGCTGCTGGGCGCGCCGCCGACAACCTGGGCCAGGGCTGGAAGGTGCGCCCGTTCATCCGTGTCAACAAGGGTCAGACGGCCACGCTGATGGACGTGGCGGGCTCGGGCATCATCCAGCACATCTGGCTCGTGGAGGGGCTCAACCGGTCGTTGGTGCTTCGGTTCTACTGGGACGGGGAGAAGACGCCATCGATCGAGGTGCCCGCGCCCGACTTCTTCGCGGTGGGGCACGGCAAGTTCGCGCGGGTGAACTCGGCGCCCATCGTCGTGAACCCGAGCAACGCGCTGAACTGCTACTGGCCGATGCCGTTCCGGAAGCACGCCAGGATCACGCTGACCAACGAGTCGGGCACCGATGTCGAGCTGGTGGCCTACCAGATCACCTACCTCGAGACGGCCGTTCCCGCCAATGCGGCCTACCTGCACGCGCAGTACCGGCGCGCCTCGACCGCGGAGGTGAACCCGTACGTGATCCTCGACGGCGTGAAGGGCAAGGGGCGCTACGTCGGTACGTTCCTCGCGTGGACCCAGTTGCGCAAGGGGTGGTTCGGCGAGGGCGAGGTGAAGTTCCACCTCGACGGTGACAAGGAGTTCCCGACCATCTGCGGCACGGGCACCGAGGACTACTTCCTCGGCAGCTACGGCTTCCCGGAGGTCTACACTACCGCCTACGCAGGCACGGTGCTGCCGGAGAGCGACGGCGCCGAGCCGCCGAACCACTGGTCGCTGTACCGCTGGCACATTCAGGACCCCATCTGCTTCGACAAGGATCTGCGGGTCACGATCCAGGCGCTGGGATGGGGCGCGGACGGCAAGTACAAGAAGGAGGCCGACGACATCGCCTCCGTCGCCTACTGGTACCAGGCGGAGCCACACGCGGCGTTCCCCACGCTGCCGTCGGCTGCCGACCGGCTGCGCGAAGCCAAGCCGTAGTCGACGCTCGACCGAACTCCACACGAGCACAGCGCCGGGCCGGCAGGCTCCGGCGCTGTGCTTTCCCCTGGTAGATCCGCCCTCGCAGGCCCTGCTTCACGTTGATTTCACGATCCCCTGGCATACTCTGAATCGACCGTCCCGCCGACGCGCTGCCGAACCCGGCTGGAGTGAGATGCAGCACATGCTGGTGCTCGGGCGCGCGCGGCGGCGTACAATCGATACCGTGCCTCTGGCGGTGGGTACCACTTGCCGGGGGGCGGCCCGGCGCGCTGTGATGGCAGGGCGTGCCGGGACGGAGCGGAACTGCCGCGCTGACAAGATGAGGTCGAGCATACGATGGACCCCCTGTATACCGTCGATGAGCGTTGGTCGGACCCGCAGGACGTCACCCCTGTAGCCCCCGCGCCCCCTGAGAAGCCCGTTCCGCTGCCTGCGGGCAACCGAACGCGTCTGGCGGCGCCCTTCTTGCTCACGCTGTGCGTCGCAGCGTTGGGCTGGCACTATGTCACCCGGGGATCGGCCCAGATGCTCGGCGAGTTGCCGACCTGCGACGTGAGCCGGGTGCTCGGCATGCGCGGCGGCGAGGTGCTGCTGCAAGCGTCCCGCCCGGGAGGCCCGGGCCGCGGCTCGCAGATCGTCGCCTGGTCGGTGGACACGGGCCGGATGCGGGAAGTGGCCGCGCTCGGTTCGGCGGTCGGACCCGGCAGCCGGTCGTGGTTGGTCGGCGATTCCGTCTACACGGCCAGCCTGCCACAGACCAGCCGCTTGAGCCCCTGGGGCGGAGTCTTCGGCCCGACACGCGTGCGCGTCCAGAAGGTACCGCTCGGCGGAGGCGCGTCACGGGTCGTGTGCGACGATCTGCCTGTCACGTCCAGCGTCTCGATGGCGGTGGCCGGCGACAGCCTGTACTGGGTGCGCGAGCGCCCGGCACGCGCCAACGGGGCCGCGACGTGCGGCGGGCCGATCTACGACCTGGTGGCGCGGCCCGCTGCGGGAGGGCCCACGCGAGTCTGCGCCCGGGAGGTGCCTCTCTGGACGACCGTGGAGGCGCTTGAAGGCAGCGCTGTGCAGTGGAGCACCGGGCCAGGCGCGACGGTGGTCCAGGAAGGCACGGGTCGCCCCGTGCGGCTCGGCGCATGGTCGTGGGGCGCTCGGCCGGTCCGCGTGGGCTCGCGGTGGTGCTGGCTTCAGCCTGGCGGTGTGGGCGGCTGGGGCCCGGGCGGCCCGCCGATGGGCGGCCCGGCTGCGCGGGCATCGCTTCACCTGGCGGACGCCGACGGCACGCACGAACGCACGCTGGCCGCCGAGCCCGCTGACCACTCGTTGTTGTGGGCGCCTCGCACGCTCGCCGCAAGCCGTGGCCGCGTCTACGTGGTCATGACGGACAGCAAGGACTGCGCTGCGTTGTGCGCCCTCGACCTGGACGGCGATCACGAGTTCCGGCGCGTTGCCTCGCTGCCCGGCCGGTGTGCGAGCGACACCATCGCGTTCGCCGAGGGCGGCTACTACTACCTGATCGTGCGTGGCGAGCGCGAGGATGCGCCGTTCTGGAGCACGTCGGCCGGACGCCTCGTGCCCGTGTACCGCCTCTATCGCCTCCGTCTGCCGGCATAGGGCCGAACCCTCGGTGCCGACGCCATCCGCGACAGACGCCGTCCCCGTAACTCCGCGCGCCTCGGACGCGTCATAGGCATAGCCCGGCGCGCCCGAGGTGCATTCACTCCCCTGGCGCTGCCCGGTCGCATCCTTTGCCTGGTGGTGCCAACGATGGATCAGCCGACGGCCCTCGACGACCGCTGGAGCCCCGCGACCGCCCATGCTCCCGAACCGCATCAGCCTTCGGCGGGTGCCCCGGCGTCCCGATTGCGCCGCCGCTGGCCGTGGCTGGTGCTCGCGCTGATGGTCATGGGCGCCTCGACCGTGTGGCGCACCGCGTCGTGGGGCCAGCCGGAGCTGCTGCTAGAGATGGGCGCCCGCACATACCGAGGCGCGCATGGCGGCGAGCTGTACTTCACCTCATACCCCGGCCGCGCCAGGTCCGGCGCCCTTGTCGTCGAGGCCTGGTCGCCGCGTACTCGGCGCATGCGCCTGGTCGGCCGGCTGATCGGCGTCGCCGATCCCGGCGTGCACTTACCGAGGGTCTGGCTGACGGGGCGCGGCATCTGCGAGTTGATCCTGGACGCGCCGCGCAAGGCGGTCACACGGACCGTACTCCGGACGCTGCCGTCCGCGAGCGCCGCAGATGGCGGATCGACCTCCGTCCCGCGCCGGGGCTGGGTTCGCTGCCTGCCGTACGGCGGCGGCGAGCCGGTTCGGGTCCTCGATGGGTTCCAAGTGGCCGATCGGGAGCACTTCGCCATCGTGAAGGATGTGGCGTACTGGCTGCGGCTGCTTCCCACCCGGCCAGGAGCAGACCCGACGGCGTGGCGTCCAGACCGTCGGCGGTGCGACCTATACGCGGCGCCGCTCCGCGGCGGTGGCGCGCCCGCCGTCGCGCGCGGCCTGTCGGTGCTGGCTGCGTGTGTAGGTATGCGCCATTCGGAGCTGTGGACGGATGGCGCCGGCGTTCGGCACATCCGCATCGGCTCCCATACGCCGCTGCCGAGCGGCCTCGTCGCCGCGCAGCCGCCAGTGCCGGTCGCCGGACGGTGGTGGTGCATCGCGCTCGACACGAGTCGAGGGACGGGCCTCGCGCCCGCCGTGTCTCAGAGCACCGGGCCAGCCCTGTGCTACGTGCTGTTGTGCGCCGACCAGGGCGGACCGTGGCGGACGCTGGCCCGAAGTGCCGACCATCCGGGGCTCGAGTGGCGCACCGATTCGCTGGCCGTCAGCGGCGACCGGGCGTTTTGGATGACGACCGACACCCCGGGAAACACGCATGTCTGGGGTGTGCGGGCCGTCGCGGGCAGCGCACCGAGGCTCCTGGGCACGATCCCCTGTTCCCTGGGCACCGTGAGCGCCGCCAATGGGTACAGCGGAGATGCCTGCCTGATCTCCGTGCATGGCCAGACAGACCCAAGTTCAGGGTGGAGCCTTGGCCCCGCGGCGGTCGTGCCCTTCGCGCGCCTCTACCGCTGGCGGCTCCCGTCGTTCTAGCCTGGTTCATGCACGAGCGCTGTGGTGGGATGGGCCTGAGCCTGCCCTGAGCCTGCCGAAGGGTGCCCGTCCAGCACGACTCATGAGTAGGTCGCGCTAGACTGCGCCGAGGCCGTACTCCGTACCGCATGCCGTGCGGCCCACGCGCCGAGGCACCTCAGTAGCCGCCCAACACTGGCGCCAGCCGTTCGTCTCGCCAATGGGTCTGCGCGGTGCAACCTTCAGCCGGTCGGTGGGGGACTGCGGCGCCAGGACGGTGCTCGATCTCGGGGCCGGCCGCATGGGATCGTGCTCGATCACCCCAAGGCGATCCCGCCTGGACCAGGTGGCCTTGGCCCCATGGCGTCGGCCGCCTCGCGGGGCGAGCTGTCGGTGGCCGCTTGAGAGTGGGCAGAGGAACCAGACTGCGCCGCGGAGCATAGTAGGTCGACTGGGTCCGACTGGCGAGACTGCCCACCGCTCGCCGGAGAGGAGACCGCCATGCCCCCGACCGGCCGTCTTGTGCTCGACGGAGTCCCGAAGGTCTGCTTCTACGACGGCACCCGCTGCCCCGAGGATGTTCCGTTTCCCTCCTGCCTGCGCGCCTGCCTGGAGTACTTCGGCGAGAACCGCGGCTGCAACCACGTGCCCGACCGCGACCCGCAGTGGCCCTGCGGCTGCGCGTATGCCTATCTCCTCGGCACGACGGGCGCGGGCTTCCGGTTCCTGTGGAAGTCCGGCTGGCACGGCGACAACGTCGACATCCTCGTGATGGCCGAGGACACGATGGAGCCCTTCCGCCGCGGCTTCGCGTCCGTGGGCTACGCGTTCGAGGCTCTCTCCAAGGAGGGCGGGCCCGACGATGAGGAGTGGTTCCGCGCGTCCATCCGCGCCAGTCTGAGCGCGGGCAAGCCCGTGATCGGGTTCGGCGTCATCGGTCCTCCCGAGTGCTGCCTCGTGACCGGCTACGACGAGGGCGGCGACGTGCTGATCGGGTGGAGCTTCTTCCAGGGCATGTGCGACTTCAACCCGGAGGGCGAGTTCGAGCCGGACGGCACGTTCCGCAAGCGCCGCTGGTTCCAGAACACTCCCGGTCTGCTCGTGATCGGCGAGAAGACCCCGCGCCCGCCCTGCGGCGAGGTGTACCGCGAGGCGCTGCGATGGGGGCTGACCGTGATGCGCACCGCCGACGTGAAGGGGCGCGCCGCGGGCCACGCCGCCTACGACGCCTGGGCCGAGCACATGCTGCGCGACGAGGACTTCGCCACCGACGACTACGCCGTGCTCAACGACCGATACATGGCGTACTTCGACGCGACCGGGACGATCGCCGAGGGGCGCTGGTACGTGAACCTGTTCCTCCAGCAGATCGCCGGGTGCGAGCCGGCCATGGCTGAGGATCTGAACCAGGCCGCCGCCTGCTTCCGCGCCGAGCACGATATGATGTGGGAGATCTGGAACCTGGCGGGCGGCAACGGATGGACCGAGGCCCACGTTCGCAAGCTCGCCGAGCCCGAGACGCGCCGCGCCATGATCCCGGTCATCCTCCGCGCGCGCGACAAGGACATCGAGGCCGCCGCGCACACCGAGCGGGCCCTGGGCAGATAGGCCGACCGTACCGCGCTCGCGGCCGCCTCAGGGCTCGCGGCGTAGGATGCCGCCTGGAGGGCCGCACCATGATCGTCGCCAAAGCTCTCGCACTCGTCGGCGCTCTGAGCCTCGCGCTCGCGGCAGCCGGCCGGGCGCAACAGGAGAAGACCACGATGTCAACGCCCACAGGATCGAACGCCCCCGCCAGCAAGACGCTGGAGAACGTGCCCAAGATCGGCTTCTACGAGGGCGGCCCGCGCCCGCCTGAGGACGACCTGCTCCCGGCCGCGATCGGCGCGTTCCTCGAGTCGCGCGGGGAGGACCTCGGGTTCGCCGCCCAGGCCGACAAGACCGACGGCTGGCACCCCTGGCACGACGTGCACGTGTACCTGATGGGGGCGACCGGATCGGCGTTCCGCCTCCTGTGGAACCGCGGGAAGTGGGACCACTCCATAATATCGCCGTTCGTCATGCTGGACGATGCCGTCGCGCCGATCCGACTGGGGCTGCGGGCGGCCGGCTACCGGTGCGACATCCTGCTGCGGGACGACGTCGCGGCGCAGATGGGCGTGCGCCAGGGGGCAGACGGCAGCGAGGAGCACTTGCGGAGCCGCATCGTCGACGGCATCGGCAAGTACGACAAGCCGGTCATCGGCATCGGCGTCGTCGGCCCGGCGGAGGCCTGCCTCATCACCGGCTACGACGAGGGCGGCGAGGTGCTGGTCGGCTGGAGCGGCTTCCAGAAGGACCCCAACTTCGCGGAGGGCCTGGAGTTCGACGCGGCCGGGCGCTTCCGCAAGCGCGACTGGTACAAGGACACGCTCGGCATCGCGGTGATCGTCGAGAAGGGCTCGCTGCCGCCGCCCGCCGAGGTCTACCGCGCTGCGCTGCGCCGCGGGCTGGCGATGATGCGGACGCCCGAGGTGCGGGGGCTCCTCGCCGGCCAGGCCGCCTACACTGCGTGGGCGGAGGCGCTGCTGCGCAACGATCAGTTCAGCAAGGACCGCATGGCCGAGCTGCGCGAGCGGTGTGAGCTTCACAGCGGCCTGGGCGGCACGCTCGCCGAGGCGAGGGCGTGGGGCGCGTGCTTCCTGGTGCAGGCCGCCAAGGCGCTCCCGCCCGCGCGCCAGGAGCTTCTCGACGCAGCCCGATGCTTCAACGACGAGCATGACCTGGTCTGGGCGATCTGGGAGTTCACCAAGGGCGAGCGGGGCAGCGACGAGAGCGCGCTGAAGTTCGCCGACGCCGGCACGCGCGGGCGCATCGTGCCGCTCATCCGCCTGGCGCGCCGCCGCGACGCCGAGGCTGCCGGCCACCTCGAGAGGGCGCTCCGGGCGCTGGACGAGGCAGACGGGCTGGATGAGGCCGCCCGGAAGTACTCGAATCCCAGGGGCTGGGCCAGACGCGAGAAGGGCGTCGCGATCGTTGACGGCGTGCCCGCCCTGGCCTGGGGCAAGGGGCGCGACTGCACCTTCATCGGCGCGCTGGAGGCGGCCACCGCCGTCACACGGCATCCGGCGTCCTACGACGAGATGATGGGCGCGACCGGGCTTGCGTTCCGGGTGCGCTGGTCGAACCCGGACACGAAGGGCGGCTGGACTTGCTCCTGCCCGTGCGGAGAGTTCGTCGAGGAGTTCGAGGACGTCAGCCGCGCCACGGGATGGAAGCTCGACGCGCGCTTCGACCCGGTGAATGGCGGGCTCACGGACCCGGGCATGGCCGCCATCCACGAGGCGATCGGCGTGGGCATGCCGCTCATCGGGCAGGTGGGTGGGCACGACGTCGGCGTGTTCTGCGGCTTCACCGAGGACGGCGCGCAGGTAGTCGCCAACTGCTACGGGCATGCCGCCGGCAAGAAGTACGGGCCCCGGCAGATCGGCACCTGGCGGATCTTCCTGGTGGGCCGCGACGAGCCGCTGCCGGTCCGCGATGCGCTGCTGATGGGCCTGCGGACCGCCGGGCGCAACAGGCACCGCGGCAAGAGCAGCGAGCGCCTCTACGGACCGCTGGGCTACGAGTGGTTCTATGGCGCGTCCGCGTTCGACGCCTGGATCGGCGACCTGGAGAAGCGCGACCTGGCGGGGCTGGCGGCGAAGGACCGCAAGGCGTACTACGACCAGAGCCGCTTCAACCACGTATCGCTGCTCGATGCGAGGCAGGCGGCGGTGCGCTATCTGGTCGCGCAGGCCAAGAAGCAGACCGGCGCCGCTGCGGCATCGCTGACCCGGGCTGCGCAGGCCTATGAGCGCGAGACGGTGCTGCTTGCCGCCCCGGTCGAGGCCAAGGCGCCGTGGCTCGGCACGAGGGCCGGCTCCGCCGAGACCTGGACAGCCGCGTCGCGCGCGGAGGAGGCGCGCATTCTGCGGGAGGCCAGGGAGCAGGAGGCGGAGGCGATCCGGCACCTGCAGGAGGCCGCCGCGGCGATGGACGCCGACCCGCTGGTCCACCCGGCGGGCTCGGAACGCGTGGTGCTCGGCGGCGTGCCGAAGATCGGCTACCAGAAGCGCTTCTGCCCCTTCCCGGGCGCGCTCGAGGCGCTGATGGAGTATATCGGTGACCCGGTGGACTACGACTTCCTGATGGGCGTGACGGGGGCCGCGTTCCGGCGGTTCTGGGAGAAGGACGACGGCGGCAACGTGGACCTGATGTACCTGGAGCCCGAGCCCTACCGGCGCGCGCTGGAGGAGCTTGGCTACGAGTACCGCCATATCCCGCGCGAACGAGACGCGATGCTCCAGGCCATCAAGCAGAGCATCTCGAACGGACGACCGGTCATCTCGTTCGGCATCGTCGGACCGCCGGAGGCCGGGCTGATCACCGGCTACGACCGCGACGGCGAGGTGCTGATCGGCTGGAGCTACTTCCAGCAGGACACCTGGCCGGGCACCTTCGAGCAGCCGGACTGGCATCAGAAGCAGGACCCCAACTCGCTCGGCCTGGTGGTGGTGGAGGACAAGGACCGCTGGTTCACCGCGAACAAGCGCGACACGCTGGTCCGCGCGCTGAAGTGGGCGATCGACCTGAGCCGGACCCCAACGCGGACCTGCGCTCCGAAGCACGTCAGCGGGCTCGCAGCCTACGCAGCCTGGGCCGCCGCGCTGGAGGTGGACGCCGACTACCCGTCCGACGACCCCGGCGTGCTGGACACGCGCCACATGGTCCAGTGCGACCAGGCCGTGATGGTGGAGGAGCGGGGCAACGCGGCCCGCTTCCTGCGCCAGATGGCCGAGGCCGCGCCGGAGGTCGCCGATGACCTGAACGCGGCGGCCGAGCTCTACGAGAAGGTGGGGCAGGAGGCCGGGCCGGTCTACCCGTGGGGCGAGAACTGGAAGCGCCCGGACCTGGCGGACCCCGCCGTGCGCCGCGAGATCGCCCGGCACGTGCGCGCCGCGGCAGAGTTGGAGGCTCAGGCGGTGGAGCACCTGGAGAAGGCGCTGGCGGCGCTGGTCGGGGAGGGTGGATAGGCCGTGGGAGACGATCTGCGCCTCATCCTGGTGGACCGGAGCCCGCTGCTGACGCACGAGTGGGCGCGGGCGTTCGAGGGCAAGCCGAACGTGCAGATACTTGCCGGGCACTTCGAGGACCTGCCGGAGTTCGACTGCATCGTGAGCCCGGGCAATTCGTTCGGGCTCATGGATGGCGGCATCGATGGGGCGATCGTCGCCTACTTCGGCGAGGGGCTGATGCGGCGGGTGCAGCAGCGTATCGTCGACGAGTACCTGGGGGAGCAGCCGGTCGGTACCTGCATCCTCGTTCCGACCGACGATCGGCGGCACCCATACCTTGCCCACGCACCCACGATGCGCGTGCCGATGGAGATCAGCCGCACCGACTACGCGTACCTGGCGATGTGGGCCGTCCTGCTGGCCGTTCATCGGCACTACGCTGCATGCGAGCAGTCTATCTGCAGCCTCGCGTGTCCCGGGCTCGGCGCGGGTACCGGCAGGATGCCGGCGCGCGAGGTCGCCCGCCAGATGGCGCTGGCCTATGCGCACTACCTCGACCCGCCGAGCCGGCTCGACTGGGACGTCGCTACGCGGCGGCAGGCGGCGATCGGGAGGGGCGGGGATTGCCTCGTCGGGCTTCGCCCAGCGTGACACACGCCACACCGCGCCCTGGAAACCGCGGGCCGCATCGCCAGTATTAGTTCCGGGAGCGCGAGCTGCGGCTCGCCGGGCTACCCGAGGAGGATACCCATGAAGCGTATCGCGTGTCTCGCCGCACTGGTGGCGGTGAGCGCCATGCCCGCGTTCGGGCAGACGAACGATTTCCAGGCACTACTGACCGGCAAGGACAACCCGACGGCGATCCAGCTCAAGGATCTGAATGGCGAGTGGAAGCGCATCGCCATCTCGGCGCCCGACGGCCCCCTCGGCAACATGGGCGACATGATGAAGAGCATCATGCCCCTCGCGATGCTGGGCGGGTCAGGCAAAGGCCCCTCGAAGGACGACATGATGGGCATGTCCGTGATGTCGTCGCTCTTCGGCGGCGGCGGACCGAAGGGCACGGTTTACTACACCCGGGGGCTGACGACCACCATCGGCGGGGAGACGTTCCTCATCGCGTACAAGGTCGAGGCGCCGCAGATGGACTTCATGAAGCTCATCATGGAGTCGGCGATGGCAGGCGGCAAGGAGCCGGACTTCGCCAAGATGGCAGGCGACAGCAAGATCAAGGCCGAGACGCCGCTCACCCTCACGCTGGTCAACGTGAAGAGCATCGGCACGATGGGCTCCATCCGCCCCTTCGACCTCGAGAAGGAGTTGGCCGAGAGCAGCTCCGGGGGCGGCGGACTGATGGACCTGCTGATGATGGCCGGGCAGCGCCACGAGGCCGCGGCGCCGACGGAAGCCGTCAAGAGCGCGCCCGCCAAGCCAGCCAAGCCTGCGAAGCCCGCGAACAAGTGAGCATCGCGGCACTGGCTCTCCCGTTCGTCTGCCTGGGCGCGGTGTCGCTCGCCCAGGCAGGGCCTTCGCCCGGCCGCATCGACCTGCTCTTCTTCGACCGCACCGGGGCCGCGCTCACGCCTGCCCAGGTGCGGTCGGTATCGAACGGCAGCCACGGCGGCTACGACAACGACTGCCTCATCGACCCCGCCAACCTGCACGCCCTGGTCGCCGCGCCCCTGAAGGAGCAGGATGGGCGCCTGGGCTTCGCGCTCACCGGCCAGCCCGTCGCCCTGGCGCTGAACTGGCCCACGATCCCGCGCGGCTACTCGGTGATCCTGCTCGACAACGCGGGCAAGGGCTTCACCGAGCCTGGGACGATCAACTTCACCTACCGCGTCGCGCTCGACGTGCGGTTCCGCCTCGATCAGGCGCTGGCTCGCCGCCGCGACTACCGGCGCTCCGACGCGTTCACCGAGGCGTACGGCTCCGCGGCCGCGCACCTGAAGGTCGCCGCCAGGGCCGCGGATGAGGCGACGAAGGGCAAGGAGGGCCAGCTCGCGCTCGACGACCTCGCGGTGGCGTACGACCTGCTGCTGCGGGAGCACGGCCCGGCGTTCGCCCGCGCCAACCTGAAGCGGCAGGCGCCCTGGCTCGGCTTCACGCTCGACACGGCGGACAAGCACGAGGCCAACTGCGACCTCGCGGCGAAGCTGGCGCAGCCCTACGCCTGGGTGCGCATCGTCTTCGACCCCGGCGTGGCGCCGGAGCACTACGCGCCGATGGTGGCGTACGCGCGGTCGAAGGGCATCCGGATCCTCGGCCAGCCGGTCGACTCCAGCTACGACAAGCAGTACTCGCGCGAGAAGTACCTGGCGCAGTTCAAGCGCTTCGTGGACGCGTTCCCCGAGATCGACACCTGGGAGTTGGGCAACGAGGTCAACGGGGGCTGGCTCACGCCGGAGCTGCCGCGGAAGATCGCCGACGTCGCCGCCTACTGCAAGTCGAAGGGCAAGACCTCCGTCCTGACGCTCTTCTGGCAGCTCAACACGGGCGGCCTCGAGTACTCGATGTACTCCTGGGCGGACGCGCACCTGCCGCCCGACGTGCGCCGGAACATCGACGTGGTGCTGATCTCCATCTACCCCGAGCAGGCGCCGCTGGGGCTCTTCTTCGACCGGATGATGCTCGGGCTCCGCGCCGCGTTCCCCAGGCAGCGCATCGGAGTAGGGGAGCTGGGCTACTGGATCCCCGACCAGAGCTTCTGGTGGGCGTACGACGAGTCCGACCCGAACGGCGCCGCCCGCCGCGAGATCGCCGCGCAGCTCTACGCCGCCGCGCTGGACTACCCCAACAGCGTGGGCGGGTGCTTCTGGTGGATCTTTGCCGACCAGTTCCCCGCCGATCCGGCGATGCAGCGGGCGGTGTCGAGCGTACGCGACGCGGTGGTGGGTGGGGCAGACAGCCGCTGAGTCCTACCGGACGGGCAGGGACGCCCGTCCCCACCAGGGCGCGCATGTGCGGGAGAGGCCAACGGCCCGGCGGGGCGCTCTTGCGAGAGGGCAACGACCCGGCGGGGCGCGGAGGCCCCACCCCACACTCCGCGCCGGACATGGCACCGCCCTGTGGGGTGCGACCTCCGCGTCGCGCCGGGAAGACGTCCCCTCGCTCCCTACAACGCCTCGATCCGCGCCATATTGACGAAGCGGCCCTTCGACTGCGGGTTGCTCTGCTCCAGGACGGTCAGCTTCACGGTGTGCGGGCCGGCGTGGAGGCCGGTGAAGTCCCAGTGCGCCGCCTCGCCGCGGATGGGCGCGTACTCGTCGATAATGCCGACCACCTTGCCGTCGATCTCCACCTGGGCGCGACCCGCGTCGTCGTAGTGGAAGCCGTGGATGCGCACGCCCGTGCCCTCGAACGAGCGCTCGACCGTCGCGCCGGGGCTGGTGGTGGTCTGCCAGTCGTTGTAGTCTGTCCAGGACCCGGCGAACCGGTACCCCTCCCACGACCGCCGCACGCAGTTGCGTTCCGGGTCGAGGTACATGAAGTACGGCTCGCCCGCCGCGAACTGGTAGAAGGGGCGCACGAGGAGCGCATCGTCCTTGCCCGCGCGGTAGTTGAGCGGTTGGCCGGGCACGGGCTTCAGCGCCTGGGCCAGGTGCGCTGTGTCGATCTGGCTCGACGGGTTGCCATCGGCGGGGCGCACCGCCAGCACGACCGGGCCGCGCAGGATGGCGGCGGGGTGCTTCTTCGCCGGGTCGATGCGGCTCAGCGAGAAGGCCATGGGCAGCTCGACGCGCAGGCGGTCGCCATTCGCCCAGGTGCGGCGGACCCGCGCCCAGTGGTCGGCTCCGACCGTGAGCGCGACGGGCTTGCCGTTCACCGTGGCGGACATGGGCTTCGCGAGCCAGCCCGGCACGCGCACCGCGATGCCGAACTCCCGCGGGCGCGCCACGGAGACGGTCAGCTCGGTTGCCTCCTCCTCGGGGAAGCGCGTGCGCTGCGCGATGGTGACGCGGGCGCCCTTGAGCCGCCACTCCACCGTCGCCGGGGCGAACTGCACCACGTAGAGGCTGGCGTCGTCGTGCAGGTAGATGAGGTCGTGGTAGTCGGCGGTCAGTTGGATGCGCGTGCCGGAGCAGCACGGCCAGCCGTCGGGGATGAGCTTCTTCGTCGCGCCGCCGAGGTGGTAGCTCGAGTAGTAGAAGACGCGGCCCTCGGGGTCCATCGGGATGCTCGCGCCGACGCCGTTCAGCAGCAGGCGCTCCGCCCAGTCGCCATAGCGCGCGTCGCCGGTGCAGGTCAGGAGGTACTTGGTCAGCTTGAACCCGGCCCAGGAGCCGCACTGCGTCTCGAAGTGGTTGTCCGTGTGGGTGAGCGTGTCCGCCACATCGCGGCGCCGCATCAGCGTCTCGTTCGGCCCGAAGCCGCCCGTCGCGAAGGCCTCCTGGTCCTGGATGAAGTCGTAGGCGGCCTTGAGCACGTCGAGGTAGTGCTGGTCGCCCTTGACGAGGTACGCTGGCCCCGCCCCGCAGAACGAGTTGATATGGCTGTAGGCGTGGTACCACCCGTGCCACTGCGGCCGGTCGAACACGTCGGCCTTCGCGGCGATCAGGTTCCAGAAGTCGGTGTACTCCAGCTCCTCCGCCAGCCTGCGGGCGCGCACGTCGCCGGTGGCCTGGTAGGCGCGGTACAGGTTCTCGCTGAGCGTGTACCACTCACCGTTCACGCCGTACCAGTTCTCCGCGTCGTTGATGTGCTTCTCGATGCCGGCCAGGTTCTTCTCGCCCCACCCGATGAGCCGCCCGAGGTAGGTGGCCGCGCGCTGGTCGTGGCAGTAGAGCAGCACGTCCACCAGCCCGCCGACCAGCTTCTCGAAGTGGTAGGCCGCCAGGTCGATCGGCTTCGCCTGCAGCGCGTAGCCGTCCGCCTCCATGCACTCCGCCCAGCCCTGCATCAGCGCCAGCGCCTTCTCCTTGCAGGCCGGGTCGCCGGTGGCCGCGTAGAGGCGCGCCAGGCCGGACAGATGCTGCCCGAAGGTGCCGTGCCCCACGTAGACGCCCTTCAGGTCGACGCCCGACGCTGGCTTGCCCGCGCGGAGGCGGTAGGGGCGCAGCAGGTCGTCGTTCGGGATGCGCAGGTAGTAGGCGCGGACCTCCTCGACTTGCTGGCGCAGGCGGCCGCCATCGAGTGTGACGCCCTGGTAGTCGAACGGCTTCAGCACGGTGACGCCTCCTTCAGCGGGGGATGCAGCAGCGGGATTGGCCGCAACGGCTAACGCGGCGAGTACGGCGAGCGGAAGCACTCTCACTTGGGCAGTCCCTGTGGGGCGGAGATGGCAAATCGGTGTGGCCGAGCCCGGCGGGCGAACGGTACCTATCTACGACAGCGCGACGCTTCGCCCCTTCCCGATGACCGAACATGCGGGATCGCGCACCGCCGCCGCCGATCGGGTCAAGCGTTGGGCGGCCGCTCGAACTCGACCAGGCGGAACTCGGGCGTCGGCGCGTACCGCGGGGTGAACTCACCGGTGCGGACGAAGCCCAGCTTCTCGTAGAAGCGGTGGTTATGGTGGCTGGTGGACGGCGTCTCCAGCCGCCACACGCGCGGCTCGGGGTGGGCTGCGAAGACGGCCTGCATCGCGCGTGTGCCCATGCCTGTGCCCTGCAGGCCGGCATCCACGTAGACCGCGCTAACGTACCAGCCTGCCTCGCCCTTGTCGACCAGGCTGACGCCGCCGACCAGCCGCCCGCCGAGGAGCACCTTGTAGTAGACCCGCTCGCGTATGGCGCGGCGCTGCCCCTCGATGTCGCGGAAGCCGGGCGGCTCGACGCCGTGCCTCGCGATCTCCTCGGCGAAGGCCCGGTGCTTGAGCGCCATCAGGGCTTCCGCATCGTCCTCCGTGGCCCGCACCAGCAGTACCGCATCATCCGTGCTCATCGCATGGTCTCCATTGCGCGCCCGCGCATCGTTGCGCAAGACCCAGCGTCAAGAGCCGACTCTCATGAACTGCGTTCACCACCGAGCATGGGAATGGGTGTATAAGAGTGAGTTGTACTTCACAAGCAGATCCCTGCGGGATCCGCGACACGAAGTCGCGCGACGGATTGTCATGCTGAGTACATTCTGAC
>CAZFLM010000100.1:0-20256 GCA_964519955.1 uncultured Chthonomonadaceae bacterium | reverse complement strand
ATTTCGACAGAGTGTGCTCCCTTTACTCCTTTTATGCATGATCCGGGCTAGAGGCGTTCGGCGATCGACTTGCCCTGCATGAAGAGCTGCAGGTAATCGCGGCCCCCGGCCTTGCTGTCGGTGCCGCTCATGTTGAACCCGCCGAACGGCTGCACGTCGACGAACGCGCCCGTGCACTTGCGGTTCAGGTACAGGTTGCCCACATGGAAGTCGCGGCGCGCCAGCTCGATGTTGGTCCGGCTGCGCGAGAAGGCCGCGCCGGTGAGGCCGAACTCGGTGCCGTTCACGATCTCCAGGCCGTGCTCGAAGCTGTCGGCCTTGATGACGGCGAGGACCGGGCCGAAGACCTCTTCCTGCGCGAGACGGGCGTTCGGCGCGACATCCGCGACGATCGTCGGCATCACGAAGTGGCCGTCCGACCCCGCCAGGCCGCCCTCGCCGCCCAGAACGACGCGGCCCTCCGAGCGCCCGATGCCGATGTACTCCTCGATCTTGCGCTTCGCCGACGCATCGATGACGGCGCCCATGAACGTGCCGGCCTCCGCCGGATCGCCGACCGTCAGCGTGCGCGCGCTCTCCACCACGCGGTCCAGCACGGTGTCGTACACATCCTTGTGGATGATGAGCCGCGAGCAGGCGGAGCACTTCTGGCCCTGGTAGCCGAACGCGGCTGCGACGGCGGCCTCGGCGGCGGCCTCCAGGTCGCTGTCCGCATCCACCAGGATGGCGTCCTTGCCGCCCATCTCCAGGATCGTGCGCTTCAGCCACTTCTGGCCGGGGTGGACCTTGGCCGCGCGCTCGAAGATGCGGATGCCGATCTCCTTGGAGCCCGTGAACGAGATGAAGCGGGTGAGCGGGTTGTCGGTCAGCGCGTCGCCCATCTCGCCGCCGGGGCCGGGCAGGAAGTTCGCCACGCCTGCCGGCAGAGAGGCCTCGTCCAGTACCTCGTAGAACTTGGCCGCAACGATGGGCGACTGCGAGGCGGGCTTCGTGATAACGGTATTGCCCGTTACCACCGCTGCCGTGGTCATGCCGGCCATGATGGCGAGCGGGAAGTTCCAGGGCGAGATGACTGCTCCCGCGCCGAGCGGCAGGTAGCGGACCTCGTTCTCCTCGCCGGGCCAGGGCGTCGTCGGGTGCGAGCCGCCCAGCCGCATCATCTCGCGGCCATAGAACTCGAGGAAGTCGATGGCCTCCGCCGTGTCGGCATACGCTTCGAGCCACGACTTGCTGACCTCCACCGTGAGCCAGGCGGAGAACTCGTAGATGCGGCGGCGCAGGATCGCGGCGGTCTTCAGGAGGTAGCGCGCGCGAACGCCAGGCGCGGTGCGGCTCCACTCGGGGAACGCGGCCCACGCGGCGCGGATGGCCTTCTCGGCCAACGCGGCATCGGCGCTGGAGGTTTCGCCGATCACCTGCGAGGGGCGGGCGGGGTTCGTGGAGACGATCTTGCGCTCGGTCGCGATGCGCTCGCCGCCGATAATGAGAGGGTAGTGCCGGCCCATCTGCCCGGTCACGAGGCGCAGGGCCTCTTCCATTCCCTGCCTGGGCTCCGGCTGGCTGAAGTCGACGTAGGGCTCATTGCGGAACGGCGTGAGCATATGGGGCTCCTCGGTAAGGACACGTAGGCCTGCGCGGCCGCCGGGCAGGGCAGCTCGGACGTGTGCCGGCCAAGAGCGATCTGGCAGCGGGGGTCAGGCGATCGGGGGTGTCGGTCGAGCGCCCCGTTGCGCCCACCGCAGGTTCATCACGACAAATCTCGGGAGGATCAGGACCTTCTTCAGCTTGCGCGGGTCGCGCGCCAAACGGTAGAGCCACTCGATGTTCGCGCGCTGCGCCCATCTCGGCGCGCGCTTGATGGTGCCGGACAGAACGTCGAACGTGCCGCCCACGCCGATGAGGACCGGGACTCCAAGTTCGTCCTTGTGGCGGTGGATCCACTTCTCCTGCTTCGGGATTCCCATCGCCACACAGAGGATATCCGGCGACGCCCGGCGGATGTCGCGGAGGATGCTCGCTTCGTCGCCGGGGGCGTAGTACCCGTGTTGGGTGCCCGCGACCTCGCAGCCGGGGTAACGCGCGGCCATCCGTTCCGCGGCGGCGGCGGCGATGCCGGGCGCGGCGCCGAGGAAGTAGAGGCGCAGCCCCTTGCGTGCCGATGCGGCGCACAGCCGCTCGACCAGATCGCAGCCGGACACGCGTTCGGGCAGCCCGTTGCCGGAGCGGCGGCATGCCCAGAGGACACCCGCGCTGTCCGGCGTGACCAGGTCGGCGCCGTCCACGATGGTGTCAAGCTCCGGGTCGTGAGCGGCGAGCACGCACATCGAGGAGTCGAGCGTGACGACGTGATGGGAGCCGCCGACGCGCACGAACTGCTCGACATAGTCAAGCGCTTCCGTCATGGTCACACGATCGACGTGGACGCCCAGAACGGGCACGCTTGTGGGACGCGCTGGTGAGGCCACAGGCATCGAGGGCTCCTTTCCGGCGGGATTCATACCCGCCGGTTCAGGGGCCTGTCAAGCACGGAGCCGTGCCGGCCGAGGGCAGCATCCGGCCGCCATCGTGGGCGGTCGGCTTCACCGGGGACTCGCATCCCCGGGGACTGGTGCCAGTTGCCGTCGACCGTGCCGGTGCTACGCCCTTGCGCGCTGCCGGTCGCGGACCGAACCGTATTCGATTGTCTGTACTAGGCCGCCACTGGCAGCTCCTCGACCACTTGCACGAAGCTGCCATCCTCGACGACGAGGAACAGCGACGTGATCTTGTCGAGCAGCACGTCATCGCAGTCCAGTATCAGGTATCCGCCATATAGGCGTTCGAAGGCAACATCATGGATCTTGGAAAGCGTCTCCATCTCGCCGCCCTTGCGGTCGAGCCACTTGACGCTTACCTTCTTGCCTATGAGCTGCCGAGCTGTTGCTATGTTAACCATCTCTGGGTAACCTCCATGAGACATCGTGAATTCTGGCCTTGGGCCTACGGGCAATCATCCGTCGAAATGCGGGTTTCGGTCCGAGCGCCACAGATGGCCTGTCGCGGGGCCTCCGGCGAGAAGGTGAGGGCGGTGCGTTGAGGCGCTTGAGGGGAACCTGTTGGCGTCCAGGCGCGGCCATGGGACAGGCGGCCTTGGCCACGCGCCGCGGCGGCCCGCCCCTGCCGCCCGAGGGGTTCGAGCCGCGCGACGAGGTCTCCGAGTACACCGCGCTGCCGGAGCCGCCGGACCTCGTGCTGGTTCTAGATGACCCGCGCGATCTGGCGACTGCCTGGCCGGACTGGGGACGCGTGGTGGCGGTGGTCGTCGAGGGCGAGGCTACGGGCGATGCCCTGGCGGCTGCGCCTTGCGTCGTGGGCGTGGCAGGGATCGGGCGGTCGGTGCGCGATGGCGATCTGGTCCTCGTCGACGCGGATCGAGGCGTCGTCACGATCGACCCCGACATGCGCGCCGTCGCCGAGTTCCAGGAAGCGCGCAGCGGAGCCCGGGCGCGGTTCGTCCTCGGCCACGCGCATCTGCCGGTTGCGACCCTGGACGGCGTACCGGTCCGCGTTGCCGCCCGCGTCGGCGAGTTGGCGGATGTAGACGCGGCGATGCGGTCCGGGGCCGATGCGCTGGTGGTCCTCTGGCGATCGCAGCCGCCCGCAGACGGAGAGACGCGCATTCAGCGCCTGGCGAAGCTGTGCGCCGGCAAGCCCATCACCGTGCTGCAGGCGGGCGGCGCCATCTCGTCGACGTCGCTCGTGCGCGCCGCCGCAGCGGTCGACCTGACCGTCGCCCTTTCCGCCGAAGGGGGGCCTGCCGTGTTCGATGCGTGGCGGGAAGAAGCCGGCAAGGCGCGCGAGTCGCTGCTGATGGAGGCCGCGCTCGGCGGCGAGCCACGCCTGGCGGCATGGGTGGAGCCGGGAGGGTCGGCAGATGTGGCCGCCCTCGGCGTTTCCCGTGTCATCGTGCGGTGCGGCGCCAGCGGCCTGCAGTCGGCGGGTGAGGCGGCGTGGTTCGACGACCTGGCGGTCTCGGCCGCTTCGGCGATGGTGGCTGTCGAGATGGAGTTGGCCGATGTGAGCGCGGCAGCGGTGTCAGCGGCGATCGGCCTGGGCGCGGCCGCGCTGATCGTGCCGGCAGGGCAGGCGGGCGCGGCGAAGGACATCGTCCGCGGCCTGAGGGCTGACGACTGCCGCGAGGAGGTGCGCCGGGCGATGGCGGAAGCGGAGGAGGCGGGCGAATGACGAAGGTTGGAGTGATCGGCTGCGGCTACTGGGGCGCGAACTACCTGCGCCTCCTTCAGGACCTGCCGGGCGCGGAGCTGACCTGGGCCTGCGACGAGCGTGAGGCGCGCCTGGCGACGTTCGCCGCGCGGTACTCGGGCCTGAAGACCGCGCCGCGGCTCGACGACGTGCTGGCCGACCCGGATGTTCAGACGGTCATCGTGGCCACGCCTGCAGCTTCGCACCACGCCGTCGTCGGGGCCTGCCTGCGCGCGGGCAAGCACGTCATGGTCGAGAAGCCGATGACGACCACGGCGGCCGATGCGCGCGACCTGGGCGAGCTGGCCCGGCGCGTGGGGCGCACGCTGATGGTCGGGCTTACGTTCCTCTATAACCCCGGCGTCGCCAAGATGCGCGAACTGGTGGCCGATCCGTCCTTTGGCACGCCCTACTACCTGCACTGCACGCGTACGAACATGGGCCCGGTCCGCCCGGACGTCAGCGCGGTGTGGGACCTGGCGTCGCACGACCTGGCTATCTGCGACTACGTGATGGGCGCGCAGCCGGAGTGGGTGCAGGCGGTCGCGTCCACCGTGCTCGACCACAAGCTGGCCGATATCGCCTTCATTACGCTGGGCTACCCCGGCAACGTCATCGCCAACGTGCACGTGAGCTGGGTCGATCCGAACAAGGTGCGCGAGGTCGTGGCGGTCGGCAGCCAGCGCCGCGCCGTGTTCGACGATCTGAACGCCACCGAGCGCGTCCGCATCTTCGAGAAGGGCATCCGGTCCGAAGCGGAGCCGGGGAGCTTCGGCGAGTTCCGTCTGCGCGTCCGCGATGGCGACATCGTCAGCCCGCGCCTGGAAGCCGCCGAGCCCCTGCGCGCCCAGGTCGAGCACTTCCTGCACTGCGTGGAGACCGGCGAGGAGCCGCGCTCCGGCGCCGCGGTGGGCGTGGCGAACGTGGCCGCGCTGGAGGCCGTGGACCGCTCCCTGGCGCAGCAGGGGGCGCGCGTGGCGGTGGGGTAGGGTGGCCAGCATCGGCCCTGATCGTGCGGCGCGCGTCGGGGGATGAATCCCCCGCCTGGAGGGCCTGCGGCCAAGCGCCGTCCGGGCGCGACGGTGGGGCGCTGCGTGGCGGCGGGCCCCTGTCGTCATCCTGAGCCGCTGCGGCGCACGAATCGGCAGGCGCGGCGACTGGCAGGTGTGGGTCTGGCGGCAAGGCGGCCGGCGGGACGCGGGCGTCGGGGATGAATCCCCCGCCTGGAGGGCCTGCGGCCAAGCGCCCTCTGGGCGCGACGTCGGGGTGCTGCGTGGCGGTTGCCCCTGTCGTCGTCCGGAGCCGCTGCTGCGAGCAGTCCGGCGGGCGTCTGTCCGAGTGTTAGGCCCAGTTCCTCTCTGGAGGCATCTTTGAAGCGTATTCTGGTTACCGGCGCGGGGGGCACGCCCTCCACCAACTTCGTGCGCTCCCTGCGCGAGTCGGGTGAGGACTTCTACCTCATCGGCGTCGACTGCAACGAGTACTACCTGCAGCGCAGCGAGACCGACGAGTCGCATCTGGTCACCACGGCGGACGATCCCGACTACCTGCCCATCCTGCGCCACGTCATCGCCGAGACCGGCGCGGAGATGGTCTACAGCCAGCCGGACCAGGAGATCGCCCTCATCGGCGCCAATCGCGACGAGTTTGGCGTGCGTACCTGCCTGCCCGACCAGCGCACCATCGAGATCTGCCAGGACAAGTTCGAGTCCTTCCGCCTCTGGAAGGCCGCCGGCATCCGCGTCCCCGAGACCATCGTGGTGCGGGACGAGGCGGACCTGGCGGCGGCTTTCGAGCGGTTCGGCAGCCCGGTCTGGCTGCGCGCCATCGTGAGCCCCGGCGGCGGCAAGGGCAGCTTCCGCGCGGCCGACTTGCGCGTGGCGAAGGCGTGGCTCGACTTCTGCGAGGGGTGGGGCAACTTTACCGCCGCCGAGTGCCTGGAGCCGGACTCGATCACCTGGACCGCGCTCTACGATCGTGGCGACCTGGTGGTGGCGCAGGGGCGGAAGCGCATCTACTGGGAGTTCGCCAACCGCGCTCCATCCGGCGTTACGGGCATTACGGGCACGGGCGTTACCGTCTCCGACCCCGAGCTGGACGATCTCGCACGGCGCTGCATCGAGGCGCTGGACCCGAAGCCGCACGGCATCTTCGCGGTGGACCTCACGTACGATCGCGACGGCGTGCCGAACCCGACCGAGATCAACATCGGGCGCTTCTTCACGACGCACCTCTTCTTCACGCGCGCCGGCCTGAACCTGCCGCACCTACTCGTCAAGGTCGCGTTCGGCGAGGAGCTGCCGCCCATCCCGCAGCGCATCAACCCGCTCAAGCCGGGCCTCGCGTGGGTGCGCGGCATGGACTTCCTGCCGGTGCTGACAGACGTGGAGGCCATCCAGCGCTCGGTGGACGCGCTCGCCGCGCGGAGGCAGCGCGTTGCCGGCTGAGCCGACGCGGGGGCGGGTGCTCGTCACGGGCGGCACCGGGTTCATCGGCTCGCGCGTCGTCGAGCGTCTGCTCGGGCTCGGCCGCGATCTGGTCGTGATAACGCGCAACATCCCGCGAGCTGCACGCTGGGCCGGCCGGTCGGAGGTGCAGGTTGTCGAGGCGGACCTCGCCGACCCGGACTGCGCGGCCACCCTCCGCCGGGCTTCCGAGGGCGTCAGCGCGGTCGCCCATCTCGGCGGCTTCGTGCTCCTCGGCTCCGGCCCCGGCCAGGACGACGCGGATGCCGCCCATCGCGCGAATGTGGGCGGCTTGGAGCACCTGCTCGGCGCGCTGCCGGGCCGTCTCGACGCGTTTATCCTGGCGAGTACGCTGGATGTCTACGGGCCGCCCCAGACCGTGCCAGTGACCGAGGAGCAGCCGACGGACCCCGCCGCGGGCTACGCGCGGTCGAAGCTGGAGGCGGAGAGCCTCGCGCGGGTGCGGTTGGCTGGCGTCGGCCCGCTCGCGGTGCTGCGCTTCACGCAGGTCTACGGCCCCGGCGACCCGAGCACGAAGGCGATCCCCAGCTTCGTCCGCGCGTCCTTGCGAGGCGAGGCGCCGCTCATCTACGGGGATGGCCTGGACGTGCGCGACTACCTGTACGTCGACGACGCTGCGGAGGCGGTGGTCGCGGCGCTGGAGCGGCGCGCTGCCGGCACGTACAACGTTGCGGCGGGGCAGGGGAGCACTATCGCGGAGGCCGCGCGGCTGGTGCTGCAGGCGGCCGGCAGTGAGCTGGAGCCCGAGTTCCGCCCGTCGTCGCGCCCGCCCTCGCGCATCGTGCTGGACGTGAGCCGCGCGCGCCTCGAGTTGGGCTGGAGCGCGCGGGTCGCTCTGCCGGAGGGGATCCGGCGCACCGTCGAAGGGGAGCGGAGGTCGTTGGCTTGAGTACGGACAGACCGGTTGTGTTTCTGGATCTCGATGGCGTTCTGCTCGACGTGCGCACACGCTTCTGGGCGGTCCAGGTCGCGGCAGTGGAGGCGCTGGGCGGCACGCCGCTCTCGATCAACGCGTACTGGCGCGGCCGGCAGGAGGGGCGGACCGGCAGGGAGCTGGCAGAGGCGGGGGGGCTGCGGCCTCCGGCACTGGACCACTTCCAGGAGGAGTGGCTGGCGCGCATCGAGTCGAAGGAGTTCCTCCCGCTCGACAACGTGGTCCCAGGCGCCATCGAGGCCCTCGACACGCTCGGTCGCGACCGCACCCGCGTCCTGACCACCCTCCGCGCGAACCCCGAGACGCTGGAGTGGCAGTTGCGCTCCTTCGGCCTCCACGCGCACCTCGACCTGGTGCTGCCCGTGAACCCGCGCGCCGGGGTCACCTGGGAGGCGAAGGCCGGCGCCATGCGCGAGTGCGGCCTGCCGCTGGAGGGCGGCTGGATGGTCGGCGACACGGAGGTCGACATCCGCGCCGGCAAGCTGCTCGGCCTCCGCACCATCGGCGTCCTCTCCGGCCTCCGCGGCCCCGAGGCGCTGCAGGCGGAGGAGCCGGACTACGTGCTCGCCTCGCTGGCGGAGGCGGTGCCGGCGATTCTGTGCCAGTGAACGGGTTGCGCCGGTTGCCGACCACGCGTATAATGTGAGCAAGGAGAACCGAGAACGATGACTGCCTACGAGCTATATGCTGGATCGGTTCGCGCCTGGCCGCGTGGGGAGCGACTGAGGCTGGCCGCGCTCATTCTGGAGGACCTGGCGAACGAGCCGGAGCTGTCGCTGGTCGAGAGTGAGTGGACCGACGAGGACCTGCGCGATATGACGGCCTACACCATGGCGTACGCGGCGCAACGTTACCCGGAGACTGAGGACCTTGTTTGAGCCCGGCCAGGTTGTCGCGGTTCCCTTTCCGGGCGCGGTTGAGACGAAGCGTCGCCCTGCGATCGTGCTCTCCTCGATCGCGTACCACTCATGCAGGCCCGACATCATAGTCGGCCTCGTCACGAGCCGGTCGGCGGCCGCTCTGCTGCCCACGGACTGCGCTCTGCACGACTGGCAGCAGGCCGGACTTCGCTTGCCGTCGACGTTCCGTGCCTTCGTGATGACCGTACCGAACGTTGCCGTCTCCAAGGTGATCGGTCGCCTCTCGCACTCGGACTGGGCAGCCGTCTGCGCCTGTCTTCGCACCGCGCTCGCCGATCTTCCTGGCGGCGAGGAGACCCCGGCGGATGAGCCAACCCAGCCCGCCCGCTGATGCGTCTCTCCTCCTCGGGCTATCGCTAATCGCTGGCGGCCTGCTCGCTCTGGCGCTCGCCGCCACGTTCGGGTGGCTGATGGTCCACCCCGGTCCTCCTGGTCCGCCTCCCGAGAACGGCCTCGATGGATGGCGGTTCGATCCGGCGCCGCGCTGGCTCCGGTGGTGCGCCGTGGGTGGCGTCGGGCTCCTCGGGCTCGCGCTCATCGCCCTCGGCGTCGAAGTCCTCGCGCGGCCTGCGGCGGCCAGAGCCCGGCTCGCGCGCTTAGGGGCCACCTTCGGGCCCAGCGACTGGCCGTGACGCTTGGTGGCCACCCCCACCTCGTCCTGCCCGCTACCGCCCAACTCCCAACGTGTACGCTGCCACGCCGTTGCTCGTCCAGCCGGGGCAGACCAGCAGGCGCAGGCCCGGCACATACACGAAGTCAGCGATGTTGCGGCCCACGACCGACGTGTCCACCAGGCGCGTCACATTGCCATCCGGCGCGACCGCGTAGAGCCGGCCCTCGTTGTGCGACACCAGGATCGTGCCGTTCTTTGTGACCTGTAGGCCGTCGAGGAGGCCCGGCGGGAACTTGGCGAGCACCCTCGTCGCCTTCGATGCGAGGTCGACTGAGCGGAGCGCGCCATCCCCGTTGGTCAGCACCAGCAGGCGCTGCCCGTCGACGCACACGCCGTTGGGGCGCACGCACTCCGGCCCGCTGAGCCACACATCCGCCTTCCCGTCGGACACCCGCCAGATCGCGCTGCGGAACGAGTCCGATACGTACGCGACCCCGTCCGCGGTCACCGTCACGTCGTTCAGCATCATCGAGCCCTCGACTGGCACGCGCTTCACGATCTTGGCGGACGGGATGTCCGCGGTGACGAGCGCGTTCGGCTCGACGATGTAGAGTGTGTCGCCGCGAACCGCCAGCCCCGTCGGGTTGTGAACGCCGCGCAGCCACTCCTGTGGCTTGTGGGTCCCGTCCAGCCCGAACATGCAGATGCGCTGCGTCTCGCCGGGGCCGCCGTACTCACCGATGTAGAAGCGCTTGCGGGCGGCGTCGTACGCCACGGACTCGGGTACGGCGATGCACTTGTCGGTGCGCCAGGCCTCCCGCACCCCTGGCGCGAGTTCGACGGCGTCGCCGCTCTGGCACATGAACCCCCAGCCGCCCATCGTCTCCTTCACGATCAGCAGAAGCTCGTTGCGCCCGGGCTTGAGTGGCAGATAGAGGGCGTCGAACAGGCCGACGACGCCGAGGAAGGACGAGTCGCGCGAGCGGTAGGCGCTGTCGCCCCGGAAGAGCAGCGTGCCGTTGAGGAAGACGCTCACCTCGTCGCTGTAGCCGAACCGGAGCTTGCGCGTCTCCGCCTTCCTGGCATCCAGGTACGTCCTCGCGAAGACGCACTCGATCTGGTCCTCCCGGCGCGCGCGGTGCCGGGACACATCCACGAGCCCGTTGGCGTCCGCCGTGACGCGCGTCCATCCCCGCGCTCCCGACTTCGGGTAGCGCTCCATGTCGACGAGGTCCGCGGGGGCTGTGGCCGACAGCTCCCAGTTCCTGACGACGCCCGGCACGGGGCCTGCTGGCGGCGGCGCGTCGATGCGGAGCGTGTCGTCCGGGGTGTAGCGGAAGTTGGAGAAGTGGGCGGAGCCGTCCGCGGGCGCCATGACGCCCAGTCCGCCCTCGCGCGGCGCGTGTTTCAGCTCGCGAATGGTCAGCGCGGGCTGCCTGGCCTCTCCGATGAAGAGGCGCGCTTGCGTGCCCGCCACTTCCAGCTTCAGGTGCACCCACTGGCCGGTGGGGATGATGGCGGGCGCCGTGAACCCCGGGCCGCTGTAGAGTTGCCAACTGTCGACGCCGTGGAACGCCGGGACGTACTGCACCACGTCTGCGTACAGGCCCGAGCGGTGCGGGCGGAGGTACACGCGCTCGTACTCCCCGGTGCCGGCTCGTCGGAAGACGATCCCCGGATACGATCGGGCGCCCGTCACCACCACGTCGACCTCGATCGTGCCGTTCCGCATGGAGGCGCCTTCGAGCAGCGCCGTGCCCGCCAGCGCCTTGCGCTCGAGGTACTCGTCCCGCTGTCCGTCAGCCACCGCCCAGCGGGGCGACTCGAAGCCCACCGCCTCGCCGGCCGCATGCCCGCGTGCCGGAGCGCTCATCGCCAAGAGCATCGCCAGGACCAGTTTGCCGCGCATCGCCCCCTCCTCCGCGCAAGTGCCTATTGCCACTCGCGTTGGTCACGCGCGCGCGTGACTCCTGCTTGATGGTGTTCGACTAGCGTGACGGCGGCGTCGACGGACGCCTCTCTCGGGTGTGACGGCCACTTCCGATTCAAGCTGGGCCGTCGGCCTGCCAACAATACCAGGATGGACGGTGCACGGGAGCGCCGCCACTCCGAGGAACGCCATGCAGGTACCGCTAGTCGATCTCCGCATCCAGTACGAAGCCCTCTCCGACGAACTCCAGGACGCCGTGCGCGAGGTGATGGAGCGCGGCGACTTCATCCTTGGCCGCGCTGTGGAGGCGTTCGAGGAGGAGTTCGCTCGCTTCTGCGAGACCAGCCAGTGCATCGGGGTGGCCAACGGCACCGATGGGATCCACCTGGCCCTGCGCGCTCTCGGCATCGGCCCCGGCGACGAGGTCATCACCGCGGCGAACTCGTTCATCGCGTCGGCGGCAGGCATCTCCTTCTCGGGCGCCACGCCGGTCTTCGCGGACGTAGACCCGGAGACGCACAACATCGACCCGGTCGCCGTCGAGCGCGCCATCACGCCCCGCACGCGCGCCATCCTGCCCGTGCACCTCTACGGCCAGGCGTGCGACATGGACGCCATCATGGAGATCGCGCGCCTGCACAACCTGCGCGTGGTCGAGGACGCATGCCAGGCGCACGGGGCGCGCTACAAGGGCAAGCGCGTCGGCTCGTTCGGCGATGCGGCGGCCTTCAGCTTCTACCCGGGCAAGAACCTCGGCGCCTATGGCGATGGCGGCGCGGTGACCACCAACGATCCCGAGTTGGCGGACCGCATCCGCATGCTGCGCAACTACGGCCAGCGCGTGAAGTACCGCCACGACTTCCTGGCGTTCAACAGCCGGCTCGATACGCTGCAGGCCGCCATCCTGCGCGTGAAGCTGCCGCACATGGACTTCTGGAACGAGCGCCGCCGCAAGGCTGCCTCGCACTACGACCGGATGCTGCGCGAGACCGGCGTCCAGCCGCCCGCCGCCGCGCAGGGCTGCGCCCACGTGTACCACCTCTACGTGGTGCGCCTCGACCGCCGCGACGAGATCGTGAAGCTCCTCAACGCGCGCGGCATCGGCGCCGGCATCCACTACCCTGTGCCGATCCCCCTGCAGGAGGCGTACGCGGAACTCGGCCACCAGCCCGGCGACTTCCCGAACGCCGAAGCATCCTGCGCCGAGGTCCTCTCGCTGCCCATGTTCCCCGAGATCTCCCGCGAGCAGCAGGAAGCCGTCGTCGTCGCCCTGGCCGACGCGCGGGCCGTCCGCGAGCCGGCTCGGCTCGCCGCATAGTTGCGGGCAGCTCGGACTTGGGACTTGGGGATTGGGGCTGAGCGTTCGGCGCCCAGCCCCTAGTCCCAAGTCCCAAGTCCATCCCCACCCACGAAGGAACCCGCGCCCCCCGCACCGAAGCTGAAGGGCACCATCGGTCCATCACCCAGCGGAGGAGCGCAATGGCCTACCTCATCGGCATCGACATCGGCACCAGCGGCACGAAGACCATCCTCATCGACGAAACCGGCAAGGTCCTCGCGCGGGCGACCAAGGAGTACCCCCTCTACAGCCCCAGGCCGCTCTGGTCCGAGCAGGACCCCGGCGACTGGTGGGACGCAACGTGCGCCACGGTGCGCCAGGTGCTGACCGAGTCCGGCGTCGCTCCGGCCGAGGTGAAGGGTGTCGGCCTCTCCGGCCAGATGCACGGCGCGGTGTTCCTCGACGAGGCCAACAGCGTGCTGCGCCCGGCCATCCTCTGGAACGATCAGCGCACCCAGGCCCAGTGCGACTGGATCACGAACACCGTCGGGCGGGAGAAGGTCGTCGACCTCATCTCCAACCCCGTGCTGACCGGCTTCACCGCAGGCAAGATCGTCTGGCTGCGCGATAACGAGCCCGAGACCTTCGCCAAGGTCCGCAAGGTCCTGCTCCCCAAGGACTACATCCGCCTGAAGCTGACGGACGAGTTCGCGACTGAGGTCTCCGACGCGTCCGGCACGGCGCTCTTTAACGTCCGCAAGCGCTGCTGGGCCGACGAGATGCTCGACGGCTGCGGCGTTCCACGCGGCTGGATGCCGAAGTCGTACGAGTCGCAGGAGGTCAGCGGCAAGATCACCGAGCAGGCGTCCGGCCTGACGGGGCTGGCGGTCGGCACGCCGGTAGTGGGCGGCGGCGGCGACCAGGCGGCGGGCGCGGTGGGCAATGGTATCGTCGAGACCGGTATCGTCTCGTCGACGGTCGGCACCTCCGGCGTCGTCTTCGCCTTCAGCGACACCCCGACGGTCGATCCGGCGCTGCGGCTGCACACGTTCTGCCACGCGGTGCCCGGCAAGTGGCACCTGATGGGCGTCATGCTCTCGGCAGGCGGCTCGCTCCAGTGGTACCGCGACGCGTTCTGCCAGCCCGAGAAGGTGGTAGCGACCGCGCTCGGCAAGGACCCGTACGAGGTGATCTGCGCGGAGGCCGGCGAGGCGCCGCTGGGGGCGGAGGGCCTCGTCTTCCTGCCGTACCTAACCGGCGAGCGCGCGCCCTATCCCGATCCGAACGCTCGCGGCGTCTTCTTCGGCATCACCCGCCGGTGTGACCGCGGCTTCTTTGCGCGGTCTGTACTGGAGGGAGTCGCATTCGGTCTGCGCGACTCGTTCGAGATCATGCGCGAGATGGGCCTGCCGATCAGCCAGGTGCGCGCCTCCGGCGGAGGCGCCCGCAGTTCGCTGTGGCGTCAGATCCAGGCGGACGTGACGGGCCTCGCGCATGTCACAATCAACGTGGACGAGGGCCCGGCCCTGGGCGTGGCGCTGCTCGCGGGCGCCGGCACGGGCGTCTACCCGAGCGTCGAGGCCGCCTGCCGCGCGGTCATCCAGGTTCGCAACCAGACCGGCCCGTGCACGGTGAACCACGCCGCCTACGACCGATACTACGGTGTGTATCGCACGCTGTACGCGCGCCTGAAGGACCAGTTTGCCGAGGTCGCCTCGATCGTGGGGTAGGCCACCCTGTTCTGGTGGTGTCCTGATGGAGTACGTGGTCGTCTACGAATGGGCGGGCAGCAACTGGTCTGCCTACGGCCCAGACATAGCTGGGTGTGCTGCTGTTGGCGACACTCGCGAGGAGGTCGAGGTGAACTTCCGCGAGGCGCTGGGCATCTGGGTCGAGGAGGCGCGCTGGCGTGGTCTTCCCATCCCCGAGCCGCGGTCGGACTCCGGCCGCGTGGTCGTTGCCGCATAGGTTGGCCGGTTCGAGGGCCGTACTGGACGGGCGCGGAGGCCCATCCCACCACAGCCCTCGCGCATGATCGGATCGGGATACCCGCTGTGTGTGGACGCTTCTACCTGGTCTCGCCCGCGAGCGAGCTGGCCCAGCAGTTCCAGATGGAGCTGCCCAATCTGCGTCCGCGGTACAACATCGCGCCGCAGCAGGTCGCGCTCGCCTGCAGGTTCGAGCACGATCGCCGTCGGCCCGCGCTGCTGCAGTGGGGGCTGGTGCCGGGCTGGGCGAACGACCCCACCATCGGCGAGCGGATGATCAACGCGCGCTGCGAGACGGCGGCGGAGAAGCCGTCGTTCCGCAACGCCCTGCGCTCGCGCCGCTGCCTCATTCCGGCGGACGGCTTCTTCGAGTGGCGCCGAGCCGGCCCGCGGAAGCAGCCGTTCGCCTTCCGCATGAAGGAGGGCGGCGCCTTCGCGCTGGCGGGCATCTGGGAGCACTGGGAGCGCCCCGAAGGACTGCTGCAGACGTTCGCCGTGCTGACCACCGCGCCGAACGACGTGATGCGGCCCGTCCACGACCGCATGCCCGTCATCCTGGCGCCGAGCGAGTACGACCTGTGGCTGGACCCGGCCGTCCGCGACCCGGGGCGCCTGGCCCGCCTGTTTGAGCCGTACCCGGCCGAGGCGATGTCTGCCTACCCGGTCACGATGCGAGTGAACAGCCCAACCAACGACGATCCGATGGTTCTCGAGGAAGCTCCGGGCGTCTCCTCCGACCCTCTGGAGCTGCCTTTCTGATTGCATACGGGCCGCTAGAGCCCGGCGAGTTGCCGCCCACGGTCGAGCGCACGCAACGACCGGGCTGATGCAGGATGCTGTCGCGGTCGGAAGGTCGCGCTACGGTGCGTGCGAACACACCGAATCGCCGGTCGGCGGTTCTTAGGAGGCTTTGATGGCTGAAGGCAAGGGCAGCGAGCGATCGCGGCGTGAGTTCCTGGCGGGCGCGGGTCGCGTGGCGGCCGGCTCCGCGCTGGCGATGGCCGGCATCCCGGCGGTCCACGCTGCGGGCGATAGCTCGATCCAGTTAGCGATCGTCGGCTGCGGCGGGCGAGGCAGCGGCGCCGTGCTCGACGCGATGAACGCGAAGGGGGCGCCCAACAAGTTCGTCGCGATGGCGGATGTGTTCGAGAACCGGCTGAACGACAGCCACGGCGGGCTCAAGGGCAGGCTCGGCGACCGGATGGACGTGCCCAAGGAGCGCCAGTTTATCGGGTTCGACGCGTACAAGAAGGCGATGGACTGCCTGAAGCCCGGCGACGTGGTGATCCTGGCCACCCCGCCGGCCTTCCGGTGGGTGCACTTCACCTACGCGATCGAGAAGGGCCTCAACGTCTTCATGGAGAAGCCCGTCGCGGTCGACGGCGGCAGCGCGAAGCGCATGCTGGCGCTGGCGGAGAAGGCCGGCGGCAAGAACCTGAAGGTCGCGGTCGGCCTCATGTCGCGCCACAACCGGGCGATGCAGGAGCTGTCCAAGCGCATCAAGGACGGCGAGATCGGCGACATCATCCTGGAGCGTGGCTACCGCGTGCACGGGTTCGTGGGCTCATTCGCCTCCGAGCCGAAACCCGCGGGCATCAGCGACCTGCTGTACCAGATCCAGCGGTTCCACAGCTTCCTCTGGGCCAGCGGCGGCAACTACAGCGACTTCTACGTCCACGGCATCGACAATCTGTGCTGGATGAAGGACGCCTGGCCGATCAACGCGCAGGCGTTGGGTGGGCGCCACTACAAGGCGAACCGCGAAGGTGTCTCGTACGTGGATCAGAACTTCGACACCTACGCCGTGGAGTACACCTACGCCGACGGCTCGAAGTTCCTCTACGAGGGGCGCTGTATGGAGAACTGCTACGGCATCTACTCCTCCTATGTCCACGGCACCAAGGGCATCGCGATCGTCTCGTCCGGCGGCGACTGCGGCATGCCGTCGGCCATCTACAAGGGACAGAACACCGACCCGTCGAAGCTCGTCTGGCAGTCCAACGTTCCTGGCCCCGAAGGCAACCCGTACCAGAACGAGTGGAACGACTTCATGGACGCCATCCGCAACAACAAGCCGTACAGCGAGGTCAAGCGCGGCGCCGAAGCTAGCCTCGTGACGGCGATGGGGCGGCAGGCGGCTCACAGCGGCCAGCTCATCTCGTTCGATCAGTGCCTCAACCACGAACCAGAGCTGGGCGTCGGTCTCGACAAGCTGACGTACCAGTCCAATGCGCCGCTCATGCCGGGGTCCGATGGGCGGTATCCCATTCCGCGGCCCGGCCAGACCGGCGACAACGAGTTCTAGACGCCTCTCTCTCCCCATTTGAGGGAGGCGCGGGATGTAGCCTTCGCGGCCGCCGGATGTAGCCGGCGGCCGCGACCCTATCGCATTGGAGGTCCCCATGCCGAGATGCCTGGTTGCCCGGCGAGTTGCCGCCGTTCTGATCGTGTCGTGCGTCCTCACTGCGCTCTCGGTCGCCGCGCGGGCCGCGGACGGATGGGAGCGGTTTGAGGCGAACGACCATGAGGGGGCGCGTCGGGCGTTCCAGGCAGTCCTCAAGGCCAGGCCCGACGATAGCTCCGCGCTGCGCGGCATGGCCATTCTGCTGCGCAAGGAGGACGATCTGGCGGGCGTGGCCCAGTGCCTGGCTCGCGTCGTTCGCACCGGAGCCGCTGGGTGGCAGGGGGAGGCATACTGGCCCATCCTGCGCGACGCAGCCGATCAGGCCGGCCAGTTCGCGCTGCTGGACGACGTGGCCCGTGCCGTCGTCGCCACGCCCGGCGCGCGTCCCTCGCTTCGCGCCAACGCGCAGCTCGTGCTGGCGCAGTCCGCCGAGCGCAAGGGCGCCCGCGCCGAGGCCGACGCCATCTGGCGGAAGCTGGGGTACGTCCGGGCGTGGCGCGTCATCGGCCCCTTCGATAACCCGTCGAAGTTCGGCCTCGACCATCCGTTCACGGTGGAGGCGGACCTGGCGGAGAAGTCCGTACACAAGGGCCGCGACGACCGCCCGATCCACTGGTACCCGCAGGTCGTCATGGGCCGCAACGGCATCTGCGAGATCGAGCAGAGCCTCTGCGATCACAAGCCAGGCGTCTTCTATGCCGCGACGGCGGTCTACAGCGACGCCGAGCAGCGCTGTACGCTCAGCCTCGATAGTGTCACGTCCGCCAAGGTGTTCGTCGGCGGCAAGCAGATTCTGGTCCACAAGTACACGATCGAGACCGAGGTCGACAAGCGCACCGACAGCTTCCTCGTCCCCACCACTCTGGCGGCGGGGTGGAACAACGTCGTCGTCAAGCTCGCCTCGGACGGCTCAGCGCCGCGCTTCCGGCTCCGCTTCATCGGCGCGAACGGTGCCGCGCTTGCCGGCCTGAAGGCCGATCCGGCCAAGGTCTCCGCGGCGCGGTGCCAGACCGCAGACACGCCGAACTGCGACGGCGCCCTCGTGACGCTGCTGCGCTCCCAGCCCGAGACGCTGGAGCGTGAGATCCGCATCGGCGGCTACCAACTGGAAGCGGGCGACCTGGAGGGCGCAACCGCGACGCTGCGAGCCGCGCTCAAGCGCTACCCGGACAATGGCTACCTGCACTGGCTCCTGAGTCGTGTGCTCACCGTCGACCAGCAGATGGACGAGGCGAAGGCCGCGCGTGCGCAGGCAGTGAAGGTGGATCGCTACCTAGCGTTGGCCGAGAAGGACCAGCTCACCGACCGCCCCGACGCGCTGGAGGGGCCGGAGCATGTGGCCAAGCTCAAGGCCCTCGTGGGCCGGTTCCCCAGGAGCGCGGAGCTGCGTTGGGATCTGGCGTATGCCCAGCAGTCCGCCGATCTCGCGGCCGACTCGCTGCGCACCGCGCGAGCGGCCGTCAAGCTGGCGCCTGGACCGGACATGCAGCAGCGGCTGTACGGCTGGCTGCGGATGCTGGAGCGCGCGCCGGACGCGGACGCCGCCCTGGCGGCAGCGGCGAAGCTCTACCCGGACAATGCGGACCTGCGCGAGGCGATGGCGGAGGCGCTGCAGAGCAAGGGCAGGGTGGCCGAGGCCATGAAGGCGTACCAGGCGCTCCTTCAGGGCGTGCTGGCCAAGCCCGAGTACCACCAGGCCCTGGCCGAGCTGTACCAGCAGAAGCACGACCAGGTTCACGCGGCGCAGGAGTGGGGCTACGCGCGGAAGCAGCGCCCGCAGGACGCGGAGGTCTGCACGAAGCTCGGCGATGCCGTGCGTGAACTGGGCAAGAAGGCCGAGGCGATGGAACTCTACCGATCCGCCATCGCGCTCGATCCGGGGAGCGTCCAGCTTCGCGACAAGATCCGCCTGCTCTCGGGCGAGAAGCCCGTGATGGACCTTGTGCCGGGCGTCCAGGGCCAGCCGATCGTGGCCCAGGCGCTGAAGGACAAGGGCGCGGCATCGTCGGTGACCGTGTATCTGGACGAGGCGCGGACTGTCGTTTACCCGGATGCGGCGACGCTGACGCGCTTCCACGAGATCGTCAAGTTCAACGATGCCTCCGCCGCCGAGGCGAACCAGTCCTACGCGGTGCCGGGCTCGTCCGGGCAGTCGCGTGTGTGCGTGGAGGTGGCCAAGCTGACGAAGGCCGACGGTAAGGTGCAGGACCTGTCGCGCGGCTACGGCGGCGGGGGCATCGGCCTGCCATCCGTGGGCGCGGGCGATGTGCTCGACCTCGTCTACCGTGTGGAGGACCGCAACAGCGGCGCTCTGGGCAGCCGCTTCTGGACGGAGTGGCACTTCGACCATCGTCTGGGCCCGGTGAAGCAGTCCCGTTTTGTCCTCATCACTCCGAAGGACCTCACCTTCAAGACCGCGGAGCACCGGGCTGTGCCCAAGCCGAAGGTGTCCGAGCAGAACGGATGGCGCATCGCCGAGTGGCAGGCGACCGACGTGCCTGCATGCGCCGAGCAAGAACTCGCCCCGTCGCGGCTCGACCAGGGAAGCTGGGTCGACGTATCGAGCGTGGAGGACTGGCCCGAGATCGTGCGCTGGTACACGGCGCTGTCCGGGCCACGCTGCGTGCCGGATGACCGCGTCCGAGCCAAGGCTGTGGAGCTGACCCGCGACGCCAAGACGCAGGATGACAAGGTCCGCGCCATCGTCTCGTTCGTGCGCGCCATCCGCTACCAGACGACGCCGTTCCGCATGAGCGCCTACGTACCGGAGGAGGGCAAGGCGGTCCTGCGCGACCAGTATGCGGACTGCAAGGACAAGGCGGCGCTCATCGTCGCCATGCTCTCGTGCGCCGGCATCAAGGCGGAGATGGTGCTCCTGTCGGATCGAGCCAGCAGCGGCACGACGGGCTACCTGCCCTCGCCGAGGTTCACCCACGCCGTTGCGCGAGCCTATCTCGACTCCGGTCCGATGTGGATCGACGGTACCGCCGATCAGCTCGCCTACGGCCAGTTCCCGTGTGTCCTGGCCGGGGTGCCCGCGCTGATCATCTCGCCCGAGACGAAGGACCTCATGCCCGTACCCGCCGGACCGGTCGAGCAGTCCGTGCTCTCAGTCGCGCTGTCCGGCGACATCAAGGAGGACGGCGGTCTCGCTGGCGAGCTGACGCTGAGGGCCACCGGCACCTGGGGCTGGGCGATCCGCAGCATCATGAAGGAGATGCCCAAGGACAAGCTGGACGAGTTCCTGCGCGAGTTCGCCACCGAGACCATCAAGGGGAGCAGCTACGTGAGCGGGAGCGTCGACGGCCAGGAGAACCCCGACGGACCCATCGTCGTCCGCGCCAAGATCACCGCCAGCGACTTCGCGACAGAGGCCGGGCCATTCAGGTTGGTGCGCCTCCCAACCGCTCAGTGGCTCAGCAGCCGGACCGCGGAGGCGTTCACGCCGGCTCAGTACCCG
>CAZFLM010000099.1:15290-20396 GCA_964519955.1 uncultured Chthonomonadaceae bacterium | reverse complement strand
CGCGTACCGCGACGGCCCGCGCCGGATGACGAGCGCCATGGGGCTCTCGCGGGCGAGCAGCACGTGGAGACGGGCGGGGGCGGGTGGTGTGCTCATCGGGTTACCTATGTGTTCGGGTGAGGCGGCCGTTCGACTTTCGACCCTCGACCTTCGACGCCTCACGCCCTACCTTACCAACTCCACCGTCCCGAACCGCTCCACGTTCGCGTGCTGGATGGTGAGCGTGGGCGACCAGCCGCTGTAGACGACGGGGCCGCCGCAGTAGCGGTTGCGGTAGAAGTTCGCGCGGAGGGTGCTGGTGGGGGCGGGGCCGCTCAGGCCGAGGTCGGCGAGCGGGATGCGCATCTCCAGGACCCAGCGGTTCGGCTCGATGGACGCGACGGCCTCCGCGCGGCTGTCCCACTTCAGGTCGGCCGGCTTGTCGCCCGAGCGCTTGGCGTCCCAGATGAGCCCCTTTGCATTCACGATGAACTGGACGTAGTCCGTCTTCTTCGCCGGATCCGGCGCCAGGAACACCTCGATCGAGTCGTCGTCCCACATGCCGGGGCCGTAGTCCTGGTCGCGCCGCGTCGCCTTGGTGGTCAGCTTCGCCATGTCCGGGTCGTAGTTCAGGAACGCCAGATAGAGGTTCTGCTCGTCCCAGGCTCCGTAGCCCCACGTCGGGTACCTGGCCGCGCCGCCGTCGTTGTCCACGAACGCGAACGGCTCGAACGCCTTCCAGACCTCGTCGTCGAGCTTGCCGTCGATCTTCGGCGCGGGCGCGGGGCCGTGGAGCGTCAGCTTCGGCGCGTTGACGACGAGCGGGTTCGTCACCTTGCGCTTGGCGGGGGCGAACTCGTCGCGGATCAGCTCGACGCGCTTGCGGTAGTCGGAGCCCTCCGGCGTCGCCGCGATGGCCTTCTCGAGGCACTCCGACAGGCGGTCGAGGTCGGTCTTCAGGTAGATGTTGACCGGGTTGCCGGAGGCGCCGCGCGCAATCCACGCTTGCTCGGCAGCGGTCCAGAACGCCTTCATCGGCCCCTTCGCCGGACCGTAGAACCTGGCGTAGTAGTCCTCCAGCAGCGCGTCCACGTTGGCGCCGGCGTTCCACTGCAGCTTCGCGGTCAGGTAGAGGTTCAGGTGCGCCATGCCGGGGCAGTCCAGGTGGCTCGTGGGACCGCCGGGGCTGCTCTCCGCCTCGATGAACTCACCCTTACTCACCCCTTTGAGGCGCAGCAGATCCTGCGCGAGCACGTGCGGGAAGAAGACCGGGAAGCCCCGCATGGGCGGCCAACTGAACAGGTAGTACTCCCACACGTAGATCGTGCTCGCCTTGGCGTGCCAACCGCGCAGCGACGTGGCCGCCTGCTCGCGGGCCTTCGGGTCGACGAACGAGCTGCGCGACTGGCAGATCATCACCGCGACGTTGGCGCTGAGCTTCTGGATGTGCGCGGGCGGGGAGTTGTAGCCCTCATACGCGATGGCGCCGACGCACTTCCCCGGGCAGCGCTTCGCCACGCCGCGCGCGACCTTGTCGACGAAGCCCCAGATGTAGTCCGAGTACCTGCCCAGCTCGCCGGCGGAGTGGTCGATCTGCTTCTGGCACTCCGGGCACTCGCAGATGCGCGTCAGGCCGTCGTTCGGCGAGAGCGGGAACGTGGTCTGGCTCGGGTTCTCCTTGAAGTACGCGCAGATGTCGTCCACCCATTGCTCGACGATGCCGGGCGCCGACAGGCACAGGTTGCCGCCGCCCACCACGCACGACAGGTTCGTGAAGTCCCGCTTGCCGTCGATGAGCGCGAACCACTCCGGGTGGGCGTCCTTGTGCTTCAGGAACATGGCGAATGAATCGATGCATTGGGCCGGCGCCGGCGCTCCGAACCCGGCTCGGCGGAACCAGCGGGCATCTCGCTCGGACTCGGCGAAGTTGCAGAGCCACGGGTAGCGGTACTCGAAGTCCGGGGAGACCGCCAGGCTCATGGCGCCGACGCTGATCGTGGACGCCTTCGGCACCACGATTCCCAGGTCGCCGGGCATGTACCACCGGATGCCGCACACGTCCTCGATGAAGCGGTAGACGCCGCTCAGCGTGCCGCAGTCGCCGAATGCGCCGATCTTGAGCGTGTCGCTGAAGACCTCCGGATGACGCCACGGATTGCGGAGGCCGGAGATCGGCGGGCCGGAGTAGTCGGTGCCCACGATGGCGACCCAGCTCGGGCCCGTCTTGATGCGGAACCCGCCGCGCTTGAGGCCCGCGACCGTCACGCCGAGCCGCTTCGTCGCGGCGCTCTCGCCGAGGTAGATGGCCGTGCCGCCGGCCGCCTTCGCCGCGATGGGCAGCGTGGCGCCGCTCACCTGGCGCACGTAGTCCTGCAGCTCCTGCGCCGCGTAGCGCACGCTGTCCGGCGCCTTCTCGTCGACGACGATAGTGGCGGCTGGGCGGCCCTCCTTGACCAGCACGACGGCCCGGCTAGCCATGGGCGCCAGGATCAGCAGCAGCGGCAGCAGCACTCGGATCATCGTCGACCATCCTCCTCATTGGCAGAGACCCCGCGCCATCACTTCCGGCCCCGGCGCGCCGCGGAGGGCGCGCCCCACATTCCTACTCTGCGCACGAACCGGCGGGCGCACGATGGGCGCTGCAGTATCGCATGAGTCACTCAACGCCCAGAGCGGATCCCTGGCGGGATGACTGCAGGGGTGCTTGCGGTGTGCTGTGCGATCGCCGTGGTGGGATGGGCGTCCCTGCCCGTCCGGTACTACCTGCCGGTCGGCCAACCCTGCCCCTTCTGCGCGCACGAACGCTGTGGTGGGATGGGCGTCCCCGCCCGTCCGGTACTACCTGCCGGTCGGCCAACCCTGCCCCTTCTGCGCGCACGAACGCTGTGGTGGGATGGGCGTCCCTGCCCGTCCGGTACTACCTGCCGGTCGGCCAAGCCCGCCCTTTCTGCGCACACGAACGCCGTGGTGGGATGGGCGTCCCTGCCCGTCCGATACTACCTGCCGGTCGGCCAAGCCCGCCCCTTCTGCGCGCGCGAACGCCATGGTGGGATGGGCGTCCCTGCCCGTCCGGTACCACGCTGCGGTACGCAGGTCGTGGGCGCCTGGTATGGGCCGCCGCCGCCCTCGGCGGCATCGCCCTACCGCGACTCGCGGATCTCCAGCCTCGGCAACGGGCCGCTCAGGTGCAGCACCGCGCCGACCGGGGAGTTCCGCTGGTTGCCCTTGGCCTCGGCCTCCACGTCGCGGAACCGGAACCCCGCATAGCGCTGCCCCCGCCGCAGGCCATCCTTCACGAAGCGCGTCACATCGAGCGTGTAGTCGGCCGTCGTAGCCGTGGCACGTTTGGCAACTACAGTCCCGACCACCTCGGCGTCCCGGTTCACCGTGTCGAAGCCGCCCAGGCTCAGCGGGTCGTACCTGAGGGCGCTGACCTCGATGGAGCGCTGGTCGTCCGTGCCGACCAATGCCTCCACTCGGAACGTGAGGGTGGCCCGCGCGATGGGCACGTCCGCGAAGGGCGGCAGCAGGTAGGGCGCCAGATCGAAGCGGACGAGCGCGCGGTCGCTGCGGGTGAGGCTGTTCGGGTGGCCGACGAACATCCCGACGCCGCCCGGAATCCCGCCGGCGCCGTACCAGTCGGTCTGCACCGTCGCGCCCGAGCCGTAGTCGGCCTTGGTTCGCGGCGTCAGCGTCCTGGTCTGCTGCGCGTTCGCCGCTGGGATCGGGCCGATCAGGCAGATCAGGCCGATCATCAGCGCTGCCGCTCCCTTACTCATGCTCACCCTCTCAGTTCGTGCGGCTCGAAGCGGCCCAACTGCAGCAGGTTGAGGCCGTCGGTGGGCCGCAGGTCGGGGCGCAGGCGGATGACCGTCTCCAGCGGGCGCTCGCCCGCCAGCAGGGGCGCCAGCAGGCGGTCGGCCAGGGCGCGCGCCAGGTGGCGGAAATCGAGGTCCACGAACGCGTGCCCCGCGCCGAACGCCAGCCGGAGCCCATGGCGCGCCTGGCCGATGACCGCGAACTGGCCCGTCCCCTCGCCGATCACGCGGCCCCGCATCGCCAGCGCGAACTCGGTGCCGTACCATGCGGCATTGCCGGCGCCGACGACGAGCGCGGTCGGCCTCAGGTCGGCGGGCCGGCTCAGCCACGCGTGCACGGTCCGAGCCGCGCGTTCCACGTCCTCGTCGATGCCCGCGACCAGGTCCAGGTCGATGGGGCTGCCCGCCAGGGCCTCCATGGCGGCGCCGAATCCGGTGTAGAGCGATCGGCTGTACGCCACGTCGCCGGTGTGTCCGATGTATGCGATGCGCCGGTGCCCCAGCCGAACCAGGTGGTCCACGGCCTGCCGCATCATGTGCTCGTGGTCGAAGTCCACCTGCGGCCACGCCGGGTGCCGGGCCTCGTGCCGCCCCTTCAGCGCGAACGGCATCTCCGTCGTCTCCAGATAGGCCGCCTGCTCCTCGACTTCCTGCTCATTCCCCCAGAGGACGATGGCGTCGCACTCCTTGGAGTGAACCGCGTTGCCCAGGCCGGCCAGGAGGGCGCGCTGATCGGCGAACACGTGGATGCGCAGCTCATAGCCCCGCGCTCCGAGCCACTCCGCCAGCGTCTCCACGGGCTCGTTCAGCGACCCGGTGTAGAGGAGCCCGACGACGTGCGTCTTGCCGCTGCGCAGCGCCCGGGCGGCGGCGTTCGGCCGGTAGCCCATCTCCAGCGCGGCCGCGTGGATGCGCGCGCGCGTCTGCTCGGACGCCCACACGCCGTCGCGCCCGTTCAGCACGCCCGAGACGAGGCTGGGCGAGAGCCTCAGCGACTGCGCGACTTGCTTCAGGGTGACAGGCATAGCATCCTCGAATGCATCGGTTCATATGAACGCATTCATAGGGTAACACGGTGGCGTTGGGGGTGTCAAGGGGGGGATCGCGGTTACAGCAGACCGCTCCCTCACGGTCGCGGCTCGGAACCGTGTGCGCGGCGGCGGTCCTCCTCGCATCGCACCAACGTGCCGAGCCGGGAGCGTGAGCGACCGGTCTGCTGTAGTCGGCGGGCGGCTGCGGCTTGGCGGGAGGTGGTCGCGATGACGGCAGACCGCTCCCTCACGGTCGCGGCTCGGAACCGTGTGCGTGG
>CAZFLM010000099.1:13299-15190 GCA_964519955.1 uncultured Chthonomonadaceae bacterium | reverse complement strand
CCACCGTACCGAGCCGGGAGCGTGAGCGACCGGTCTGTTGTAGTCAGCAGGCGGCGCGCTGCCCTACACCTTCAGGTCTACCGTGTAGGCGACGACTACCTTCTGGCTCGCCGGGATGGGCACCGACCACTGGACGTTGTTCGCGTCGAGCTGCGTGTGGCGGTGGGACTCGGTGACGATGCGCCAGCGGCTGGAGATGCCCTGGACCACGCGCAGCGTCACCTCGCGGCTCTTGTCGTTGTGCAGCACCATCTCGATGCTCCTGCGCACCGTGTGCTTGTCGACCTTGGTGGTCCTGACGCACTTCCACTCGGTCGTCAGGTCGAAGGCGTTCGCCAGGGTCAGGTCGAGGCGCTGGTCGGTGGGCGTGTCGGCGATCTCCGCCGCGCCCGCGTAGCGCAGCGTGCCGGAGCTGTCGGGCTCGTAGAAGCGGATGGCGCCCTTCGGCAGGGGATCGCCCAGGCCGTCGGTCTTGCGGTTGTATGCCACGATGGCGACGGCGACGGTGCCGCGCGTGGGATGCTCCGGCGTGCCCCAGCCGTCGCCGTACCACGCGCCGAGCTGCGGAGCGCGGGTGTTGTAGTCGCGCTTGATGGTCACGCGCTCGCCCTGCAGCATCAGCATCCGGTTCATCCGGTCTTGCACGACGGTCGTCGGCGCCTTGACGCGGAACGCATGCAGGTCGCCAACGGCTTCGGGCGCGGCGACGAGCCCGTTGCTCACCCCGTGACCGTCCGCGTATACCGACTTGGCCTTCTCCTGGCCGTTGCTGTCGGAAGGGGCAGGACCTGAGGCCGCCATCTCCTCACGGCCTCTGGCCTCGACCACCGCCCGGTTCGGCGCGCCGGCGACCAGCGTCACCTTCGCGCCGGGGTAGTTCGCGCCGGAGCGGTTCGTCACGGTGGCCCAGCACTCCAGCGCCATCGTGTCGTCGGTGCCGGAGAGCTTCGCCACATAGTCGGCGCTCCACGACAGGCCGCGCGTGAGGTAGCCCACGTCGAGGTCGGCCTTGCGCGCGGAGGGGCTCTCGACCTGGACGGAGAGCTGCGGGATGGTCACGACGTCCGGCGTGGCTTTCGCGACGACGGTGCCCTCGGGGTGCACGTAGAACCTGTCGCCGCTCTGCACCACCATGTCGCCGTTCTCAGCGACCATCAGCCGGCCCTGCTGACGGTCGCCCTCGCGCCCGTCCTGGTTGTAGCGCACGATCTCGACGCTGCGGCCCAGGTAGCGCTTCAGCACGCTCTGGCCGTCATGCACACCCAGGTCGTAGCTGTTGGCGACGATGGTCGGCAGATCTCCGCTTGCCCCGTGCCAGCCCAGGAGGACCGACGCCGGATCGAGCTGCGTGCTCACCTCCGGCACGCGCACCAGGTTGCTGCCCGACCTCAGCTCGGCGGGCCGAACCTCGTGCACCATGGCGAAGTCCTCGCTGTAGACGGTCAGCTCCACGTCCTGGCGGGCGGCGCCGCCCGATCCCGGCGCCTCGCCCGCGCGCCCCAGTACCGCGAACAGCGTGCCGCCCGCGACCACGAGCCCCGCGGCGGCGACATACGGCCAGCGAACCTTCATCTCCCCGATCCCCCTTTGTGTCACTGGACGGTTAGTGTCGGGGAGCGCCGGTTCGGTTCACGTTGCGGGCGTACGCGCTCCATCACTGTCGCGCCTCGGGACCGTGTACCGTGGCGAGGGGCGGCGGTTGGCGGTCTCCGCACCCATGCGGCGGCGACCGCTCCTTCTGCCCGCGGAACGTCTGCGGGCGGCCAGTCGCGGCTCCGAACATCCGTGCGGTGCGGCGGCCACCATCCGAGCCGGGAGCGTGAGCGACCGGTCTGCTGTAGTCGGCAGGCGGCTGCGGCTTGGCGCTGGGCGATCGCGGTGACAGCAGACC
>CAZFLM010000099.1:4164-13199 GCA_964519955.1 uncultured Chthonomonadaceae bacterium | reverse complement strand
TCACGGTCGCGGCTCGGCACCGTGTGCGTGGCGAGGGCGCCGATCGGCGGTCTCCTCCGGTGCGGCGGCCACCATCCGAGCCGGGAGCGTGAGCGACCGGTCTGTTGTAGTCAGCAGGCGGCTGCGGCTTGGCGGGGGGATCGCGGTGACTGCAGACCGCTCCCTCACGGTCGCGGCTCGGCACCGTGTGCGTGGCGTGGGGCGCCGATCGGCGGTCTCCTCCGGTGCGGCGGTCACCATCCGAGCCGGGAGCGTGAGCGACTGGTCTGTTGTGGTAGGCAGGCGGCTGCGGCTTGGCGGGGGGTATCGCGGTGACTGCAGACCGCTCCCTCACGGTCGCGGCTCGGAACCGTGTGCGTGGCGAGGGGCCCGATCAGGTGTGCGGACCGCGGTTACCGGTTTGCTGCGTCTGGCAGACCTTACCGCCGGACGAGCAGGCCCATGCCCGACGGACGGAAGCCGGCCTGGGCGAAGGCGTCCGCGATTGGTGACTCGGTGGCGGCGATGCCGTCGATCTCCTTGACGAGGAGGCCGGTTCGACGGCGCTGGGCGACCGAGGCAGCGAGGGCGTCGGCTACTGCGCGGGCGGTGCCGGCGGGGCCGCGGTCGGGGTCGGAGAACAGGAGGAGTGTGGAGTCGCCGCGGGACAGCCACGCGGCCAGGCGCCCGTCGAGCAGCACCACCGATGCGCCCGCCACGCGAGCCGGGCGGCGGCCATCCTCCCGCTCGGGCCAGCGCAGCGCGGCGCCGTACGGGTTCGCTGGGTCCGCAGCGGCGAGCACGACCGTCTGGCCCGGTTCGGCACTCCGGGCGGCGCGCAGCTTGTCGACGCCCTCCGGCAGCGCGTACTGCGTCGCGGCGAGGCCCGCCACGAAGTACCCCCGGCGAACCCGCCCGGCGTCCTCCAGCGCGCGCAGCACCGGGTAGAGCGCCGAGCCGTCCGCGCCCTCCGCCAGGATCACCTCGCGCGTCAGAACCCCGTACCGGGCCAGCATCTGCTCGCACAGCATCGCGGCGCGCTCTGTGGGCGTGCTGGAGAGCGGCGCCGCGTCCGTCACCAGCGACCAGCGGCCGCAGGCTTCCGGCGGAGTGCGCGAGGCTCCAGCATCGGCCGCCGACCGCAGCCCCGGCCTCGCCCAGCCAGCGTACCGGGCGTGGCGGCGCACCGTCTCACGGACCTTGCGGTCGCGCTGCTCGTTCAGGTACTCGCGCAGGGGCTGAAGCGTGTCGTTCGTCACCTCGCCCGCCCACACCAGGTCCCACAGCGCCGCCAGCACGTCCGGAGGGAACCCGCCGACGCCCGCCACGATCTGCGAGAAGAAGGTCGCGCCGCGCTGCCGCAGGTGCTCGCGGATGTGGCCCTGCACGAACGGATCCGAGCCAGGAGCGTCAGCGACTGGTCGGTCCCGCTCGTCGGTACTCAGCAGCAGCCCGGCCTCCTCCGCGGGCAGCAGGCGGATGCGGCCGTCGCGCGGCGGCAGGCTGCCGGCTCCCACCCACAACACCGCGCCGGATGCGATGGCAAGGTCGACGTCGCGCGAGTCGTACTTCGGCACGCGGGCCGGCAGGATGTCGGCCTCCAGGTCCGAGGCCGGCAGCGACGCGCCACCCAGCCGGCGGATGGCATCCTCCAGCAGCAGCGAGGAGGGAGTCGCCGGTCCGTCGCCCGTGACGATGCCGTGCCAGTCGAGCAGGAAGCGCGTGTAGGCGTCGGTCTCGACGGGCTCGACCTCCTTGCGCAGGATGGCCAGCGAGCGCCGCCGCAGCGAGGCCAGCACTTCGGCGTCGCACCACTCGATGCCCTTGCCGCCCGGGCGGAACTCGCCCTGCAGGACCCGTCCGGTCTCCACCAGTTCGCGCAGGGCACCACGCACGACCCCGACTCCCACCCCGAAGTGGCGCGCCGCCTCGAACTCGTCGAACGGGCCGTGAGTGCGCGCGAACCGGCCCACCAGGTCGCCGATCGGGTCCGCCATGGGCTTCAGCAGCGCCTCGGGAATGCCGGCCGGCAACTCGATGCCCACCGCATCCCGGTAGCGGGCGGCGTCCTCCACGGCGATCCAGCGCTCCTCGCCAGCGATGGTCAGCGGCACGATGCGGCCCTGGCGGTGAAGGGATCTGACCCAATCTGTCGGATCCGACTGAGCGGGGCATCTCTCGGCAATCTCGGCTGCGCTGAGGTGCCCCAGGCGGAGCAGCAGGTCGTGCAGGCCGTCCTCGTGATGCACCGCTTGCTCCGGGTCGAGCCAGAGCAGGCGGCGCTCCAGGGCGGCCAGGGCGTCGGCGCTGAGCAGGTCGCGCAGCTCGACGTCGCCCAGGAGCTGCTGGAGCTGGACCGGGTCGACCGTGAGGGCCTGCGCGCGGCGCTCGGCGAGCGGGGCGTCACCCTCGTACATGAAGTTGGCGACGTAGCTGAAGAGCAGCGCCGACGCGAACGGCGATGGGTTCAGCGGATCGGTGGTCACGACGCGCACGTCGCCGGTCTCGATCTGGGTGAGCAGGTCCGTCAGCGCGGGCATGTCGAACACGTCGCGCAGGCACTCGCGGTAGGCTTCGAGCACGATGGGGAACGAGCCGAACCGCGCGGTGACGTGCAGCAGGTCGGCGGCGCGCTTGCGCTGGAGCCAGAGCGGCGAGCGCTTGCCAGGCTTCCCCTTCGGCAGCAGCAGCGCCCGCCCCGCCGCCTCCCGGAACCGCGACGCGAAGAGGGCGCTGGCGGGCGCTCCCTGGCCCTGCTCGCGCGCCCCGCTGCCGGAGCCGAGCTGCCGGATCACGATGTCGCGCGCGGTCGCCGAGGGGATGAGGAACAGGTCGCTGGGCGGCGGCTGATCGGCGTCGGGCATGCGGATGACGATGCCGTTGTCGCTCCAGAGCACGTCCGGCTCGGCGCCAGTCTTGTCGCGCACATTCGCGGCGATGGCCATGGCCCAGGGCGCCAGGACGCGGCTGCCGATGGGGCTCAGCAGGCAGACGCGCCACTCGCCCAGCTCGTCGCGGCAGCGCTCGATGACGATGGTGCGGTCGTCCGGCGCGACGCCCACCGCATCCGTCTGGCGCTGCAGATAGTCGAGGAGGTCCTTCGCGGCCTGCGGCGTGAGGCGGTGCTCGTCGATGAGCAGGCGCATGGCGCCCTCGCGCGGCAGCTCGCGCACCGTCCGGCTCAGCGCGCCGATCGCCCTGCCGAAGTCCGGCGGCCTCCCGAGCTGATCGCCGTGCCAGAAAGGCATGCGTCCCGGCGAGCCCGGCGCCGGCGACACGATCACCCGATCGTGGCTGATCTCCTCGATGCGCCAGGTGCTCGCGCCCAGCAGGAACCGGTCGCCCACGCGGCTCTCGAAGACCATCTCCTCGTCCAGCTCGCCGACGCGCCCCTGCCCCTTGCCCGCACCCATCAGATAGACCCCATAGAGGCCGCGGTCGGGGATGCTGCCGGAGTTCATGATCGCGACGCGCTTGGCGCCCTCCCGCGCGGTCAGCACGTTCCGCGCGCGGTCCCACGTGATGCGGGGGCGCAGCTCGGCGAAGCGGTCCGAGGGATAGCGCCCCGACAGCATGTCGAGCACTTCCTCCAGCAGCGTGTCCGGCAGGTCGGCATAGGGCGCGGCCCGGCGGACGACGCGCGCCAGATCAGGCACAGTCCACGGGTCCACGCCGACCATCGCCACGATCTGCTGGGCGAGCACGTCGAGCGGGTTGCGGGGGTAGCGCATGGGCTCGACGGCGCCGCCGCGCATGCCCGCCACGACCGCCGCGCAGGCCAGCAGGTCGCCGCGGTACTTGGGGATGATGATGCCCTGGCTCTCGGCGTCGATGTGGTGGCCCGCCCGCCCGATGCGCTGCAGCCCGCTCGACACGCTAGGGGGCGCCTCCACCTGGATCACCAGATCGATCGCGCCCATGTCGATGCCCAGCTCCAGCGACGAGGTGGCCACGATGGCGGGCAGGCGGCCCGACTTCAGGTCGTCCTCGATGCGCAGCCGCTGCTCCCGCGCGATGGAGCCGTGGTGCGCGTGGACCAACTCCTGCCCCGCCATGTCGTTCAGGATGCCCGCCAGGCGCTCCGCGAGCCGCCGGCTGTTCACGAAGATGAGCGTCGACTGGTGGCGGCGTATCTCGTCCAGCAGCATGCGGTGGATGGCCGGCCAGGTGCCTGCGGTGCGCGGTCCAGATTCCTCTTCCTCGTCATCCCCCGCGTAGCCCGGATCGATCGCGGCCGACTCCACGCGCAGGTCCAGCCGTTTCGACGCCCCGGCATCCACGATGCGGACGGGACGGGGCTGTGCGGCTTGCCCCCCTGGTTGCCCCCCAGCCCCCAGTGCTGGGGGAGTTGGGTCGGTGCAGGGCGGCCCCCCAGCCCCCAATACTGGGGGAGTGGAGTCGGCGGGGGAGGCAGGCTGTACCTCTGGTACCTGGGTCCCCACGTCTTGGGGTGTCGGCGGTAGTACGCAGGAAGGCTCCCCCAGAATTGGGGGCTGGGGGGCTGCCGTGGCGTCTACTGCCTCCAGGCCCGCGCCGAGGGTCTCGATGTCCGCGGCGCGGGGCGAGGCGGCGCCGTCCAGGAAGCCGCCGAGGAAGCGGGCGACCTCGTCGAGGGGGCGCTGGGTGGCGGAGAGGCCGATGCGCTGCAGGGGGGCGTGGACGATCTCCTCCAGGCGCTCCAGCGAGAGCGAGAGGTGCGTGCCGCGCTTGCTGCCGACCATCGCGTGGATCTCGTCGATGATGACGCAGCGGATGGAGCGCAGGACCTCGCGCGAGTTGCTGGTGAGGAGCAGGAAGAGCGACTCGGGCGTGGTGATGAGGATGTCGGCAGGCTTGCGCACGAACGCGGCGCGCTGCTTGCCCGGCGTGTCGCCCGTGCGCACCGCGATCTCCGGCACGTGCACCGGTACGCCCGCCTCCTCGGCTTCCGCGACGATGCCCGAGATCGGCCGCCGCAGGTTCTTCTCGATGTCGACCGCCAGCGCCTTGAGCGGGGAGAGGTAGAGCACGCGACACCGCTGGTCCTTCGGCGGCACGGGCGCGAACATCAGATCGTCGATGGCGGTGAGGAACGCGGCGAGGGTCTTGCCGGAACCGGTGGGCGCGAGCAGGAGTGTGGACTCGCCGGAGCGAATGGCAGGCCATCCGAGCTGCTGGGCCCGGGTCGGCGCGCCGAGGTTGGCGGCGAACCAGTCGCGCACGGGCTCGTGGAACCCGGCGAGGGCGTCGTGGTCTCGGTGGTCGGTGGGCTGATCGGGCATGGCCATCCTCCGCGTGACCATCCCATTCTACCCGACATGCGTCGAGTCCTTGCAGCATCAGCCGGACACCGACCCGCGCCAACACGCGCAACCCACGCCGCAGTCATGCTGAGCCGCCGCTGCGAAGCATCCGGCCGTGCGCCTGGGGCTGGGCGAGGCATAGTCCGGTAGGAGAGCATAGATGGGAACTGCCTACGATCACTGGGTCCTGGAGCACGTCCCGCCGCTTCGCACCGGGCGCGTCGAGGACTGCCTGGCCCATCTGCGCGAGATCGCGGCCGGGTCGGAGGTCTCGCACCAGCCGCCATTCCGTAGCGCTGCCGCCTTCTCCTGCCTCGTGGCTGCCGCGCAGCTCGCGTCCGAGGAGCTGAAGGACCGGTCGGTTCCGATGAGCCTTCGGTGTGTCGCCGCCCAGGGCTGCGCGCTCTGGGCCATCTACACGGACTGGCTCTCGGCGCCGATGGAATCCCTGCGCGAGGTCCTTGCGTGGCAGCCGGAGGGCCCGTCCGATCGGGCAGAGCTGGTGGTACTCCTCAGGCTTCTCGCGCGGCACGATGGGTACTGGGCGCAGCTCTGCAGCGATCTGGTAGATACGCTGAACCGTGTCGGCAGCGAGGCCGGATCCGCCGATGTGGCAGACCGCGAGGGTTTCACCGCTGTGTGCCGGCTGATGCACGGTGAACTGGTGCGGCAGGCCGCTGAGCTGCCGAACGAGGAGGAATAGCCACATGGATGCCGCCACGTTCATGCTCACTGCACTGGTCCTCGTGAAGGGGACCACGGGGCTGGCCATCGTCGCCGCAGCCGCGCCCGCCGCCATCACCGCGCATCCCACGGAGATCGACGACGTGCTCGCCAACCCGCACATGGGCTGGGAGACGTTCCATACACCGGCCGACAAGGACCGCACGCTGCCGAGCTGGCTGCCGTCGACCGTGTGCTACCTGCGGTGGGGCTGGCGGGAGCTGGAGCCGAAGCCCGGCGAGCTGAACACGGCGCTCATCGACTCGGCGCTGGCGGCGGCGCACCATGCCGGACAGCGCCTCGCGTTCCGGGTGATGTGCTGCAGCTCGGAGCCGAACGAGCCCTACCATCCCGACTGGCTGGTGCAGGTGGGCGGCAGCGTCAGGCACACGAACTACGATGCGGTCAAGCTCGACGTGCCGGACCTCGACGACGCGACCACGCTCGACCGGCACCTCGACCTCGTGCGCCGCATCGCCGAGCGCTACGATGGGCACCCGGACCTCGACCACGTCGACCTGGGCTCCGTTGGCTGGTGGGGTGAGTGGCACATGAGCGGCGGCGGCCCCGTCCAGATGCCCAAGCCCGAGGTCTGTCGCCGGATCGTGGACACCTACCAGCGTCTGTTCCGCAAGACGCCTTTGCTGATGCTCATCGGCGGCGGCGAGCAGACCGGCTACGCGTGCGCGCACGGCGCCGGATGGCGAGCCGACTGCCTGGGCGACCTGGGCGGCTTCGGCGCGAGCTGGTGCCACATGCGCAAGGGCTATCCGCAGTGGTTCCGCGAGGCGAAGCTCGACGAGACCTGGAAGCACGCCCCGGTCGCCTACGAGACCTGCTGGGACATGCGCAAATGGGTGGCGGAGAAGTGGTCGCTGCGCTACATCTTCAACTATGCCCTGGCGACGCACGCGAGCTACATCAACAACAAGTCGGCTCCCTGGCCCGCGGGCGACGAGGTGAGGGCGGAGGTGGAGCGCTTTGTGAAGCGGCTCGGCTACCGGCTCGTGCTTCGCGATGTGACGCATCCCGCGAAGATCGCACCTGGTGCGTCGCTGCGCATCGCCAGCCGCTGGCAGAACGTCGGCTCCGCGCCTTGCTACCGGCCGTACCAGGTGGCGTGGCGGCTGAAGCGCGGCGACCGGACCGTGGTACTGCGGACGAAGACGGCGGTGAGCGGGTGGCTGCCTGGCGAGGTGCAGGTCTTCACGCCGGAGTTCATCGCCTCGCCGCCGGACCTACCCAACGGCCCGGAGAACGCCGTCGAGGACGCGGTAACCGTGCCGCGCGCCCTGCCCTCCGGGGAATACGAGCTGTGCGTGGCGATCGTCGACCCGTCCTCCGGCGCTCCCGCGATCCGCCTGGCCATCGCCGGCAGGCAGGGCGATGGGTGGTACCCTGTGAGCAAGGTAGCGGTCGGCAAGTAGCCGCCGGGCTGCACGGAGGGCCCAGCAATGCCGAACCGCGTTCATGTTTCCTTCGGCGAGGTCCAGCACGGATGGATCGACGTGGCCATCGGCGCCGCAGACGTCGAGGTCCGATTCCCGGCGTCGAGCATCTGCCCAAGCGTGGACGACCTCGTCTTCGCGCTGCGCGGTCTGCTCACGAGCGACGGCGTGGGTAGGTCGCAGTGGAACTCCGAGCCGGCCGAGTACGAGGTCAGGCTCTCGCGGGAAGGCGACGCGTTCGGGCTGGAGGTCGAGCGGTTCGACGACTGGCGCCGCGACCCGGGCCGCGGAACGCTGCGCCTCTCCGCCTCTGGGTCCGCCGCGCAGATCATCCTGCCGTTCTGGCGCGCGCTCCGCGGCCTGCAGGCTCGGTACACGGAAGCCGAGTGGGCGGAGCGCTGGGGCAGCCCGTTCCCGACGCAGGAACTCGCGGCGCTGACCCGCCTGCTCGGCAAGTAGCTGCGCCACAGGGGACTGCCCATGGACGAGCGACCGTATCCTATCCTGGAGTTCGACGACGCGCTCGAGGCCATCATCGAGCCGACGCGCGTGATCCAACCCATCGACGTGCCGACGCACGGCGTCCTCTGCTTCTTTGCCGACGTCATCCGGAAGCTGCATGAGGAGCACGGCGCGAAGGTCGTGCACAACCTGAGCAGCGAGATGGGGCTGCACCCGATCTACGAGATCGAGGTGGACGGGCGCCGGCTCGCGGTGCTTCTCCCCGGCCTCAGCGCGCCGTTCGCGGGCGCCTGCCTGGAGGAGATGATCGCCCTGGGCTGCAGCCGATTTGTCGCGTGCGGGGGCGCCGGGGTGCTCGACAGCAGCATCCGGTGTGGGCGCGTGGTGGTGCCGACCTCCGCGGTGCGCGACGAGGGTACGTCCTACCACTACATGCCGCCGGGCCGCGAGGTTGGTCCCACGCCGGCTGCCCTCGCCGCGATCGAGGAGACGCTGCGCTCGCACGGCATCGACTACCTGCGCGGCAAGACCTGGACCACCGACGCGTTCTACCGCGAGACGCCGGGCAAGGTCGCGCGCCGCCGCGAGGAGGGCTGCCTGACCGTGGAGATGGAGGCCGCGGCGTTCTTCGCGGTCGCCCGGTTCCGCGGCGTGGAGTTCGGCCAGATGCTCTACGGTGGCGACGACGTGGGCGGCGCGGAATGGGACTCGCGCAACTGGAACGGCCGCACGTCGACGCGCGAGAAGCTGTTCTGGCTGGCGGCGGAGGCGTGCCTGCGGATGTAGGGGCCGGCGACAGCGGGCACCCCGGCGGTTGTGGTGACGGCTCACGCGCTCCATGACTGTCGCGGCTCGGCACGTTGTGCGTGGCGGCGGGCGTGTGGGCATCGCACCAGCGTGCCGAGCCGGGAGCGTGAGCGACCGGTCTGCTGTAGTTGGCAGGCGGTTGCAGGGCTGGCGGTGGGTGTTCGCGGTGACGGCAGACCGCTCCCTCACGGTCGCGGCTCGGCACGTTGTGCGTGGCGGTGGGCGTGCTGGCATCGCAGCAGCATGCCGAGCCGGGAGCGTGAGCGACCGGTCTGCTGTAGTCGGCAGGCGGCCGTGGCTTTGCGGGAGTCGATCGCGGTGACGGCTCACGCGC
>CAZFLM010000099.1:0-4064 GCA_964519955.1 uncultured Chthonomonadaceae bacterium | reverse complement strand
CCGGGAGCGTGAGCGACCGGTCTGTTGTAGTCGGCAGGCGGCCGTGGCTTGGCGGCGGGTGTTCGCGGTGACGGCAGACCGCTCCCTCACGGTCGCGGCTCGGCACGTTGTGCGTGGCGCGGCGGCACCGCCCTGCCGCGTCAGACCATCTCTCGGAGGTAACCACGACCGATGTTCGCTGCCTCACTGGTCGCATCTTGCGCGCTGCTGTGTCTTGTGCCGCCCGCCCAGGATCAGCCCGCGCTCAAGCGTGCGCAGATGCTCACCTCGCAGTACCGCGTCCGGCGAATCCAGGGATGGACCGTGCGTGTGGACCCGGCTCTCCTCGCCGATCGACAGGACCTGGGCAAGCCCGCGCTGGAGCTGCTGAACGCCAGGTTGCTGGACATCGTGCGCGCGGCGCCACCAAAGGCCCTCGCCGAGCTGCGCAAGGTCCCCGTCTGGATTTCGGTGAGCGATGGGCACGCTCCGTGCGCCGAGTACCACCCCAACCGGCAGTGGCTCGTCGACAACGGCTACAACCCGGACAAGGCGAAGTGCGTGGAGATCGGCGGGGCGGCGAACTTCCTGGCGTGGAGCAACGACCAACCGGCGATGGTGCTGCACGAGCTGGCGCACGCCTACCACGACCGGGTGCTGGGCTTCGAGAACTCGGAGGTCCAGGCGGCGTACGAGGCGGCGCTGAAGAGCGGCCAGTACGCGTCCGTGCTGCACATCCGCGGGAAGATGGAGCGGGCCTACGCGCTCACCGACGCCCACGAGTTCTTCGCGGAGTGCTCCGAGGCGCTCTTCGGCACGAACGACTTCTACCCGTTCGTCCGCGCAGAGCTGCAGCGATACGACCCGGACACGTACGCGCTCCTGAAGCGGCTGTGGGGCGTGCCGTAGCGGCGGGCGCTCGCGGCCACGACACACGCGCTCCATCACTGTCGCGCCTCGGGACGCTGTGCGTGGCGCGGCTGGTCTTCTGCGTTCGGCACGTGGCGTGGCGACGGGTGCTCGCTGCCACGCCACACGCGCTCCATCACTGTCGCGCCTCGGGACGTTGTGCGTGGCGCGGCTGGTCTGAGGCTCAGGGCTTGGCCGGCTCGCCCTCCATCAGCCACTCCACCGCGAACTGCGCGTACGTGATGGTCTCGTGGTACTCCGTCTGGCCGCACTCGAACAGGCACCCGATGCGCCCGTCGCGCTGGTGGACCAGGTCGGAGTAGGCGGCGGGCCCCTCCCAGAGCACACGGGAGCGGTACCAGGTCCGGCAGTCGTCCTGGCTCAAGCGCACCGTCATCCTCTCCCGCTTCGTGCCGGCCGGGTTCGAGAAGACGAAGCGCGGTATGGCGCGGGTGTTCACGTCCCTGAGGCGGAGCACGCTCGCCTGGCACACCGGCTCCGGCAAGGTGGGGTCCTCCTTGATCGGCGACCACGTCATCCCCTCGTCGGTGCTGGTGGCGACGTCGCGCCGGTGCTTGCCCCGGTAGCTGCGCATGTTGAGGTAGAGCGAGCCGTCGCTCAGCTCCGCCGCCGTGCACTCGTTGACCCGCGGGCCCAGGGCGCCGCCGATGTGCCACGTCTGGCCGTGGTCGTCGCTGTAGATGACGTGCGAGTGGAAGTACTTCTCGCCGGCGCCGTCGGCGTAGTCGCACGGGGCGACGAGGCGGCCACTGGCGAGTAGGGTGCCGTGGCCGGGCCCTGTCGCGTACCACCGCCAGCCGGGCTTGCGCACCTGGTCGGATATCTCGCGCGGCGTGCTCCACGTCACCCCGTCGTCGTTGCTGGTTGTCACCCACACGGTCCGAGGCGGCGCGGAGCCGTGCACGATAAGGTCCTCGCGATCGCCTCCGCCGTTCTTGCACAGCAGCAGCACGATCGTCCCGGTGTCGCGATCGACCATGGGGCACGGATTGCCGCAGGTCTTGCTGCCATCCTTCACGACCACCACCTGCGGCTCCCACGTCTTGCCGTTATCCTGGCTGCGGCGCATCAGCAGGTCGATCTCGCCGGCGTCGCTCGATCCTGCCTTGCGCCCCTCGCAGAACGCGAGCAGCGTGCCTCGCGCCGTCAAGATGAGCGCCGGGATCCGGTAGGTGTGGTAGCCGCCCTTGCCCGACCCGAAGAGCGGGGTCGTCACGGGCGCCTCGGCGGCGCGGGCGGGCACTGCGGCCAGCGAGCAGGCGATCAGCATCAGGTTCCTCCAGTGCGTGGCGGCAAGTGCGGAGCAGGGCAGGGCGGGCAGGAGCATGTTCTCACCTCGACGGGCGGCGAAATGCGCGTCGGACTGCATCCAGATGGTACCACGCACGCATCGTGCCGCCGAAGGCAGGACGCTCAGCCTCCCGCGCCGAACCTGCTGCCGAGAGCCATGATCGTGCCCAGCCGGGAGGCCATCGGCGAGCGCCGGGAGGGAGACTAACCATGACACAGCCCATCAATCGCAGGGACCTGCTCAAGACGGCCGGGGCGGCTGCCATCGCGGCCGGGACGGAGACCGTGGCGCACAGCCGGGCGGCGGCTTCGACCCAGGCCAACAGCCGCATCGGGATCGGCGTGGTCGGCGTCGGCGGGCGGGGAAGCGCCCTCTTCAGCGACCTCCTCGGCCGATCGAAGGACCCGAAGAACGGCGTCGAGATCGTGGCGGTCTGCGACGTGTACGATCGGCGCACGCAGGACCGCGTGAACGACACCGGCGGTAAGGCGAAGGGCTTCCGCGACTACCGCGAGCTGCTGCAGATGAAGGGCGTCGATGCCGTCGTCATCGCCACGCCGGACCACTGGCACTCGAAGATCACCATCGACGCCATGCGAGCCGGCAAGGACGTCTACTGCGAGAAGCCGCTGACCCTCTACTGGGAGCAGGCGCGGGACGTGGCGCGCGCCTCGAAGGCGATGGGCAAGGTGGTGCAGTGCGGCGCGGGCTCGGGCTCCGACGGCGCGTGGTGGACCGCCGGCGACATCGTGAAGCAGGGCGGCATCGGGCCGAAGGTGTGGGCGCAGGGCGGCGCGTTCCGCAACGACCCGAGCGGCGACTGGAACTGGGGCATCCTCCCGTGCAAGCCAGGCGTCGACCTCGACTGGGACATGTGGCTGGGGCATAAGTTCGGCCTCGCCCCCAAGCGCCCGTACGACCCCGAGCGCTACAGCCGGTTCCGCAAGTACTGGGACTACAGCGGCGGCCTGGCGACCGACCTGCTGTACCACGTCTACGCGCACCTGGCCCTCGGCCTGAACCACGAGCTGCCCTGCCGCGTGTCGGCCACCGGCGGCCAGCCCATCCACAACGCGCAGAACGACCATCGCGAGGTGCCTACGCTCTTCATGGTTACGGTGGACTACCCGAGCCAGAGCGGCCTCTTCCTGGTCGGCACGCAGGAGTGCGAGGAGGGCGTGCCGGACCTGGTGCGCGGTCAGAAGGCAGTCCTCTCGACCGGCGGCCCCGGGGTCATCGTGCGGCCCCAGAACCCGTTCCGAGGCGAGATGCTGGACATGGCCAAGACGCTCGACTGCTACAAGGGCGCCGAGTTGGCGACGCACAAGGACGGCGACAAAACGGTGCTCGACGAGATCCGCGTGGCCAGCAGGTACGGCTGGGACCACATGGGCAACTGGCTGGACTGCATCCGCAGCCGCGAGCAGCCCACGCTGAACGCCGAGCGCGCCTACAAGGTGATGGTTCCCATCGCGCTCTCCGTCATGTCGTTCCGCACCGGCAAGGCGATTCACTTCGACCCGGTGGCGGAGAAGGTCGTCGACGGAGGCGTGAAGGCGAAGTAGCGCTCGGGGACCCGGCGCGCCGCGGAGGGCGCGCCCCACAGGTTGGCGCCGCGTGACGGCTGGTGCGTAGGGTGGGGCCTCCGCGCCCCGCCGGGTCCTTGACGTTGCCGTTGGCCTTGCCTCGGTCGCGGCGTTGTGCGTGTTCCGGCGTCCCCGGCGCGCCGCGGAGGGCGCGCCCCACGGTCTGGCGCCGTCTGTGGGCTGGTGGGTAGGGTGGGGCCTCCGCGCCCCGCCGGGTCCTTGACGTTGCCGTTGGCCTTGCTCTTGACGCGGCGTTGTGCGTGTTCCAGCGTTCCCGG
>CAZFLM010000098.1:0-20927 GCA_964519955.1 uncultured Chthonomonadaceae bacterium | reverse complement strand
CCTCCAGGGCGCCAGCAGGCCGATCCGCCAGCAAACCCGGGCGCTGTGCTCGCGGCCAGGGACGCCCGTCCCACCGGGACGCTGTGCGTGGCGGGGACGGCCCCGGGCGCGCGGCCGATCTGCCGGGCGGAGCGGGGCGACCGCGCCGAACGTACTTCATGGGCAGAGCAGCCCCCGATCATCTTGCCGCACGAACCGAGTCACCGATGCCTGCACCTGAGCCCCAGAACGTTCATCCGTCCCTCGACACAATCATCCGCGGAGGCACGGTCCTCGACGGATCCGGCGACCAGCCCGTGCGCGCCGACGTTGGGATTGCCGGCGACCGCGTCGTCGAGGTCGGCGACCTGTCGCAGCGCCACGCCGCCCGCGTGATCGATGCGACCAACCGCCGCGTCGCGCCCGGGTTCGTTGACATCCACACGCACTCCGACATCTCGGTCCTCTTCCACCCGGAGATGGAGAGCATCGTTTCGCAGGGCGTCACCACCCAGGTCGTAGGCAACTGCGCGCTCTCGCTCGGCATCGCGACCGACGACCCGGTGTTCGCGTTCGAGAAGCGTTGGCTCGGCGTGCACGGGGCGAAGATAACCTGGCAGACGTTCGACGGGCACCTGCGGCGCGTGGACGACGGGGGCACCGCGACGAACTACGTGATGCTCGCCGGCCAGGGCACGCTGCGCAAGCGGTTCGTCGGCATGGAGCACCGCCCACCCACGCGCGAGGAGATGGAGGCCATGAAGGCGTCGCTCGCCGGCGCGATGGAACAGGGCGCGTGGGGCCTGTCGTCGGGGCTGGAGTACACCCCCTCGGGCTATGCCGATGTCGACGAGTTGGCCGAGCTGGGCGCGGTCGTGGCGCGGTACGGCGGCTTCTACGCGACGCACCTGCGCAATGAGGGCGACCGCCTGCTGGAGAGCGTGGCCGAGGCGATCGAGGTGGGCGAGCGAGGCGGCATTCCGGTGCAGCTCTCGCACCACAAGGCGGAGGGCCGGCAGAACTGGGGCAAGGTGCGCGAGACGATCCGCATGGTGGAGGCGGCGCGCGCGCGGGGTGTCGACGTTCAGATGGACCAGTACCCGTACACCGCGTTCCAGACGAGCATGGCGGTGCAGTTCCTGCCGGCCTGGGCCAACGCGGGCGACAACGAGACCGTGCTCGCGCGCCTGGCCGACCCCGAACAGCGCCGCCTCATCATGGAGGACATCCGCACGAACCACTCGGACTGGGACGACCTGGGGCCGGGCTCCGTATGGCGCTGCGTGCAGATCGCTTCGTCGCGGCGGAACCGGGCCATCCAGGGCCGCACAGTCGCCGAACTCGCGCAGGAGGCCGGGGCCAACCCGATCGAGTGGGTGCTCGACCTCATCCTCCACGAGCGCAACTTCGTCAGCGCCATCAACTACGCCATCGACGAGGAGGATATCCGCTTCGTTATGGCCCACCCGTACACGATGATCGGCTCCGACGCAGTGGGCACCTGCCCGCACGGGAAGATGGGTGAGGACAAGGTCCATCCGCGCTGCTACGGCACATTCACGCGCGTCCTGGGCCGCTACGTGCGCGAGCAAGGCACCATCTCCGAAGCCGAGGCGGTACGCAAGATGACCGCCCTCCCGGCACAGCGGCTGGGCCTGGTCAATCGCGGCATCCTCGCGCCAGGCAAGTTCGCCGACGTGGTGGTCTACGACCCGGCGACGGTGCGCGACAACGCCTCCTTCGACGAGCCGCACCGCTTCTCGTCGGGCGTCGACTGCGTGCTGGTGAACGGGCGCGTGGTCTGGGAGGCAGGCGCGCACACCTCGGCGCTGCCGGGCCGCGCGCTGCGGCGGGAGGGGTAACCTTGAACGTCTCTGAGAGCACTGGTGGGATGGGCGTCCCAGCCTGCACTGGACAGCCCTGCGGATGGCGACGATGAAGCCTGTCGCCGCCACCTCCTGGCTGAGCCCGAAGCTGGAGCTGCGCGAGGCGCCTGGCGCGGGCTCCGGCCTGTTCGCGCGGGAGGCCATCGTCGAGGGCGAGACCGTCATCGTGTGGGGCGGCGCCTACACGGACGCGGCGGGCGCTGCGGAGGCGCAGGCACGCGGCCTGGGCGCCATGCAGTGGGACGAGGACCTGTTCAGCGTGGAGAGCGACGCCGACGACGACGCGTACCGCATCAACCACTGCTGCGACGGGAACGTGTGGATGACGGACGCGGTGACGCTCGCCGCGCGCCGCGCCATCGAGCCCGGCGAAGAGGTCCGCGCCGACTATGCGCTGTGGGAAGCCGACGAGAGCTACGTATCGGCGTGGGAGTGCCGCTGCGGCAGCCCGCTGTGCCGGGGGCGCGCCACGGGCCGCGACTGGCGCCTGCCGGAGTTGCGCGCCCGCTACGCCGGCCACTTCTCGCCGCTCATCAACGCGCGGATCGCGAAGGGGTAGGCGGCGGGGCGGTCAGGGGCGAGGCCGCCGGCGTCGCGAGTGGAAGCGGATCTCGGCGCGCCACAGCGCCACCACCTCGGTCGAACCCGATGGCCCGTACCCCTCGATGCGCTCAAAACCGCGCGTTCCGGCAGGCGCGATGCCCAACGACACCTCCATGACCCCGAGCCAGGCCCCGCCGAGCAGCAGGAGCAGGGCGACAACGACGGCCAGCGATACCGACTGGCAGCCGCGCGGATGGCCCTTAGCGTTCTCGTCGCGTCGAGCGTGATCGGTATCCATCGTGGCTCCCTGGAGGCATCACTGCGATGGGGCAGGCACCCGCAGGCTAATCAGGGAACGGCACCTTCCACCCGAACGCGTCCTTGGGATGGAGTTCTGCCAACCCAGCGCCCTTCTCGATCACGAACGCCTTCAGCTTCTCGATGGCCGCGTCGCGGGCGGCGTCTGACCAGCAAGGGAAGTACTCCGGCGCGCCGGCGTAGCGGCGCAGCGCGACAGCAGCAGCGTCGCACACTCGCAGAGGGCGCTTCGTCCCGGACGGCGGCAACGCGGAATCCTCCCTAACGGCCGCCCCATCAACGCCAAGCCCTCCAGAGGAGCCGTCCTTGCCCTGGAACCGACTCGCGCCCTCCCCGTCGACCCAGGCGGTGCCGAGAACGCGCCGATCGGCCAGCAGCGCGAGCACGCACTCGCGGAATGCGTCAACCTGGATCAGCGGCGACTCCACCACGCCGAGGATGCAGCACAGGCGCGGGCCGCTCGAACCAGGCGGAGTGAACCGCGGGCTCAGGGGCGAGGTCGCACTAGAGAAGATCCGCGCGGATAGCTCGCGAGTCAGGTCCGGGAACTGCACGAGCGGCATGGCGACCATCACCTCATCCACGCCGGAGCCCGACAGGTCGACGGTTTGGACCCAGCCCGCGTAGTCCGCCACGGCCTGCACGTCGCCGGCGCGGAGACGCACGCACGTCAGTGACGCAAGCTCGTGCGCCAGCAACCAGACGTCGTGGATGCCCCCTGCGCCCTGCTGCAGAGCAGCACGCCCACTGCGGTCGATCTCACGCAGCGCATCTCTGCTGCCCTGGCGGTCCCACCGGCCAAGCAGGGCGCCCATGCACACCGCCCGGGCTGCCGCGTAGTTCCTCGCGATCGTGGTCGAGGCAGACGGCGCGGCGGCAATCTGGGCGACCCGCCGCACCATCAGGTCGCCGATCGACGGCTGCTTGGACGAACGCAAGGATTCGCCGACCATGGGCGGACGTGGCTTCCCACTTGCGGCGGCCGTAGCGCGCGACCTGCCGGCGCCTCCGTCGTCGCTCCGCCGCACGAGCAGCCGGGCCGCTTCGATCCAGCGCCGCTCTCCGGCATTGTTGTCCAACAGCACGCGATAGTAGCGCTCCGCCGGCGAGAGGGCCTTGTCGCGCAGCCACTGCGCGCGTACGGCCGCCACCTCGATCACCCCGTCGGGGCCGCGCCTCAGGTCCTCCGTGCTCAGGATCTGTGTAAGCGCCTGCGACGCAACCTGTCGCACGCTCAGAAGACGCAGATCGCCACCCGCGGACATGGACGGGCGCGGGGCGCGTGTCAACCGGGTGTCGTTCTCGACACAGGTGAGAAGCGCATCGACCGCCGGGTCGCCGATATCGATCAGTGAAGCGATCGCTGGATAGGCTTGTGCCGCGCCGGCAGAGCCGTCCGCACCTTCCTCGTCGAGCAGGTCGATGAGGCGAGGTACACGCTCATGGAGAGGCAGGCGGGCGAGCGCGTCGGTATGGGACGGGCTCGGGCGCAGATGGGACAGGCGTCGGGCCGAGTCGACGGCCAGCTCATCGGCGAGCTGGAGCGACGTCGCCAGCCAGAGCGGGGGCGACCGCTGCAACCCCGGCGCAGCCCAGCGCGCCGCAAGCTCGCGCATCGCGTCACTGTTTGCCACTAGCAGCCGGCTGTCAGAGCGGGCGAGCAGGTCATCGCGGCACAGGTGCGCGACGGCGGCGCGGGTGTAGCGAGCCCACGCGTAGGCGCCGACGAGTTGCCCGGCGTCGATCGGCGCGCCGGCATCACCCGAACGCCCCGACCTTCGGACGGCGTAGACACGCCCGGCCAACTCGGGCTCGTTCACGCGCAGCAGCAGCGCCACGCCAGGGAGGCTGGCCGGGCAGTTGGCCCAGTACGCCATCGTGATCGCGTCGTGCAGGGTGAAGCGCGGTCCGACCAGCGAGCGCTCGACGAACGCGCCCAGGTCCAGCTTCTCGCCAACCTCGATCGGCTTGTAGGCCAGCCCATTCCAGCAGACGACGCGGGCCGGCTTGCCGCCCTCGTAGAAGACCCAACCTGTGACCTCGGCTGGCTTGCCGAACGCGACGGTCACCTTGCGGAACTCGCCGCCGCGCGGGTCGCCCATGCCGTGGTCGAACAGGAAGCGCGCTGCATCGACGAACACGGCGGGGATGCGGGTGTCGGGCTGAGACGGCGGCGCCTGCGCGGCTCCGGGCGTGGGCCACAGCGCCGCCAGGGCGGCGAGCAGGAACGCGGCACGGCGGATCGACGGTGGCAGCGTCATGGCGTGTCCTCCGATGGGGCTGCAGCACAACTCGTGTCGGCTATCGCATCCGGCACAGCGCGGCCAACGGCACATAGCGCAGGGCCACGAAGCGGCGCCAGTCCGCAGAGCAGTCACGCCCACCGCACACCGTGGGGAACAGGTCGCCCAGGGCTGCCACGAGCCGCACCAGTGCCGCCATAGCAAGCTCGCTCACGGGCACGGGCGACATCCGGAACGCCGCGCCGGAGCGCCAGGGGGTCAGGTTGTGCACCGCGACGCCCACGGTGCTCCTGACCTCCAACCAGACCGGGCCGCCGACAGCGCTGGGCAGATGCTCGTACTGGTGCAGCAAGCCAGCCCGCCACAACAGGTCGAGATCCGCGACGACGCGCTCCGACTGCACCGGCGCCAGGAGCCGTGTGGCGTGCCGATCGTAGCTATCCCGAATGCGTGCCGCCAAGGCCTCGTCCACCGGTGGAGCAGGTTGCTCCGGCCTCCTGCGCAGGGGCGCACCGACCGATGCCGAACAGGCGCTCCGCGGAGCCCGGCGCGCCGACGTACTGGGCGCAAGCCCCGGTGCCGAGCGCCAGGAGCGAGAGCGCGACTGCCAGATGGACGCATGCGCCTACGTGGAGACGCGCGGCGATCACAGACACCCTGGCACCTCCTTGCGTACCGTGTCGGTCATAGGGACGCGCAACGCCAGCGTCCCGTTCGCGCCCGTTGCCCATCGTCCACTTTGGCATCCACCTAGCCGCGCTACCGCAGCGGCACGCTCGCGATGCTGTGCGGTGCCAGGTCCAGCGTGAACGCCAGCTTCTCGGGCTTCGGCGCAGCGCCGGCGAAGTCGTCCGCCCGGAGCGCTACCGCCTTCGTGATCGCCTGGTCGGTCGGGTTGAAGTAGAGGATGCGGTCGCGGAAGAGGGTCGAGAGCACCCCGTCGAAGGCCGGATCGATCTGCGCGGCATTCGCGGCGCCCCTGAGAACGGAAGCCAGGTCCGTGTTGAGCCGGGCGACGACGGCGGCGTGGTCGCGGATGCGCTCGGGCCCGCCGGGCAGCGCCAGCACCGCCCCCTTCCCCACCCGCCGCGAGCCGCGCTTCCAGGCGCCGGCCAGGTCGGTCGTCCAGTCGGCGGGCGGCGACTGCGGCGCGAGCGCCTGCCAGGCGGCGTCCGAGCCGTCGATCGCGCGGATCGGCGCGGCCTGCAGCGCCACGAGCACGCCGCCGGAGCGCACCCAGGCCGCAAGCGAGCGCAGCGTGGCCGCCGGCAGGTACTCCGTGTCGGCGAGGACGAGGATGCGGATGACGAAGCGCTTGAGCGCCCCATCCGCGATCAGGCGCTCGTCGACCACCTCGAAGTCCGCGGCGTCGCGCAGCACGTCGGAGAAGCCGTGCAGGTACGGCGGCCAGCCCCACTCCGGGTGCAGCGAGAGCGTGGTCGATGGCAGCAGGAGCGCCAGGCTCGCGATGGAGCGCTGCCCGACGAGATGCTCCTTGTACCTGGCGAACACGTCGCGGGCACCGTCGAGGTTCTGCGGATAGTCGAAGTAGACCTGCGACCCGTTGCTGGCGTCCATCCAGATGCGCTGGACCTCGCGGTTGCGGTTCACGTCGCCCGGCGGCTCGGTGTAGTAGGGCACTCCGTAGAGGGCGCAGGCTGTCGAGACGCGCCGGGTGGCAAAGTAGCCGATGTCGCCCGGCGTCTGCGCCGAGAGGCCCGCGTCCTTCATCGCCTTCACGTGGCGGCTCTGGTCGTTGCCATAGCCCGGCGATTCCGCGCCATACCCGAGGCTCGCAATGATCTCCTTGCGAGTCCGCAGATCGCCGGCGCCCAGCTTCGCGGGGTAGCCCGGCAGGCCGCGCCGCACCGCCCCGGCCGCCCACACCAGGAAGTCGGTCTGGCTCTGGTTGTACCAGTCCTGGAAGTCGAGCCGCCAGAGGCGCGCGGCCCTCTCCTCCGGCAGGCGGAGCTTCGCCACGGCGTCGGGAGCCACGGAGGGCAGCGCGATCTGCTCGGCCGAGGCGAACGACGTGCCCCACGCTGCGTTCAGGGCGGCCACGGTGCGGTAGCGCTTGATGGCGAACTCGCGGAAGGACTGCCTGGCGCACGGATCGCCGCACCAGAAGCCGGCATGCACGTGCGGCTGCGGGACGAGCCAGTTCGTCATGCCGCAGGGGTAGCCGATCTCCCCGTACTCGGAGGGCATCGCGAGGCGGACGAACGCGATGTCGCCGCCCATCGCCTGGCCGAGCTGCTTGTAGAACTCCTCGTAGATGCGGCGGGTTGCGGGGGCCCAGAGCGACATCTGGTCGAGCGGCTCGTCGTGCTCCAGGCACCGGTAGCGCACGAAGTCCGGGTTGTCGTGGTACCACTTCGGCGGGAAGTGCAGCCAGGCGAAGATGTTGTACCGGATGCCCGCCTTGCGCAGCCGGGCGGCGTTGTCCTGGTAGAGCGAGAAGTCCCACTTGCCGCGCTCCTTCTCGATGAGCGGCCACGACAGGTAGTCGCAGACGGCAAAGCACGAGATGCGCTTAAGCTGGGCGATGCTCTCCGCGGTCACCTGGGGCGCCGGCGGCTCCTTGCGCGTGCCGAAGTAGAACATGAACGAATCGACGCTGAGGTTGCCCGTGTAGAACGGCACGGGCGTGGGGCCGATCTCCGGCACGGCGGCCTCCTGGGTCTGGGCCTGGCAAAGGGCGAGCAGGCAGAGCAAGGTACCGAGCATGGTGCGCCTCCTGTGTCCGCGACGCAGCACGGTTCGGGCCGGGGGCGCGGAAGTCCTGCGATGCGCGGGACAGAGGGCACGCAGCCGGTGGGGCCATCCCCAGGAGAACGCGGTGCGAGCGTCCAATAGGGCTGCAGCAAGGCCGCCGCCAGGCCGAAGGAGGACGCCCGATGCTCAGATACATGCTGCTGCTCGCCGCCATGCTGGTCCTGGCCGCGCCAGGATCGTCCGCGGCCGCCACGCCGAGGGTCGCGGTCGTCTACTCGTCCTGGGGCGGCTACGGGTTCAAGGACGAGTTCGACGGGCACCTGCAGGCGCTCGGATGGAGCTTCGAGAAGTTCGAGAACACGCAGTTGCCGAAGCTGACGGAGCGCCTGGGCGAGTTCGACATGGTCATCGCGACGGGCGTGGCGAACCTCGAACACCCGGTGGACCTGGCGCCCTACAAGGAGCAGTGGCTCGCGTTCCTGCGGCGCGGCGGCTCGCTCATCGTGACGGACGCCAGCTACGACACCACCATCGGCCAATGGGTGGGGCGGCTTGGACCGGACTTCGCGCTCACCTCGGCGGGCTGTGCCCCCTTCACCAAGGCGCACGGCGGCTCGGACGCGGTGGTATGCGACAAGGTGGACACGCTGCTGCACGCGCCGGTCGAGCTGGCCGCGCTCATCCAGGCGAAGGGCGGCATCTGGGCGCACCTGGACACGTGGGGCGCCGGCTGGAGCAACCTGGTGAAGTGCGCCGACGACAAGAGCCTGCTGGTGGCGCGCAACGTGGGCAGCGGCTGCGTCGTCGTGACGAGCTACTTCCGCTTCAGCGGCGACGCCACGCGCGCCCTGGCGACCGGCCTCCTGACGAACGTGTGGATGCGCACCCGGGCACTGCGCTCCGGCGTCGAGGTGCTCGGCATCGACCTGGGCCGTGCGGCGCCGGGCAAGCGCACCGTCACGGTTCGCCTCAAGCGCACCGATCCGGAGATCGGCTGGGCGAAGGCGGCCGTGCGCGTCTGCGGCACACATCAGTCGCAGGCGCGCCCGTTCTCGCCCGGCCCGGAGCCGCTCGTGCTGAGCGTTCAGACCAACCTGACGCAGCGCGGCGACGTTCAGTGGCAGGTCACGATCGAGCCGCAGGGCAAGGCGCCGCTGACGTTGGAGCAGAGGATGCACGTGCCGGAGGCGGTACAGCCGACGGTCGCCGAGCGCCACGTCTACAAGAACACGCCCGTGATCGCGGGCCTCGCGAACCTGACGCCGCCGATGGACGCCAAGCCCGAGGCGCTGACCGTAGAGCTGCGCCTGGACGGCACGCTCGTGCTGCAGCAGCGCAACCCATCCGCAACCGTGTCTAGCCCCATCTACATGAAGCACCTGGCGCTCGGGAAGCACACGTTCTCGGCCACGCTGAAGGAGGGCGACAAGGTCCTGGGCGAGGGCTCGGCCGACTTCTGGCGCCATCCCGAGCCCACGGTAGGCGTGCGGCCGGATGGCACGATCCTGGTGAAGCGCAAGCCGTTCTTCCCGTTCGGCTGGTACCACGTATCCTGGGCGTTCGATGCGGAGCACCGCCTTCGGTTCCTGCGCGACATCGCGGCGGCCGGCTACAACGCGGTGCACGCCGGCGTGAAGACGGTCGACGAGTGGCAGACGTTCCTCGACGAAGCGCAGAAGCTCAACGTGAAGGTGGTCACCGAGTTCGGCGTGGACCCGATCCAGGTGATCACGCGGTACAAGGACCACCCGGCAGTGCTGGCCTGGAACCCGGGCGACGAGCCGGACGGGACGGGCACATCGGCGGAGGAGATGGCGTCGCGGCAGGACCGGTTCAAACAGGCGGACCCGAACCACCCCAGCTACATGACGCTCTGCGTGCCCTCCAGCTACGCGCGCTACGCGGGCGCCGCCGACATCATCGCGCCGGACCCCTACCCGCTCCCGAGCAGCCCCACCTCGGTGGTGTACGACTGCATCTCGTCGGCGAGCGCCGAAGCAGCGAAGCACCACCACGGCCTGATCGCCATCCCGCAGTGCTTCGGCTACCCGGACTCGGGCTGGTCGCGCGTGCCGAACTACGACGAGGTGCGCAACATGACCTACCTGGCGCTGCTCGGCGGCGCGAAGGGGATCATCTACTACGTGTACGACGACGGCCGCTTCCGGGTGACGGACCACCCCGAGCTGTGGGCCGCGATGAAGACCATGCCCCGCGAGATCACTGCCCTGCAGGACTTCGTGCTCAACGGCCTGCGAGCCAAGGTGGAGACCGGCTCGAAGGAGCTGTACGCCGGCACCTGGCGCCTGGGCGGCCGGACGCTGGTCTGCGTGGTGAACACGAACGCCAAGGCCGAGCTGCCGGTGAAGCTCGCGCTGCCGGGCAAGCTGAAGTCCACCGCGCCGCTGCTGCCAGATATGAAGCCCGCGCTGTCGCTGGCCGGTTCGGAGGTGACGGGCACGCTGTCGGCGTTGGGGGTGTGGGTGGGAGTGGCGAGGTAGGCGCGGTCGAAGGTCGAAAGTCGAAGGTCGAACGGTGGGCGGTGCCGGCGTGTGGGGCGCCGCCCGCTTCTGTGTTTGGCCCAAGGAGCCGTGGTGGGATGGGCGTCCCCGCCCGTCCCGTACAACCTACAGACGGCACGGCCCTCGCCCGGCACAGCGCCGTGGTGGGATGGGCGTCCCTGCCCGTCCGGTACAACCTGCCGACAGCACGCCCTTCGCCCGGCACAGCGTCGTGGTAGGGCGGGCGTCCCTGCCCGCCAGGTGGGCGCTACGGCTTGCCCAGGTGCCTGTCGGCATAGGCGAGGAACACGTCCCAGTCCTCCTCCAGCATCGAGTGGCTGCCGGGGCGGATGTAGTAGCCGAGGCGGCTGTCGATGAGCTTGCGCATGGGCGGCAGCGCATCGGCCGCGAGACCCTCGACGCCGAGCAACCGGTACACCTTGTCCGCCGCCTGCAGCACCTCGAACTGGCCTGCCCAGTTGGCCCAGGTGTCCTGCTCCGCGTTGGAGAAGAGGACCGGGCGCGGCGCCACGAGCGCGGCCAGGCAGTGCTGATCGAACGGCAGGCGCTGCGGCTCGCGGTTGAACTCTTTGAACGTGTCGCAGAACCAGTGCGGGAAGACCGTGTTGATGCGCTCGACGCTCTCCCCCACCGTGCCACGGCTCGGGGCGGTGCCGCCGCAGCCGGCCTGGTGCGGGAACGCCACCGCGATGCGGTCGTCGAACGCGGCGGCGAGGAGCGTGGCCTTGCCGTTGCGCGAATGGCCCACCGCGGCGATGCGCTTCGCGTCGATGTCGGGCTGCTTCACCAGGTAGTCGACAACGCGGTGGATGCCCCACGCCCATGCGGCGACGGCGCCCCACTCGTGCTTGCCGTGCGGGGTGCCGGGCTTGTGCATCAGCGCGCGGAGGCCGTCCGGCGCATCCGGGTAGTCCGGCTCCACGTCGCCGTAGTAGAACGTCGCGGTGGCGTAGCCGCGGTCGATGATCTTCTCCAGGCACCACTGGTTCGCCAGCATCCCGCGCGACGCCTCGGCGGCCCGGTTGTCGACGACGCCGTGGTCCGAGCGGATCCAGCGGTCGTTGATCGCGATCGTGGGATCGTTGACGAGCGCGTGGTTGCCGAAGAAGGCGATGCCGATGAACACCGGCGCGGGCTTCGTGCGGCGGTTCGGCACGATGAGCATGAGGCGCAGCGGGGCCGCGCCGGGTGGGCCGATGTGCAGCGCCACCTCGCGCTTCGTCGCCTTGCCGCCGAAGTACGCTCGCTCTTCCCGCTCCAGCGTCACCTCGACGCGCTTGGGGGGCTTCGGGAGGAAGCCATACATGTAGTGCTGGAACAGCAGGCGCAGCTCCGGCCGGCGCATGCTCCTCCACTCGGACGGCGTCGCGACCGGTTTGCCGGAGAGCATCTTCAGCGGGTCGGGCAGCTCCGGTACGCTCGGCAGGTCGGCGAACGCCGGCAGGTCGGTCGTCAGCGCCTCGGCGCCGCCACTCATCATCATCGCTCCTCCCGCGGCCGCGGCGATCAGCAGCTCGCGCCGGTTCATCGTGTGGTCCATTCGCTCCCCCGTCCTCGGTGAAACACGCCATATGCTTCCGCCAACCATCCTCACCGGGCCTTCTTGCGAGGCCGAGGTTCCCGGTCCTTGGGCACGACCTCCGTGATGCGCGCCGGCAGCCTGACGGCTATCTGGTCTGCTGCCTCGAGCGGCAGGAACGGCACCCCGGGCCGAACGCTCAAGCGGTAGAGACGCAGGCCGTGCAAGCACGACTTGCACCAGATGAGCCCCCACCCGGTCCGCGACTCCGGGTCGGCGATGTACTGGAGGTCCAGGCTCCTGCTACCGCAGTGCGGGCACGCCGCGGAGATCGCGTCGGCCCGGGCAAGCAGGGCGTCCGTCGCGTCGCCCGCGGCAACCAGCCAGTCCATGTACTCCACATGACCTCCCGGATGATCGAGAGATGGCCTCGCCGCAGCAATGGGTCTGGCACAGCCAGCGTGCGTCACCGGCCTAGAAGGGCAGTGCACAATCTGCAGGCCTGAGCAGAGCCAGGTCGTACGCCCCTCGCACCCGGCGATCTGCGTCCGCTCAGGCTGCCGCCCATGCTGCCTTCCTCCGAGCGACCGCGCAACGTCCGCTCGCGAACAGTCGTAGGGCTGGGCAGGAGGTCGCACGATGCCCGATCGGTTCCGCGAGACGTTCGACGCGCTCAAGCCCATCCTCGCCGCGCACGCCCACCGGCTGACGGTCGTGCACGACGAGCCGAGGTGCTACTACCTGGACGGCGCCTACGACCCGAAGCGCAAGTGCCGCACGTTCTTCGGCGCGGTGCGCATGGGCAAGGCCTACGTCAGTTTCCACTTCATGCCCATCTATGCCTGCCCCGACTTGCGCGATACGCTCTCGCCTGAGCTGCGCGCGCGGATGCAGGGCAAGTCGTGCTTCAACTTCCGAGCGCCCGATCCAGCGCTGCTCGCTGAGCTGGAGCACCTCACCAAGGTCGGCCTGGAGCGGTTCGCGGGTATGGGCTACGCGGAGGCAGTGGCGCCCAGCCCTTGACCAACTCCCCGCGGCCCTCCTACAATGTGGTGACGCGACCAGCGAGCAGGCGGATGCCGCCTGGCCACGGGGCGCCACCGGAGGGTGCGATGGTAGTGCTGCCGCGACGGACCGCGATCCAGGTTCTGGCAGGCTCACTGCTGACGGCCTCTGCAAGCCCTCGCTCGGAGGCGTCACGCAGCGAGAGCCGCGCGCTCCCTCGGCGCCCCCGAGGCGTCGTACGTGTCGTCGACCATGCCCTTGCCGATGCCGGTGGGCCATTCCTGGGCCTCGGCGTCTCCTATTTCACTGCTCTCTGCCGCTGCAAGCAGGATCGCCCACGCCTCCATAGCGACCTGGCGTTCCTCTCCCGCCAGGGGTTCGGCTACATCCGCATGCTGTCGATGGTCGGCTGGCACCCGGGGTGGGCCGGGCTGGAGGTCGCTCCCATCGGCTTCACCACGCAAGATGGCAGACGTATCGACGCCTGGCCGGACTACTGGCAGCAGATGCGCGACCTGGTGGACATCGCGTTCGACCGGTACGGACTGCGCACCCAGATCACGGTCTTCGCGGACGCCCAGCTCATGCCGGGCAAGGCCACTCGCATCGAGCACATGCGCCGGGTCCTGGCCGACGTCGTGGCGGGACGCGAGCAGAAGATCATCCTGCTGGAAGTGGCCAACGAGGCGTGGCAGAACGGCTTCCCGGGCACGGAGGGCATCGCAGACCTGCGGGAGTTCACCCGGTACCTGGCGGACCGCACCGAGGTGCCGGTCGCGACAAGCTCGAACCACGCCTACCCAGTTGACGACACCTACCGCGACTCCGCTGCCGATATCGCGACCTGGCACTTCAGCCGCGATCGGCGCGTCGACGATGGTTGGGGACCGGTCTACGACCCCTGGGAACTGGGCGGCCGGGCCGACCTGCCCCCCGTGAGCAGCAACGAGCCCATCGGCCCCGGCGCATCGGTCGCGACCGAGACCTCGCCGATACGCCTGACCATGGCGGCGGCCTTCGCATTTGCGGCCCGGCTGCCCATGTATGTCTTCCACTGCGGCGCAGGGGCCCTGGGCCGCAGGCGCTTCGAGGACACGCCGGGTATCGACGGGTACCGGCATCTCGTCGCCCTGCTGCCGCCCGACCTCCCCAACTGGCAGCGTTCCGACGCCAAGGACGCGCTCAGCCCCCTCACCGTGTTCGCCAATGGCAAGCCGAACCGAACGTGGCCGGAGGAGGCCGGCAGCCCCGACGGGTGCGCCCGGATGGCTGTGGGGATCAGGCCGGGCCGGTTCGTGGGCGTGCCGGTGGGCATCAGGCCGGGAGGGCTGACGGTGGAGGCGCGGGTCGCGCTGCGGCTGCGCGCTTACGACCCACTGAGCGGGCGCCTCCTCGCCTCGGCAGCACTGCGCCTGGGGCAGTGGACCACCCTTCCGACCGGGCCTGGCGGGCTGATCCTGCGGGGCGATACGACGGCGCCGGCCACCCCCCGCTGAGGAGGAATCCCCGAAGGCGCGCTCCAATGGGTCTCGCGGCCGAGCGCGTGTGAGCCGGCCGACCAGCGCCCCAAAGGACCCGCCAGCATGCAGAAGCGCCTACCGTTCCCCTACCCCTTCGCGGGCTACTCCGATCTCGACTTCATCAACTGCTTCGCGTCCGCCTACATGAGCCTCGAGGGCATCGTCGGCGACGACGACTACGACTGCCCACGCGACCGCGGCGAGCCTTGCACCGGGTGCGGCAACTGCAGCGGCTCGACGGCCAAGCGGCAGGAGGACCTGTTCTTCTTCTTCGGCACGATCTCCGGCTGCAACGCGCTCAGGTGCCGGTTCGACGGTCAGCCCACGGAGATGGAGGTCCGCCTGGAGAACTCGGACGAGACCATCGAGTTCGTCACCGGGCTGGCCGGGTACCCGTGCACGCGCGTGTCTGCCGACATGCCGGGCGCCGTCGCAGCGTCCATCGGCGCGGGCAGGCCGCTGCTGGCCCGGATGAAGGGCGCCGAGAGGAGCCCCTTCCGCGTCATCGTCGGCTGCGACGGGAGCGACATCGTCTGCCCCGAGCCGACCGGCGCGCAGGCCAAGCCGGACCGTGCCCCCACGTACGACGAGCTGGAGTGCCTCTACGTCTTCTCTCCCAAGACCGAGCCGCGGCACGCCCTCGTGGATGGGCTGAGGCGCATCGCCGAGGTGATGACCTGGAACCGAGAGAGCGGGCTCTGGGACGAGACCATCCGCCAGTTCGACTACTGGGGCCAGCACCTCGCGGACGCACCGTTCGAGGAGATCCAGCGCCGCTTCAAGCGCGTGGCGGAGATGATGTGGCACACGTTCAACTGCCACAACACGGCCGAGACCTTCCGCCACCGCGTCTGGCCCGGCATGGACGACGCCAGGCTCGATCGGCTGTGTGCCGAGGTGGATGCCGCCTACGACCTGACGCACACGCGCGCCTGGCAGGTGATCGGCATGAACGAGTGCCGCGACTGGGCGACCCGCCGCTACAACGAGCTGGAGTGGGGCATGTGCGCGAGCGTGGCGATGGTGCTGGAGTCCATCAAGGAGAACGACGCCCGGGTGCTCGCCGCGGTCGAGGGAGCGATCGAGGGGGTCACGGGGCCTGCCTGAAGGTGCGGCCGGGCGAGAGGGTGACGAAGCACCCCGGGAAGAGTGTTCGCCTCAGGGCGGAGCTGCGAGGAAGGTAGTAAGAAGCCAGTAATGAGATGGACAGCCCCGCGGCGCACCTGGTAGTGATCGGTCAGAGCCGCGCGTGCCGGCAAGCTGTGGAGCGTGGCGGCGCGTTGCACGGCGTCCCGAGGCGCGAGGGTAATGGAGCGCGACGCGGCGGGCAACCTCAGCCGAACGCCGCCCGGCACCGAGGCACCCGTCTGGTGGGCCTGCGGCCAACCGCGCTGCGGACGGGGAACGCACCTCGCCCCCGTCCCCTCTCCTTCGCAAGGAGAGGGTAGGATGGACGCTCGGGCCAGGCGCCTACGCGTGCCTGGCCCGAACGCGCTGTTCCGAGCGCCCCGAGCGGCGTCTCCTGCCCGGCCAGCGTCTTGACGAAGCGGCATGCCCCTGCGAAACGACGACGTTGCCGTCCTTGCCGCGCAAGGCCTCGAACGCCATCGACAACTTGAGCTTCATGGCTCACATCCTCCTTGTCCATCGGTGCTACCAGCGAGAGATGCTTCCTGAAGGCAAATGCCGACAGCGTCGGACACAGCACGTCCGGTCTTTGCGGCCGATCTGGTGGACAGTTGCGAGAGGGGGCTGCCCGTCGTCGTCGTGCGCCCCCTCCTCCGTTGCTTCTGGCAAGCGGGCTTGGCCCACTTTGGTGCCCAACGGTGGGCCACCGCACTTCTGTTCACTCACTGCGCTTCCGGTCCCAAAGTGTGCGTCGGAAGCGACAGGACTCGCTGCCCGTCTCGACGATGTGTGCGCGACCGGCCAGACGGTCGAGCAAGGCCTTGCAGAGCCGCGGGTCTGTGACCCCCCGTGTCCACTCCGGGGACGGCAGGTTCGTCGCGGTGACGGACTGCCAGGCGGCCCTCCGAGACCGGTTCGGGGTTGCCTCCAGCGCACATGACCATGTGCCGATCTGTGCCATGCGTGCCCGCAGCCGAGTGTCGCCGAATCTTGGGCGCTGCTATCCAGCCCCCAGCTGCTCGCGCCCCCCAGGCATCGCCTGGGACGTCGAGATGCTGCGGCGCAAGCTCTTGGCCGCCTCGCCGGGATCGCTCGCAGGCGGGTGTCGGTTGGCGGCGCGCCACTCAGCGCGCGCGCCGCCAGTGGATGGTCCCCCGCAGCGCGGCCGCGGCCCCCTCTGAGTGCTGCTCAAAACGCACGTCGACGCTCATCAGGACGCCGCCATGGATGGTCAGGTTGGACACAGCGAAGCTCCCCACCAGGGTATTGCTGCCGCGTCCGTCGCCGCCCCAGTCCATCCCCCCGACCCGGTTATCGCTGAACCCGAAGCGTGGGAGGCCGGTGAATGTGCCTGCACGCAGTTGCCCGCCTGGGCAGCAGAAGTCGCCAGTCCATTGCTCCCGCCCCGAGACATTGATGGCGAGATGGCCCTCCGAGACAGCCACCGACAAGCGCGAATCGGCCGGCGTGTAGCGGTACGATCGGCCACCGCCGATGAAGTCACCTTCGTCGCTCTGCAGCGTGACATAGCTGTCGGCCGAAGGTTCATCGGAGGGCATCTGGCGTGGGGCCGCGCCGAAGGGCACAATGCCGCCGCGCGCTCCGGCCTGCTGCGCCCCATCGCCCTCAGGTGAGGTGGCCAGCAGCTCCAAGAGCACCCTGCCGAACCTCTCGCCGCCCTCCTGAGTCGGTTTCTCGATGCTGACGGACGTCATGTCGAGACGCCAGCTACCGTCTAGATTCACCAAGTGCGCGATCCCGTGAGTCGGACGGCGCACTCCGCCGATCACTGCGGACGCATCGATCGGCACCTCGGCTCGGTCCCCATGGATGCTCGCTCGCCCGATCCGGATGTCGGTCACGCTGCCCCAGACCTGCCTGAAGGCTTGGGCGTCCTCGGGGTCCTTGAGTTCCGACGCGTGGAAGCCCTTCGCGTATGCGACCGCGTCGGTCGGGAGCTTGAAACTCCGATCGCTGAACTCGCAGATGTAGTAGAGCCTCGCCCAGGCCTGCCCCTTCACCGCCCTGACGGCCTCGCTGGCGGCGGCCTCAGGCGTCGAGAGGTCGAACCGGGCTTCCTTCTCGAACGCTGCCTGCTGGCGCGAGTAGTGGCGCACCATGGCGACAACCCCAACGATGGTTAACAACCCCAGCAGGGCCGCGCCGCCGACCAGCGCACGGTAGACGTTCCGCTCCATGCGCGCCATCCCACCGTCGGCGACGGGCAGGCTGACCAGCGGCGGCGGGGAGGCGAAGGTCCGCGGCGAGCAGGGCAGGGCGCTTGCGGGTGGGGTAGGTTGGGCGGCGGCGCGCAGCGAGGCCGCACAGAACGGGCAGCGGTCATGTGCAGACTCGTCGATCTCTATCTGACAACCAGGGCACCTCATGTCGCTCTCCTTCATGGGGACGAACAAGGGTCCAACCGACGATGCGTCTGGGGGGTCTGCAGAGCCTCGCGGCTCACCCCCATGCCGGCCATCCACTAGCTGGCAGAGCCCATCATTGCCGACTTCCACGGCTCGTTCAGGAACCCCTTCCCGATCCCGCTGAACACCTGGTAGGGGAGTAGAGCGGCCTTGTACTCGTCCCAGGAGAGGCGGGCGAGCGGGCGGCCGGAGAGCGAGCAAGAAGACGCGCTATGGCGGAGCGATGGCTCCGATCAGGCAGGGCGCGCCTGTGGATCATCTGGCGACGGCTTGGCCGTTGCGATCCTCGTTCGCGGGCGACGATCAGCACCCGTGGCACCTTGACCAGAGCGGGCGCAGGCCCCGCGGAGCGCCAGAACCGGCGCCCGCCCTGGTCATTGCTGCTGAGGGCCGGCCATACGAACTCTATGCGTCGTTCACGGCGTATAGGATCAGCCGCCGGGTTGCCTCCTCCGGGGTAGCCACGATCCCAGCAGCCGTCTTGCGCCAGCCCTCGAGAAACTCCTTCATCACGTTCGTGTCCAGGAAGAAGGGCATCCCGTCGACGGCTGTCGGAAGGTTGCCTAGCAGGTCATCATCTGGGAAGGGCACAACCGCGATCGGAGACGCTGGCACCCAATGGCCGCCAACAAGGGCGACGTAGACTTGTAGGTCGTCTGCTTCCTGGTCGAGACGACGCACGAACTCAACCAATGACGTAGACACGCCGCTCATCTCCCCCATGCGCTCATGCCGCCGGAGAGGCCGGGATGCAAGACCGCCTGCCATTCACTGCCAGGATCATGCTGTACCCTCGGGACCAACTCCATCACCCCGCGATCGGTGGCGTGATGGTGCCATGTCCAGCCTGGCGGTGAGACGCCGCGGGCGCGCCCCGCGCGCGTGAGCACCGTATCGATCCCAGGAACCACCTCACGCATAAGGGCGCCATACTCTGGACCCGCGCGCATACGAGCAAGCAGCCTTTGGTTCGCTGCGGCAAAGTGCGCCGGCTCGAGTTGCCCACGATATGCCGACGGTGGCAGCTCCACGCGCGCGACGGCAGTGTGGCACCGGTAGTCCACGCGCTCGCTCGCCGGCTTGCGCCACGCGTATTTCGATAGCCCTTGCGACTCGCCAGCCGCACTCCCAACGCCCCGCACCATCCCCGCGGCCGCGAGGAACGCGCTGAACGCATGGTACGATCCGCCGCCGGAGATCGCCGAGGCCCGCTCTGCCGGCGAGTCCCCGACGACGAACGGGTCCTCGGCCCGGTAGAGGATCGCCTGCGCTTGGGGGGTCTGCAGAGCCTCGCGGCTCACCCCCATGCCGGCCATCCACTGGCTGGCGGAGCCCATCATTGCCGACTTCCACGCCTCGTTCACAAACCCCTTCCCGATCCCGCTGAAGACCTGGTAGGGGAGTTGAGCCGCCTTGTACTCGTCCCATTGGTCGCGCTTCAGGGCCTGTCCGGTCGAGGGGTCGATGTAGTCGGAGCCGCAGAGCGCCAGGCCGGAGGAGTACTGAGCGCCGCACTGGTTGGGCGACCACTGGAGCGTAGGCAATCATATCGAGCTGCCGATATGCTAGGCCACCGGGACGTTACGTCTCGCGTGCTCTACGAGCAGCAGAGGACCGCCACGGCTCGTACTGCTCGCACCGCCTGTTGTAGTGACGACGGTTCTGGAACCCGGTCATGTCCCGCTCGGGCAACTCGTCCAGCACTGACAAGTCACCGTCGAGGATGTTGGTGGTACCCCAGAACAGGTGTCGCAGGTTCCTCAGGCCTCGGATCGGCTCGAGAGATGCGACATCGCCGCAGTTGTCGACGTTCAGGAAACGCAACCCGTGCAGGGCCGCCACCGGCGCAATGTCGGCCAATCGCCTGCACGTCCCGATATCAAGCTCCTCCAGATGCGTCAGGCTCTCGATCCCCTCCAGAGACTCCAGCTTCCGAAGGTCATGGAGCGCCAGTCGCCGTAGCTTGCTCAGGCCAGACAGGCCACGCAGATCGCAGACTTGCGAACTGACCAGCGCAAGATCCTCGAGCGCTGGCAACGACGCAAACGGATCGGTGTCGCGGCCGGAGTAGAACCACAACCCGAGGCGTCTCAGCCGGCGGCGCGTGAAAAGTGAACCGGCCAGGTACCTCCAATCAGACGCGAACTCCTCCAGAAGAGGGAAGTTGGCGAGATCGATCTTGGACCGCTTGCCGCGCGAGCTATCGTTCAGTCCTCTGAGTCCATGCAGAGACTCGATCGGCGATAGGTCGGGTATGTGGTAGGTCAGGATGGAGAGCCCCTCCAGGAACGGCAACCTGCGGAGGAACTCGATGTCCGGGTCAAGGAAGCCCCAGGCGTAGTTCAGCCACAACTCCTTGATGCCGCGTTCTTGCAGAAGAGCCTCCCATCTGGGTCTCCACGGTCCTTCTGGCGCCAAACAAGGACCGAAGATACCCTCCTCGACCCGCCAACCCTCCTCGGAATTCATGCCTCCGCTCCCCTCACTATGGCCTCCGGTAGTCAGGCCCCATCTCCCCGATCCGATCGCGACCGATCGGGTTGCGCTCGTTGGAGAATCGACGGCCTCGCAATCCGCCCAGTTCGTCGAGCCTGTTCTGCTCCTCCACCTCGCGCTGCAGCCTGCCCCCGCGCACCTCCCACGTCTCAAGGCCCGCAGCCTCCGGCTTGTACCGCTTCGCACTCTTCCACTGCCTCAGCCGCCGCGGGATATTGCCGGATTGGCCCACGTAGAGCTTGCCGGGCCGCTTTGCGTCCGGGAACCGGTATACGCCCTGGCGGGGTGTTACGGCCGCCCGCGCCTCCGCCCCAACTCCCCGCGCCATCCCCGCGGCCGCGAAGAACCCGCTGAACCCATGGTACGATCCGCCGCCGGAGATCGCCGAGGCGCGCTCGGCAGGCGAGTCGCCGACGACGAAGGGGTTCTCGGCCCGGTAGAGGATCGCCTGCGCCTGCGGGGTCTGCAGAGCCTCGCGGCTCACCCCCATGGCGGACATCCACTGGCTGGCGGAGCCCATCATTGCCGACTTCCACGCCTCGTTCACAAACCCCTTCCCGAGCCCGCTGAAGACCTGGTAGGGGAGTAGAGCGGCCTTGTACTCGTCCCAGGAGAGGCGGGCGAGCG
>CAZFLM010000097.1:0-21363 GCA_964519955.1 uncultured Chthonomonadaceae bacterium | reverse complement strand
ACTGACCAGCCGGGTGGGCCGAATGCAGCAGGCCGCTGTCCACCAGGATGCCAGCGGCACCAAGATGGTGCACATCGGCAAGAACACGAAGAGCACCATCGTCTCGAAGGGCATCTCCGCGGGGCGCGGCCAGAACACGTACCGCGGTCTGGTGCGGGTGAATGGCGCCGCCGAGAACGCACGCAACTACTCGCAGTGCGACTCGCTGCTCATCGGCGACAAGTGCGGCGCCCACACGTTCCCGTACATCGACGTCCGCAACCCGGGCGCCCAGGTGGAGCACGAGGCATCGACCTCCAAGATCGGCGAGGATCAGATCTTCTACTGCCGCCAGCGCGGCCTCTCCACCGAGGACGCCGTGAACCTCATCGTCAACGGGTTCTGCAAAGAGGTCTTCCGTGAGCTGCCCATGGAGTTCGCCGTCGAAGCCCAGAAGCTCCTCGGCATCAGCCTGGAAGGCAGCGTGGGGTAACCGCCGATGGCGTGGGTCATCGAGCTAACGGTCAGCGCGCTAGGGGAGCTTCGCGGCATACGCCAGTATGAGCGTCGAGTCATCCTCGACTGCATCCAGGAGCAGCTGACCACCGAGCCAGCAGTGCCGTCGAGGAATCGGAAGTGCCTGGTCGGTGTGGCCCCGGCGTTCGACCATGTGCCGCCTGTCTGGGAACTGCGCGTCGGCGAGTATAGGGTGTTCTACGACCTAGACGTGGCGTCGGCTGTTGTCACAGTGCGAGCTGTGAGGCACAAGAGACCGGGCTCCACCACCGAGGAGATCGTCCAATGAAGGAAGCCACGATCGAGAAGCTGCCAGCGGAGGTCGGTGCGCTGGTCGAAGCGTCCCAAGGCGAACGCATCGTCTTGACCCGAGGCGGACAGCCCGTTGCCGTGCTGGTAGGCATCCGGGACAAGGATGACGAGGACATCGGCCTCGAGATGTCGCCGGAGTTCTGGACGATGATCGAAGAGAGGCGCAGGGAGCCGACCGTCTCGTTGGCCGAGGTGCTCGCCGATCTGCAGGCTGCGCCATAGCTCTCGCCCAGATCGCTCTGACTTGGAAGGAACGAACCATGCTAACCATACGCAACCTGCACGCATCCGTCGCCGGCAAGGAGATCCTCAAGGGGATCGACCTCACCGTCGGCACGGGCGAGGTGCACGCCATCATGGGCCCGAACGGGAGCGGGAAGAGCACGCTCGCCCGCGTCCTCTCCGGCCATGACGACTACGAGGTCACCGCCGGCGAGGTGATCTACGACGGCCGCGACCTGCTGGAGATGGAGATCGAGGAGCGCGCTTGCGCCGGCATCTTCATGGCCTTCCAGTATCCGGTCGAGATCCCGGGCGTCAACAACGCCTACTTCATCAAGGCCGCCCTCAACGCCGTACGCAAGTCGCGCGAGTTGGAGGAGCTGGACGCCATCGAGTTCATGGCCCTCGTGCGGCAGAAGATGAAGCTGCTGGACATGGACCAGAGCTTCATGCAGCGCCCGGTGAACGTCGGCTTCTCGGGCGGCGAGAAGAAGCGCAACGAGATCTTCCACATGGCGATCCTGGAGCCGAAGCTTGCCATCCTCGACGAGACGGACTCCGGCCTGGACATCGACGCGCTGAAGATCGTGGCGAACGGGGTCAACGCGCTGCGCAGCCCCGAGCGCTCCGCCATCGTCGTGACGCACTACCAGCGCCTGCTCAACTACATCGTGCCGGACTATGTGCACGTGATGGCCGAGGGCCGCATCGTGAAGTCGGGCGGCAAGGACCTGGCGCTCCGTCTCGAGGAGTCCGGCTACGTGGGCATCGAGGACGAGCAGTTGGCGAAGGTATAGGGGCGAGGCCATGACAACGACCACAGAGACGAAGGCCTTCGCGACCGAGTACGCCGCCGTTGTCGAGAGCATCCGACCGTGGGCGCCGGCGTGGCTGCTGGACCTGAAGGCCGCGGCGATGGCCGAGTTCCGCGAGCGCGGCTTTCCGACCTCGCGCGACGAGGCCTGGCGCTTCACGCCCATCGCTCCGATCGTCGAGACGGAGTTCGTGCCGGCGCCGATAGGCCCGGCCGCGCTCGAGGACGTCGGGTACGGCTTCAGCTCAGGCAGCATCACCGTCGCCATCGTGGGCGGAGAGCCCGTCATCCCGCACGGCGAGGCGCTGCCGCCCGGCCTGTCGATCTCACGGCTGAGCGATCTGGCTGCCAGCAAGGCGGCGTGGCTCATCGGAGCGATCGGCAAGACCGCGCCATTCGCGCGCCATCCGTTCGCGGCGCTGAACGCCGCCCTGTTTCGTGACGCGGTCGTCATCCACGTCGCCGACAACGCCGTGATCGAGACGCCCATCGCCCTGTGCCAGATGACGCTCGCCACCGACACCGACGGGCCGCTCGCTGCCCATCCGAGGGTCTTGTTCGTCGCGGGCCGCAACTCGCAGGCGACGCTCGTCGAGTGGTACGCCGGTCCCGCCGGGGAGGTCTACCTGACGAACACGGCCACCGAGGTCGTCGTCGGTCAGAACGCATCAGTGAAGCACTACCGCATCCAGGACGAGAGCGTTCGGTCATACCATGTCGGCATGCTCGGCACGCGCCTCGCCCGCGACGCCCGCTACGTCAACGTGGCGGTCACTCTCGGTGGCGCTATCTCGCGCACCGACATCCAGGCCACCATCGAGGACGATGGCGTCGAGTGCACTCTCGATGGGCTCTACGTCGCCGATGAGCGCCGCCTGGTCGACAGCCACACCTTCCTCGACCACGCCAAGCCCATCTGTACTAGCCACCAGGTCTACAAGGGCGTGCTGAACGGTCGCGGGCGCGGCGTGTTCAATGGCCGTATCCTGGTGCGCCCGGACGCCCAGAAGACCGATGCCAAGCAGAGCAACCAGGCCCTGCTGCTCTCGGACGACGCGGTGATCAACACCCAGCCGCAGCTCGAGATCTTCGCCGACGACGTCCGGTGCACTCACGGCGCGACAGTCGGTCAATTGGAGCAATCGGCGCTGTTCTATCTCAGGCAGCGAGGGATTCCTGCTGCCGAGGCGCGCGGCATGCTGATCCACGCCTTCGCCGGCGACATCGTGGATCGGATCGACGTAGAGCCCGTCCGCGACTGGCTGTCCGGCCGCCTGTTGGAGTTGGGCGTGTAGCGACGCGGACGGTACGCGCTCCATGACTGTCGCGCCTCGGATGGGTGGTGCAGGGCGCGGCGGCACGCGCTCCATAACTGCCGCGCCCCGGTTGGGTGGCGCGAGAGATAGACGAATGCCCCCGGAGACGATGTGGTGACTACTACGGATGCAGTGGCCCAAGGCGGCCTCGATATCGAGCAGGTGCGGGCGGACTTCCCGATCCTTCGCCAGAAGGTGCGGGGGAAGCCGCTCGCCTACCTGGACAACGCGGCGACGACGCAGAAGCCCGAGGCCGTCATCCAGGCCATCGACCGCTACTACCGCGAGGACAACGCGAACATCCATCGCGGGGTGTACCTTCTGAGCCAGCGGGCGACGGACCAGTACGAGCGCGCGCGCAAAACGGTCCAGCGCTTCCTGAACGCGGCCAGCGAGCGGGAGATCGTCTTCACGCGGGGGACGACCGAGGCGATCAACCTGGTGGCGGCGAGTTGGGGGCGCGCGAACCTGAAGCCCGGCGACGAGGTGCTCATCTCGCACATGGAGCACCACTCGAACATCGTCCCGTGGCAGCTCGTGTGCGAGGCGACCGGCGCGGTGCTGCGGGTCATCCCGATCGACGACGCGGGCGCGCTCGACATGGACGCTTTCGACCGCCTGCTGACGGACCGCACGCGCCTCGTGTCGGTCGTACAGGTGTCGAACTCGCTGGGCACCATCAACCCGGTGGCGGAGATCGTGGCGAAGGCGCATGCGGCCGGCGCGAAGGTGCTGATCGACGGGGCGCAGTCCGTGGCCCACCTGCCGGTGGACGTGCGGGCGCTGGACTGCGACTTCTTCGCCTTCTCCGGGCACAAGATCTACGGGCCGACGGGCATTGGCGCGCTCTACGGCAAGGCGGACCTGCTCGACGCGATGCCTCCATACCAGGGCGGCGGCGACATGATCCTCTCGGTGACGTTCGAGAAGACGACCTACGCCGCGCTGCCCGCCAAGTTCGAGGCCGGCACCCCGCACATCGCCGGGGGCATCGCGCTGGGCGCGGCCATTCAGTACGTGCAGGGCATCGGGCTGGACCGCATCGCCCGCTCGGAGGAGGAGTTGCTGGCCTACGCGACGGAGGCCATCGGCGGCGTTCCGGGCGTGCGGATCATCGGCACGGCGCCGCACAAGGCCGGCATCGTCTCGTTCGTGATGGACGGCGCCCACCCGCACGACATCGGCACCATCGTGGACCAGGAGGGCGTGGCGATCCGCACAGGGCACCACTGCTGCCAGCCGGTGATGGCGCGTTACGGCGTTCCGGCGACGGCGCGGGCCTCCCTGGGCGTCTACAACAACCGGTCCGACATCGACGCGCTCGTTCGGGCGCTGGAACTTGTGCGGGAGGTGCTCCTCTGATGTCCGATCTGAGAGAGCTGTACCAGGAAGTGATCTTGGACCACAACAAGCGCCCGCGCAACTTCGGCCCGCTGGAGGATGCCAGCCACACCGCCATCGGCCACAACCCGCTGTGCGGTGACCTCTTGCGCGTGTTCCTGAAGATGAAGGACGGCGTGATCGAGGAGGTCCGGTTCGAGGGCTCCGGCTGCGCCATCTCGAAGGCGAGCGCCTCGATGATGACCGACGCGATAAAGGGGAAGACGATCGAGGAGGTCGGGACGCTGTACGAGGGCTTCCACGAGATGGTGACCGGCGAGCCCGGCGCCGAGCTGCCCGCGGCCCTCGGCAAGCTGGCTGTCTTCGCCGGGGTCTGCGAGTACCCCGCCCGCGTGAAGTGCGCCAGCCTGGCCTGGCACACGCTCGACGCCGCTCTGCATGGCGCCGGCGAGAAGGTGTCGACGGAATGAGCCTCAAACCGTTCAGCGCCCTCATGACGGAGGGCCAGGTGATCGAGCGGATCAAGACGGTGTTCGACCCCGAGATCCCGGTCGACATCTACGAACTCGGCCTCATCTACAACATCGACGTGCGCGACGACGGCGTGGTGCGCGTCGAGATGACCCTCACCTCGCCGATGTGCCCGGTCGCGGACCACATCCCGGTGGAGGTGAAGGAGAAGGTGATGGCGATCGAGGGGGTGGAGGACGTAATCGTGGACCTCGTCTGGGAGCCGCCGTGGAGTGTCGAGCGCATGTCCGAGGCGGCGCGGCTCGAGTTGGGCTTCTGGTAGAGGGCGGCGGAGGCACCCGGGTTCGGACGCGGGGGCTGAGCGGGGCGGAGGCGCCCGGGTGCAGACGCGGGGGCTGAGCGCTGGAGGCGCCCGGGTTGAAACCCGGGCCTGCGCAGAGCGAAGTCCCCTGCGGGGACTGGGGGTGGCGCGCCGCCGGACGCAACGGCGACCCCTCTCCCGCAAGGGGCAAGCGCCCTAGCCTCGGGCATGTGCGCCGATCGGGCGTCCGTCCAGGCACGAAGGAAGCCCCCCTGGCTGCACGCGCCGGAGGGGCTTCCTCGATTGCTGCGACCCGGCCGGCTTCCACCGCATACGGCGGCGGAGCACCAGCAGGCACGGAGACGCGAGCCCGCCGATCAGCATGGCCATCGCGCCCGGCTCCGGCACCGACGTGGTCGACTGCGCGCCGAAGGCGACTTCGCCGAGCGCCGGGGCGCCGCCCGCGTTGGCCACGAACCCCGACAGTCGGACGTACTGGCCCGTGACCGACGTGAAGGAGAAGACCTGCGCCGGGTTGGTGCTCGGGGCGCCGTAGACGTCTAGGTTGTAGGTGCCCACCAGCGTCGGCGACGTGAACGCCGCGTCCGCCGAGATCTCCAGCGTGAACTGCAGCGTGGAGTAGTCGGTGCTGCCGTAGGGGCCGCCGAAGTTCCACACGGCGATCTGGTCCAGATCGTACTCCGCGCCGAGGTCCAGTATCACGTACCCGGTGGAACTGGTGGCGATCCAGTCGTTCTCAAACCACGAGGTGTGACGGGGGTCGCTCGCGATATACGAGCTGAAGTCGGTCACCCCGCTCGTATAGCCAGTCGACAGGCCGTTCTGGTTGTAAGCGTTGGCGAGGGGGAACGCCTCGCTCATGGTCGTCGTGCCTGCGACCGGCGCGATGATCACGTCGGCCCGCGCCTGCGCGCACGCCATCTGCGCCAGCGCCGCCAGCGCCAGCCCCAACACGATCTTCGGCATCGTCATCGTTTGTATAGTCCTCCCGTTGCGTCTTCGTCGCTGAATAGGCCCAGCAGGGGAACGCGCTCGTGACGGAGCCCAGGCAGCCTGCGTGCCATCGCCCGACTCATGCACGTTCCGTGCCAACAGCCGGCCGCTGCGACCAATCCCGCATGGATCTGGGGATTGGGGCGGGCTGCGCCGGTCTAGCCACGGCGGGGGAGTTGGTGCGGCACATTGAGCGACGTATCTGGACCAAGGGACACCCCAACGCCCCGCCGGAGAGCCGGTGGGGCGTTGGGGTGCTGCGGGGTTTGGTGCGCCGGCACTACGACACGATCTGCATCGGCATCAGAACGCAGAGGTAGTCCGGGGCGGGTACCGCGGGGTCGGAGGGCACGGGCTTCACGACGCCCGGCTTGAGGGACTCGGTTAGCTCGAGGCGCACGCCTTCGCAGTCGAGCACGTTCAGCACGTCCAGCACGTACGCCGCGTTAAACGCGATCTCCACGTCGTCGCCCTCGCGCACCACTTCCACTTCCTCGTAGGCGCTGCCTTCCTGGCTCGACTCGGCGGAGATCGTCATGCGGTCGTCCAGCGAGCGGAAGATCACCCGGTTCGACGCGTTGCGGGCCACGATGGCCGCGCGCTTCACCGCCTGGTGGAACGGCTGGCGCTGCACGGTCAGCACCTTCGTGTAGACCGTTGGGATCACGCGCTGGAACGCGGGGAACTGGCCCTCGATCAGGCGGGAGATGAGCGTCACGCCGCCGGGCGTCACGAACTTCACCTGGTTGTCCGCGATGCTCACCTGCACGTCGCCATCCTTGTCCGCGAGGGTGCGCACCAGCTCGTTCAGCGCGCGCTCGGGGACGATGGCCTGGCGGGCGCCCTGCGCCTCGGCCACCTGCGCCTTGCGGAAGGCCAGGCGGTGCGTGTCGGTGGCGACCAGGGAGAGCGTGTCGCCCTCGAGCACCATCAGCACGCCGGTGAGGATCGCGCGCGCCTCGTCCTTGGAGACCGCCAGCGTCGTCTGCTTGATCATCTCGCGGAGCGTCGCCTGGGGGATAGCGAAGTGGTTCGCGTCCGGCACCTCCGGCAGCTTCGGATACTCCTCCGGTGGCAGGCCGAGCAGTTTGTAGTCGGAGCGGTCGCAGTGCACGCGTGCGGCATAGCTGCGGTCGATCGCCACGATGACCTCGCTCTCCGGCAGCGAGCCGAGGAGTTCGGTGGTCATCTTGGCGTGCGTGGTGCCGGCGCCGGCGCTCTCGATGGTGGCGGGGATGGTCAGCGAGATGAACAGCTCCAGGTCGCTCGCGCTCAGGCGGAGGGTGCTGCTGCCCTCCTCGGCCTCGAACAGCACGTGCTGGAGGATCGGCAGCGAGGTGCGGCCGGATACGGCATAGGCAACCGTCTGCACGCCTTCGTAGAGGTCCTTGCGCGCGCAGATGGCCTTGAGGCTGGATCGGGTATCGACGAGGGTGTCGTCCATTCGGGCATCCTCCGGTGGTTCTGTCTTCTGAGAGGCAGGACGAGCGCGCGGGGCGAAAGGCGTCGCGGCGGGGTGGGTGATTCTGGGGGCGAGTTGGCGCGGGCGGGGATGGGCCCCGTGGTGCTTGAGGCGGACGCTCCGGTTGCCAGTGTGGCACGAATTGTGCAGTGGATCGGAGTTGAGGGCGCTCGCAGATGGCACACCGGCCCGCGGGTGTCCCGACAAGGGAGGGGCCTATGACAGCCTACCGCCGATTGGCGTCCGCGATCGCGCTCGTCACGATGGTCGCGGCCGTCTCCATCGCTCCCGCCCGGGCCTGCACCGTCTTCCAGGACGGGACGTTTGCCGATGCGGACTGGTCGCTCTACCCCTTCTCCACGGGGTCGGGCTGGGCTTGGAAGTACCAGGGGGCCGACGGTGGCAACCCGGGCAACTGGCTCGATGTGGTGATCGCGTCTGACAACGACTACGTGCTCGCGTACTGCTACATGAACGCCGCGCAGTATGATCCGGCGTACAAGGGGCCCATCGATAGCCTGGACGCCTCCTTCGACTTCCTCAACTACGAGATCGCCGGCGCGACCGGCCAGGCAGTCGCGCTGGCCCTTCGCCAGGACGGCCGCGACTACTTCAACCTGAACTACCTCGACCGGCTCTACCCGCCGACTTGGACCTCCGTCAGTTGGTTCGGCCTCCGGCAAAACGACTTCGGCAATATCTTCCTAGGCGGGCAGCCGGACTTCTCGTCGCACGGTGGCGTCATCACGTTCGGGCTGCTCTGTGCCAACGGCCCCTACGGCGACCGCCTAACCGGCACCGGCTTCGACAACTTCTACGTGTACATCACGCCCGAACCGGGCCCCGCCTATGTGATTCTGGCGGTGATCACCCTCGCGGCCGGCCTGCGGTTGCGCGCGCGGGCGCGCCGCGTCCTGTAGGCGCAGCGTAGTGCCTCTCGGCGAGTGCCCGGAGCCGCCCGCGCTCCGGGGACTCGGCCGATGGCGCCTGCGCGCGCTCGACCTCTTCGGCGACCGCCCGGACAAGGCCTGGGGCCTCACCGACTGCATCTCGTTCGTCGCCATGGCAGATCACGGTCTCACGGACGCGCTCACCTCCGACCTCCACTTCCCGCAGGCCGGCCTCAACGCCATGCTGCTGAGCGCGGCCCCATAGCGCGCCTGTCTTTCGCTCCTCTCCTTGCTATCTGCATGGCGAAGACCTGCCAACGGGTACAATACTGCGGCAAAAGAGCCTCAACACTTCCCGAAGGAGCCAGTGCAGCATGAGCAACAAGAGCGTCTACCTGTTTCGTGAGGGTAACGCCAAGATGCGCGACCTCCTCGGTGGCAAGGGCGCGAACCTGGCCGAGATGACCAACATCGGCCTGCCCGTCCCGCCCGGATTTACCATCACCACCGAGGTGTGCACCGCCTATTACGAGACCACGCCCCCGCAGCTTCCGTCCGGCCTCATGGACGAAGTCAAGGTTGCCCTCGCCGACGTCGAGCAATCGATGGGCCGCAAGCTGGGCGACACCGCCAACCCGTTGCTCGTCTCCGTCCGCTCCGGCGCCAAGTTCTCCATGCCGGGCATGATGGACACCATCCTGAACCTCGGCCTGAACGATGAGACCATCAAGGCCGTCATCGCGACGACCGGCAACGAGCGCTTCGCTTACGATGCTTATCGCCGCTTAATAATGATGTTCAGCGACGTCGTGATGGGCGTTCCCAAGCACGAGTATGAGCACATCTTCACGGCGATGAAGAAGGAGCTTGGGGCTGCTCAGGATACCGATGTCGACGCGGCGAACCTGAAGGTGCTCTGCGAGAAGTTCAAGGCGTACACGCTCGAGAAGACCGGCAAGGCGTTCCCGCAGGATGTGATGCAGCAGCTCGCCATGGCCGTCGAGGCCGTGTTCCAGTCGTGGAACAACGACCGCGCGATCCTCTACCGGAAGAAGGAGAAGATCAGCGACGCCATCGGAACCGCGGTCAACGTGCAGTCGATGGTCTTCGGCAACATGGGCGACGACTCCGGCACCGGCGTGGCGTTTACGCGGAACCCGGCTACGGGCGAGAAGAAGCTCTACGGCGAGTACCTGATGAACGCGCAGGGCGAGGATGTGGTGGCGGGTGTGCGCACCCCGATGGACATCCAGTCGCTCGCGGACCAGAACCCCGAGATCTACAAGCAGTTCGCCGACATCGCGAACAAGCTGGAGAGCCACTACCGCGACGTTCAGGACATCGAGTTCACGATCCAGAACGGGCGCCTGTTCATCCTGCAGTGCCGCTCCGGCAAGCGCACCGGCACCGCCGCCGTGAAGATCGCGGTGGACCAGGTGAAGGAAGGCCTGATCACCCGCGAGGAGGCCGTCGCGAGCCGCGTGAGCCCCGCTCAGCTCGAGCAGACGATGCACCCGCACTTCACGTCGAAGCCGAAGGACCAGATTATCGCCACGGGTATGAACGCTGGACCGGGCGCGGCCGTGGGCCAGATCGTGCTCGACTCCGAGACCGCGGTGGCGAAGCACAACGCCGACCCGACGGTCCAGTTGATCCTCGTCCGCGAGGAGACCAACCCGGATGACCTCGGCGGCATGCTCGCCAGCAAGGGCGTCCTGACCAGCCGCGGCGGCCGCACCAGCCACGCCGCGCTCGTCGCGCGCCAGTTCGGCATCCCGACCATCTGCGGCTGCGGCGACCTTCGCATCGACCACAACGCCCGCACGGTGACGGCGCACGGCGTGACGCTGAAGGAAGGCGACTGGATCTCGATCGACGGTTCCGAGGGCGTGGTCTACAGCGGCCAGCTCAAGTCCGAGCAGCCGAAGGAAGTGGGCGAAGTCGGCGAGATCATGAAGTGGGCCGACGAGTTCCGCAAGCTGGGCGTGCGCGCGAATGCCGACACGCCCGAGCAGGCGGCGCAGGCCCTCGAGCTGGGCGCGGAGGGCATCGGCCTCTGCCGCACCGAGCACATGTTCCTCGGCGACCGCGTGCCGCTGGTTCAGACGATGATCCTTGCCGAGAACGACGCGGATCGCGACGCGGCCCTCGCGGCTCTGCTTCCGCTGCAGCGCGGCGATTTCGTGGGCATCTTCAAGGCGATGAAGGGCCTGCCGGTGACGGTGCGCCTGATCGACCCGCCGCTGCACGAGTTCCTGCCGAACGAGGGCGAGCTGCTGGTTGAGGTCACGACGCTGAAGCTCACGAACCCGACCAGCCCCGAGCTGCCGGCGAAGGAGAAGATGCTCGCGGCCGTGCGCCAGATGCACGAGGCGAACCCGATGCTCGGACTGCGCGGCTGCCGCCTGTCCGTGTACATGCCGGGCATCGTTCAGATGCAGGTTGCGGCGATCATCGGCGCGGCGTGCGAGGTGAAGAAGGCCGGCCTCGACGTTCACCCCGAGATCATGATCCCGCTGATCGGGCATGTGAACGAGCTGACGTGGGTGAAGAGCCGCCTGGAGAAGACCGCTCAGGAGACGATGAAGGCCGAGGGCGTGGAAGTCGACTACAAGTTCGGCACGATGATCGAGATCCCGCGCGCCGCCCTCACCGCGGCCGCCGTCGCCGATCACGCGTCGTTCTTCAGCTTCGGCACGAACGACCTGACGCAGATGACCTACGGCATCAGCCGCGACGATGCCGGCAAGTTCATGAAGCTGTACATCGACGAGAAGATCCTGCCGGGCGACCCGACCGAGTCGATCGATCGCGACGGCGTGGGCAAGTTGATGAAGATGTGCGTGGACGATGCGAAGGTTGTGAACCCGAGCATCAAGCTGGGCATCTGCGGCGAGCATGGCGGCGACCCGAACTCGATCGAGTTCTGCCACATGATCGGCCTGACGTACGTGAGCTGCTCGCCGAAGCGCGTTCCGATCGCGCGGTTCGCGGCGGCGCAGGCGGCGCTCACCGTCAAGTAGGGCGGCGTCGAAGGTCGAAGGTCGAAGGTCGAAAGTGGGGCTGGGGGCGATTTTCGCTCCTGGCCCTTCTTTTTTGGTGGGGGATGGGGGTTGGGGGATGGGGGATGGCCGGGTTGAGGGCCCCGGGTTGAGGGCACGGGGTTGGGGCCACCGGGTTGGGGCCACCGGGTTGGGGCCACCGGGTTGAGGGCACGGGGTTGAGGCGACCGGGTTGAGGGCACGGGGTTGAGGGCACCGGGTTGAAACCCGGTTCTGGGTTGGGCGAAGTCCCCTGCGGGGACTGGGGTGGTGCGTGGCGGTGGGGTTGTTGGCGGTCGGAGGATGAATCCCCCGCCTGGAGGGCCTTTGGCCAAGCGTCCTCCGGACGCACGGGGCGCGGCGTGGTGCGGCTACGCGGCGACAGAGACGGTGCCGACCGAGTGCGATGGCTCGGGGATTGGCTCGCCGTCCGCCTTGAGGCCGCGGATGTGCAGGTCGATGGCGCCGCGGATGCGGTCCTCGGCCTGTTCTCTCGTCTGGCCGACGGCGAAGCAGCCCGGCAGGTCCGGGACGTAGGCGCCCCAGCTGTTGGGGCCCTGTTCGTAGAGGACGAGGTAGGTGGTCATGGGTTGGGTCGCCGGCCTGGACGGCATCTAGGCGGCCGGGCACGCGGGAAGGCTGGTCAGGGCCGCGGGGAAGTCGTCCTTGCCGACCATTCGGAACAGGCACGCACCAGCGCTGCGTGCCTCGTAGAGCTCGCCCATGCGCGCCTTGGTCTGCGCGTCCGCCGCCGATTCGAGATGCTCGCCCTTGTACTCCACCACCAGCGTGCGTCCATCCTTCAGCCGCACCAGGAAGTCGGGGTAGAACCAGTGGTTGTCGGGGAGCAACAGGCGGAAGGAGTCGTCCCGCCGCTCGATGTTGCGCACCCAGTGCTCCGTGCCGTTCAGGCTGTCAATGAGCCGCGCGCAGGCCTCCTCCTCGTGGTTCAAGTCGTTGATCTCTGGGTAGAAGTGGCGGTCGAAGACGAACGGTCCGCTGTATGGGCGTGGAGCTCCATACTGGGGTGGGTAGGCGAATGATGCCTCTGAGCGTACCGCGACCCGGTCAGTGGGGCTGTCGAAGAGGAGCGTCTGGTGGGCCTTGGCCAGGGCGGCCTTTCTGTGCTCGTCTATGCGGGCTGCGGCGGCATCCCGAAGCCGGAGACGCTGGCGGGAGAGGGACGGAAGGGGGATCTGCCGCTCGGCAGTCAGGCGTTCAACTACCTGGATCAGGAACGCCTGCGCGGCGCTCTGGCTGATGTCGGGATGTTCGATGTGGCGGTCAAGCCAGACGGCCGCTTCGCCCTTGGTGCGGAACTCCCCGAGCCGGAGCGCGGCGAGCTGGAGTTGTGGCGGCAGCGGGGCGGCCGGCTCGCGCGCGACCCATGCCTTGCCCGTCTTGCCAATGTCCAGCACGAACTCCTCGATCGCCGTGTCGAGTTCAAACGCGGGGAGCGATGCGTCGCAGGTGGCAAGGTTCCAATCTGCCTGGAGCAGGTGATCCTCTGTGATGGGCTCCCACTCGCTGCCAGTCCAGAGCGCCAACTGAGGAACCGTCAGTGTGGCCCCTTTGAGGGATGGTGCATCCGGGCGCGAGAGCGGGCTGCCGAACAGGCCCCCGAGGCCCGGCAGGGCGGGGGACGCGAAGGCCTCGGCGGCCTCCTCGTGGGTGAAGCCGTTGCCCACGAGGGCGTCGGCGAGGACCTCGTGCGGTGCGCGCGCCGCGAACCTCTTGGTGACGAACGCATATGCGTGGTTCAGCTCTGGTCGCGCCTTCGGCTCGCCCTGCGGCATGCGGAGCACGCGGCCCAGGATCTGCTCCACGGCCGTTGCCGAACTAAGGTCGCGCAGCGAGCAAAGGATGTATGCGAAGGAGCAGTCCCACCCCTCGCGGAGGCGGTCGATCGTTATCACGTACTTGACGGGGCACGCCGGCGAGAACAGGTCGTGGTCTGCCAGGTCGTGCTGTGTTCCGGTCTCTACCGCGATCTCGTGGTCGGGCACGCCCAGGTCGCTGAGAGCTGCACGCACCTCCTCGATGGGCAGGTCCATGTTCTTGGGTTGGGCCTGCACCAGTACGATTGGACGGAGGTAGTGGCCGCCGCTCGCATGTTCGGCATCGGCGAACGCCTGGAGCTCGGCCCGCTTGTTGATGGCGTTGAGGAGGCTCTGCTTCCAGTCTGGCGCAACCTGCAGATGGATGGGCAACTTAATCATGCCCTCCTCCTTCAGGTCCTTCGCCGGCACCTCAATCAGGACGTTGCTGGGATGGCCCTTGCGGCTGGTCACTGGCGTGGCGGTGAACTCAACGATGCAGGACGGACGGAAGCGGGCGAGGGCGCTGAACGACAGGTCCGTGCGGGCGTTGTGCGCCTCGTCCATGATGACTACCGGGCGGCGCAGTGCCAGCACGTTGGCGAGTGACGGGATCGGCTTGCCGTCGTCGTACGTTTCGAGTCCCTCCAGGAGGGCAGGCGGGTACTCGTCGAGGTGGGACATCAGCGCGCCGTTCTGCTCGTAGATCTTCCGCCCGTCGGTGTCCTCGACGCGGAGAGCGGCGAGGGTGGAGACGACGATAACCGTATCGCCGTCCAGTGTTGCGCGGGGTACCGCCAGGGCCTCGCGGAGGTCCAGAACCGTGATCGTGCCGTGTAGCTCGGCCTCAATGACCGTGCGGTATGGGTGGTTGGGGTCGCGGAGCGCGTTGTACGTCTGGGACCGGATGGTCTCGGTCGGAACGAGCCAGAGGACCACGCAACGCTCCTGGCTCAGGTACGCGTGCGCCGCGGCGCCGACGGCGCGACAGCCCATCACGGTCTTGCCTCCGCCTGTAGGCACCTTCAGGCACACGTAGGGGATGCTTGGCAGCTCTTCTACGGGGTGATAGGTGCGCTTGACTGCCTTGTAGAAGGCTGTATCCGCGTCGCCTGAGGCGCGTGCGTCGGCCAGGTAGGCAGTCAGCTTGTCGATGCAGCGGTCCATGTACAGCTTGTGGCCGAAGGCTGTCATTGCACCTTCACCTCGTACGGGATGTGGCGGAACACGATGCCCTTGCGCGCAAGCGAGGCGGGCGCGATGCGGCACTCGTCGGCGAACACGACTCCTGGTCCGGCGTGCGGTGCTAGAAGCTTGAGGGCGTCGGCGGTGAGGCGGTTACCGCCCGGCACTCCGTTCCACAGCAGGTAGAACGCGGTCCCGCGGTACTCACCTATGAGCGGCGTGTCGCCGGGGGCTGGCGAGGGCAGGGGCTCGCCAGTCTCGGTGAAGTAGATGTGCTGGGCCAGATCGGCAAAGCGGACCCCTGGGCCGATGTGCCCGTGCGCGTCGAACAGCGGCTCGCCCAGGGTGCAGTAGCGGAAGCCGCCACCGAGGCCGGGCGTGTCTTCGTAGCCGTCGATGGCCCTCTGGAGACGCACGCGTGTGACCTGGCGGCTGACCTCGGGTTCCATCTCGACGAGGATGAACCTGCGGTGCGCGTTGCGCTCGGCGTTGTATCTGAGGACCGCGTGTCCCGTCGTCCCCGAGCCAGCGAAGGAGTCTAGGATGAGAGCGTTCGCGCCGTCGGTCTGGGCCAGCAGGTGCCCAATGAGGTCTGACGGCTTAGGAAAGCCAAAAGCCTTACCGTCCCCGAGTACGGCCTTGATCTCGGCAGTGCCGCGTTGCGTGTAGATGCCGTCTATGATGGAATAAGGCTTACGGCCGCGCTCGGTTCCGTCGGCGTCGCGCAGGTACTGCTTGTAGTTGACCGTCCACCGGCTGCCCTTGCGTCTGATCACCAGCTCGTTGCGAGCCTGGGCTTGGACTGCGCGTTCCTCGGACCACTGCCACTGCTTCTCCGGCCAGATCTCGTGGCCCTCATGCCGTATTGCGTATCGCAGGTTCGGGCGCGTGTCCATCGACGTGGTTGCCAGCGGCTGCAGCCGGTACGGGCCGCGGACCGGTTCCTGGTCGTCTCGGTAGCGGTAGTATCTGAGGACATCTGGGTCTGGTGGAAGCTCAAGCGGCGGAAGCCTGTCGATGTCACGGGCGAAGGCTACGATGTACTCGTGCAGGTTCACCACGTGCTTTGACTTCTGGCCCCCGCCGTAGCTCTTCTTCCAGATGTACGTCTCGAGGCGGTTGCGGCTACCGAAGACCTCGTCCATCAGAAGGGTAAGGTGCCGGTGTTCGTTCTCGTCCACGCTAACGAAGATCAGGCCGTCATCGGTAAGGAACTGACGCAGCAGGCAGACCCGGGGGTACATCATGCAGAGCCACTTGTCGTGCCTCGATAGGTCCTCGGCCTCCCCACCCACGGCCTTCGCCAGCCACTTTCGCATCTCTGGTGAGTTAACGTTGTCGTTGTAGACCCAGCCCTCGTTGCCGGTGTTGTAGGGCGGGTCGATGTAGATGCACTTCACCTTGCGGGCGTAGTAGGGCAGCAGGGCCTTGAGGGCGAGCAGGTTGTCGCCCTCGACGAGCAGGTTGCCGTGACCCTCTTCGCCGACGGACAGCTCGGGGTGACATCGCAGTAGGTGGTACGGCACTTCGCGGTGGTGGCTGACGACGGCTTCCTTACCTATCCAGTTTAGCGTGGGCATGAGGTTCTCGCGCAGGTATTCGTGGTGTGTATGGCTATTCGCCAGCCGCGTGGTTGATTCCTCCCGGGCCGGCGCGCGGCAGGTTTGAGGTCACAACGTGTGACCTCAAACCTGCCGAGATGCCCGGTATTTGTCCACCTATTTTCCCCCGCCCTTTAGCAAAGCACCCCCTGGCGATGGCTAGTAAGTAGGAGGTGATGATTCTTGGCGAAGCGGGAGCGGGAGGGGCCGGCGCTGGGGGAGTTCGGGTGGGTGTCGGCGGAGGAGGCGGCGCGGCAGCTCGGGGTGTCGATCAACGTGGTGTACGACCGGATCAACGTGAAGCCGGGGGCGTGGCGGAAGGTGGACGGGCGGTGGCGGGTGGACGCGGAGGCGCTGCGGCGGCTGCTGGAGCTGGAGCAGGGGTGGTATGACCGGGTTCATGCGTCGCACGTGGAGGTGCCGGCCAGGCCGACGGCGCCATCGGACGCGCGGCCGGAGCCGAATTGGGGGGCGATGGGGGCGTGGCTGACGGCGGTGCAGGCGGGGGAGGTGTTGGGGCTGAAGGTGCATCAGGTCGGCGTGCTGGGGAAGCGGGGGACGATCGAGCGGCGGGAGCGTCCGGTGAAGGTGGCGCGCGGGCAGCACTGGCGCAAGGGTCCGCTGATGCGGTGGATACGGTTCTGGTATCGGACGGAGGATGTGCGGCGGTACTGGCGGCTGCAGGAGAAGAAGTCGCGGGACCGGGCGCTGCGCGGGGAGTCGAACCACCACTGGGGGGCGCGGGACCGGCGTGACATCGTGGACCCGGCGTGGGACGAGACGGTGGACACGGCGACGGCGGCTGAGTGGCTGGGGGTGAGCCGGTCGCGGGTGGCGGTGCTGTGCCGCCAGGGGAAGCTGCCGGCGCGGCAGGCCTGCCCGGGGAGGAGCGGGTCGCCGCTGCGCATTCCGGCGTACGCGGTGCTGGCGCTGGAGGAGCGGCCGGACCGGCTGTATTGGCGGGCGATTCGCGAGACGACGCTGAACGAGGAGGAGCCGGACCCGGGCCTCTACGGGGTGGATGCGCGGCGGGCGGACCGGGAGCGGCGGGAGCGGCTGATCGAGGAGCGGCGGGAGATTGCGTATCGCTTCGACCACGAGTCGGACCGGGTCTACACGCTGCGGACGGAGGACTGGGAGCCGGAGGAGGGGGCGCGGCGGGAGGCGGGGTTCGGGCACTACGAGTGGACCTCGACGCGGGAGCCGTTCGACGTGGTGTACTGCTCACCGGCGCGGCGGGAGTTCGGGGAGCGGGAGGTGGCGCACGGCGACTTCTACTCGACGGCGCAGGCGGCCCGGTATCTGGGCGTGTGCCGGCAGCGGGTGCTGGACCTGCGGCAGCGGGGGCGGTTGCGCGGCTACCACCTGCGGAAGGAGAAGGAGCGCCCGGGACTGCGGCCGCGGTACTGGTTCTTCCTGAAGGAGGAGGTGGAGGAGGAGTTGGAGCGGCTGAAGCGCCGGCGGCGGGGTCGGCGGGTGAAGCGGGCAGGGCGGTGAGGGCGGCCGGATCCTTCACAACGGCGGTTCAGGATGACGTCAAGGGCCAGGTCAAGGTCAAGGTCAAGGGCCAGGTCAAGGGCAGGGTTGGCGCGCTCGCGAGTGGTACCGGACGGGCAGGGACGCCCATCCCACCACGGCGCTGGTGCGGCAGGCAGGCCACGGCAAGGGCAGCGGCCGCGAGTGGGGATGGGGATCTGCCGCCCTCTTGCGTTTGGGGGATAGATCCTGTACAATGTGCCGGATAGATAGACGCACGTATACCCATCTCGTATGAGGAGGCCAGGATGTCTACCGTACAGCAGCTCGCCGCGAAGCTCACGCAGGACGCGACCGATTCGCTGGCACGCATCGTCAAGGCCACGCCGGCCGACAAGCAGGAGTGGAAGCCGCTCGACGAGGGGCGCACGGTGCTCTCGCAGCTTCAGGAGTGCGCCACGGCGCCCGTGTTCTTCGCCAAGATCCTGCGGGATCGCGCCGTGCCGCCGATGGAGGAGGGGGCGTTCGAGCGCGCGCTCGCGGAGCTGGACACGGTCGAGAAGGCGCTGGCCGCGCTGGATGTGAACACCGCCGATCTGCTCGGCGTCATGGGGGCGTTCCCCGACGAGCAGTTGGCTGCGACCATCGTGATGCCCTGGGGCGGCGGCATGCCCATGACGTTCGAGCAACTCCTATTCATGACCTACTGGAACGTGGTGTACCACTACGGGCAGATCGCGTACATCCAGACCCTGTACGGCGATCGGGAGATGCACTGAGCAGGGGCGGACGGCACACGTGCGCCGGGGGTTGGGTTGGATGTGCGCCCAACTCCTTGCGTTTGCGCGGCGCATGCTGTACACTGTGGTATAGGCAGACAAACGTAAGCCCATTTCCGTACTTGGAGGCCAGGATGTCAACCGTACAGCAAGTTGCCGCGCAGCTCACCAAGCAGGCCACCGACTCGTTCGCGAGTGTCGTTAAGGCCACGCCGCCGGAGAAGCAGGAGTGGAAGCCGCTCGACGCCGGCCGCACCGTGCTCGCGCAGGCTCAGGAGGTGGCGGCGGTCACCGCGTTCTTCACCAAGATCATCGTCGAGCGCGCCGTGCCGGCCTTCGATGGCGCGTATGAGCGGGCGATGGCCGAACTCGATACCATGGAGAAGGCGCTCGCGGCGCTGGATGCCAATACCGCCGACCTGCTGGCCGCCATCGAGGCGTTCCCCGATGCCGAGTTGACCGCCACGGTGACGATGCCCTGGAGCCCGGTGCCGGCCACGCTCGAGTGCGTCCTGCTCATGAACTACTGGAACCTGGTGTACCACTACGGCCAGATCAGCTACATCCAGACCCTGTACGGCGATCGCGAGATGCACTGAGGACCTGCAGGCGGCGCGCGAGGGCTTCGAGCGCGCCGCTGCTTCTGCCGCCGATCGGCACCGCCGTGGTACAATAGGCCAGCAATGCACGGAGGTGGTAGGCGATGACACTCATCTTGGAGCTTCCTCCGGAGTTGGAGGCACGCCTGGCCGACGAGGCTGCGCGGCGCTCCATGACCGTCGAAGAGGTCGCGTTGGAGCGGCTGGGAGAGGCGAACGGGCACGAGCCGCACGCGCCGAAACCCGACGAACACTCGGTTATCGAGCTTGTGCGCCGCATTCACGCGACGATGCCCGAGGGGGCGCTGGATGCCTTGCCGCATGACGGGGCCATGAACTACCGGCACTACCTGTACGGCCATCCCAAGGTGGAGACGTGACGGCACGTTTCGCCGACACCGGGTACTGGATCGCGCTTCTCGATGCCGACGATCCGCTACACCGAACAGCGATGGCCGCGGCGGCCAATGACCCGCGGCGGCGTATCGTCACCACGCAGTATGTGCTCGCCGAGGTCCTGAACCACTTCGCAGCTGGCGGCCGGGCTGCGCGAGCCGTCGCTGCGGATCTGGTCGGGTCGGTGAGCGCCTCGCGGTACGTGGACGTGGTTGTCGGCGATGAGGCCCTCTTCCAGTCTGCCCTCGCCCTCTACCGTGCGCGGCCGGACAAGGCGTGGAGCCTCGTCGACTGCGCCTCCTTCGTTGTCTGCGAACGCGACGGGATCACCGAAGCCCTCGCATATGACCACCACTTCTCCCAGGCCGGCCTCCGGCCTCTCCTCCGCGACGGCTAGCCTGACCCGCCTACGGGGCGTGCGCGACGGGCGCCCTTCGGCACACTCAGGGAAGCCTCCGGCCCGTCCCCCCGCGGCACTCGTGTATGGTCCGGGCTCGATGCGGCGCGCACGCAGCGTGCCAACCTGCGTCATCACGTATACTAGTATCTCCAGTTGAATGGCCAGACGCCCGAAGAGACGGGGTGACGTTTGCCGGCGCACGCCGACCACGCGCGCCTGCCGCAAGGCGAGAGGAGTCGCAATGAGACGCTTGGGATGGGCTAGTGTGCTGGCTTTGCTGGCGGTCGGATCGGCCGCTCTGGCGCAGGGCGATGTCGTGGCGACGGTGAACGGCGAGAAGATCGGCAAGGACGAGTGGCAGAAGCGGCTCGAGACGCTGCGCGCGAGCGACTTCGCCGCGGTGCGCAACCCGGCCATCACCGCCGGGCAGTTGTCCATCGAGCTGCTCATCAACCAGAAGCTGATCTTCCAGTACGCCGCCAAGGTGGGGCTGATGCCGACGGCCGCCGACATCGAGGGGGACCTGCAGAACATGAAGAAGCAGCCCGCCATCGCGCAGGCGTTGGAGCGCAAGGCGGTGACCGAGGAGCAGCTCAAGAAGGACGCCACGACGCAGCGCGTGTACTACAACGTGGCCACGACCAACCTGCAGGTCTCGCCGGCGGATGTGAAGGCATACTACGACAAGCACCCCGAGCTGTTCGGCACGCTCGAGCAATGGAAGTTGGCCGTGATCGCCACGAAGTCGAAGGCGAACGCGGACAAGGTGGCGGCCGAGCTGGCGAAGGGCACCGCGTTCGCCACGGTGGCGGCGCAGCTCTCCGAGGATGACCGAACCAAGGCGAACGGGGGCGAGCAGCCGATGGTGCCCGTCGCGCGCCTGCCCGAGTACATCCGCAAGGCCGTACAGCCGCTGAAGGTGGGGGATACCACGGGCGTGGTCGAGGCGCCAGGCCCGCAAGGCGCTCCCTCGGCCTACCTCTTCATCCGCAAGCTCGCTGTGCAGGCGGCCGACGTGCAGCCGTTCGAGAAGGTGCAGGCCGGCGCAGAGCGGATGGCGCTCCTGGAGAAGGCGGGCGTGGAGCAGACCGTGGACAAGAAGATGTCCGAGTTCCGCAAGACCTCCACGATCAGCATCACGCTGCCGGGCTATGAGAACATGAACCCGCCCAAGCAGCCGTAGGACGGGTGCTGGGGGGCGGGTGTTGGGCGTTGGGCGTCGGGGGATGAATCCCCCGCCTGGAGGGCCTTCGGCCGAGCGTCCTGCGGACGCGGGTTGGTGCAGGGCGGCGGGCGGGCCGCCGAGGGCGGCGGCGGTCCATGACGGCGTGGCACGGGGGGTGTGCGCTGCCGCCGAGGGCGGCGGCGGTCCATGGCGGCGTGGCACGGGGGGTGTGCGTTGCCGCCGAGGGCGGCGGCGGTCCATGACGG
>CAZFLM010000096.1:0-21442 GCA_964519955.1 uncultured Chthonomonadaceae bacterium | reverse complement strand
CCACGTCCGACCTGAACGACCTCTATCGGCGCATCATCAACCGGAACAACCGGCTGAAGAAGATCACCGAGATCCGCGCCCCCGAGAGCATCGTCAACCACGAGAAGCGGCTGCTGCAGGAAGCGGTGGACGCGCTGATCGACAATGGCCGCCGCACCAGGCCGGTCGTCGGCTCGACCAACCGTCCGCTGAAGTCGCTCTCCGACATGCTCAAGGGCAAGGAAGGCCGCTTCCGCAAGAACCTGCTCGGCAAGCGCGTCGACTACTCCGGCCGCTCGGTCATCGTCGTCGGTCCGCACCTCAAGCTGCACCAGTGCGGCCTGCCGAAGGAGATGGCCCTCGAGCTGTTCAAGCCGTTCGTCATGAAGGCGCTGGTCGAGCGTGGGTACACCACGAACATCAAGACCGCCAAGCGCATGATCGACAAGATGAAGCCGGAGGTCTGGGACGCGCTCGAGGAAGTCATCCGCGAGCATCCGGTCATGCTGAACCGCGCGCCGACGCTCCACCGCCTGGGCATCCAGGCGTTCGAGCCCGTGCTCGTGGACGGCAAGGCCATCCAGATCCACCCGCTCGTCTGCCACGCGTTCAACGCGGACTTCGACGGCGACCAGATGGCGGTCCACGTGCCGCTGTCGGCCTACGCTCAGGCCGAGGCGCGCGTGCTCATGCTGTCCACGCATAACCTGTTCTCGCCTGCCAACGGCGACCCGATCGTCGCGCCGATCCAGGACATCGTTCTGGGGTCGTACTACCTGACGACCATCCGGCGCAACGAGAAGCCGTACGAGCGCGTGTTCCCGAGCCCCGCCGAGGCCATGTTGGCGTTCGACTCGGGCCAGATCGACATGCACCAGCCGATCAAGGTGCGTCTGGAGCGGAACGGCGTCCTCGAGGTCGTTGGCGACAGCGACGACATCACGCGGCAGACCACCGTCGGCCGCTTGCGGATGAACGAGATCCTGCCGTCCGGCCTGCGCTACACGGACAAGTACCTCTACCGCTCGGTCACCAAGAAGATGATCGCGGAGATGTGCGCCGAGGTGCACCAGAAGCATGGCAAAGAGAAGACCATCCAGTTCCTGGACGACCTGAAGGATCTGGGCTTCCGCTTCGCCACGCTCTCCGGCGTCACGATCTCGATGACCGACATGGACATCCCGGCCAAGCGCGACGAGATCATCCGCCGCACCGAGACGGACGTCGCCGGCCTGAACCGCCAGTACCGCCGCGGGACCATCACCCAGGCCGAGCGCAAGCAGCAGGTTCTGAACCACTGGATGAAGGCGTCGGAAGAGGTCGCCAAGGCGATCATGGACGGGATCGATCACTTCAACCCGATCTACCTGATCACCGACTCCGGAGCCCGCGGTTCGTCCAAGCAGATCACGCAGCTCTCCGGAATGCGCGGCCTCATGGCCGACCCGTTCGGCAACCTGATCGAGGACCTTCCGATCAAGTCGAACTTCCACGAGGGCCTGAACGTTCTGGAGTACTTCGTGTCGACGCACGGCGCCCGCAAGGGTCTGGCAGACACGGCGCTCCGAACGGCCGACGCGGGCTACCTGACGCGGCGCCTCGTCGACGTGGCGCAGGACGTCATCGTGCGCGCCGAGGACTGCGGCACCGTCGCCGGCGTCTACGTGGAGCAGATCGAGCAGGAAGGCGACGTCATCGAGCGGCTGCACGAGCGGATCCGCGGGCGCACCGCCATCGAGGACTTGGTCGACCCGGCCACCGGTGAGGTGATCGTCGAGGCCAACGAGTCGATCAGCGATGTCCAGGCCAAGCGCGTGGAGGAAGCCGGCATCAAGCGCGTCGGCGTCCGCTCCGTCCTGACGTGCGAGCTGCGCCAGGGCATCTGCGCGAAGTGCTACGGCCGCGACCTGGCCAACAACAAGCTGGTCGACATCGGCGTGGCCGTGGGCATCATCGCCGCGCAGTCGATCGGCGAACCGGGCACCCAGCTTACGATGCGTACGTTCCACACGGGCGGCGTCGCGGGCAAGGAGCTGGTCGCCGTCGCCAACGTCCGCCAGAAGCGCCAGAACGCCCTCAAGGAACTGCACGAGGACATCAAGCGCGGCCACATCGACTTCGAGGAAGAGAGCGGCACCGAGCGCGAGCGCGTCCGGTCGATCCAGGCCGTCCTCAAGGTGCTCGAGGACCAGGTTCGCGGCCTCCTGCGCGTCGTCGAGCTGTTCGAGGCGCGGAAGCCGAAGGGTCAGGCGATCATCACCGAGTACGGTGGCATCATCACGGACATCGAGCGCAAGGGTCTGCGCCACGTCATCCTCAAGGCTCAGGTCAAGATGACCGAAGTCCCGTCGCACTTCGTCGGGGAGCAGGTCGAGGAGGACGTGCTGGATCAGAACGGCGAGGCGATCGTCAAGAAGGGCGAGACGATCACCGAGCGCATGTTCCGCCAGATGAAGGCGGCCAGCCTCACCGATGTCTGGCTGCGCAAGGCCATCCTGGTGCCGTACCGCGGCGAACTGGCCGTGCGCGAAGGCACCGTGGTGCAGCCCGGCGACCGCCTCACCGAGGGCCCGCTCGATCCGCAGAAGGTCCTGGAGCTGCTGGGTCCGAACGGTCTGGCCGAGTACCTGGTTCGCGAGATCCAGGTGGTCTACAAGGGCCAGGGCGTCGACATCAACGACAAGCACGTCGAAGTCATCGTGCGCCAGATGCTGCGCAAGCGCCGCATCCGGCTGCCCGGGGACTCCGGCTTCCTGCCCGGCCAGGTGGTCGACAAGTTCGCGTTCCAGGATGCCAACGCGCGCATCCGGGAGGCTGAGGGCACCGAGGCGACCGCGGACTGGGTCCTGCTCGGCATCACCGAGGCGTCTCTGGCCACCGACAGCTTCCTGTCGGCCGCATCGTTCCAGAAGACGACGCGCGTCCTCACCGAGGCCGCCGTACGCGGCAAGAAGGACGAGTTGATCGGCCTGAAGGAGAACGTCATCATCGGGCGTCTCATCCCGGCCGGTACCGGTCTGCCGCGCTACCGCAGCATGGAGCCCGCCACTCCGGACGGCGTCCAGATCCAGGTGGAGCCGGCGCGCCCCGAGCGCACCGCACTCCCGCTGATCCCGTCGCTGGACGAGGAGATGGGCGGGGGCGCCGCGACGGCCCTGTTGGAGCGGACCGCCGAGGGTACCGAGATCGAGGGCGAGGCCACCGAGGCGGTCGACGTGGTTGCCGAGGTGGAGATGGAAGATGCCGTCATCAGCGACGCCCTCGCGACGCTGATGACGGCGCTGAGCGAAGAGCCCTCGGAGGAGCCGGGTGACGACGATCTCGGCGACGACGAGGACGCGGACGCCTAGTCCGCCAGCCGCAACACGCATCGAAGGGCGCGCCGCGAGCAATGTGCGGCGCGCCCTTCGTTTGACAGCCCACCAACGCCACAGGTAGAATAGGCCGCGATGAGGGTATAGCTCAGTCGGCAGAGCACCGCCCTTTTAAGGCGGGTGTCCTGGGTTCGAGTCCCAGTGCCCTCATTCCTCTCTCGCCCCGCAGGACGCTGCCAGCAGCGTACCTAGCCAAGCCCCCATGCCTAGCGCGTCACCGGACGGGCAGGGACGCCCATCCCACCACAAGCCCTAGATGCTGCGCGTGCGCTTGGAGAGGGCCTTGCGCGTCACCTCGATGCGCAGGTTGGCGCGGACCATCATGCCCTCCAGCGCCTCGTAGAAGCGCGCACGGTCCGGGCCGCGCACCACCGCCAGCTCGTGCGCCTCGGTCAGCGCGCGAGGGTAGCCCTGCCCCTTCGCCACCTGGTCGAGGCACGCCGCGTGCGCCAGGTCCATCAGCGCCGCGTCCTCGGCGACCCACCGCGGCACCTCCAGGCGCACCACCTCGCTGCCGGCGTGCACGTAGCAGAACCGGATGACGTGCTCCGGCGGGTACTCGCCCATGATCTTGGACCGCGTGCCGAACAGGGCCGAGCGCTCCCCCGGGGCCAGCATGCGGCCGAAGAGCAGGCCGTCGGTGGCCATCTCGACGCCGGCGCACGGAGCGCGATGGCGGAAGCGCCCCTTCTGCTCGCTGCAGTGCTTCTCGCAGTCGGCATCGAATGGGCAGGCGTGCACCCGCAGGGCATTGACCACGTCGCGGCTGCCCGGCCGGCTGATGAAGCCCACCACAGGCGCACGCCGCTCGCGAGCCACGTCCAGCAGACCCGTGAAGCGCTCGACCATCGCCTTACGGTAGTCGTCCTCCTCGCCGTCCAGGCTCCAGAGGATCAGGGTGCCGTCGACCATCGCCACCGTGGGCGCCGCGAGCTCGGCACACTCGGTGACCAGTTCGGCAAGGGCATCGTGCTCGACCGCGGCGCGTTTGTGCTCCAGCCGTCCGCGCCCGATCTCGTTCTCGATGTCCTCCTCCTCGAAGACCAGCTCGGGAACGCTCTGCAGGCGGGCGGCAGACGCATCGCCATAGCGGATGAGCACCTTGCCGACGTTCAGCACCGCGCAGTAGGACGCCTCGTGGCGATCGGCGGCGATCTGGGAGCCATCGGTGGCGACGACGGCGTAGGCGGCGGGGCACGGCGGGGCGCAGAAGGTGGCGCTGGGGTCGGAGAGCAGGTCGGCGACGAGCCAGGAGGTGCGCGAGCGGGCGACGCGACGCTGCAGGTCGTCCCAGGCGCCGGCGGCCTGTCGGAGGCGGCTGTGCGCCTCCCCTGCGTGCTCGCCGACCCGCTGGAGCTGCTGCGCGCGGTCCTCGACGAGCTGGTGCATCCGCGGAGCGAGCTTCTCCAGATCGAGCATGGGGCGCCTCCCTCCAACGCCATGTCTTGTCTCACATGGATGCGCAGGATAGGCAGGATGAAGACCACGGCCTCGGGACCGTTCTAGCTACCGGGATGCTCATCAACGCGCCGGTCGGTGGTCATCCTGCTCATCCTGTGCATCGATGTGGAACAGGACAACCTCCAGCGCGCAGGGCCAGCCAGCTACGAACGTGCGTGCTTGCGCAGCTCCGCTTCTTCGGCTGCCTCGATCTCCTCGAGCGTCTTGCGCGCCGGGGCGGGCTCCGCAGTTTCCGATGCGGCCGGCTTCGGCTTCGGCGCGATCTTCTCCAGATCCTCCAGGCGCGCCAGCAGCGTGTAGCGCAGGAGGAAGTCCTTCTCGCGCTCCGTCAGCTTGCTGCGCCCCTCTTCCGACAGCCCATCGAGCCACTTCGTCTTCATCTGGTCGCGGATGGAGTCGTGCCGCACCCGGACCTCTTTGGTCAGGCTCTCGGTGTCGACATCCAGCACCGCCTCGCCGTTGTCGTAGGCCTTCAGCACCGTGGCGGTCAAGCCGCCGTAGTGCTCGAAGTACGTCCCGGCCTTCATGTCCTCGGCGCTGGCCTCGCGGGTGCTGATCCGCACGTGATCGCCTTGCTTGATTGCTGTCATGCCTATCTCCTTCCAGCAAGCCTCAGCGCCGCGTCGGAGGTTCGCTCCGGACCGGAACCTGGCATCATGTGTGTCTGTATCGTGCTTGGCGGGCAGGGACGCCCGCCCCGCCACTACGCTCCGCCCTACCCTACGCGCCGGCGATGCGGATGGCCAGCCAGTCGGTCAGCAGCAGGACGCTGGCGTTCTGGTCGACGCGGCGGCGCGCGGCCAGCAGGTCGTCCAGGCAGCCCATCCAGAACTCGGGCGACCGTGCGGCGGCGGCTTGGGCCAGTTCCTCGCGGCGGTCAACGTGCAGGACGGGCGCATCCGGTCCCGAGAGCCTCAGCGCCAGCAGATCGCGGAACACCGCCGCCATCACGTCGATGAGCGTGCCGAGCTGGCGACGCCCCACGCGCTCCTTGCCCTCGCTGGCCGGGGCCTCGGGCTGCGCGGGGTCGTCGGACGGCTCCTGGACCTGCCCGGTCAGGCTCCGGAGGCCAGTCGCCGTCTTCCGAAGCCGCTCTCCGAGCTGCAGCGCGCGCAGCGGCGTGGCGGTGGCGAGGTCACGGGCCAGGTCGACAACCCGGCCGATCTCCTCCTCGGCGGCCGCATCGGTCGCGAGCGAGAGCGCCTTCCCCGTCAGCCCCTCCGCAAGAGCGGCGCACCGACGCGCTCGGTCCGGCTCGACGCCGCGGGTGGCCGCCAGGTACTCGGTCAGGTCGTCCGCGGGGCTGGCGGTCAGGCGCACCAACTGCGAGCGCGACAGGATCGTGGCGAGCATGCGAGCCGGGCTCGGGCTCAGAAGCACGAACACTGCGTAGGGCGGCGGCTCCTCCAGCACCTTCAGCAGGCTGTTCGCGGCGGCCTCGTTGAGCGCATCGGCGCGGTCGATGATGTAGATGCGCCGCCGGCCGATGCCCGGCGCGTACGTCAGCGTGTGCTGCAGGACGCCCGGCGGCTTGCCGTCGCGGTCCCAGAACTGCCAGATCTGCATCTGGTCGCCGGCCGGCTCGATGTGCACGATCTCCGGCTGCTGGCCCTTGGCGGCGCGGACGCACGAATCGCACTTGCCGCACGCGTCGAATGGATCCCGCGCCGGGTCGAGGCAGCAGGCCGCTTCGGCAAACGCGTGCGCCAGGGCCGCTTTGCCAACGCCCTGGGGGCCGACGAACAGGTAGGTGCCAGGCAGGCGATCCTCGGCCAGCGCGCGCCGGAGCGCGTGCACGGCGCCGTCAAGGCCGAAGATGCTGGCGAAGGACATCCGCTACCACTCCACCTCGGCGCCCGCGTCCACGGCGGCCAGATACCGCTCCACCTGGATGGCGGCCATGCAGCCCGATCCCGCCGCCGTGATAGCCTGGCGGTAGCGGTGATCCTGCACGTCGCCGCAGGCGAACACGCCCGGCACTCGCGTGCGGACATCGCTGTGCGTCACGATGTAGCCGTTCTCGTCCAGATCGACCAGCCCCTTGAACAGGGAGCTGTTGGGCGCGTGCCCGATGGCCATGAAGACGCCGGCCACGGGCACCTGGCGCGTGTCGCCGGTCTTCGTGTCGCGCAGCGTGACGCCGGTGACGCGCTTCTCCGCCACGTCGTGAATGTCGGCGACCGCGCTGTTCCAGAGCACCTCGATCTTCGGGTGCGCCAGGACGCGGTCGCGCATGATCTGCGAAGCGCGAAGCTGGTCGCGGCGATGCACGATGTACACCTTCGACGCGAAGTGCGTCAGGTAGAGGGCCTCTTCCATGGCCGTGTCGCCGCCGCCGACCACGATGAGGTCCTGGCCGCGGAACACCGGGAGCGCGCCGTCGCAGGTCGCGCAGGCCGAAACGCCCGCCCCGCCCAGGCCGCCCTCCCACACCGGCTTCTCCGCCTCCAGGCCCAGCCACCTGGCCGAGGCCCCCGTCGCGATGACCAACGCGCGCGCCCGGTACTCGGCGTCGCCGACGCTCACGCGGAACGGGCACTCGGAGAGGTCGACCGCCGTAGCCAGGTCTTCGACGAACTCGACTCCGAAACGGGAGACCTGCTGCCTCATGCGCATCATCAGGTCGATGCCATCGATGCCTTCCGGGAAGCCGGGGTAGTTCTCGACCTCCGTCGTGATGGTGAGCTGGCCGCCCTGGCCCTGCATCGCCTGGCCCATCCCGGCGCCGCCGTCGATGAGCAGGGGCCGCAGGTTCGCGCGCCCGGTGTAGAGCGCGGCGGTGTAGCCGGCCGGGCCGCTGCCCAGCACGATCACGTTTCGGACATCTCCGGTCTCGGGCATTCGCAACCTCCGTGGGCGAGTGGCGCGGGGGCAGCGCCTATACAGGTATAAGAATACCGTACGGCGGGCAGTTAGCGCAGACAAATCCCCCTCCCCCTGCCGCCGCTGGAGGCGCCTGTGGCCGTCCACGACATCACCATGCCGATGAGCGCGGCCCTGCCCGTCTGGCCGGAGGACGCGCCCTTCGAGTACGTCTGCGCGGCGAGCCAGGCCGGCGGCGCCATCGCGAACACCGGCCGCATCCGCACGAGCCTGCACGCGGGCACCCACGCCGATGCGCCGAAGCACCTGGACGCCTCCGGCACGCCCATCGGGCAGATGGACCCATCCCTCTTCATCGGCCCGGCGGTGGTCGTCGACGTGCGCGGCGTACCGGTGATCGGCGCGGAGCACCTGGCCGGATGCCCAGTCGAGGAGGCGCCCCGCGTGCTGCTGCGAACCGATGCCTGGGCGGACCGATCGGCGCTGCCGCTGGAATGGCCGGCGCTCGCGCCCGACCTGCCGGACTACCTGGCAGAGCGCGGCGCGGTCCTCCTCGGCCTCGACGTCCCGAGCGCCGACCCCGGCGATTCGACGGAGCTTCCCGTCCACCGCGCGCTGATGGGACACGGCATCGCGATCGTCGAGTGTCTGGCGCTCGACGGGGTGCCGCCGGGCCGTTACCTCCTCTCGGCCCTCCCTCTGCGGATCACGGACGGCGATGGCTCGCCGGTGCGCGCCGTCCTGGTGGACGTGTAGCGTTTGCCGCAGGCCCGGCGAGCACGCCGGTCGTTGACATCGAACCGGAAACGTGTGATAATGTCTCCCAATTCGTCTTCTCCCATCCGGGTACCGTGCCGTCCGAGCCGACGCCAGGCTCGAAGAGGAGCAAGCGCATGTTAAGACGTTTCTTCCGCTACCTGAGAGCCTTGATCATGGGGAAGCTCGACGAACTCGAGAACCCCGAGGTGATCATCAACGAGTCGCTCCGGGAGATGAAGGAAAACCAGGTCAAGAACCGGGAGCGGGCCGTTCAGGCGATCACGCAGAAGAACCAGCTCCAGGGCCTGGTGGACCAGGAGGAGCGCCTCGCCGCGAACCTGGAGGCGAAGGCCGCGATCGCGCTGCAGCAGGGCAACCGCGAGTTGGCGCGCCAGTTGCTTCGCGAGAAGGGCCTGCACGACAACACGCTGAACAACCTGCGCGCTTCCCTCAAGCAGGCGGAAGAGACCTCGGAAGCGGTGAAGACGGCCATCAAGCGCGAAGAGGAGCGGTTCCGCGTCAAGACCGCGGAGGCCCTCGCGCTAAAGGCCAACATGAAGCAGGCCCAGATCCAGATCGCCATCAACAAGGCGCTGGACGGCATGCAGAGCGACGAGACGGCGCAGAGCTGGGATCGGGCCGAGGAGCGCATTCGCTCCATGCAGTCCGAGGCCTCCGCGCGGGCCGAGATCGCCAAGACGAGCGTGAACTCGCGCCTCGAGATGCTCGAGGACCAGCAGGTGGACGCCGACACCGAGAAGGCGCTGGCCGCAATGGAAGCCCGCCTCGGACTGGGCGCGGCCCCGGCCGCGGGCACCACCGCCGCGACGACCACCGGCGCTCAGGAAGACGACATCGACAAGCAGTTGCGCGAGCTGGAGCAGAAGCTGAGCCAGAACTAGGCGACAGGCGACGCGCGACCCCCAAGATGGATCGAGGCTCCCGGCGCGCTCGTCGCACTGGGAGCTATCCATTCGATGCGCGACTCATCCCCTTCCCGCAAGCTCCGCTTCGTGTGCTCGCGCATTCTGCGGGCGCCGGAGTCCTGGGGCGTCTGGATCGCCGCGGCAACCGCGTCGGCGACCCTGGTCTCGTGGTGGCCCCTCGCGGCGGGGATGCTGGCACAGGCCGGCGTCTTCGCCTGGCGCTTCCGCGACGACCGGTTCCTGCACCGCGCCATCGCCGAGTGGACTGAGCAGGAAGAGGCTCGCACCGAGGAGCAGATCCGCGAGCTGTACGCGGGCATGGACTACGACTCGCGCCAGCGGGTGCAGTACGCGCTGAAGATGCGGCAGGAGATCGCGCGCGAGGCCCGGGCCGACGATGTGCCCTCCTACGCGCGGCAGGACCTGGAGCGGCTGGCCGATGAGCTGCTGCCCCTGGTGTCTCGCGTGGCGCAGGTCGCGCGGCGCAACAAGCAGTTGTCCGGCTATCTGGGCCAGGTCGACGAGCGGGAGTTGGTGCGCTATTGCGAGGGGCTGCGCAAGCGCATCGCCGCGACGGCCGACCCCGTGGCCCGCACGCAGTACGAGGAAGCGCTCCGCTCGCGAGAGGCCGAGCTGACGACGTACCGCGCCATCGCGCAGGCGTCCGCCCGCATCGCGAGCCAGCTCGAGAACGTGGAAGCCGCCCTCGCCGCCTGGCGCGCCAAGGTGCTTCGCGTCAAAGCGCTCGACGACACGAGCCCGTCCAGCATCGGCACGGACCTGCAGTCGGAGGTCGCTCGCCTGTCGGGCGACATCGACTTGGTGGACCGCAGCGTGAGCGAGGCGTTGTCGCTTAGCTCGAAGACCGAGGACGAGGCGCACGTCCAGATCGCCCAGCAGCCCGGGAGAGACGCATGAGTTTCTCGAGACGAATACGGAACATCGCGCGCTCTCAGCTCGAGGCGCTGAAGGACCGGCTGGACCGCATCGACGAAGAGGCGGAGGCCGGTGTCGCCGAGCGCCGCGCGGAAGCGGACGCCCGGCGCGAGCTGATCGACGAGCTGCGCGATCCGGGCCCGTCGCTGCGGAGCCCCGAGGAGATCATGCGCGGGTCGAGCGGCGCCGACAGAACCACCGTCGCGCCCCAGCAGGCGCCGTCCCCGCAGCCGCGCTCCGCCGCGCCGGCCACTGCGCCCGCCAGCGCCCTCGCCAAGGCGTACCGCGTGCTGGGCTTGCCCGACGGCGCCGACCTGTCCGACGTAGAGGCCGCGCATTCGGCCCTGGCTGCCCGCTGCGCGCCGGACCGGTTCGTCGACGGCTCCGACGAGCAGCGCACCGCCGAGGAGATCCTGGCGCGCGTCGAGGCGGCCTACGACGAGCTGCGCGACGCGCTGGACCCGACCGCCGGACGCTTCGACAAGCTGGAGCTGTAGGCGGAGGGGCCGATCATCCGGCGCCAAAGAGCGCCCTGCATGCGAAGTGTTGCGAGCCGTTGCCCCTAGAGGGTTGATCCAGCGCCCGTTGAGGGTATACTGTTTCGGTGCCGGGCCGGGCCGGCCGTTGTGACATGCCCGACGTGTAGACGGCCCTGTCCGTCGATGAGGAGATAGTCACTCCATGCCCAATATCAAGTCAGTCATGAAGGACGTCATCAAGTCGCGGAAGAACCACGAGCGCAACGTGTCCGCGAAGTCCGCGATGAAGACGTTCGTCAAGAAGGCCAAGGCCGCGATCGACGCGGGCGACTCCACTCAGGCCGCGCCGGCTGTGCGCCAGGCCGTGAGCTGGATCGACAAGACGGCAGAGCGCGGTATCATCCACCGCAACGCCGCCGCTCGCCGCAAGTCGCGCCTGATGAAGCGCGCCGCTAAGGCCGCCAAGGCCTAGGCAGCGAACCACGCCATCGCGCAGACGCCCGCCCCCGCCGGGGGCAGGGCGTTTTCGCGTGCCTGGCCTACTTCGTCCGGCAGAGGGCCAGGATCAGCCGGTCCATGTTGGTCACCACGTCCTCCGACCCCTCCAGCCCGCCTTTGTTCGCCAGGTCGCACTCCACTAGCAACTGGAACGCGTCCGCGATGCCTGCCCGGGTGTGCCGCGACGCCGCGTTGAAGATGTCGCCCGCGCGCCAGGCCATCGAGACGATGCTGCCCTCGTTCGGCAGATCCGCCGCGACCTCGTCCGGCAGGCGGCGCACATCCTGCGGGCGGAGGCGCATGCGGCGCAGCTCGGCGGCCTGCCAGATGAGGCGGTACTGGAACCGCAGCAGCGCGAGCAGGCGGCCCGCCACCGCGTGCGGCTTCGTGTCGTAGCGCAGGGCCTCGCGGAAGAGCCGCAGCGCGCCGTCGGCATCGCCGCGCGCCACGGTGTCCGCCAGCTTCAGCATCACGTCTTCGGGGTCGCGCACCGCCACCGCCTCGACGTCCTTCAGCGTGATGCGGTCGCCATCGCCGACGTAGCAGATGGCCTTCTCCAGCTCGCGTGTCAGGAAGACGCGATCGCCCCGGCAGCCCCGGGCCAGCGCCGCCGCCGCCGGCGGATCGATGCGCTTGCCGCCCTCCCCCGCCACCTGCCGCACCCAGTCGGCCAGCGCCTCGTCCGAGAGCCCCTTGCAGTTCACCAGGCAGCCCACGCCGCGCACCGCCGCGTCCAGCTTCGGCGAGAGGGCCGTCTTGCGCGTGCGCTCGCCGTCGTCTGGCGCGACCACCAGCACGAGACACCCTGAGTTCCCGAGCCCGGCCAGGCCGGCGCTCAGCCGTTCGCCGTCGCTGGTGCGGTCCTTCGCTCGGAACACCTCGGCGCCCTTCACGACCACCAGGCGGCGCTCCGAGGCGAACGGCGCGAGGCCGGCGGCCGCCAGGATCGTGTCGGAACGGGCCTGGCGGGCGTCCAGCACCTCGTAGTCGAAGTCGACCGAGCCAGGATCGACGCACCGCTCGCGCAGCAGGTCGACCGCCTGGGCCTTCTGCAGGTCGTCCTCCCCGTAGAGCAGGTAGACCGAGCGCAGGGGCTCCAGTTGGGCGACCCCATGCGCGAGGGAGAACACCAGTTCCGACGACGGCTTGGCCATGCTAACCTTGCTTCCCTTCCAGGTGCTTCTTGAGCAGGAGCATCAGCGTGTGCGGCTCGACGACCTGAATGTCCGGCCGCAGCTCGCGCAGGCGGTCGAACAGGCGCTTGTGGCCCTCCGGGCTCCAGAGGATCGTTCGATAGATGCGGAACGCCGGGCCGCTCTTCGGCGCATCGCGCGCCACCAGGTTCGCGGCCTCCTCCGAGGTGCCCGTCAGGTCGGACGCCATCCGCAGAAACGGTACCCCATCGACGAGCGATTGCTCGGGGATCTTCTGCGCGACCACGCCGCCGGGCGAGAACCGCGCGTACGCCTGCTTCACCTCGTCGCTCATCCCGGGTGCGTAGCCGTCGATGACGAAGCCGACGATGCTGAGGCCCCACTGCGCGAAGTAGCGCTTGTTGTGCTCCTCCCACGCCTGCAGGCCGGACGGCAGCCCGCTCCACTTGCGCGGCGGCACCAGGTTGCCCGGGTTCAGGTAGCCCGCGCCGGAGTCGCCCGCGATGAACGTGTCGTTGGCCGAAGCTGTGCGGCGCAGGTAGTCGAGCCCGAAGCCGAACCGGTCCGCCAGGTTGGGGTTCACCGCCCAGCCCAGCGGGATCGAACCGCGCACCGGGTCCGTCCACAGGTCCGGCATCCGCTCGTACACCCACGAGGCCGCGTCGTAGTCGCCCACATAGATGGTGACGAAGGTCTTCGCGGCGACATGCCCCTGCGCGTCGAGCAGGCCCTTGGCGCGCAGCGTCTGCTCGGTGGGCAGGTTCGGCTGCGGGTAGCGCTTCTTGAGCGGGAACAGGGCGTACACGGACGCATTCGCCATCGCGTGCAGGCCGGGCGCGTCGGCGTCCATGTAGGCGTTGAAGCACGACAGGATCTCGGCGTAGCGCCACTCGCTGGGCACGCCGTCGTGCTTGGCGCCCGTGTGCATGGTGTACTTCTGATCCCACGGCACGAAGCCGCCGACGTGGATCACCCCGCCCTTCGCGCCATCGTAGGCAGCCCGGAGCATCGCGGTCAGCGTGTGGTAGTCGGTGCCCGGCTGCTGCGTCGGATCGTCGTCCGCCGCCTCGTCGTCCCACGGCGACAAGTCGAAGAAGAAGGCCTTGCGCGCCACGAAGAAGTCATGGTTGCACAGCAGCGTGCGGTCCGCGCCGACGCCGGACGTCCGCTTCAGCCAGAACGCGTCGGGGTAGTACGCAAGCCGCTTCGGGTTGCAGCGCTTGGTCTTGAGGTAGCGCTCGATCGCCCACAGGTAGGCGTCGCACTTGGCGCTGCCGGTGCTCGCGAGCGAGGTGCCGGGGATCGTGCCCTGCCCCGTGAAGAGCGGCGAGCCGTCCGCATTCAGGAGGCGCGCCAGGACCGGCATGCGCGGGCCGGCGGGATCCTCGACGAGGCGGTGATAGAGGGAGCCCGGCGCGGGGTCGTAGCGTACGGGCACGGCGCTCTCGACGCCGCAGATGGTCGACGCCAGGTTGGAGGTGGCCGGCACGCGCTCGTCCCACACCACCACGCCGCGGATGTCGCGCCGGAACTCGCCAACCAGGCCCTCGATGCCCTCGATCTTGCGCTCCGCCCTGTCCGCGAGCCACTGGCCGGGCGCGCGCATCTTCTCCCACCAGAAGCGATCGATCTTGCCATCCGCGCCCACGAAGGTGACGTAGAGGCGCGGCTCGGACCGGTTCACCAGGCCCTGCAGGACGCCGGCCAGGTGCAGATCGTCCCACGCGCGTCGACGGAACGCCACGTCGTTCAGATCGCCCTGCGCGAGCGGCGCCAGGTTGCACACCGCGATGGACTTGGCGGCCGGAGCCGGCATCGCGCCCAGCGCCACGCCGGCAAACAGGCCCATGCAGACTGCCGCACTCAGCATCTCATCCTCCCTGCGCAGCGGCCTTCCGCACGCGCCCCCGTCATGCTACTCGTCGAGCCACCATTCGTCGGTGCGGCGCGTGTCCTCCTCGACCGGCACGCCGGCGAAGTCGGCGATCTGCCTGGCCGCGTCCTCGATCTCCCGCTGCGCGCCGGGCACGCCGGTGGAGTCGGCGATCGTGAAGCGGCGCGTGTCGTTGAGCGCGACAACGAGAGCCACATCGCCTTCCGCTGCCTTGCTCGGATCGTCGGCGATGTGGCGCACCAGGATGTGGTCCACCTCGCTGAGCGGAGCCACGGCCAGCCCGTTGCGCTCGATAACGTCGTTCGGCCGGCTGAAGCGGTACAGCTCGCGGTGCTTGGAGGCGGCCCGCAGGTTCAGCCCGCGCTCCGCCACCACCACCAGGAGGAGGGCGACGAGGCCGGTGGTGATGGCCAGGCCGGGCCGCGCCCGCGTGGCGACGATGTACGCCGAGAGAAGGAGCGCCACGGCGAGGAAGACGCTCACCGCGACAAGCAGGCGGCGGCGCAACTCCTTGGTCTCCCTGCGGACGAGCAGGTTCTCACCAAGCGGCTCGACGGCGATGAGTCGCTTGACTTGCGATGACTTGTCGGGCATATCCATCTCCGGATGTTGGCGGGCGGGCTCGGCGACAAGACGCGGCAGTTGAGGAGTGGTACAGGTCGATTCGGCGCGCGAGGGCCGGCAACCTGCCTTTCGAGGGGACGCACCCGGCTATCCGCGCGCCGCCGGGAAGATGGCCTGGCCCCCCAGGGGCAGTTTTGTCCAAGTCCGGACCGCACTGACTTATACAATCCATTCGCGCTACGCCCCTCGACGACGGATCCTGCCGCCCCACAGATCATACGAACAGAGGCCGTCGGAGCTTCCCGCCGGACACAGATTGGGGCCGGAAGGCCCGGCCTGGGGCACCGACAGCCCCTCGTGCGCAGCCGCGCAATCCACCGCAGGGCGCGATGCCAGCCGGATTGGTACCCGGCAAATCCTCCAGTTGGAACCCCCAGGTAGCCATAATAACACCGTGCCGAGCCTGGATGGGATGCCTTAGCCCGGCATGCGGGACGCGCGCTCGACGGATGATGGGCATAATCGACGCGCGGGACAACTGAACATGGCACTCGATAGCCGCCGCCGCCTGACGGATCAGGAGATACACGGCTTACTCAGGGAGTATCGAGCCACCAATGATCAGGACATTCGCGATACGATCGTTCTGCAATACAATGGCCTCGTAGAGAGCGTCGCGCGCCGTTTCAGTGGCGCCGGCGAGCCCGCCGAGGACCTAGCGCAGGAAGGTTACATCGGTCTGATCGCGGCCGTGGACGGATACGACTTAAGTAAGGGCGTGAAGTTCAGCACGTACGCCACTCACTTCGTGATAGGGCAAATCAAGCACTACCTGAGGGACCGTGGAAAGATCATAAAGGAACCTGCCTGGCTGCAGGAACTGAACCAGCGGATGTCTAGGGTCATCGAGTCGCTGACCCAAGAACTCGGACGAATGCCCACCAACGGTGAGATCGCTCACCTGATGGGCATGACCGAGGAGTCCGTCGCGGATCTCTTGACCACCCGTGAGGTGTTCAAGGTCGCTTCGTTGGATGGCGGATCCGAGAACGACGAGGACTCTCCTGCGACGTATGACATGGACCGCGTGAAGGGCGCGCACCAGACCGAGTTCGAGGTGCCCGTTTCGGATCGTGTAGTCCTGGAAACGTCGCTCGGCAAGCTCAAGGATCTTGAGCAAGCGGTCATACACGAGTTCTTCTATAACGAACGCAGCCAGACGGAGATCGCCCGTGGTTTGGGCATCTCGTGCAACTACGTCTCGCACATTCTTCGCAACGCGACGAAGAAGCTCAAGAAGATGATCGTCAGCGATGATCTGCGAGAGTCGCAGCTCGAGGTGAGTCACCTCCGGCGGCGAAGCGAGGACCCGGCACGCGCCATCGCCGAGTCCACGATCGTCGACGGCCTCACCCGGCTGTACAACCGGCGCTACTTCGACACGCGCCTCTCCGAAGAGGTCATCCGGGCCAGCCGGTTCGGTTACAGCCTCTCGGTGCTGCTCGTGTCGCTAGACGGCCACGAGCACATCTACCGAGTTCATGGCACTTTGAGGTCGGAGGACACGCTCAGGTACGCGGCGTCGCTCATTCGGGCGTCCGTGCGAAAGGCCGATGTCGTCACTCGCTATGGTCCGGCAGCATTCGGACTCATTCTGCCGCATACCGGCGCCCAGGTGTCGGTAGTAGCGGAACGCCTGCAGACCGTGATGGGTACCTGGCTCAAGAGCGAAGGGCTTGAGCGCGGCCCTGCACCGATCAGCATCCGGATCGGGCAGGCGCACTATCCTGAACAGGCCGGCGCCGGAGAGGCACTCGTTGCGCTGGCTCAGACCATGCTGGATGTCCGCGAGGACGAAGGAACGTTGCCCCAGGCTGCCTGACGCGAACCAGGTCGTCCCGCAGCCTGGACAACCTGACAGCCTGGCCAGTATACTGGATGCCACGACCGCGCGTCGGGCACCCGATCGGCAGAGACCCGGCGCACGGCATCGATCCGTGCGCCGGGCTATTGTTGGCACCTGTGCGCGGGTGCAAGGAGTTCACCGACCGTGCCTCAAGCTGTGAACGGCCCCGACCCGAAGGGTTCGGGAAGCAACTCCGGCGGCATCGTCATCGGCAACCGGCCATCGAAGGCGGCGTCCATATCCGGCGCGCGCAAGGCCGCGGCCCAGGCCAAGGCCGACCGCAAGCGGATTACGGTCCTCGTAGTCATCATCGTCGCGGCACTGGGGGCCATCGGGTGGCACTTGGCGCGCAACCAGAAGCCGCCAGAATCCGTCGCCGCGCAGCGCCAGACGACCGGGGTGACCCCCGACTCAATGGCGCGTCGGCCGCGCAATAGCGCGGCCGGCGCTATCGGGCGGACTCCCGGCATGCCGGCGCCGTCGCTACCCGGCGGGGCCGCACAGCACGCAGCGCCGCCACCAGGCGGCGGCGAGCCGGAAGGCGGCGCCCAGTCCGAGGCCGGCGAGGGCATCCACTAGCCCGTACGGCCATGGGTGATCTGGGACGGGGCACGGAGGCCCATCTCACCTCGGCGTTCGCGCCGGGCCTCGTCCCGCGGCAGGTTACCCCTGGACGGCCCAGCAGGCCACCCGGTGCCCCTCGCCCACGCTGGCCATCGCCGGCGGCTCCTCGGCGCAGCGCGCCATGGCGAGGGGGCATCGGGTCCTGAACCGGCAGCCCGACGGCACGTCGACCGGGCTCGGCACGTCCCCTTCCAACTGCGCCGCACGAGCCGGCCTGTCCGGATCGCCCGACGGCGCCGACGCGATGAGCGCCTGCGTGTATGGGTGCCGCGGCGTCGAGAAGAGCGCGCCTGCGGGCCCCTCCTCCACGACGATTCCCAGGTACATCACCGCGACACGGTCGCACGCGTGGCGGACCACCGCAAGATCGTGCGCGATGAGCACGTACGACAGCCCCAGCGCATCCTGCAGGTCCGCCAGCAGATTGAGGATCTGGGCCCGAACGGAGATGTCGAGCGCGGAGATGGGCTCGTCGAGGATGACGAACCGCGGCTCGGTCGCGATGGCCCGGGCGATGCCGATTCGCTGGCGCTGGCCGCCCGAGAACTCGTGGGGATAGCGGCCGGCGAAGGCGGGATCGAGCCCCACCCTCTCCAGCAGATCCGCGGCCTTCTGCGCGGCATCGCGTCTTCCGGCTGCGAGCCCGTGGGCGCGCAGCGGCTCCGCCACGATGCTGCCTACCGTCATGCGCGGGTCGAGCGCGGACATCGGGTCCTGGAACACGAACCCCATGTCGCGACGGACGCGCCGCAGTTCCCCGGCGGGCAGACTCGCCAAATCGCGTCCCTCGAACCACACGCGGCCGGCAGTCGGAGTCAGCAGGCGCAGGATGGCGCGGGCCGCGGTGCTCTTGCCGCAGCCGCTCTCCCCCACCAGCCCGACTGTCTCCCCGGCGGCCACGCGCAGATCGACGCCATCCACGGCGCGCACGACCTCTCGGATGGTGCGCAGCCCGCGGCGCCTGGTCACGCCGAAGTGCTTCACCAGCCCCTCGACTCGCAGCACCTCGTCGCTCATGCCGGCCCCTCCGCCTGGCGCAGCCAGCACCGCGCGTCGCGCCCCTCGGCCACGGTCACCATCGGGGGCTCGGATGCGCGACAGGCCTCCATCGCAGCCGGGCACCGCGGGGCAAAGGCGCAGCCCTGCTGCAAGCGCCCCAGGTCCGGCGGCTGGCCGGGGATCGAACGCAGCCGTTCGGTGGACTCGGCGCGCAAGTCCGGCAGCGACTCGAGCAGGCCCACGGTGTAGGGATGGAGCGGCGACCTCAGGATCTGCGCAGTCGGGCCTGTCTCAACGATCTGGCCGGCGTACATCACCAGCACGCGGTCACACACTTCGGCGACGAGCGCGATGTCATGGCTGATAAGCAGGACCGCGGCGTTCGTGCGCTTCTGCAGGTCGCGCATCAGATCCATGATCTGCGCCTGGACGGTGACATCGAGCGCGGTGGTTGGCTCGTCGGCGATGAGGAGGTCCGGCTCGGTGGCGAACGCCATGGCGATCATGACGCGCTGGCGCTGCCCGCCGCTGACCTGGTGCGGATACTGACGCATGCGCACCTCCGGCGACGGCAGCCGAACCGCGCGGAACAGCTCGATCGTGCGCTGGCGGGCCTCGTCGCGCGACATCCGCCGATGGACTCGCAGCGCCTCGACAACCTGATCGCCCAGGCGCATCGTGGGGTTGAGCGACGAGAACGGGTCCTGGAAGACCATCGAGATGCGGTCACCGCGGATGCCTCGGAGCTGGTCCGCCGACATGCCGAGAACGTCCTGGCCGAGGAACTCGATGCTCCCGCCAACGATGCGTCCCGGCGGATCCGGCACAAGGCGCAGCAGCGAGAGAGCCGTCACGCTCTTGCCGCAGCCGGACTCGCCCACGATGCCGACCGTCTCGCCGCGTTCGACGGAGAACGCCACACCCCGCACGGCTCGCACCTCGGAGGCGCCCGCCCGGAAGCGGACGTCGAGGTCGCGCACCCGCAGCAGCGGCTCGCTCACCGGTCCGCCCACGCTCGATCGGCCGCCGCGAGGTCCTCCGGCGTGCCGATGTCGGACCAGAAGCCCCGGATCTCGTACCCGTTCACGCGCTTCCCGGTCTCGATGAGATGGGCGACGGCGGCGGTCAGCTCGTACTCCCCGCGCGCCGATGGGGTCAGGCGCTCCAGCGCTGGCCAGATGGCCGGGCCGAACACGCTCACGCCAGCCTGGTTCCAGTGACACTCGGGAGCATCGGGGCCGGGCTTCTCGATCATCCGGACCACCCTGTCGCCCTCGCGGTACACGGCCGCGCCCGCGCTGACATCGTCCATGTGGTTGATGCCGACGAGCGCGTCCAGCCCTGCCGAATGGGCGGCCAGCATGCCGCGGTAGTTGGCGGGGTCCACCAGGATGTCCCCGAACGACATCAGCACACTCTCGCCCCGGGCAAACGGCGCCGCGAGCTGCAGAGCCGCCCCCGTACCATGCCGCTCGACCTGATCGTGGTACTCGATGCGCACGCCGAAGCGGGCCCCGTCGCCGAAGTGGGCGCGAATGGCCTCGCCCAGGTACCCGACGATGACCGCGAACTCGGCGATGCCCGCCTCGGCGAGGCCGGCCATGATGCGCTCCAACACCGGCACGCCCTGCACCGGAATCATCGGCTTAGGCTGGTTCGCGGTGAGCGCGCCCAGGCGCTTGCCACGCCCTGCGGCAAGAAGGACCGCCTTGCGTACCGGGGACACGACGGGATCTGCCAAGTGGGGACCTCCGAGGATCGGCGCCAGGCGCCTCTGCTGGCGCATTGTACGCGGAGAGGCGTCGGGGAGTCAATGCGGCGCAGACGAGGCCGTTCGTAGCGCAACCTTGGCGCGCGGATCGTTGCGAGCTGACGTTCACGCGACGGGGGCTCCCGCGTGCCGGCGGCGCAGCGCTCCGCAGTGACCTCAGGAACGTTACCATCCCTTGAGAGCGTAGGCCAAGATGCGCATAATAGGGAGGGAGCGCCGCCACTCTCGACGGCAGGCGCGAGGGGGTCCGGCATGCCTGGGGCTAAGAAGCGAAGTAGGCTGATCGCGCTGGCCGCCGCAGCTCTGTGCCTCGCGCCGGTCTGTCTGGCCGGCTGCGGCGAGCGCGACTACTACAAGGACCCCGACGTCGACCCCGAGCCGCTGACGGCCGACGCGCCGTCAGGGCCTCCTCCGCTGTCGCTGGATGCCGGTACGCCCGATGCTCCGCTCGTGCCGGTCACACGCGACATCACGTCCGACCCTCAGAAGCCGAAGGACAAGACCGACAAGGCGGACATCTACTGGAAGCTCGTCTATCTGGCCGACACGGGCGGAGCACGCCGGCCCCCTGCCGACTTTAGAGCCCAGTGCGCCCGTACGCTGAGCGACGAGGCCAAGCAGATCATCGGACAGATCGTCGATGCACTCGACCGGGCCAACGACGCCTACATGGCGCGCCGCAAGCTCGGCCGGCCGGGCGCCACCACCGACGACCTGCCGTGGGGCGCGGGGCGCGACGAGTTCGACCGGGCGCTGGCCCCCGCGGGCGAGGACCTGGTCCCGCCGATCGGCGCCGCGTCCGACCGTAAGCGCTTGCAGGACTTCAACTCGCGCTATCAGATGCCGCCGGAACTCATCCGCTCGGAGGCCATCGGCGAGGCAAGGACGCTCCTCGCGGAGCTGCTCCGCACCCTCAACGAGGAGCGCAAGCGCGATGGCGACTTCCCCATCACCGCCGACAAGTCGGCCGAGTTCAAGGGTCCGAACCTCGGACCGACGATGCCCAAGGTCGGCGCCGAGAACGTAGTGCTCACCCCGCCGTAGCACGGCCGCACGGCTCGTCCGGTGGAGGCACCGCTATCCAGATGATGCGCAGGCGCCGTGGTGGGATGGGCCTCCGTGCCCGTCCGGCGCCACTTACGGGTCGATCAGGCCAATCCCAGATGATGCGCAGGCGCCGTGGTGGGATGGGCCTCCGTGCCCGTCCGGCGCCACTTACGGGTCGATCAGGCCAATCCCAGATGATGCGCAGGCGCCGTGGTGGGATGGGCCTCCGTGCCCGTCCGGCGCCACTC
>CAZFLM010000095.1:0-21641 GCA_964519955.1 uncultured Chthonomonadaceae bacterium | reverse complement strand
AACACCCCCGGGGCGGGGGCTGACTGACATCCCTGCTGCGACAGACACCCATGGCGGCGGCCCGGGACTGGGTGTCCGGAGCCGCCTCGATGTTGGGGAGGACAGCGTGTTTCCTACTTCAGCGTCAGCGGGCGGATGCCCACCACGTAGTCCAGCGCCGCCAGGGCCTTGAGCTTACCGACCGATGCGCTGCCAAGCAGGAGCTTGCTTGGCCGCAGCTCCGCGGTTAGCGTGAAGCCGAGCGTCTTCAGCTTGGCCAGGCCGTCCTTGGGCAGCTTGCCCAGCGTGATCTGCACGTCCACGCGTGCGGCGAGCTTCCTCGCGTCGGTCCCGGCCGCCTTCACCGTGGCGCGCAGGTCGGCCGATAGCTTCTGCATCGGGTCCGCAGCGGCCTTGCTCTCGGCGTCACTGAGGCTCAGTTTGTCTGCGGCTTCGCGCTTGGCGCCTGCCATCGTGGACATGCTCGATGCGCCGCCTCCGCCGCCGAATCCGCCGCTGCCCGCCATTGCGGGGCTCGCGGCCACCGTGCCGGCAGCGGTGACGCCCGAGACTCTGAGCCCGACAGCCATCGGGCGCCCGAACGCCCTGGACTTCATCACGCCCTCGGCCTCCAGGCGCCCGCCGAAGATGCCCTCGTAGCTCACGCCCTCCGGCATCTCGACGGGCACGTCGACGCGCTTCGGGTTGCCACCCACGTTCACCACGCGCTCCTCGACCGCGACGAACGACGTGTACTGGCTCATCAGGCGGTACGTCAGGGCGACGCCGATGATCTGCTCCTTGATGCTCTGGTCCGGGCTGCCCATCTGCGCGCCGATCCAGTCCTTGTTCTGCAGGTCCTCGATCTTCTCGCGGGCCCACAGGGTTGCCAGCGACGGGTGCTGCGTGTCGACGGCCGGCAGGTTCACGTCGACCGTCTGGCTCCAGGGCTGCCCGCGCAGCAGGCCGTGCACGGTCACCTTGCCCTGGGCGACACCGGTGTAGCGTCCCTTCACCACGATGGGGCCTGCGGTGAACACGTCCGGGATGTACTTCGGGTAGACCTCTTCGACCGGCAGATCGCCGAAGTCCAACTCGATGTCGCGCAGCAGCGGGTTCGCCACGCGGCGATAGAAGCGCTCGGCCGCCTTCTGCCCGTCCTCATCCAGCGAGACGTACTCGGCGGCGCCCTTGCCCTCCCGCGCCATGCCGTCGATGAGGAAGCGGTTGGGCGACGAGCCAACGCCGAACGGGAACATGCGGGCGCGGCCGCGGTTCTTGCCGATGTAGTCCAGGATCTGCATGTCGTTGCCGACGTAGCCGTCCGTCATGTAGCAGATGATGCGCAGGCGGTCGGGGTCGTCCGGCATCTTCAGCGCGTAGGTCACGCTCTTCAGGATGTCGGTACCTCCTCGTCCCTCGAGCGGCTCCATGAACTTCAGCGCCTTCGCGATGGTCTCCTCGTTGGCCGGCACGGGGGCGTCGAAGCAGGGGTACACGTCCGTGTTGAAGCCGATGAGCTGGAATGTGTCGCCCGGGTTCAGGTGCTGGATGCAGTAGCGCATCGTCTCCTTGGCCTTGGCGATGGGCTTCCCGTTCTGCGACCCGGTCTGGTCGATGACGAAGACCATCTCCTTCGGCGTGATCTGCGACTGCGCCGGCGAAGTCGGTGGCTGGAGGATGAGCGTGAAGTAGCCGCCCTTCTTGCCGGCGCCCGGCGCGTCCTGCCCCGGCTTGGGGGCGAAGGTTAGGATGCCCGACTGCACGTCGGAACCGGCCGCCGTGTAGCGCAGGATGAAGTCCTTGTTGGGGATGGTGGCCGCATCGCGCAGCTTGATGACGGCTGCGTGCGGGGCGACCTGCCGCGTGTCGATCTTGTGCGAGGGCGACCCGACATCGGTGAGGGTGATGCCGGCGTCCAGGTTCACGGTGATCGAGATGTCGTGTCCGGCGCGCGTGCCCTCCGGGGTGATCGGCGGCGTGATCTTGTGGACGTCGTTCAGGATCTGCGGGTCCTTCTCCACCTGCGCCGGCTTCTGGTAGGGCTGGTGCGGCGACGCGGCGGCATCCGGGTTGCCGACATAGCGCGGCCCGACGACCATCGGGTACACGAACTCGTAGACGCCCTCGTGGTACTTCAGCAGGTTCGTGTAGCGGATGGTGATCTTGACCGTCTCGCCGGGCGGGATGTTGGCGACGGACTGCGTGAAGATGTTCGGGCGCTCCTGGTCCAGCAGCGCGGTCGCCTTGCCCTGGGCCTTGGCCTCTTCGTAGACCTGCCGGGCGTCCTCGCTGCGCAGGATGCGGCCCCGCACGACGCGGCGACCGATGAGCATCGTCATATCGTCGACGGCGGCATCGCCCGGCAGCGGGAACGTGTAGACCGCCTCGATGGCCGTTGCGGCGGTGTTGGCGAACTCCTGCTCTACGGTGACGCGGCTGACATAGCCTGCTACATCGGCGGTCACTGTGGTATGCTTCAGCGGGCAAACGCCGACAGCCTTGCCCTTCTTGTCGACGATCGTCAGTTGTCCCGATGTCTCGCCGCCCTTGGGCGCGGCCGTCGTGGCCCGCGAACCGAGCAGCAGGAGCCCGGCGGCGATGGCCGCCAGCCCGATTACCCCGAACGCACCTTTGCGCAACATCGTCTCCTCCCATGTACGCCGCGTGGCTGTACCCATTCGGAGTGTTAGTGCGGGGCAGTGGCGGAGGGGTTCACAGCCGGTGGTGGTGATGGGTCGAAAGCTGGTACGGTGACGGTGGAGGAGGCCACATGAAGCGTTTGGCAGTCTACCTGGCAGTGGCATTGTGCGTGTGCGTGGCGGTGAGTGCAACCGCTCAACGCAAGAGTCGTCGGAGCGCCTCCAAGGGGAGTGCGGTTGGCCAGGTCGCCAAGCCGAAGGCCGAGAACCAGTTCATCTGTGTCGAGGACTTCAAGGGGGCCAAGCGGGCGCCGAAGGTCGCGGTGTCGGTCGAGGGGTACATCGTGACCGGCTTCCGGCTGCCCGACGGCAGCTACCGCCTGAAGCTCGTGGACTCGGTGGACCACGTCCTCAACGCGAAGGACGCCGAGGCGTTCGCCCGTGGCGGCGCGTCGGTGTCCGTTCCGGGCTCGCTGGTTCGCAGCAAGGGCCGGCTCGCGTGGACCGTGAAGGGCATGAAGACCTGGGTGATGTACACGGGGCCCGGCACCGCTGAGAAGCAGTTGCACGACGTGGTGCCGAAGGTGCGCATCACGGGCTCGACGGCGCCTGGTCGGGCGGTCATCCGCCCGGTGACCGGTTTCGAGTACATGGACGACAGCGGAGACTGGAAGAAGGTGTAGAGGAAGCCGGCTGGGTACTGGCACGAAGGAGCGAGGGTGGGGCCGGTGCGGCTCCACCCTCGCTCACTGCCCCGTCTTCTCAGCGCAGGTCGAACCGGTCGAGTTCCATCACCTTGGTCCAGGCTGCCACGAAGTCGCGCACGAACTTCTCCTGCGAGTCTGCGCAGGCGTAGACCTCAGCCAGTGCCCGAAGCTGGGAGTTCGAGCCGAAGACCAGGTCGACCCGGGTGCCGGTCCACTTGAGGTCGCCCGTGACGCGGTCGCGCCCTTCGAACACCCCATCGTCGCCGGCCTTCGGCGCCCACACCGTGCCCATGTCGAGCAGGTTGACGAAGTAGTCGGTGGTCAGGCTCTCGGGCCGGTTGGTGAAGACCCCGTGCTGCGCTCCCCCGTAGTTGGCGTTCAGCACCCGCATGCCTCCGATGAGGACCGTCATCTCGGGAGCGGTCAGCGTCAGCAGCTGCGCCTTGTCGATGAGCAGGTCCTCGGCCCGCACCGAGTAGCGGGCCTTCTGGTAGTTGCGGAAGCCATCGGCGCAGGGCTCGAGCACGGCGAACGAGGCCGCGTCGGTCTGCTCCTGCGAGGCGTCCATGCGTCCCGGCCTGAAGGGCACGGTTGCGTCGACGCCCGCGCTGCGAGCAGCCTTCTCGACCCCGGCGCACCCGGCCAGCACGATCAGGTCGGCCAGCGAGACCCGCTTTCCGCCGGACTGCGCGGCGTTGAACTGCTGCTGGACGGCCTCCAGCTTCCGAAGGACCTCCGCGAGCCGGTCGGGTTCGTTGACCTCCCAGTCCTTCTGGGGCGCCAGCCGGATCCGCGCGCCGTTGGTGCCGCCGCGTTTGTCGGAGCCGCGGAAGGTGGATGCCGACGCCCATGCTGTCGCGACGAGCTGCGAGACTGCCAGTCCAGACGCCAACACCGCCGCCTTGAGCGCCGCGATGTCCTGGGCATCGATCAGCGGGTGGCCCACCGCGGGGATCGGGTCCTGCCAGATCAGATCCTCGGCGGGCACCTCGGGGCCGAGGTAGCGCGCGCGGGGGCCCATATCGCGGTGGGTGAGCTTGAACCACGCCCGGGCGAAGGCGTCGGCGAACTCGTCTGGGTGCTCCAGGAAGCGCCGCGAGATCTTCTCGTAGACCGGGTCGAACCGCAGCGAGAGGTCCGTCGTCAGCATGGCCGGGGCGATGCGCTTCGATGGGTCATGGGCGTGTGGCACGGTGCCGGCGCCGGCCCCTCCCTTCGGCGTCCACTGCTGCGCCCCCGCCGGGCTCTTCGTCAGCTCCCACTCGTAGCCGAACAGGATCTTGAAGAAGTCGTTGCTCCACCTGGTGGGCGTCGTCGTCCAGGTGACCTCCAGGCCGCTCGTGATGGTATCGCCGCCCTTGCCGGCCCCGAAGCTGCTCCTCCAGCCCAGGCCCTGCTCCTCGATGGGGGCGGCCTCGGGCTCGGGGCCCACGTGGGAGGCCGGCCCCGCGCCGTGCGTCTTGCCGAACGTGTGGCCGCCGGCGATGAGCGCCACCGTCTCCTCGTCGTTCATCGCCATGCGCGCGAAGGTCTCGCGGATGTCGCGCGCGGCTGCCACCGGGTCCGGGTTGCCGTTGGGGCCCTCCGGGTTGACGTAGATCAGGCCCATCTGTACGGCGGCCAGCGGGTTCTCCAGGTCGCGGTCGCCCGAGTAGCGCTGGTCGCCCAGCCAGTCCTTCTCGACGCCCCAGTAGGTGTCCTGGTCGGGTTCCCAGGTGTCCTCGCGGCCCCCGCCGAAGCCGAACGTCTTGAAGCCCATCGTCTCCAGAGCGACGTTGCCGGCCAGGATCATCAGGTCCGCCCAGGAGATCCTCCGCCCGTACTTGCGTTTGATCGGCCACAGCAAGCGGCGCGGCTTGTCGAGGCTGAAGTTGTCGGGCGAGCTATTGAGGTGCGCGTAACGCTGCTGACCGCGCCCTCCCCCGCCGCGGCCATCGGCCGTGCGGTAGGTGCCGGCGCTGTGCCAGGCCATTCGGACGAAGAGGGGGCCGTAGTGGCCGAAGTCGGCCGGCCACCAGTCCTGCGAGTCGGTCATCAGGGCTGCCAGGTCCTGCTTGACAGCCGCCAGGTCGAGGCTCTGGAACTCCTTGGCGTAGTCGAAGTCCCCGCCCATCGGGTTGGACTTCGCCGAGTGCTGGTGGAGGATGTCCAAGCGCAGTTGGTTCGGCCACCAGTCGCGGTTCGACGTTCCCTTGGAATCGATGCCCCCCGCATCGCTGCCAGTCACCGGGCATTTGCCACCCTGGCTCATCGTTGCTCTCCTTCTCCTTCGAGGTGTGAGTTACGGCTGCGTACAGCGCCATGCATTCGGTCTCGGGCGACTACTGACTGCCCGTCCGGCCTGCTTCTCTCAATAGAGAATGATTCTCCTCTTTAGGCGTCCACATGCCGGCCCGGCTCAGCGCGGCGAGCTAGCCGGCGTCGCGGCAGTCCGGGCAGACGCCGTAGATGTCGAAGCGATGGCCGACGAGAGTGAAGCCGGACTCCCCTGCGATACGTGCGGGCAGGTCGTCCAGCTCGCCGGCGGGCGGGTCCACGATGCGGCGGCATTTGGTGCAGATAAGGTGGGCGTGCGGGTGCGGGTTGGCGCCGTCGTAGCGGCTGCTGCCGTCGGCGAAGCCCAACTCCAGGATCTCCCCAAGATCGCGCAGCGTCGCGATCATCTTGTACACGGTGGCGAGACTGGTGGTGGGGAACCGCTCCCGGATGCGCTCGAAGATCGTTTCGGCGGACGGATGCCCGTCACTCTCGGCGACAACCCGGACGATCGCGAGGCGCTGTGGCGTGATGCGGTAGCCGCCGTCCCTCAGGCGGCGGACCAGGTGGTCGTATCTCGGATGTGCGCTGTGGGTCATCGTCTCTTCCGGCACGCCGCTCTCGGAGAATCATTCCCCGATAAGTACGCGTCTCGTTGGTGGGTTGTTTCCGCTGTGGGTCAGGTCTGCGTGCCGGTGCGACTGGGCGGAGTTGGCGCCGGACGCTGTCACTTGGCCTTTGCGTTGCGCGGCTTGAACCGGAACGAGCGCAGCACCATCTCCGGCTCGGCCTCGCCGGCGGGCGGCTGGCCGCGGAAGAGCCACAGGTTCAGGTGCACCTGCTCCTTGCCGGGCTCGGGCACGTCGGCGCCCGTGTACGTCCACTCGCGCAGCGGCGGCGCTCCCCGGCGCGCGCCGGGCTCGACGGTGCGGAAGACGACGCGCCCGGGCGACCAGTCGATCGTGTGCACCAGCCGCCGCGTGAGCGGGACCGAGTACCTGAGGAGATGGTCCGGGCGCGTATAGGGCTGCACGACCGCCTGGAAGTTGGGGTCGCCGGCCTTCGTCCACACGCCGTACTCGAAGTCCATCTCGCTGTTGGCGACATTCGGGCTCGTGTCGTCCCAGGTGAACAGGCCGCCGATGACGACGGGGTCCAGGTTGCGTACCTCGTCGACGGCGAACTCGTACGTGCCGTAGCCGAGGCTGCGCTGGCAGGTCACCTCCGCGCAGCGCCAGCCCGTCTGCGTCTTCGCGATGCGCAGGTGGAGGCGGCCCGTCTTGTCGATCCACACGTTGCTGCTGCTGTCGTCGAACACGCAGGGGCCGGGGCCTGCCAGCTCGCCGGCGCTGTGCTTCACCGCCCACTCGTAGCCGCACCAGGCGACTGTGCGCGGTGCGTGCGGCTGCGCCTGGCCAACGGCAAGCCTCGGCGCGAGCGCGCAGAGCAGCGGCGCGACGAGGGCCAGGCGCGCTGCTCGCCGGCATAGTGTGGACCTGTCACCCATCTTGCGCCTCGCTTCCAGACGACCAAGCACAACGGGCCTGGCGCCGGCCGCTGCTCCTTGCGAGCGAGAGCAGCGCAGCCCCAGACCCGTGTGCATACCCGTGCCAGCCTCCGGGGCTAGACGGTGACCGGCTCCCACTTGCGGCTGTTGGCGGAGACCTCGACCGCCTCGAGGACGGCCTGGTTCTTCACGCCGTCGGCCCAGTTCGGCGAAGCGGGCTTGCCGGCCGCGATGGCCTCGAGCAGGTCCTTGACCTGGTTGATGAACGTGTGCTCCCAGCCGATGATGTGGCCGGCCGGCCAGTAGCCGCCCATGTACGGGTGGCAGCCCGCCGACGCGACGATCGTGCGGAAGCCCTGGATCTCCTCGGCGTCGTCCTGCATGTAGACCTGCAGCTCGCCCATCCGCTCGAGGTCGAACTTCACGCTGCCCTTGCTGCCGTTGATCTCGAAGCAGTTGGAGTTGCGGTGGCCCTGCGCAAAGCGCGTCGCCTCGAAGGTGCCGATGGTCCCGTTCTCGAATCTGGCCATAAAGATCGAGGCGTCGTCGACGGTGACCTCGCCCATCTCCTTCGCGGCGATGGCGCTGAGGCCGCCGGTGGCCGCCGCGAGCTTCGGGCGCTGCTTGATGAAGGTCTCCATCATGCCGGAGACTTCGGTGATCTCGCCGATGAGGAAGCGGGACAGGTCGATGAGGTGGGCGTTCAGGTCGCCGTGGGCGCCGGAGCCCGCCACCTTCTTGTCGAGGCGCCAGACCAGCGGGAACTCGGGATCGATGATCCAGTCCTGCAGGTAGGTTCCGCGCCAGTGGTAGATGGTCCCGAGCTTGCCCTCGGCGATGAGCTTCTTGGCGAGGGCGACGGCGGGCACCTTGCGGTAGTTGTGGCTGATGGCGTGGGTGATGCCGGCCTCTTCGCCCGCTGCGAGCATGGCCTTGGCGTCGGCCAGGCTGCCGGCCAGCGGCTTCTCGCAGAGCACGTGCTTACCGGCCTTGGCGGCAGCGATGGCGACGGGCGCGTGCAGGAAGTTGGGGGTACACACGTCGACCAGGTCGATGTCGGAGCGGGCGATCGTCTCCTGCCAGTTGTCGCTATGCTCCTCCCACCCGAACTTGGCTGCGGTCGCGGGCAGATCCGGCTCCAGCGCACAGATCACCTTCATCACCGGTTCGATCTCGGTGTCGAAGAACCGGCACACCTGTCGATAGGCGTTGCTGTGCGCCTTCCCCATGAACTGCGCGCCGATCAATGCGACGTTGAGCTTGCGCTTGGCCATCGTTTCCTCCTGAAAAGCAGGCTGCGCTGCCTGCGGCGACCTTTGTAGCGATATGAGTGCGGGCGGCTGAGCGAGCAGACGCTGCCACCAACACCAGTGTCCTATTTCGAGGCCCAACGCGGCAGTTCCTTCCGTCGCAGGCTCACGGAAGGCGAAACGTGAGGGGCGTCTGCGCCGTCCGACATATGGTCGGGAGGGGAGACGGATGACGGACGAGACGGGCGCAAGGCAGGCACTGGCGCTGGGCGTGACGGAGGCTGACGCCGCCCGGCCGTACGTCTACGCGCTGCCGAGCGCCGGCACAGAGACGCAGGCGGAGGTGGAGGACGCGCGCCGGCGCTTCATCCTGGCCCTTCGCATGCTCACGGTGAAGAAGGAGAGCAGCGCCAAGGCCGAGGCGATGCTGGCGCAGTGGCGCGCCGACCTGGACCGCGAGGTGGACGCGCTGCGGCGGAAGCGCCGGGCCAACACCAGGCGCAAATGGGTGCGCAACCTGTTCTGGCTCACGCTCCTCGTGTGTTACTTGCTCCACCTGCCCTATTTCCAGGGATGGATGTGGATCATCTTCTTTATGGCGGGTGCGGCAGAGGTGGCGACCAACCCGAAGCGGAAGGACGCGGCCACCGCGCTGGCTCGTGCGCGAGACCCCAGAGCAACCGGCGTGCTCGCCAAGGCGGTTCGCGACGGGGACTCCGAGACGAAGGAGGTGGCGACGAAGGGCCTGCTGTCGATCTTGCCCTCGCTGCGCGCCTCGGACCGTGAGTGCATCGACGCCGAGGGCATGGCGGCGCTCATTTCGCTGCTGGCGTGGGGCGAGGGGCTCAGCGTCGCGACCAGCGGCGCCGACGTCGACCTGAAGCTCGCGATCCTCAGAGCGCTGGAGCAGGTCGGCGATGCACGCGCGATACCGGCCGTCCGCAAGCTACTCACTCCGCCGCGCGTGGCCGGCTTCCTCATCGGCGGCATGGACCGGATGCTGAAGGTGGGTGTGGGCGCCAAGCTGGACGCCATCCACCGCGCAGCCGCGGAGTGCCTGCCGTATTTGGAGCAGCGCGCCGAGGCCGAGCGAATGCGCGAGCGCCTGCTCCGCCCCGCTGCCGCGCCCACGAACGCCGCCGACATCCTGCTGCGCCCCGCCGGCGGAGCCCCCACCACGCCGGACGAGCTGCTGCTGCGGCCCGTCGAGGGCGGGGAGGGGTAGGGCGATGCCCGACGACCCGGCCGGCGAGCTTGCGCGCGAGGTCGTGGAAGAGCAGCGGCGGCTCGTACGGTCGGGCTTCACGCGCGGCGTGCTGGATGCAGCGCGCGCCGCTCTGGTCGAACGCTACGAGGAGTTCATGCGCCGGCGCATCGAGCGGCAGACGCGGGTGCTGCGGGAGGCGCGGGCGAGGGAGCCAGCGCCTGCGCGGCCGTCACCAGGCCTGCCGGCCGCTGCAGAACGGGTAGTGGTCGATGAGGGGCCCGCCGAGCGGCTGACGCGGGTGCTAGAAGCCTATCGGCGGTCACGCCGTGGGCTGCGCATTCGCTACTACTGCCTGGCCGTCGTCCTCGCCTCCGCCCTCTTGTGCGGCGCCTGCTTCTCCACTCTGGCGGAGTACCTTCTGTTTGGAGTGGCGCTCCTGCTGGGCGTCGGCATCCATGCCGATCCGGACGGTCCGTGGCCCTTGGTGGATGAACTCGCCGCCGCGCGGGAGCCAAGCGCCGTCGGAGCGCTGGCGCACGCAGCCTGCGAGGCTGATCCCCGAATGCGGTCACGCGCCGGCGCAGGGCTGCGGCAGATACTGCCCGCTCTCACCACGGATGACCGCAGCCACATCGATGACGACGCGATGGGTGCGCTGCTGAGGTTGCTGGGCTCATCGCACGCGAACACCGACCTTCGCCTGGCCATTCTGCAGTCCCTCAGGCACGTTGGGGGCGCCCGCGCTATGCCGCTTGTGGAAGGCCTTGCCCGCAACGCCGCGCCTGGCATCGCCGCCGGCGAACTGGAGGCGCGCATCCATCGACGGGAACTCGCCGAGCGGGCGACGGCGCTGCGGGCAGCCGCCATGGAGTGCCTGCCCTATCTGGAGCGGCAAGCCGAGGCAGACCGGCAGCAGGGCAGGCTGCTGCGCCCCGCTGCCGATCCGACGGATGACACGCTCCTCAGGCCGGCCCCTGGCGCTCCCGGCGCGCCGGAGGAGCAGTTGCTGAGGCCCATCGAGAGCGACGATGGGTAGCCGCCGGTCGGCGTGAGGTGGCCGGTGCCTCCTCCGCGGCAGGGCACAGCATTCGCGCGGTGGGTGGCGGCAATGTGTGGCCCTGCACGCGAATGCTCGGCCCCTACAGGTGGGTGCGGGGCCGGGCCGTTCGACGTTCGACCTTCGACGCCGGCCGACGCGCCTCCTCCGCGGCAGGGCACAGCATTCGCGCGGCGGGTCGGTGCGATGTATGGCCCTGCGCGCGAATGATCTGCCCCTGCAGGTGGGTGCGGGGCCGGACCGTTCGACGTTCGACCTTCGACGCCGGCCGACGCGCCTCCTCCCGTGACCGCCCCACTTGCCACTTGCCACTGCCGTCCTACCAGTCGCCCACCGACCCATCCGCGTAGAACGAGCGCTGCAGGATCTCCTGCTGGAATGGGTGCTTGGCGACTTCCTTCTCGTTGATCTCGATGCCGAGGCCCGGGCGGTTGCCGGGGCGGACGATGCGGCCCTTCGGCTCGACCACGAAGCCCTCCGAGACGACGTCCTGGCGCCAGGGCACGTCGAGGTGGACCGCCTCGCAGATGATGTAGCTGGGCGTGGCGAAGCCGAACTCCAGCGACGCGGCCGTGCTGACCGGGCCCTGCGGGTTGTGCGGCGCCATGGCCACGCGGTAGGCCTCGCACATGGCCGCCACGCGCCGCGCCTCGCTCAGGCCGCCGATGTGGGTGATGTCGGTCTGGATCACGCTGCAGGCGCGCTTCTCCAGGTAGTCGCGCACGGCGTGCTGCGTCACCAGGCGCTCACCGGTCGCGATGGGGGTGGCGACCGCGCGCTGGATGAGCGCGATGTCGTCGACCGTCTCCGGCCAGCAGGGCTCCTCGAACCAGTAGAGGCCGTAGGGCTCAAGCGCCTTGGCGAAGAGCATCCCCATCCGCGGCGACGGGCGAGCGTGGCAGTCAACCATGATGTCGATGCCGTCGCCGACCGCCTCGCGCATCGCGCGGACGCAGGCTTCGGCGTAGCGCACGGGCTTCAGGCCCTCCAGCGGCGCGGTCTCCGGCACCGCCATCGTCTTGAACGCGGTGAAGCCGTCCGCCACGGCCTGGTGGGCCAGATCCGCGAAGCGCCCCGCGTCGGCCGGCGAGGTCTCGTAGAAGTCCTCCATCTTGCCGCCGCCCAGGTGGCAGTAGAGGCGCACGTAGTCGCGCACGGGGCCGCCCCAGAGCTTGTGGCAGGGGACGCCGTGCACCTTGCCTAGGATGTCCCAGAGCGCCAGGTCGATGCCGCTGATGGCGGTGCCGCGGACGATGCCGTTGCCGTGCCAGAAGTGCTGGCGGTACATCATCTGCCAGAGGAACTCGATGCGCGTGGGGTCCTGGCCGATGAGGAGCTGCGCCAGGTCCTCGATGGAGCCGACGACGCCGCGCGTGTGCCACTCGAGCGTGGCCTCGCCCCAGCCCCAGAGCCCGGGCTCGTCGGTGAGGACCTTGACGAAGATCCAGTTGCGCATCCTGGCGCTGCAGACGTGCGTCTCGACTGCGGTGATCTTCACGCGTGTCTCCTTTGGGTGGGCGCGGTGCGAGGGCGCCAATGCCAGTCCTACCGCGGTGCGTCCGGTGGTGTCAAACCACCGGCAGTGTGGCCTTCGGCCGGCCGTCCTCGCGGACGGGACCGAGGCGGCGGGCGACCCGTTGGCAGGCTGTACGGGACGGGCAGGGACGCCCATCCCACCACGACCGTGTACCAGGCGGCGGGCGACCCGTTGGCAGGTTGTACGGGACGGGCAGGGACGCCCATCCCACCACGACGGTGTGCGAGGCGGCGGGCGACCCGTTGGCAGGTTGTGCCGGACGGGCAGGGACGCCCATCCCACCACGACGGTGTGCGCGGCGGCGGGCGGCCCGTTGGCAGGTTGTACCGGACGGGCGGGGACGCCCATCCCACTACGGCCGTGTGCGGGACGGCGGGCAGGGACGCCCGTGGGGCTCAGCCCTCCTCGACCGCCGGGCCCTGGAAGTAGGTGTAGAGCGCCTGCGCGACGGTGCGGTTCATGCCGGGCGCCTTGGCCAGTTCCTCGACCGTCGCCGCGCGCAGCTTCTCCAGCGTGCCGAAGTGGCGCAAGAGGGCGCGGCGACGCTTGGGGCCTACGCCTGGCACGGTGTCGAGCGCGCTGCGGGTCTGCTTCTTGCCCTGCAGGATCTCCCGGTACGCGTTGGCGAAGCGGTGCGCCTCGTCGCGGATGCGCTGGACCAGGTAGAGCGCCTGCGAGGAGCGTGGCAGCGCGACCGGGTCCTCCTTGCCGGGGCAGATCAGCAGGTCGAAGCGCTTCGCCAGGCCGCAGACCGGCAGGCGCAGGTCGGCCTCCTCCATCGCGGCGAGCGCGGCCGACACCTGGCCCTGGCCACCGTCGACGATGATGAGGTCCGGCATGCGGTGGAACTTCGGGTTGCCGGCCTTGCCCTCGGTCAGGCGGCGCGTCAGCACCTCGCGGATCATGCCGACGTCGTCGGCGTGGCCCTCGTGCGCCTTGATCTTGAAGCGCCGGTACTCGCTCTTGTTCATCTCGCCATCTTCGCAGACCACCATCGAGCCGACGAAGTGTTCGGCCTGGAAGTTGGAGATGTCGTAGCACTCGATGCGGCGCGGCGCGGCGGGCAGGTCGACCGCTTCGCCCAACTCGTTCAGCGCGCGCTCCAGGTTGCCCAGCTTGGCCCGCATCTCGGCGCGCATCTGCACGAGCGCCTGCGACGCGTTCTCGGCGGCCATGTCGACCAGCTTCTTCTTGTCGCCGCGCACGGGCACGGTGATCTCGACCTTGCCGCCGCGCTTCTGCCGCAGCCAGCTCTGGACGATGGCCACCTCGTCGATGTCGCACGGCAGGATGATCTCCTGCGGGACATAGACCGCGTTCTGGTAGTACTGCTCGATGAAGCCCGATACCGCCTCCGACTGGTCGCCCTGCTCCTCGGCGCCGTCGAGGATGAACTGGTTCTGCCCGAGCAGCTTGCCCCCGCGGATGTAGAACATCTGGACGCAAGCGCCGCTCTCCTCCGCGACGACGGCGATGACGTCCTGGTCGATCATCTTGGTGGAGATGACCTTCTGCCGCGCGAGCACGGTCTCAACCGCCAGCACCTGGTCGCGCAGCTTGGCCGCCTTCTCGAACTCCAGGTCCTCCGCGGCCCGCGCCATCGCGTCCTTCATGTCGGCGATGAGCTTCTCTTGCTTGCCCTCCAGGAACGCGATCACATCCTTCGTGGCGGCGGCGTACTCCTTCGGATCCGCGAGGCCGGCACAGGGCGCGAGGCACTGGCCCATGTGGTGGTACAGGCACGCCTTCTGCGCCCTGGTCCCGTCGAACGCCTTGGCGCATGAGACGATGGGGAAGACCTTGTTGACCAACTCCATCGTGGCGCGGACGTGCTTGGCGCTGGAGTAGGGGCCGAAGTAGCGGTTGCCGTCCTGCTTGACGCGGCGGGTGAAGAGCAGGCGCGGGTAGGGCTCGGAGGTCGTGACGCAGAGGTACGGGTAGGTCTTGTCGTCGCGCAGCTTCACGTTGTACTGCGGACGGTACTTCTTGATGAGGCTGTTCTCCAGCACCAGCGCCTCGAGTTCCGTGTTCACCACGATGACCTCGAGGTCGCGCACCGCGTTGACGAGGCGGCGGATGCGGATCGTGTGGTTGGCGCTGGGCTGGAAGTAGGAGCGCACCCGGTTGCGGAGGCTCACCGCCTTGCCGACGTAGAGCACCTCCCCCTTGGCGTCCTTGTACAGGTAGCACCCGGGCTTCGTAGGCAGCGTATCGAGTTTCTGCTGGAGGTGTTCGCTGGGCATGTGTCGATTATACTACGCAGAGCCTGCCCGCATCGGTAGGCGCCGCGGAGGACCGTCACCCATGCATGTCAGCCTGCTCAGCCCCGAACAGATCGCCGCCGTGCGCACCGCGTCGTTGGAGATCCTGGAGCGCGTCGGCGTCGTGGTGCCGCACGAGGAGACGCTCCGCCGGTTCGCGGACGCCGGCGCCACGGTCCACTTCGAGGCGCAGCGCGTCCACATCCCGGCGGAACTCGTCGATCGGTCGGTGGCCTCGGCGGGCAAGCGGTTCGCGATCTACGGGCGCGACGTGACGAAGGTCGCTGAGTTCGGCGTGGGGAAGCGCAACTACAACAGCATCGCCGGCGAGGCGCTCTGGGTGGACGCGCCCGGCGCGGAGCGGCGCTATTGTACGCTGGGCGACGTGGCCACCGCCGCGCGGTTCGGCGATGCGCTCCCCGGCATCACGATCGCCGGCGCGATGTCGGACCCGCACGAGCTGCCCGTATCGTGGCGTTGCGTCGCGGTGATGGCGGAGATGCTGCGGAACACGACCAAGCCCCTCACGTTCTGGTATCACGATCGCGCGTCGGCCGCCTACCTGAACGAGCTGATGGTCGCGGTGCGCGGCAGCGAGCAGGCGGCGCAAGAACAGCCCCTCTGCTACCCCTTCCTCGAGCCGATTAGCCCGCTGCGGTTCCCGCGCCTCGGGATCGACCTGCTCTACGAGACCGCGCGGCTGAACCTGCCGGTGCCGATCGGGCCGATGGCGCAGATGGGACTCTCCGCCCCGGCCACCATCGCGGGCACGCTCGCGCAGGAGAACGCCGAGATCCTCGCCGGCATCTGCATCACGCAGCTCATCCGCCCCGGCATGCCGGTCTGCTACGGCGGCATCTGCCACGCGTTCGACATGAAGACGACGCAGCTCATCTTCTCCGGCCCGGAGCAGGCGCTGTTCGGCGTAGCGATGACGGAGATCGGCAAGTCGTACGGGCTGCCGGTCTACATCAACGTGGGGCTGACCGACTCGAAGCGGCCGGACGCGCAGGCGGGGCTGGAGGCGGGAGTCACGCTGATGCTGGGCGCCGCGGCGGGCGCGGACATCTACGGGCACCTGGGGATCAGCGGAGTGGACCAGGCGTCGTCGATCGAGATGCTCCTGTTGCAGCACGAGACGATCTCGTACGTCGAGAGCGTGCTGCGCGACCTCGACTTCGGCCCAGCGGCGCTGGCGGTCGATGAGTTGGCGGAGGTCGGCCCCGGCGGCTCGTTCCTGGACCGCGTGCACACGGCGCGCAACTTCCGCAAGTCGCTCTGGTTCCCGCAGTTGCTCGACCGCGCCTACTACGACGGCTGGCGCGTGGTGGATGCGCCGAGCATGGAGGAGCGCTGCGTGTGGCGTCGCGAGGAGTTGGCCGCGCACCAGCCGGAGCCCATCGCGCCGGACCTCGACCGCGAGCTGACGCGCATCGTCGACGCGGCGAAGCGGCATCTGGGGGGCGGAGGGTAGGGAACGCGGCTTGCGACTGCGGCTGTGGCCCGGTGCCCCGAAGGCGGTCGCCTGAGGGCCGGGAGGCCGCGCCGATCAGGCGTCCTGCCCCGTGGGTTCCTGGTGCGTCTCATCCGGGTATAGGCGCAGTGCCGCCGCTGCGTCCTCTGCGTCCAGGATCTCCTCGATCTGGGCGTTCGTGAGCATCGGCAGCGGCTTGCCGGTCGCCCGGCGGGCGATGGGCACGGGACTGCTGATGCCGGCGCGCTGCGTCGGCTCACTTGGTGGGAGCGGAGTTTCCGGTGGGTTGGTGGGCCGAGAGCGTCCTGCCATTTGGTGTTCCTCCGACGACGTACCTCTACCCCGATTGTACAGCCGGTCAGCGCTGCCGCCACATGCGCCCCATCTCCGCGAGCGGGCCGCCCGGGTAGCGGTCGGGGAGGTCGGGCAGCATGCAGTCGGGGCGCGGCACGCGTTCCCACTCCAGCCTGGTGCAGCGGATCGCGATCTCTACGTCGCGCTGGCCGTATACGTGGAACTCGACCCGGTGCTCGATCCGGCCGTCTTCCGTAACGTCGATCTCGTGCCACGCCACGTCGGCGTCGTGGTCGCTTGCGTCGATCGTGCTGCGAGCTAGGCGCGCCAGGACCAGGTCATCGAGGTCATCGATGTCCGCGCCCTGGTACGTGATGGCGAGGTCGTTGTAGCCCATCTTCAGGTGGCCGCAGCGGAGCGTCAGCGTCATCGTGCGCGCGGTTCGGTCGTGGTGGACCTCGACGATCAGGCCGTCGTCGACGCCGGGGAGCGTGGCCAGCTCGACGACGTGGTCGCCGAACCGGCCGCGCATCCCCTCCAGGTGGCGCGCATACGCCTCGTCACGGGCGGTCAGCGCCGCGCGGATGGCCTCCGAACGCGCGCGGCGCTCGGACTTCGTGAGGTGCTCCTCGGTACCGTCGGGGAGGTCCGGCAGTCGGAACCTCACCGCGCCTCGCCCAGTGTGCGCGTGCTCTGCTCCTTCGGCGCGGGCTCCCCCTTCACCAAGGCGGCGAACCAGGCCTCGGAGCGCTTCCAGTAGGCGCCGTGGTCGCCGCCGTGGCCCGCCGCGGGCATCACCACGACCTCCTTCGGGCCGCGGAGCTGGTTCGCCATCGTGAAGACGCCGGGCGCCGGGCACGTGGTGTCCACCAGGCCGAGGCCGATGAGGATGGGGCACCTCACGCGCGACGCGAAGTTGACCACGTCGTAGTAGCGGGCGGCCTCGCGCACCTTCTTCTCGTCCTTGCCCTGCGTCGCCCAGTACCACATCGGCCATCCCGGCGCGCGGCCTGCCTCCGGGCCGTCCAGGTCGCACCCGGCGGGCACATCGGCGATGCCGGCGGTGACCTTCGGGTGCAGCGCGGCGGTGACGATGGTCTGCAGGCCGCCCTGGCTCCCTCCCGTCACGACCAGCGTCTTGCCATCCCAGTCCGGCCGCGTTGCGAGGTATTCGGCCCCGCGGTAGCACGACAGGTACATGCGCAGGAAGTAGCTCGTCTCGCGGTCGTCGTTGCCGATGGCCGGGTAGTTCGCGAGCGTGGTCTTGCTCGCCTGGTCGTAGAAGCTCGCCGGCTCGTCGATCGGCAGGTCGTGCGCGTTGATGTCGAGCACGATCCATCCGGCCTGGGCGCGGCCCGTGATCCAGTTCCTGTCGAGCGGGTAGACGCCGGCCCATTGCACGATGAGCAGCGCGGGGTGCTTGCCCTCGCCCTTGGGCTTCGCGAGCTGGCCCTGGATATGCGAGCCGCGAATGTTGCTCATCGTGATCTTGTAGTACTCGATGCTCGGCTGTCCGCTGTCGACGAGCTGCAGCGAGGGGGCGGCGGGGACCGCGGCCAGCTCGGCCAGCTTGGCCTTCCAGAACGCGTCGAAGTCGGCGGGGCGCGGCACGGACGGCTTCAGCTTGTCCGGGGCGATGGCCGCGCCGGCGAGCGTCGAGATCTCCTTGTCCGGCAGCTTCGCCTTCAGCTCGACCAGGAGCGTGCCGGGCTCATCCAGCTTCGCCTCGAGCTTGGCCTTCCCATCCACGAGGGGCAAGGCGCCTTCCTTCAAGACCGTCAGCGCGTTCTTCTTGATCGTGTAGCGGATGTCCGGCACCGCCGCGCCGCCGGCGTCCTTCAGTTCGATGTTCCAGGTGACGGTTTCGCCCACCGCATAGATCGGGCTGGTCTTCGAGGCGGTCGCGACGATCTGCTGGGCGGACGCCGGGAGCAGCGCGACGGCGGCCAGCGTGAGCGCGGCGAGCAAGCGCGGCATCGATCTCCGGATCATTGGTTGGTCTCCTTGACGTGGTCGTGGTCCGCCCTGACTCACGCTCAAATGGTGTGGTGGGATGGGCCTCCGTGCCCGTCCGGTGCGACTTTCGGCTCGCCCTAACGCCTGGCCAGGTACCCGACCGTCTGCGCGAAGAGGACGCGCTGGTCGGGGCCGAGCCGCAGCTCGGCGGCGAGCGCGGCCTGGTCGCAGGTGTGGAACCACGCGGCCAGGCCCTGCGATGCGGCGAACAGGTACACGTTGCCGGCGATCAGGCCGGTCGCGACGTGGTAGAAGGACTTCTGGACCTCGGCGTCCGCCTTGACACCGGCCGTTGCGTAGCGCCGCAGGTCGGCGGCGAAGACCAGCTTCACGGGCGCCTTGTCAGCCGCTGCCCCGCCGCCCGCCAGGGGGCGCTTGTCCCCCTCCGCGACGGGCGTCAGCCGGTGAGCCGCCGCATCGTAGAGGTAGGCTCCCTCCGCCATCAGCACGTAGAGGTCGATCTCCTGCGCGTTGACCGCCGATGCCGCGGTTCGCCCCGGCCGGCCGTGCGGGCCATTCGCTCGGTTGATGCCCCAGGCGGCCCAGAGCAGGTTGGAGAGCATCTGCGGGTGCAGCTTCTCGGGGCGGATGTCGCGGCTGGTCTTGCGCTCCCACAGCGCCGCCAGGACTGACCGGCCGCCACTCCGCTGCGGCTTCGGCAGCTCGATGGGCTGCAGTTCCTGCGCGTGCGCTTCCGCCGCGCTGACGGCGAGCGCGGCCGCGGGAATGCCGGCCAGGAACGTGCGTCGGTCCATGTTCTCCTCCTCGCGGGGCACTCCAGCGGTCACCCGAGCTTTGGCAGCGCTGTCTCGATGTGGCCGATGGCGGCGGCGTAGTGGTTCCGCGCCTTCAGCAGGATCGACCACAGGGCTGCGTTGTGATCGGCGTCCTCCTCCGGAGACTGCCACCGGATGAGCGGTTCGGCTCCGTCGAGGTAGCCGGCCTCCGAGGTGAACTCCCGCGCGGCGCGCCGCAGGTCCGCGGCCGCGGCAGGATACCGCGGCGCGATCTCCTTCAGGAACTGGCCGGCCGCGCGGTGCGTGCTGCGATACACCTGATGGCAGTAGGAGTCGCCGGGAGACCGCCGCGTCTCGGGCTGCTTGAACTGCTCGACCCACCAGTCGTAGCAGGCGATCCCCTGCCGCGGCGGGCCCTGGGGGCTCACCTTCGCATCGTGTGCGTGGCGCACGGCCTCCTTCAGCGCGGCGACCTCCGCAGCCCTCGCGTCGAACGAGCCCACCTTCCTGCCGACGAAGAGCCCCCCAAAGGCCGGGCAGGCCTCGACGGTCTCCTGAGCGCGGGTCTGCTTCGCCGCCGCCAGACCGTCGCGCGGCCCCTGGAACTGGTGGCGCCCGAGGAACACGCCCTTCGCGTCGTCGAAGCCCACCACCACCTCGAAGGCGGTATCGGCGAAGCCGTACCAGAGCAGGGCCGGGCGGCCGGCGCGGATCGAGTTCTTGACCTTCGGGATAAGCGTCACGATGTTGCGCTTGGCGTCGTCCACATCGCCCGTCCAGCCCAGGATGTGCTCCTCGTAGTCGTAGCCCAGGAGCTTGATCAGGTCCGTCGTGCTCATCTGGGCGGAGCAGTTCGGCGCGCAGGGGCAGATGCCGGCGATGCGGAAGGCCGCGCCCGAGATGCCCTGGATGTACGCGGGAGTGTGCTTCTCACCCAGGTAGCTCAGGACGATCCGGGCTCCCTCGAAGTTGGGCTCGCAGACTCGGAACCGGTCCACCTTGGGCAGCACGACCCGCTCGGGCTTCACGGTGTCGGCTGCGACCAGCGATGGCGTTACCGCCGCGGCGGCGCTGACGGCAAGGAACTCCCGGCGCGTGGGATGTGTGCCTGGGTTGTCCATTGCACTGCCTCCTGACGAAGTGGCAAGTGCGGTCTCTACCCGCCGAACCCCGGATACTGCTCCTCGAATGGCGTCCACGTGTCGCCGTCGGTGTCCATCCGGTTCACGCGGACGATCTGCATGCCGGTCTGCAGCTCCAGGATGGCGCGGTCGTAGGCGGATTTGCTGGCCTTGCCCGTCATGCCGGCGAGCTGCTTCAGCTCCGCGTTGTTCACCGGGTTCTGCGCGATGTAGCCATAGAGCTTGCGTGCGGCCTCGCTCAGCTCCTCCAGCGGCCGGTGCTGATCGGCGTAGACGTCCTTGAGCGCCTCCATGCTGCAGAGGATGGCGCGGCCGCCGCGGTGTTTGCCGTAGTAGATCTCGTCCGGCCAGCGCGCGGGCAGCTCGTTCTTCCAGGTCCAGACCTTGCCGACCTTCTCGCCCCATCCCTTCTCGCCCGGCTGCTTCTCTGGGGCATCCACGGCGTCCCAGAGCGTCGGCGCGCCAGTCTTGTCCTCGAAGATGCCGCAGACCCCGACCTCCAGCACGAACGCGCGCGCCTCCTCGATCGTGCGAACGGACGCGACCCAGTCCTCCATCAGCTTCTCCTCCGTGGCTCGGTCAGCCAATTGCCTTGTCGACCGCCTTGGCCAGCGCGGCGCGGCGAGCGGCCTTCGCGTCCCTGAGTTGCGCCTCCGACCAGGCGCGCAGGCCCTGCTTGGCGATGGTGCGAAGGTTGTCGCGCAGCGCGGGGTACTTCCTGGCGATCCCCGCGAGCTTCTCGCAGCTCTCCATTTCGTCGCACGAGGCGCAGGTCGGGTGGCCCTTCTCCTTGCAGCACGCGGCGATGTCGCAGGGCGGCACGCAGCCGCCGCGGCAGTTCGTGGGGAAGACCTTGGTGCTCAACGCGGCGAACGACTCGACCTGCCCCTCGAACTGGGCGCAGCACTGGGTCGCAATGTCGCGCATCACCGGCCACCCCAGATGTTCGGCCTCCCGCTTGAAGCCGGCCTCCTTCACGACGGCGCGAACGACGGCCACGCTCGTTCCGATGGCGAAGTCGCTGATGCCGCAGGTCCCGCAGAAACGCCCGCAGTACGAGGTGAGTTGCTCAGCCTTCGTGGCCATGCCGTCCTCCTCTGGCTCTGCCGCGCGTGCCTGCGTGGAGGCTGCCGTCGCGGCGCACGATAGGACGAACGATCGGCGGGTCATGGGAGCGCCCCCTTCAGGTCCTCTCGGTGGAGTGTTCGCCCGAGAAGGCATGGGTACCTGCAAGGGGATCGCTGGGCGGGCAGGGACGCGCAACGCGGTGGCGACGTCAAGGACCCGGCGGGGCGCGGAGGCCCCACCCTACACGCCTGGCGCCACGCTGCGCCGACCCGTGGGGCGCGCCCTCCGCGGCGCGCCGGGAACGCCGGAACAGGCACCACGCGGTGGCGACGTCAAGGACCCGGCGGGGCGCGGAGGCCCCACCCCACGAGCCGACCGCCACGCTGCGCCGACCCGTGGGGCGCGCCCTCCGCGGCGCGCCGGGAACGCCGGAACAGGCACCACGCGGTGGCGACGTCAAGGACCCGGCGGGGCGCGGAGGCCCCACCCCACGAGCCGACCGCCACG
>CAZFLM010000094.1:0-21712 GCA_964519955.1 uncultured Chthonomonadaceae bacterium | reverse complement strand
ACCCCCTACCGCTTCCCGCCGCCGCCCCGAGACTGCCGCGCCGCCCGCTCCACGTCATCCAGCGCCTGCTCGAACCGGCGGTGCACCGAGTAGCGGTGCGTGGCGAGCAGGTTCGGCGAGGACTCCGCGCTGCCCCACTCCTCGCCGACCGCATTCGTATAACCCGCCGCCTTCACCGCCTTCTGCACACGGCGGTCGAAGTTGCCCTCGGTGTAGGCGAAGGCGAACACCGGCTTGCCCAGCCGCTTCTCGATCTCGGCCTTCGACCCCTCCAGCTCGCGCTTCAGCGACACGTCCTTCAGCTTCCGCAGGTTGGGCGGGTGCGTGCGCGTGTGGCTCTGGATGCTGATGAGCCCGCTCCGCGACATCTCGGCGAGCTGCTCCCACGTGCAGTGCTCCTTGCAGGTCGTCACGCCGATGTACGCCGTGTGCACGTAGTAGGTCGCGGGGTAGCCATACTCCTTGAGGATCGGGTAGGCGTACTTGTAGAGCCCCTCCGTGGTATCGTCGAACGTCAGGACGAGCGACTTCGGCGGGATCGGCGTGCCGTCGACCAGGTGCTTCTGGAGCTGCTCCAGCGGGATGACGCTCAGTTTGCGCCGCTTGATCTCCGCGAGCTGCCGGCGGAACTCCTTCGCGGTCACGTCGAACCACACGTCCTTCTTGTCCGCGACGATGTCGTGCCACATCAGCACTGCCGAGTAGCCCGTCGCCTTCGGGCTCACCTGCGGCATATCGTGGTCCGCCGCCACCGCGGCCGTGCCCAGCACTCCCGCCAACCCAACCGCCAGCGCCCACCGCGCAATCCGTCGCATCGCGTCTCCTCCCCACCGGGCCGGCGCAGACCGTCGCCGCCGTTTGACACCATACCTGACGGCGGCTATAATCGCGAGAGGATGGGTGCTGCGCACTCAAGCGGCGTGCCAAGCACCCACGAGGAACACGACCATGGGCCAGGACAAGCTGACACGAGTACGCATTCGGGGCATGCGCACGCTCGCGGACGTCGAGTTGGACCTGACGCGCGGCCTCACGGTGCTGATCGGCGACAACGGCAGCGGCAAGAGCACCATCGTCGAGGCCTTCGAACTGCTGCGCCAGGTGCCTCGGCCGGGGCAGTACCTCGTCGATGTGGTTGGGGGCTTCCACGGTGGAATCCCGGCGCTGCTCAGGCAGGGCGACCGGCGCGTCGGACTGAGCGTTGACACCCACAGCCCCAATTGCGATCTGCACTACGAGTACGCGTTTGGCCCGTTCAGCAACGCGCTGGAGGTGCAGGCCGAGCAGCTTGCACGCGCGACAGTGGACAATGGTACGGAGTCCTTGCACCCCTCGATCATGCGAGCGGCGGCGAACTGCTTTGTGCTCGACAGCCAGATGGCGGACCGGCAGGTCTCGTCACTGGACATGGCGAGCTTGGCAATCGCCTCGTACTCGGTCCGCGCCCAGTGGCAAGCCGAGATGCTCGGAGCACTTGACCACATCGAGGTCCATCCCTGGCTCGACACGAGGTGCACCTGGCTGCTTGCCAACCAGCAACAGCCACTGGCCAACGCGCGCGCGCCGCAGCAGGTGCAACCGACCGAGTGCCTGGACCGCACGGGAGCCAACCTCATGAGCTGCCTGCAGGCCCTCAGGAATGATCGCGAGACGTGGGAGCGCGTCCTCATGCGAGCACGAGCAGGCGTCAGCGATGATCTCCGGGACATCGGAATAGAGGTGACGGCCCGCGGACAGGCTGAGGTCACTGTCACGTTCGGCTCGATGCCCGAACCCCTGCCGCTCAGCTCTCTGTCCGAAGGCCAGATCGCCTACCTCTGTTTCATCGTCATCGCGGAGATGGGCGCATCCCGCTCCGCGGTGGTGATCGACGAGCCGGAGTCGCACCTGCATCCGGCGCTGGTTCCTCGCGTCGCATGGATGCTGGAGCACCTGGCCAAGACGACGCCCGTGGTAGTCGCTACCCATTCGGACAGCTTCCTCGATTCGTTGACCACTCCTGCGGAGGCGGTCGTGCTGTGCAGCCTCGATGAGCAGGGAGCGACCCGTCTACGCCGACCGGACCCGGCAGGTCTGGCCCAATGGTTGAAGAACTACAGGGGCATCGGCGAGTTGCGCTCCGAAGGGTACGAACCCCATGTCTTCCACGAGCCATCCAGGAGATCTGGAGGGGCGAGTTGCTAGTCACGGTGCTCTATGAGGACCAGATGGGGCGGCAACCACGAGGGTCCGGGCCACACGCGTTGCTCGTGACGTGCGTCCAGGACCGCCTCGGATGCTTGCGCTCGCGGCTCCTGGACACTGTTGTCGGGCTCCCCAAGAAGGGCGACAGCAAAGTGCTCGCTGCCCTGCGCGACGACCTGGAGCAGATGCTGAACTCAGGCCCTGTGGTCGCCGTTCTGGACAACGATCGCGCTCGTGAGTGCCTCGGCTTGCCACCGAAGGCGTGCAAACGCGAGGTCCTGGCGAGCCTCCAGGCTCGGGCCGCCGGTGCTGTGACCGTCGTCCTCCTGGAACAGAACGTCGACGACCTCGCGCGAGCGTGCGCCACGGCGCTGGAGACAGAAGCGCCCAAGGGCAAACCCGACCCCGATGAACGCGACCGCATGCTGCAGGCCGCCGCGTGGGGAACACCCACCCAGCGCCAAGCGATCCTCAACGCCATGCCGTCCTTCCGCCGACTCGTCGACAAGGTCGCGGAAGCCCTGTCGTCTGTGAACCAGGACCAGCCATGAACTACCTGACCCAGATCCTCCAGAGACCCGTGTTCGAGCCTGACGGCGGCAAGGTCGCCAGGGTGCACGACGCCATCGCCACCGTGGGCGGCAGGCTTCCGACCGTCACCGCCATCTTCGCCAAGAGCAAGGGGCGGGAGGGCTGGATCCGCCTCGACGACACCACGCAGGACGAGGACGGCTTCCACCTCAGGGCGCCGTGGGCCACCCTTACCGCCTACGAACCGCGACACGACGACCTCCGCCTGCAGCGCGACATCCTCGACAAGCAGATCGTCGACGTGCACGACTACCGCGTGGTCCGTGTCAACGACGTGCGCCTGGCCGAGTGCGGCGACCGCCTGTGCGTTGTGGGCGTCGACGCCGGGCCGCGCGCGCTGCTTCGCCGGGCCGGCATCGGCAAGCCGGTCGAGAGCCTCGCCAAGATGATCGGCAAGCCGCTCTCGTCGAACCTCATCTCCTGGGACGACGTCGAGACGCTGGAGCCGTCGGCCGCGGGCGGCGGGCGCATCAAGCTGAAGGTGCCCAGCGAGAAGATCGCGCGCCTGCACCCGGCCGACATCGCCGACATCGTGGAGCAGCTCGACCCGCAGCAGCGCACCGAGATCATCGAAGCCCTCGACGTCGAGACAGCCGCCGACACCATCGCCGAGATGGAGCCCGAGGAGGCCGCGGAGGTCATCGTCTCGCTCGAAGACGAGCACGCCGCCGACATCATCGAGGAGATGGACCCGGACGAGGCCGCGGACCTGCTGGCCGACCTCAAGCACGAGGACGCCGCCGACATCATCGAGGAGATGGAGCCCGAGGAAGCCGCCGAGGTCCAGGAGCTGATGGCCTACGACGAGGAGACCGCCGGCGGCCTGATGACCACGGAGCTGATGGCCATGAAGGCGACGCTCACGTGCGAGCGGACCATCCAGCGCCTCCGCGAGCTGGCGCCCAAGGCCGAGTCGATCTACTACGTGTACGTCGTGGACGACGACGACCGGCTGCTCGGCGTGATCTCCCTGCGCGACCTCATCGTGGCGGACCCCAACACGCACATCACCGAGGCGATGGTGAAGAACGTGCGCCACGTCCACACGAGCGACCACGCCGACGAGGTGGCCCAGGTCCTCAACCGCTACAACCTGCTCGCCATCCCCGTGCTGGACGACGACGGGCGCCTGGCCGGCATGATCACGGTCGACGACATGATGGACCGCCTGCTGCCCCCCGAGAAGCGCCGCCATCTGCCTGAGCTGACCGTGGATGGCGATGAGGAAGAGGAGTAGATCGGACGGATCGCCGGACTTGACCGGACGGGCACGGAGGCCCATCCCACCACGGCATCGGCGGGCTGCACCGGACGGGCACGGAGGCCCATCCCACCACGGCGTTGGCACCCCTGTTCGGTAAGCCAGCTGGAGCCACCACGATGTGCTACTGCGTTCTGCTATCCACAACCTGCCCGGATGACCTGGGGCGCCTGCCCGGTGGCCTATGCCGGTTCATCAGGCCCGATCCGGACTACGCGCAGGCGTCGCTGGGCCTACTCGCCTACCCGCACCGGTGGGAGCTGCTCGGACACGATGGCGACTGCGGCTGCCACCTCCGGCACCTCTGGGCCGGCAGCGAGCCCGAGTTCCACCCGCCCGTCGAGTGGTTCCCCGAGGAGACCGAGGACATCGAGTCGACCCGCGCGGTCTACGACCTGCTGACGCGCCTGCTGGCCGCCGGGCACCGGGTAGACCTGGTGGATGCGTGGATGGACGCGGGCACGGAGGGCATCGAGACGATGGAGTTGAGCCTCGGAGCGGTGCCGCGGGAGGACTTCCGCTTCTTCGAGAACTGGCGATTCGACCTGCGGCCGTAGGCGGCGCGCTCACTCGTAGCAGGTGGCACGAGCGAACATAAGCGCAAAGCCAGGCCGCGAGACGCCTCCATCCGCCGGCGGCGCTTCGGGAGCGAACGGCGTCAGCACGCTGCGGGCACACCGGCATGTCGCCAGGAGGTACTCGTTCAGCTCCCAGTTGTCCCAGTGCTCGGGCGGATCGGCCATCGGCAGGTTGCGGCAGAACTGCGCGAGGTCCCTGACCGTTGTCACACGATCGGGGTCCATGTCCGTGGCGGGGCCGGCAGCCCTGACGCCGTCGGCACTCCCTACCTCGGCAGCCGGTTCCCCGTCCGGGTCCCAGCGCGCCGCCATCAGCAGCACTTCGGCCAGGAACCGCCAACTAGCCGCCGCATCGGGCTCCAGAGCGCCCAGAACACACGCCACCGCCTCCAGATAGGAGGCGCAGTCTGCGTTTCGCCATGGCCCGGACGGGCCGCCGTCGTGCATCAGGTCCCCGATGCACTCGTCTACGAACCACTGGAACTGCCCGAGCGTCTCGACAAACCGCAGCATGTCCGCCAGCGCCATCGCGTGCTCGTCGGGATGGGGGCGAATCACATATCCCAGGAACTCCCGGTCCGTGAAGTACACGGCGTCGTACTCCGGGCCGCCGTCTGGCACCTTCATCGATGTCCCCTACCCGCCCACCGGCACCAGCGCCACGCCCGTCGGGCCGAGCGGGTACGTCCTGCGGAACGGCTTGCCCTTCGCCACGCCAGAGACCACGACGGTCGTTCGGGTGACGCGCACCGACATCCGCGACACGCCGCGCCAACTCAGGCCGTGCACCGCCGCGTAGCTGAGCGTCTTGGGCAGCCTGGGGGAGATGCGGAGGCCGGCCTGCGTCGCGTCGATCCCCATCACCCCGTACAGGAAGTAGCACGGCACCATGCCGCTCTCCGGGAACGGAAGGTCGGCGCCCACCGAGCCCGGGTTCTCCTGCTGCGGGATCTCGCCGCGCGAGAGCGGCGGCCCGCCGCACAGCCGGTCGGGCATCCGGTAGCGCCGCATGATCGCCATGAACCGCTGCCACGAGTCCTCGACGCCCCTGTAGCGCAGCCTGGCCATCAGGTCGAAGTAGGACTGGAACAAGATCGCGCCGCCGTCCTGGCACTGGTCGCTGTAGGGGGTGCCCAGCCACCCGAAGTGCCACCAGGGCTCCGTCTTGATGGCCTTCTCGGAGGCGGGCGCGTTGTCGGCCCACATCGGATTGTGGATGGTGGTGGAGCGCGGCGCGAAGATCCACTTCGAGTAGGTGTCCGCCTTGCCGCTCGACGTGGGCTCCCTCTCCATCCACGCGTAGATGCGCTGCACCTGCGCCGGGCTCGCCAGGCCGGCCGCCATCGCCTCCAGGTTCACGAACGTGAAGCCGTAGTCGTGGCGCGCCCCGTCGATGTCCACGCAGCCGATGTACCGCCCCTTGGCGTCGTCCCAGAACACCGCGTTGTAGCGTTGGCGGACCTTGGCGCGCAGCTCGTCGTAGTCGGTCGTCTGCACCACTCCCAGCGCCTTCTCGATGCGGTCCGTCGCTCCGAGCGACGAGAAGAACATGATGTTCACGTAGGCGTCGAGGTGGCCGAACGGCAGGATGTCCCAGTAGTTGTCGCCGACGCCCTTGTGGCGCCCGTTCACATCCTTGCTGGCCGCCACGATCAGCCCGTCCTTGCCGCCCAGCGTCTCGAGCTGGTACCGCATCGCCCGCTTCAGCCGGTCGGCCTGCTTCCGCAGGTACGCCAGGTCGCCGGTCCACTGGTAGTAGCGCTCGACGCCGTTGATGAAGCGCGCGTTGGTGTCGAAGTGGCGCGTGTCGTAGGGCGGCCCGGGGAACGGCCAGCCGATCGACATGCCACCCCACGTGTGCACATACCCCTCCGCGGTCATCGGGTAGTCGCGCAGGCTGGCCATCTCGCCCTCGCGCGCGGGCCCGGCGTACCAGCACCGGACGGGCGCCATCATGTCGAACCACGGCGCCGGGCCGGCGGGCGCGGGATAGGTGAACGCGCGGTCCCAGAAGAACCGGTTCAGGTCGGCCTCCAGCGCCTTGTCCGGCAGCTCGAAGCGCGGCATGTTGTCCGGCACGCTGTCGGCACGAGGCAGAACGCCGATCGCCAACTCCGAGACCCATTCGCTGCCCTGCTGCTTCAGGCCGGACGCCAGCTTCAGGCGCATCTCGCGGGGCGCCATCTGCCAGGTCAGCGTCAGGCCGGAGCCCGATACCTTCACGTCGGCGTCGCGCGTGCCCTCGAACTCCATCCAGTCGCAGGCGTCGAAGCTCAGCCCCGCCTCCTTGCGCCGCTTGAGCTGCTCGACCGGCATGTAGCGCTGGCGGTTCGTGAAGAAGCGGCTGAACACGACGCCGGCCTTCGGCGTGCAGTCGTAGCCGGCCTGCGTCCAGCTCGTGGTCCAGTCCCAGTCGACGGAGCCCGCCGGCTTGGCGCCCGCGTCCGCCGTCAGCTCGGCCCGCACCTTCAGTCCCGCGTCGGTCGCTTCCACGCGCAGGCTGCCGACCCCGACGCTGGCCGTCGCATCAACGCGCAGATTGCGGTCGCGCGCCGAGGGTTCGCCGTCGGCCAGCGCCTGGCCGCCCGGCAGCACGTCCTTCGCGCTGCTCCACCAGCCGATCATGCCGACGGGCTCCGAGAGGCGGACCTCGTACTCGCCGGGCCCGCAGTCGATGGGCGCGGCCACCTCTTGCCACGAGTTGTCCGCCACGTTGGTCAGCTTCCGCGAGGCCAGGACCTCGGCCCCCTTCAGGAGCGTCAACGTCGCGCCGGAGGTGCTCGTGTTCCACGTCGGCAGCTTCACCGAGACGGCGCGGAACACGCTGCCCGCCGGCACGGTGAACGTCTGCGAGAGGGTGTGCCCCTCCTTCAGCAGGTCCGGCACGGAGACGTCGGCTCCCTCGGGCACGGTGATCGGCGCGTCCCGCCGCACGCGCAGGGGCCCGACTCGCACCGCCTTCCCGTCCCGCACCGCCCTGGTATCGGCCGACGCGTCCCAGCCGACGGGTGCGATCCGGCGCGCGAACTCGAGCCCCGCGTCCGGCTTGCCTGCCCACCGCGCGTGCAGCCCGGTGACTGCGGCGCCCTCCACGGCGAAGGTGCAGCGGGCTGTCGTGACACGGGGAGCGGCGAGCGCGTTGGCGGAGGCGAGCAAGAGGGCTGCGGAGACGACACGGGAGAGAGACATCGGCTATCCCTTCAGACCGCTGAGAGCGATCCCCTTGATGAAGGTGCGCTGCGCGAAGAAGAAGAGCACGAGCATCGGCAGCGTGATGACGGCGCTGGCTGCCATCAGGAGCGCCCACTCGCTGTTGTGGCGCCCGAGGAACGCCTGGAGGCCGAGCGCCAGCGTGTAGTTGCTCTCGTCGTGGAGGTAGACCAGCGGGTTGAGGAAGTCCATCCAGGCGCCCGTGAACGCGAAGAGGGCCACCGTCGCGATCGCTGGGCGCGCCATGGGGGTCACGATTCGCCAGAGGATGCCCAGCTCCGAGCACCCGTCGATGCGGGCGGCGTCGCTCAGCTCCATCGGGATGGTGAGGAAGAACTGCCGCAGCAGGAAGATGGAGAACGCGCTGCCCAGGAACGGCGGCACCACCAGCGGCAGGAACGTGCCGGTCCAGCCCAGCCAGCGGAACACGAGGAAGAGCGGGATCAGCGTCACCTGCGCGGGCAGCATGATCGTGGCGAGCAGCAGCACGAACAGCGCGTCGCGGCCCTTCCAGCGGATGCGCGAGAAGCCGTATGCCGGCAGCGCGGCCGAGAGCACCGTGCCGATCGTGGTCAGCGTGGCGACGAGGAGCGTGTTGCGCAGGTAGAGCAGGAATGGGAACGAGGCGAGCGCCTCGGGGTAGTTGCTCCAGCGCACCGGGCGCGGCACCCAGACGACCGCCTCGCTGAAGACCTGCGCCTCCGCCTTGAGGGAGGTCGACACCATCCAGGCGAAGGGGGCGAGGAAGACCCCCGCCACCACCAGCAGGCAGGCGTAGGTCGCGGCTCCGGTCAGGAAGGGACGAACGGTTCGAGCCTGCATGAAGCCTCCACCGATTCGCGGCGCAGATGCTCTACCAGACCCCGTCATGGAACGTAACGCCCGACGTCTTCACCCCGCGGCGCGGCGCCAGTTCCTTCGACACGTCGGCGGTGCCCCGGAGGGCCTTCTTCAGCTCGGAGCCCTGGAACGTGCCGCCCACGGGCGCCTGCTCGCGACCTAGCCGTGCGAGCGCGGCCGCCGCCTCCGCCCGCACGGGGAACGCCAGCGTCATCCGGTCCTTGCCGCCGGCGGGGGTGCGCAGGCAGGCGGGGTCCTTCATCAGCCGCTCCAGCAGCGGGATCGCGTCCTCGTCGCCCGCCAGCCCGAGCGCCAGCGCCGCCGCGGCTCGCACGCGCACCGAGCCATCGCCGGCCGCGCGCTGCAGCACGGCATCCACCATGCGCCTCTGCCCCGCGCTCAGCGTCTGCTGCCGCAGGATGACGTGCAGCCCGCCGCCGGCCCCAGCCCCGCGCTGGCGGTTCGCGGCCACGCCAAGCGCAGCCACGGCGCGGCTGCGCAGGTAGACATCCCCGGAATCGGCAAGCGTGAGGAGCATTGCCAGTAGGCGGACAGAGCCGCGATGCACCAGCACGTCGGCGACGGCGTACTGGTACGAGGCGAGCAGCGGCAGCTTGTCCGGCGCCTGCAGAACGCCGATCAGCACCTTGTCGAAGCTGTCGTCGTACTGGCACAGGTAGTCGTAGGCGTCGAGCCAGCCGAGGCCGGATGGCGCCGGATCGAGCACGAGCGAGAGCGCGTACGCGAAGGCCGCCTTGTCGTCCCCGCCGCGCCGCGCCGCACTGAAGCCTCGCAGGCGCAGCTCGGGCGTCGTGTAGCGCAGGACCTTGCGCTCCTCGCGGAAGAGCGGCGCCCCGGAGACATCGGGCCGCCAGGAGACGCCGGTGGCCGCGGCCGCCAGCAGAGTCTCGTCCGGCAGCTTGCCGCCGCGCCACTTGAGCTGGGCGTTCACGTCCACGATCTCCTCGCGGAAGAGCGCCACAGCATCCAGCGGAGCGGCTGCGCGCGCGGGAGCGGCGAGGGCAAACAGCAGGCCGACGGCCAGGATGCGTGCGATCGAGGACATGAGGCGGTTCCGTTTCCGGCCCATCCGGATGATGTGGACGCAAAGCAGCGCGGCGCGGACGCGCCGCACCGCCGCCGCGGCAACTCGTGTTGGCTGGGCTACACCTAGCGAGACGTACGCGCGCACGCGCCCGTTCGCCATCTCCTATTAGCCTCCGGGCGGCCGGGCTCCTGCTCGACGGCCTCCCTCGCGCCAAGTTCGTGGCGGGACCTGCGGCGGGGCCAGTGCGCACGCCAGTCCCCAAAAATCCGCGGCGGCGCAGACTGGGGCTGCGTGTGGTACACTTACCCATGCACGCATGAGCATACGTTCATATATGGAGGCCTCCATCCTTGATCCGCTCACCGCTGCCGTCCGCTGAGGTCATTCGCCACATCCGGGAAGCCTGCCGCCTGCGCACGCCCCTCACCGATCTCGACACGCTGGAACGCCTCGCCGAGCTGTTCGCCGCCCTCTCCGATACCACACGCCTGCGCATCGTCGAGGCGCTCTCGCAGTCCGAGTTCTGCGTCGGCGACCTGTCCGACCTGATCGGGCTCTCGCAGTCGGCTACGTCCCACCACCTCCGCACGCTGCGCAACCTGCGCCTCGTTAAGCACCGCCGCGATGGCCGCATGATCTACTACTCACTCGACGACGGCCACATAGAGAGGCTGTTCGCCCAGGGCATCGAGCACGTGCGGGAGAGCCGCTGATGGACCAGATGCGCACGGTTGAGCTGCCGCTCAGCCTCGACGTCGGCCCCGACTGCGACCGGTGCATCCGGGAGCTGCAGGAGGAGTTGGCCCGCATCAAGGGCATCCGCGGAGCCGCCGTCAACAACGCCCGCACCTCGATCCGCGTCGAGTACGATCCGGACACCGTCACCCTTGCGCGCATCGAGGGCGAAGCCCGGCGCATCGGGGCCGACCTCGCCGAGCGCATCGACCACGTCACGTTCGAGCTGCGCGACGTCGACTGCCCCGACTGCGCGGCCTCCATCGAGCGCGGCGTCTCGCGTCTGCCGGGCGTGCTGTGGGCGGCATCCAGCTTCGCCACCGCCCAGTTGCATGTCGAGTTCGAGCGCGGCAAGACGAGTTGCCCCGAGATCGTCCGGCTCGTCTCGGCCCATGGCGCGCGCGCCCGCGTCATCCTGGCCACCGGCGACGATCAGCGTCGGACGCAGCGCGAGCCGGCCAGTGGCCTGGTCGCCTGGTGGGTGGAGCGCCGCCGCCTGATCGCGACCATGCTCGCCACCATCCTCACCATCGCGGGAGCGGCCGTGCAGGCGAGCGGCCATAGGACCGCCGCCGCAGACCTCCTCGCTCTCGCCATCGCCATCGGCGGCTACAGCACGGCCCGAGCCGCCTGGTTGGCCGCGCGGAACCGCGAGGTCGACATGAACTCGCTGATGACCATCGCAGTCATCGGCGCGGCGGCCATCGGCGAGTGGACCGAGGGCGCCACGGTCGTCACGCTCTTCTCCATCGGCAACCTGCTTCAGGCCGGCGCCATGGAGCGCACGCGGCGCTCCATCGGCGCCCTGATCGACCTCACACCGAAGAGCGCCACCGTGGTCCGCGGGCGCGGCGAGTTCCAGGTGCCGGTCGAGCAGGTCCGCCTCGGCGAGCAGCTCCTCGTCAAGCCCGGAGAGCGCATCCCACTCGACGGCATCGTGACCGGGGGCGCATCCGACGTGAACCAGGCGCCCATCACCGGCGAGAGCGTGCCTGTGACCAGGGCGACGGGCGATGCGGTGTACGCCGGAACGCTGAATGGCGAAGGCGCGCTCAGCATCGAGGTCACCAGCGTGCTGCGCGACTCGCTGCTCTCGCGGATCGTGCATCGCGTCGAGGAGGCGCAGGCTCAGCGCGCCCCGATCCAGCGGACGATCGACCGCTTCGCACGCAAGTACACGCCCTGCGTCACGGGTCTGGCGGCCACCGTCGCGGTCGGGCCTCCCGCCGCCATCACGGCCTGGGCCGTCGCTCACGGCCAGGACGCGCCGCCGCACCTGTGGACGGCCTGGCTGCTTCGTGCGCTCGCGCTCCTGCTCATCTCGTGCCCCTGCGCGCTCGTCATCTCGACACCCGTCGCCGTGGTCACCGCTATCGGCCAGGCCGCCCGCCGCGGCGCGCTCGTCAAGGGTGGCGCATTCCTCGAAGAGCTGGGTCGCATCCGCACCGTCCTCTTCGACAAGACCGGCACGCTCACGCACGCGCGGTTCCGCATCGACGACGTGATCCCCCTCGACAGCCTGCCAGCCCGCGACTTGCTGCGCATCGCCGGAGCGATCGAGCGCCACTCGGAGCACCCGCTCGCGGCCGCATTCGCGGACCAACCGGCCGACGCCTGCTGCCTCACACAGGCAGTCACCGACTACCGCGCCCTCCCGGGGCTCGGGGCATCGGCCAGCGTGCAGGGCACGACGTACTGGCTCGGCAACCCGGCCCTGATGGCTTCGCGAGGCATCGAGCTGGACGGGGCGCGGGTGCACCTGAGCCAGGCTGAGGCGACGGCGAAGACGACGGTGATCCTTGCGGACGACCAGCACGCGCTGGGACTGATCCTGCTCTCCGACGCACCGCGCGACGGTGTGGCCGAGACGCTCCGCGACCTCACGCGCCTGGGCATCGCGCGCCAGGTGATGCTGACCGGCGACAATGTGCACGTCGCGGCGCAGGTCGCGGAGAAGGCAGGGATCAGCGAGTTCAAGGCGTGCCTGCTCCCCGACGAGAAGCTCGCGCTCGTGCGCGACTACCAGCAGCAGCACGGCCCCGTCGCGATGGTCGGCGACGGCATCAACGACGCCCCTGCGCTCGCCGCGGCCAATGTCGGAATCGCGATGGGCGCGGCCGCGTCGGATACGGCCCTGGAGACCGCCGACGTCGCGCTGCTGGGCCAGGACCTCAGCCCCCTGCCCTACCTCATCGGCCTCAGCCGGCGCACGCACACGATCGTGAAGCAGAACATCGCCGTCGCGCTGGCCACGAAGGGCGCCCTCATCGTGGCGGCCATCGTCGTCGGCCTCCCGCTCTGGCTCGCGGTCGTCGGGGACGTCGGCGTGTCGCTTCTCGTAACGGCAAACGCCCTGCGGCTTCGGGCTGTGTAGGTGAAACATATCTGTCCGACAATCGTCATATAGGATAGGCACGGCACTCGTCGCGCTCCAAGGGTGTATCCGCCTCCCGGAGCGCACATGGCGCAGTGCCACACCCAACATCCGTCGACCTGCTGCCGCTCGCACCGTGGCCAGGTTCGGAAGCCACGGATTCGGCAGCACGATGCGCCTGTTTCTGCACAGGGCGAGGGGGCGAGGAACCCCGGGAGTGCCGCCATGCCTGTGGAGGATGCACGGACGCTGAGATCCGTGCAGCGTGAGTTGGTCAAGCGTTACGTGGATTGCAGCCGGCTCGACATCCGCATCATGCACGGTGTCTGCTACATGCGGGGCGAGGTGTACCGGCTCCGCACCCATCCCGAAATCGATCTGGACTCGGAGATCGAACTCATCCGTAGGTTGGTCAGAAGCCAAGATGGGGTCCGCGAGCTGATCTGGGAGGTCAAGCCCGCGGCGTAGTCCCGACGGAACGCAGAGAGGCCCCCCGCAGCGGGCGAACGCGGGGGGCCTCTTTGTGGCGACCGTGCCCTACTTCGCCCTACCCCGGCGCCCGGCGGCGCCCCCAGCACCAGTACCCCGACGCACCACTCAGGCCTTGCCGAGACGATCTGGGCGCCTGTCTCGCGGATTCGTGAGCCTGTCTCGTCATAGGGTTTGGAGGAGCGCGCTTGAGCAAGTCGCAGATCGACGACGATCGAGGCGGGACGGCGATTACCGGCGATCGGTTGGCGTTCGCACGCCTGTGCGAGGAGCACCGCGATCGTCTGTGGCGCGTTGTCGCCTCCGTCGCCCGGGGCTCGGACGCCGACGACCTGGTGCAGGAAGCGATCGTGCGAGCCTACGCCGCTCGCCACACGTACCGGTCGGACGCGCCTGTCGAAGCCTGGCTCTGCCGCATCGCCGTCAACGCGGCGCACGACTACCGGCGCTCCGCGTGGCGGCGGCGGGTGATCAACTGGAGTTCCTGGACGGGGCAATCCGAGCCGGCCGGGTCGGTGGAAGACGACGCCGCCCATCGCGATCTGTGCAGACAGGTGCGCGAGGCCGTGGCCGGCCTGCCCGAGCCGCAGCGGGTGCCGATCTGGCTGCACTACATGGAGGGGTTCACCCTCACCGAGATCGCGCGCCTCGAAGGCGTCCAGGAGAGCACACTGCGCAGCAGGACCCGAGCCGGCCTGAAGCGCCTCGAAGGCAAGCTGCGAGGTCTGGTCGACATCCTGCCGGTCGATGCGGAGCAGCGTGGCGCAGAGGAGTGCCGAGTATGAACCGAACTGACACCGAACCGACCGGCGTCGAACGCATCGAAGCGCTGCTGCGGCTCGCCGCCGAGTGCCAGCCCGACAGGCCGGCGCCCATGGGGCTTGCCGAGCGCGCGCTCCTCCAGCGCCCGCCGCGCTCCGCCTGGCGCCTGGCCCCGGCGTTCGGCACGCTCGCACTGGCGGGCCTGCTGACCGTCGTCCTGTGGCCGAGGCCAGCCGCCATCGGCCCGGCGCCGGCGAGCGCGCCGACCGTGTCCAATCCGGCGCCGCCGCCCGTGGTTGCGAACGCGGGCACCGGCCAACCTTCCATCGAGCGCCCGTCTGGAGGCGACATTGCCCCGGCCAGGCTCGCAGCGGGGGGCGCGGCCGCCGGATCCGGCGTCGAACCCACCATCCGGCCGCGCAAGCGCCGTGCGGCGCCGAGAGCCCAGCTCGCCGTCCTTGTGCGCCCGCCGAAGGTCCGCTGGTCGGTGGAGCCCGTGCAGCACGCCCGCACCGGAACGCTTATGCCGGCGTGGGCCACCCATGTGGACGCGGAGACAGGCACCGTGGTCGCAACGCCGGTGGTCCTGGACGCGACGATGGGCGGCGACGACAACGCCGGCGGCGGCGCCGGCACGATCCGCATAATCCCTGCATCATACAGTGAGGTGAATCGATGAGCAAGCGATACTGGACCGCAGCAGTCGCCCTCCTGGGCGTGGCCGCTGTCGCCAACGCACAGGACTCCAAGAAGGACGAGCAGTCTCAGATCGAGCACGAGATCCAGGTGAAGATCGAGCGGCAGATCGCCGAGGCCGAGAAGCAGGTCGAGCGCGCGGAGGCCGATGCCTGCACCGCGATACACCTCGCCATGCAGTCCACCGGGGCAGCCGGCGGCGCCATCGGCCACGGCGACGGATTGGAGCATATCGGGGTCACGGTGACGACCGACGGCAGCGGACCGGCGCGTGTCTGGACCTGGTCGCGCGCCGGCGCCTCCGACCTGCCCAAGACGCGCGTCAGCTTCGAGTTCACGGATGCCCCGATCAAGGACGCCTTCGAGCAGATCCTGAAGGCTCAGAAGCTGAGTTTCGCGGTCGACGGCGACTTGCCCGACACCAAGGTGACGGCATCGGCCAAGAACGTGACGCTGGGCGCCGCCCTCGACCTGATCTCCGACATCGCCGGCGTCGGCTGGGTCAAGGAGACGGCCAACGGCAAGACGACCATCAAGGTAGGCAAGAACGTGCGCGCATCGAGCGCGTTCCAGGTCTTCGGCGAGGACGGCGGCCTCAAGTGGCTGACCCCCGGCGGCAAGCCGGGCATCCCGTCGTTGCCGTTCGCCGGCGCCACGATGCCGAACTTCAAGGTAGAGATCCCCGACGTGGGCGCCGCCATGGGATACCGGGCCATCATGTTGGGCGCGCGCCAGAGCTTCACGTGCCCGCACTGCAAGGGCAAGGTCTCCATCGTCCGCGAGCCGAAGATCGCCAAGTGCCCGAAGTGCGGGGAGGTGCTTGCGCCGAACTGGCAGTTCTGCCCCAAGGACGGAGCCAAGCGGCAGGCGTCGAAGGATGACTGGCAGTTCTGCCCGCTCTGCGGGAAGCGCGTTGACATCGAGCAGATGGAGAACGCGGCGAAGCAGGAGCAGATGAAGAAGCTCGAGGAGCTGAAGAAGCTGGAGGAGCAGAAGAAGCTCAAGGGCGACGCGTAGGATCCCTCCGCGCGACGACGACGAGGCCCCGTTTCGCGGCGGGGCCTCGTGGCGTCACTACGGTATCGGGGCGGCGGCTAGGGCCGGCCTCCGCCGCCTGGGCCCGGGTTGGGTCCACCTCGTCGCGGCCCCCCTCCCCTGCCCATCTTGTCGAAGCGCTCCTTCATCAGGGCCTGGAAGCGCTCGAACTGGTCCTTCGTCAAGATGCGCCGAATCCGCTGCTCGTTCTCGGCATGCAGGTCCAGGATGCGCCGGTGCAGGCTCACGATCTCACGCCGGACGACCTTCGTCTGCGCCTCGTCGATCTCATAGGAGCTGTACAGCGTTCCGAGCTTCCGGTACTGCTCCCAGAGCTTGTCCGCCAGGTCCTTGCGCTTCTGGTCGAGTTCGGCATGCACCGACTCGATATGGTTCTGCTGCTCCTTGGTGATGCCCAGGCGGACACGGTCGGCTTCCTTCTCTTCGGGCGTCTGCGTGAAGCGCGGCCGGGTGCCGCCCTTCTGCGCCCTGGCGTCGGGCGCCTGGGCGGCCGCCGGCCCCGCGGCGAGCGCCAGGCTCCAGGCCACGAGCGCGGCGCACACCGCCGGTACGAGCACACGTGCGCGCATCGCTCAGTCCTCCCCGCCGCTCGAACTGCCGGTGGTCGATGCGTAGCGCGCCTCGATCATCATCGAATCGGTGTCGACGTTGGGCAGAAGGCGCGTGTCCGCCACCAGGCTCAAGGCGTGGGCCTCGTCGACCGCGGCGACAGGCTGCACGGCGCCCGGGCGCGGTACGTGCGTGGGCTGGGCGGTCATCAACAGCAGCAGACAGCACGCTCCGGCCAGCGCCGAGCCATAGGCGAGGCGCCGCGGCCAGAGGCACAAGCCCCGGCGTGTCAGGCCCGAGCTGCGCACCGCCACGGCGGGCCAGAGGTCCACCTGGCGGCTCGGAACCGGAGCCTGGGCGAAGCGCGCACGCAAGGCCCGCTCATCGTCCGCGAGCGACGCGCACCGTGCGCACCCGCGGCAATGGTCCGCGACGGCCTGGGCCTCGCGCCCGTCCAGCCTGCCCGCGATCCAGTCTGCTATCTGCCACTCCACTCTCTTGCAGGTCATTGGTCGACCTCACTCCCGTCGGCGTCCAACAGCGTCCGCAGCCTGCGGCGGGCGCGCGCCAGGCGCGTCTTCAGCACTGTGTAGGACAAGCCCGTTATCCGCTTGATATCGTCGTACTCCCGGTCTTCCAGGTAGTACAGAACCAGGACCAGCCGGTCTTGCTCGCTGAGCCTGGCAAGTGCGCGGTGCAGACGCACGGACTGCCGATCCAACTCCAGCTTCCGGACGGCGTCGTCCTCGGCGGACCCCACAGCCATGCGGTTCAGCTCTTCCGCCTCCGGCCACGGCTGCTGGATCTTCCCCTTCTTCCGACTGTGCGCATCCCGCGCAATGTTCATCGCGATGCGATAGAGCCACGTTGCGACTTTGGCGCGGTACTCGAAACGCGGCGCGTTCTGCCACGCCTTGACGAACACGTCGATCGCCGCCTCTTCAGCATCTTCGGGCGATCCCATCATCCTCAGCAGAAATCGGTAGATCGGAGCCTGGTGCCGGTGCGTCAGTTCCTTCAGCGCATCGCGGTCGCCGGACGCGCACGCGCGCAGCAGATCCTCATCGGTCGAGGACCGCTCTGGCGCTCGCGCTGTCACAGCCGGCGGATGCGTACTCAAAGGGTTGCGCACTCCCGCCAACGCACCAGTCATGGACCCGTCTGCCTCCTCGCGAGCCCTCGGCCCGTTGGCCGAGTGTGCTCTCTGTAGATACAGACGCCGGACTCCGACGTTGGCAACGCGCGACGGGCCACCTCGGCGCATCGCGGAACTGTCGAGCCATGATACCATGTGCCGGCGGGGCCCGTCACTTAGGGACGCGAAACCGGCACGCCACCTGGCACGTAGTGACGGCGACGCTCGGGTCCGTTCTCCCTCACGCACCTGCCGACCGGCCCGCTCAGCCTCTGCATCCTATCGATCACGGAGACGGACTGCCCATGTTCCGCAAGATCGCCCTCGGCTGCCTTCTGCCCATCTTCATCCTGTTCGGCCTCGGCCTCTGGGGCTACAGGTCGCTCACGCACGCAGCCCCGAAACCGGCGCGACAGGAGGCAGCCGACGTCGGGATGGTCGAGATCAAGGTCACCGAGACCGGCACCATCGAGCCGCTCAAGAAGGTCGAGGTGAAGTCGAAGGTCGCGGGCCGCCTGGCGCGCCTCCTGGTGCAAGAGGGCACGCGCGTGAGCGCGGGCACCCTCCTCGCGGAGATCGACCCGACTGAGATCAACAGCCAGGTGGCGCAGTACCGCGCGCAACTGGCCGGCGCACGCGCGAGGCTGACTCAGGCGCAGCACGGCGTGAGCTACCAGTCGGAGCAGACGACCTCGGGCGTCCAGGTCGCCGCGCAAGCACTCGCTTCCGCCCAACTGCGCCTGCGCGTCGCACAGGAAGAGAGCGCCGCCCAGCCGCAGCTCACCGACAGCGACGTGGAGCAGTGCAAGGCGAGCCTGCAGAGCGCCATCGACGCGCTGAATCTGGCGAAGACCGCCACGCACCCGCAGGCCGTCGTCGTCGCGCAGTCCGGCTACGAGGACGCTAAGGCCAGCGCTGAGAACGCAGCGCGCAACGTACAGCGCCAGGAGCGCCTCCTCGCCAAGGGCTTCGCCTCCGAGCAGACCGTCGACGCGGCGCGCACGGAACTGGCCGCCGCCAACGCCCGCCTCGACCAGGCCAAGAAGAAGCTGGAACTCGTTTCCGAGCAGAACCGCCTGGAGCTAGCCGGTGCGGAGGGCAGAGTGGCCGAGGCGCGCGCCACCCTCCGGAGAGCCGAAGCCAACCGCACCGCCATCGCCATCAAGGCGCACGAGGCGGAGGTGGCCAAGTCGGCCGTCGAGCAGGCCAAAGCCCAGTTGGCGAGCGCCAGGTCCAGCACCCAGCAGGACAACATGCGCAAGGATGACGTCGACCAGGCGAAGTCCACGGTCGTCCAGCTCGAGAACCAGCTCCGCGAGATCGAGGTGCGGCAGTACGACACGCGCCTCGTCGCCCCCATGACCGGCGTCGTCACGCGCCGCTACGTGGAGCAGGGCGAGCTGATCACCTCTGGCGTCAGCACGTTCTCGTCCGGCACGCCCGTCCTGCAGATAGCGGACCTCTCGCGCATGCTCGTGAAGATGACCGTCAACGAGGTCGACGTCCACAAGATCCGGACCGGCCTGCCAGTAGAGATCAACGTGGACGGCGCCAAGGGCGTGCCGTTCAAGGGGCACGTGAGCAAGGTGGCGCCGGCAGCCGGCTCGGCCACCGACCAGAGCGGCGGCACCGCGGTCATTAAGTTCGCGGTCGAGGTCGAGGTGGACCACCCCGATGGCCGGCTCCGGCCCGGCATGAGCGCGCGCTGCACGATCGTCATCGCGCGCCGGGCCAACGTGCTGCGCGTGCCGAAGCAGTGCGTCATCCGTGACAAGGGCAAGACCACGGTCAACATCCTCACCGTGACGAAGCAGCAGGGCAAGGACGTCGAGAACGTGACGCCGCGCGAGGTGACCGTCGGGCTGGAAGGCGATACCCACGCCGAGATCCTGTCGGGGCTGAAGGCCGGCGAGAAGGTGAAGCCCGGCGACTTCACGGGCCCGAAGCGGCGCGGCGTGAACCTGGAGTTCGGAGGCGGCGACGACCACGGCGGCGACGGCGGCGGCGAGAACCGCTAGCCCGGCGCACCTATGAGTGGTACAGGACGGGCGCCCTGCGACAGGCTCAGGGCAGGCTCCGGCCCATCCCACCACGGCACTCGTGCACCATTCGGTCGAGCAGGAGCTGCGCCGGCGGTCCCGGCGCGGAGGCGAACGGACATGGAAGCTGAGATCGGCAAGATCCTGGATCTGCTGGCCAAAGGCAAGATCGACGCGGCCGAGGCGGAGCGGCTCATCAACACGCTGAAGCAGCCTGCTCCCCCACCGCAGGCTCCCGAGCGCCCGACGGCCGACCCCTTCGCGCGCCTGGAGCGCGACACGAAGGCGGCCGCCCACCGGTTCGTGCTCTGGTGCCACCGCGTCACCCTCGCGGCCCGCTGCCGGGAGCAGGCACAGCGCCAGAGCCGGGCGACTCTCTCCGTAGACGAGAGGCTGCGCCACGTGCTGACGGAGCATCTGCTCGCGGAGCCCGAGACAGTCACGCCGGAGACGCCTCTGGCCACCATCGTGGCCGACCGCTCCGGATGCGTGGCGGGCACGCGGCTGGCTTGGGAAGTGCTGCGGCTGGGCATCGAGGACGAGTTCGCCCAGTGCTGGACCGTGGCCGACCTGGAGAGCGCGGATACCGTCGGAGGCCTCGCTGAGCGGCTCGCCGGTCAGCCCGCGCCCGCGCCCGCACCCGAAGCCGCCGAGCCGGAGCCCGCGGCGGAAGAGCCGACCGACACGCCGGAGCCTGACACGACCACATGAACCTCCTACGAAGCCTGCAGACGGCGCTCGCCAACATCCGCGCGAACAAGATGCGCTCGTCGCTGACGATGCTCGGCGTCATCATTGGCGTCAGTGCCGTCATCGTGATGGTCGCCATCGTCGAGGGCGCCCGCGCCAGCATCGTGCACGAGTTCGAGCGCCTCGGGGCCAAGCTCATCATCATCGCGTACGACCCCAGCGTCGCGCGGCGCGAGAAGGAGACACGGCGGCTCTCCGGTCTGACGATGGAGGACATCCGCACGATCCGCGCGCGCTGCGACCTGGTGCAGACACTCTCCGCCGAGCTGCCGGTGCCCAACGACCTGCCTGCCAAGCGCGGCGACCAGGAGTACCAGGTGCGCGTCGTCGGCATCCAGCCGGACTATGGGCGCCTGCGCAACGTGCAGATATCGGAGGGGCGCTTCCTCGACGAGGACGACGAAGCCAACTGGCACAAGGTCTGCGTCATCGGCTCGAAGGTGAAGGACGCCCTCTTCAAGGACGGCAAGACGCCGGTCGGCCGCGACGTCATCATCCAGGGCATCAGCGCCACCGTCGTGGGCGTGCTGGAGGAGAAGGGGCGCAGCGGCGGCGAGGACACCGACAAGCAGGTCCTGGTGCCCATCACGACGGTCCAGAAGCGCTTCATCGGCGCCGAGGTCGTGGGCATGATCTGGGCCCAACCCAAGGACGGCGACAAGGTCACCGAGACGATGGACCAGATCTGGGAGTGCCTGATGAGGGTGCACAACAACACCCTCGGCTTCCAGGTCGACAGCCTCGACAACATCCAGCAGGCGATCGGCCGCGTGCTCTCCATCTTCGGCCTGGTGCTCGGCGGCATCGCGGGCCTCGCGCTGCTGGTCGGCGGCATCGGCATCATGAACATCATGCTCGTGTCCGTGACGGAGCGCACCAAGGAGATCGGGCTGCGGAAGGCAGTCGGCGCCAAGAAGCGCGACATCCTCTCGCAGTTCCTCATCGAGGCAGCGACCGTGTCCGGCACGGGCGGCCTTATCGGCATCGGCCTGGGAGCGGGTGTCGCCTACGCGATCGGGGCGATCTCGCGCCAGTTCATGAAGGGTGGCGTCGGAGGCCAGCCCGGTCTCGCGATCCATCTGCCGCTCTGGTCCATTCTGGGAGCGTTCGGCTTCTCCGCGTTCGTCGGGGTGTTCTTCGGCCTGTATCCGGCATGGCGCGCCGCGTCGCTGGATCCCATCGAAGCCCTGCGCCACGAGTAGAGGCCGCCGCGCCCATCGCCACGTCGCGCGCAAGCCAGTCCCCCCCCCCCCCCGGGCGGGCCAGCGCGCGCCCCCAACACCACGCCACCCCCCCACACGCGGCACCCCACCGTGTAGAGGCGCCCCCCCACGCCCCCCCCCCCCCCCTCGCCCACCCCCCCCCCCCCCCCCGACGCCCCCCCGGCGGCCAACGGCCCCCCCTGCCCGGCCCCC
>CAZFLM010000093.1:0-22095 GCA_964519955.1 uncultured Chthonomonadaceae bacterium | reverse complement strand
ACAATGTGCCAACTACAGCAGACCGGTCGCTCACGCTCCCGGCTCGGCACGGTGGTGCGATGCAAGCACGCCCGCCGCCACGCACAACCAACCGAGGCGCGACAGTCATGGAGCGCGTGAGCCGCCACCGCGACAATGTGCCAACTACAGCAGACCGGTCGCTCACGCTCCCGGCTCGGCACGGTGGCGCGATGCGAACACGCCCGCCGCCATGCACCACGTTCCGAGGCGCGACCGTGAGGGAGCGGTCTGCCGTCACCGCGACAGACTACCGCATACGGCAGACGGGTCGCGGCGCGATGCCCATCCGATGCTATGATGGAGGGTCCGTCGCCGGATTCCTCCCGCCGCCTGAATCGCATGCACGAAACAGGAGGAAGTCGCGCGCGAACGGTGAAGTCAACAGGACGGACGACACCCGGCCCGGCGCCTGGTCGCGCGGGCCCAAACCCTGTAGAGGATAACAAGAATGTCCAGTCAGCGCCCCTCCGGGCGGAAGCCGAACATCCTGCTAATCGGGATCGACTCCCTGCGCGCGGACCACATGAGCTGCTATGGCTATCCACGCCAGACGACGCCCCACATGGACAGGTTCGCCCAGGGCGGCACGCTCTTCGAGCGCACCTACAGCCCGCACATCCCCACCACCAGCGGCTACGGCTCCATGTTCACCGGAATGGACTGCTTCAGCAACCAGGTCGTCGCCCTGCGCCACAAGGGGCCGATGCGCGAGGGCGTCAAGACCCTCGCCGAGATCCTGGGCGAGAACGGCTACAACACGACCTGCGTGGGCTTCGGCGGCAACCCGGCTTCCCGCGGCTTCCAGAACTACATCGAGTTTGCGGGATGGGGAGCGGACGACAGCGGCCGCAGCCCGAAGGCGGAGAACCTGAACAAGGTGACCGTGCCCGAGATGCGTCGCCTGGCGGGCGAGGATAAGCCGTTCCTGCTCTTCCTGCGCCACATGGACCCGCACACGCCCTACCTGCCGCCGGCGCCGTACGAGCGCATGTTCTACCACGGCGACGAGTGCGACCCGAACAACAAGTCGATGGAACCGGTGATGACGTTCAAGCCGTTCTGTGACTACTTCGCCGCGTGGATGCCGGTCGGCATCAGCGACAAGGACTACGAGATCGCCCAGTACGACGGCGCCGTCGCGTACATGGACGCCTGCATCCAGACCCTCTTCACCGAGCTGGACACGCTGGGCATCACCGACGACACGATCGTGGTCATCAACTCCGACCACGGTGAGACGCTGTACGACCATGAGTGCTGGTTCGATCACCACGGCATGTACGACTGCACGCTGCACGTGCCGCTGATCCTGCACTACCCCGGCAAGGTCCCGGCGGGCAAGCGCGTCGCCGGCTACAACCAGCACAAGGACCTCGTCCCGACGCTGCTCGACCTGGCCGAGATCGAGGTGCCCGGCTACCAGTTCGACGGCGAGAGCCTCGTGCCGATGATGACCGGCGAGGTCGCGTCCCACGACACCGAGATCTACATCACCGAGTGCACGTGGATGCGCAAACACGGTTGGCGGACGCCCGAGTGGAAGCTGATGGTCGCGCTGGAGCCGGACTTCCACTTCAAGCCCGCCATCGAGCTGTACAACCTGGTCAAGGACCCCGAGGAGAACTGCAACCTCGCCGAGGAGCTGCCGGACGTGGTGGCGCTCCTGAAGTCCCGGATGGAGGCCTGGATCGCCAAGCGCGAGAAGGAAACCGGCTTCACCAACCCGATGCTGACCCAGGGCGACTGGCACGGCGTCGAGGGTCTCGGCCCCTTCACCTCGTCGCAGCAGGCCTACGATACGCTGCACATCGGCGACCCGGGCCAGGCGGCGCGCCTGCAGGCGGAAGCCCGCAAGTAGCCTCGGTCACCGGCCCCACACGACACCGGCCTCCCACCCCAGCGATGGAGCGGGAGGCCGGTGTCGTGTATGGCGAGGCACGAGTGCCCTGCTGATCACGGCAACCACCGGGTCCGCGGTAGACGAGACGCCCCCGTCGTCCTGCGCGATCACCACGGGGCGCAGGCCGGCCCGCTCGACGCCGCGTCCGGGCGCGAACTCAGCCCAGCAGGCCCTGCCCTCGGGTCGTCCTACCATCCTTCGGCGCAGGCCTCATCCGGGAGCCGCGCCAGCACCTCTTGGAACGCACAGAGCGCCTGCTCGGCGAACTCGCGGGTCTCCTCCGAAAGCAGGCGGTAGCCCTCCTCCGCCAACGCATCGATCCGACGGCGCTCGTCGTCCAGGATGAGCGCCGACAGGAACTGGCCGATCGGCTTCCCGGCCTCCCGCGCCCGTCGTCGCAGCAGTTCGGCCACGGCGGCATCGAGAGACAGCCCTACTCGGACGCTCGGCATTGGCTTCCTCCCTGCGCATGCCCCTACCCCATCTTCACCCGCAAGAGACGCGTCTGGCCCACTTGGAACGGGCAGGGCGTGACCGCGCCGGCGCCGCTCCACCCGTCGAAGAGGTCGGTCACTGTCACGCGCGACGGCCAGCGCAGCTCGACATCGCCGGCGACCGGGCTCGTCACGGCGACCAACTCGCGCGAGGCGTGGACGAGGCAGCCGCTCGGCGCGTAGAGGTGCACGCCGGCGTCGGCGACGCGTTCGCGCCAGATCTCGGTGCCCAGCGGCGGGACGCCCCACCACTCCAGCCGCCCGCCGTTCGGCAGTTGCCGAGACGCCGCCGCGCCCGGCCCGTCGGAGTACCGCGCCAGAGCGTCGCCCCCGGTGAGCTGTGCGCGGGGCCGCACAGCCGCGATCGGGCAGACCACCGCGTCGCCGATGAGCGCCCGGCCCGGCAGCGGCTCGTTCCGCACCTCGACCGATAGGCCGAGCACCTTCGCCGGTGCTGCGGCGTCCCACCGGCCGCTATCCGGATCGATCAGCCCGATCGGCCCGATCACCACGAAGGTGCGGCCAGCACGCTCCATGCTGCTCTTCAGCCTCGCGATGTCCTTCATGCGGGCCGCGGACGCCGTGGCGACGACCACGAGCCGGATGCGCCGCGGCAACTTGTCGAGGTCCGAGAGCAGCCACACCCCCACCGGCGCACCCGCCCGCCCCAGGTCGTGGAGCATCTGCTTGTGCGCCGCCTGGAGCAGCGCCGTCCCCGGTGGCACCCACGCGAAGCCGGTGTCGTCGACCACGAACGCGATCTCCGCCGCCTGCGTCCGGTCCAACGCGCCCGCCTTCGTGTAGACCGCGGTCTGCGCGGCGAAGGCCCGGTGGAGGGCCGCATCGTGGTGCCAGCTTGCGGAGAGCGAGAACTTCTGCGCCATCGTGCCGTGCACCGCGTCGTTCGCGCACTCGCGCTGGTGCATGGAGATGGCCGCGCCGCGCGGGTTCTTCGGGTCGTAGACCTGGTGCCAGAGGATGGGGTGCAGCCAGGAGAACATGTCGTTCTCGCTGCAGAACAGCTTCCCCGCCGCCGCGATCGACTCCGTAGCCGAGCAGTACGGGTTGTAGCCATTCGCCAGATCGCGGTAGTCGAGCAGCGGCACCGTCGCGAGGATGTCGACGTTGGGGTCGTCGAGGAGGCGCCGGAGCCCGAAGTGGCCGCTGGTGGCCTGGCGCGACTCCCCGGCCAGCTCGATGACGTAGCCGGCGAACGAACCGACGAGCGTCCTGCCTGTCGTCTCATCCTTCACCACGCGCGCGAAGTGCCCGATGGTCTCCGCGGCCAGATCGGAGAGGAAGCCGTGGAAGGCGGCGGCGCTGCGCCCGTCGCGGTCGTCCGGGTAGAGGTCGAGGCCGGGGCGGCGGCGCGCGGCCGGCAGCGGGATGTCGGAGGTCTCGGCCAGCCTGCCGCCGCGCTCGCCCAGCCACGCAGCGAACCGGCGGCGCATCGGCGCGCTGTAGTCGGAGTAGAGCTGTTCGTTGCAGGCCCAGGCGAACCACTCCTCCGTGACGCCGCACGTGACCCAGATGCCGGCCAGTCGCGAGGCCCACGGCTGCGCCTTGCAGTGGCGGATGAGGCGGCGCAGCTCCTCGGCCTGGTCCTTGCGCCAGGCCTCCGACGCGAAGGAGGCGACCTGCGTCCCGTTGCCCTCCTCCCAGACGAACTCGCCCTGGTCGGTGACGATGCGGGCCAGTTCCTGCGGGTGCTCGCGCAGCCAGAGCGGCGGGAGCGATAGGGAGACGCGCAGGAAGATCATCGCGGCCGGGTTCGCCTGCAGCGAGAAGCTGACGCTCTCGTCCAGCTCCGCATAGTGCCCGCCGGCCGTCGCCTCGCAGATGTGGTGCACGTGGCGTCCCGCGCAGGTCGGCACGCACATCACCGTGGTGCCCGACGCCCCGAACTCCGCCACGTTGCCCGGCTGGTAGTCGTACGACGAGTAGCCCTGCCACGGGAAGTGCCGCCCGTTGACGAACAGCGCGGGCCGCCCTCTCTGCATCCGCCGTTCGGCGCGCGGCAGCGAGGCGGCGACGCGCTTGGGCAGCTCGACCGACGCATCGGCGCCCCGCACGCGGTAGCCGCCCACGACCAGCCCGAGGTCATGCCGCCCCGGTGCCAGGTACCACGGGATCGGCCGCTTGACGTCGCAGGCCCCGTTGGCCAGCGCGGCGCGCTCAGCCTCGGTCAGACGCACCCGCCAGAGCACGCGCTCCTGGCGACGGAACTCCATGTCGATCGGCGCGCCGGGCTCAGGTCGCGCCCCCGCCGAGGCGATACGCACCACGGCCGCGCCACTGTCGACCCGCGCCGCCACCTTCGCGGCGACGTCCAACGCATGGCCGTAGTGGACAGTCAGCCGGCGGAGCTCCAGCTCGTGCTCGAGGCCAGGCGACAGGTCGTGTACCAGCAGCACGAGCGCGATGATCGGGAAGCGGGGCTTGCGCTTGGCGTCCGACCGTGCGTCGGCGAACCGGAAGCTCACCGTGGCGCGCGCGCCGGGCTCGACGTGCTGCGGCTCCGCGAGCAGCCAAACTGCCGCGGTGTTCTCCGCCACAGGCAGCCAGGTCAACTCGTGCGCTTGCATGCTGAACGACATCCGCCGCTCGGTCCGGTTCACCACCTCGAACGAGATGGCCTCGGGCGCGCGCCGGATGCGCGTCTGGATGAAGAGCGCGTTGTGCGGCAGCTTCGCCGACCGGAACCGCCACAGCACGCCGCAGTCGACCGGCACGAACTCGTTCAGCGGGTACTCCGCCGCCCGCTGCCGCACGTCCATGTAGTGCCCGACGCCGTCCATCGTCTCGAACAGCCGGAGCCGGTCATCTGCCGGCCGCGAGAACGCGTCGTCCGGGTACAGCGGCTCCGGCGATTCGGCGAACGCCCCCGCCGGCACGACGGACGCCGCCGCCAGCCCCGCCCCTTCGATGAACAGCTCCCGCCTCGTCGGTCTGTGCAAACGCGTGCTCCTTGGGTTGGTGCGTGGATTGGCGATGGGCTGATCGATGCGCGCCGGGAGATGAATCACCCGGCTGGGGGGCGTCCCGCCAACGGCCATACGGGCGCAAAGGCATCAGCGGCCGCAAGCCGGTCGCCGGAGGCCGCCGGGAGATGAATCACCCGGCTGGGGGGCGTCCCGCCAACCGCCCTCCGGGCGGGAGGAGCCGAACGCGCGCGGCTCTACAAGGGCTCGGCGCCCTCTGGGCCTGCAGTGTCCGGCTCCTCCCCAGAGCGCTCGATGGCAGGCCACACCGTCCCCGATGCGTGGTGTTCGGCCTGGTGCTCGACGTACTCGATCACGATGCGTACGTGCGTGCGGCTGACGCTGAAGACACCATACCCCTCCTGCCAGCGGAACCCGCCCACGTCGCCCAAGTGGTCGCGCACGAACGCCGACGAGACGCCCCTCACCTGATGCATCAGGCTCGCAGGCGAGACCTTGGTCGGCGCCTTGACGAGGAGGTGCACATGGTCGGGCATCCCGCCGATCGCCAGCACATCGCACCCAGCGCCTCTCGCCTCAGCCTCGATGCACCGGTGGACCATCCGTGCCGATTCGCCGTCCAGCACGGGGTCGCGACCGCGGGTCGACCAGACGAAGTGCAGGTACACCTCGGACTTGCTCGCACGCATCGGATACCCTCCTTAGCCGCGCCGTCCCGACACGCGCAACCACTCCCCTACTCGCACAGCCCGCGCCCGCAGGGCGCTCGGACGAAGGCCCTCCAGGCGGGCGATTCATCGTCCGACACGCCGGCGCGACACACCTCCACCGTCCCGACACCCGCAACCACTCCCCTACTCGCACAACCCGCGCCCGCAGGGCGCTTGGCCGCAGGCCCTCCAGGCGGGCGATTCATCGTCCGACACGGTGGCGCGACACACCTCCATCGCCTCTCCCCGCCCAACCATTCACCGCACGATCCGCGCTCACCTGTAGGGATTGCACCCGCCCCGCGGCGAACTACCCGGTAGCTGGCATCCATCCGAACCAGGGGGCGATGTGAACGTGGACTACCCGAGCATCGAGCATCTCTACGACCCGCTGTCTCTCGCGCGGAAGAAGGTCGCGCGCGCCATGATGGCGTCGAGCTACGACCGCCGCGGCGGCAACCACGACTGGAGCAACTTCGTCCGCCGCGAGGGCACGGCCGCCGTGCTGATGGAGGCCGAGGGGCCGGGCTGCATCACGCGCATCTGGACCGCCGACCCGCAGAAGGGCACGCTGCGCATCTTCATCGACGGACGCGAGGCGCCGGCCATCGAGACCCCCTTCGCGCGCCTGTTCGACCTGCTCCCGCTCTCGTTCGGCATCGGCGGCGAGAGCGCGGCGAACTACGAGCGCTCCAAGGCCGAGCACGTCGCCATGGGCCACACGTCGTACTGCCCCATCCCGTTCGCGCGCTCGTGCAAGGTCACCATCGACCCCGAGGACGACTACCTCTACTATCAGGTGAACTACCACCTCTACCCGCCGGACACGCCGGTGCGCAGCTTCGCCCCGGCCACCTCGCTCGACACGCCGGAGATCCGCGAGGCGCAGCGTATCTGGGCCAACCGGGAGCGCGGGGAGCCCCTCGTGGACTGGAGCGCCGCACGGGAGGGGACCTACTCCATCGCGCCGGGCGGTGAGGCCGTACTGCTCCAGGCCGAGGGCGCCGGCATCGTGCGAGGCATCCGCATATCGCTGCCGCCCAACTCGGCCCCGCGCGCAATCGAGCACGTCCGCGACAACCTCTGGCTGGTCGCGCACTTCGACGACGACGAGCGCCGCGACCCGTGCGTCAACGCACCGATCGGGCCGCTCTGCCTCGACTACGGCCAGGAGCGCAAGCCAAACTCGCTGCTGGTCGGCACGGACGCCGAGGGGGCGTACTATTGCTGCTTCCCGATGCCGTTTGCCGAGAAGGCCACGATCCGCCTCGTCAATAGGACGATCCTCCCGCTGGAGGGAGTCCGCGTGCAGGTGCTCCTCGAGCCGCTCGCGGAACTGCCTGCCGACCTGTTCCGCTTCCGCGCGACCTGGCACGTCGAGACGCCCTTCGGCCCGGACCACCGCGACTACAACGGCGTCGCCTGCCGCCTGCTGAATCTGGATGGGCGCGACAACGTGGAGTTCCTGAACGTGTGGGGCGCCGGGCACTTCGTCGGCTGCGGCTTCCACGTCGACCTGCGGAACGCCCCGACCGACCGGGCAGCCGGCGAGGGTGACGAGATGTTCCTCGTCGACGACGACCCGCGCCTGAGCCTGTACGGAACCGGCGCCGAGGACTACATGAACGACGCGTGGGGCATCCGCGGCTACAGCGGGCCGCTGTCGGGCTCCGGCATGCTCGGCGAGTGGGGCGTGGATCCGCAGCTCTTTGGATACCGCCTGCACCTGCCGGACTACGTGCCGTTCACGCGCAGGGGCCGGTTCACCATCGAGCACGGCACCGGCAACAACTGCAGCGGCCTCTACCGCAGCGTTGCGTACTGGTACATGGACCCGGCCACCAACCGCACCAAGACCGAGGAGGCCCGCTGGGAGGCCATCCGCGCGGGTTCGGCTGCCGCACAACCGCTCAACGAGGACACGAACGCCGATGACTGACACCACGCCGTATCAGCCGCAACTGACGCAGCAGGATGTGGAGCATCTGCGCCTCCTGACGCTCTTCCACTACATCGTGGGGGGCGCGATCGCGCTGTTCTCGTGCATGTTTCTGATCTACGTCGGCATCGGAGTGATGATGCTGGCCAATCCGCAAGCGCTCGCGGGCCCGAAGGCGGAGGTGCCGCCGCCCGCCTTCGTCGGTTGGATGTTCACGGCGATCGGCTCGCTGGGCGTGCTCGGAGGCTGGACGCTGGGAGGCCTGACGGCGCTCTCTGGACGCTGGATGAGGGCCCAGCGGCACTTCATCCCCATCCTTGTCATCGCCGGCATAGACTGCGTGTTCGCCGTCCCGTTCGGCACGGCGCTGGGGGTGTTCACGTTCATCGTGCTGCTGAGGCCGCAAGTGCGCGCGCTGTTCGAGGGCGCACCCGCCGCAGTCGAGGCCCCCCTGGGCTGAGCACTGCGCACAGGCGGCTTGATCGGCCGCACAGACTCGGAAGGGAAACGACGTGATGAGACGATGGATCGGTACCGCGCTCCTGCTCCTGGCAGCCGCCACGGTCGCGCTGCCCGCCGCCGCGCAGGCATGGCGCCATGAAGTGCGCAGCTTTCCGCCCGAGGTGATCGAGGGGCAGGCGCTCAAGTTCGAGGTTGCCTACGCCGCCGCCGAGCCCGAGAAGCTGCACGCCGAGGTGAAGGACGCGCAGAACGTGGTGCACGTCACCGATGTGCGGACGGTATCGGGCACGGGCGTCGCGCGCTTCAGCATCGCCATTCCGCCGGACCGGTTCAAGGGGCAGCTCCTAGTGGCGGTCTGGTTCGGCGAGAACTGGCAGCAGCCCCGCGCGCCGATCATCCACGTCGGGCCGATCCCCGTCTGGACCGCCGAGGAGGGCCGCCGCATCGAGGCGAACGCCCGCAGCGCCGCCTCACGCATCGCGCAGCTCGGCCTGAGCGAGAAGCGCCCGGCTATCGGCGTGCTCTCCGGCGGCTGGGGCGGGCGCAGCGCGGCGCTGCCCAGGCAGTACGCCCAGGCGCTGGCCGCCACGGGGCGCAGGGTCGTCCTGCTGAGCCCAGATGACGTTACGAGCCGCCAGATCCTGAACAAGCGCCTCGTCACGATGCTCGTCGTGCCGGAAGCGCGCACCTTCCCCGGCCCGGCCGTCTCCACGCTCAGCTCGTACCTGCGCGCCGGTGGGCACATGATCGCGATGGGCGCGCCGGCGTTCGACCGCCTCGTGCGCCAGATGCCGGCCGGCATGCCCCACGCCGGCGAGTGGCTCGACGAGTGGCAGGTCGGCGAGGTGCTCCGCGCCACGCCGGCGACCGCCTCCCTGATCGACGCGGCCACGATGCAAGAGGCCGACTGGCGGCGCTCAACGAACGACACGACGTACGAGGCGTCCCACGCGATCGAGGACGTGGCCGGCGTGGGGCGCGCGCTGCACGTGAAGATCAGCAACTTGACCGGGTGGGAGACGCTGGCGACGACGCTCGCACGTCCCGCCGCCGCGACGGACAACGTGGTCACCTTCCGCGCCCGCGGCTCGGCAGCCACCACAGCGCTCTCGATCGAGCTGACCGAGGCCGACGGCTCCCGCTGGATCGCGGTCACCCCGCTCGCCCCGAAGTGGCAGCGTTACGTGCTGGCGGTGGGCGCGTTCGTGCTCTGGGACCCGGACCACAAGTCGGGCCGCGGCGGCCCCGGCGACAAGCTGGACCTGACGCGCATCCGCACGATGGCGGTCGGCCTCGCCTTCACGCACACCAGCGTCGGCGGCGGCAAGCACGAGTACTGGTTCGCCGAGCCGGGCGTCGGCAAGGCGTCCGACCTGCCGCGCTACACGTCGCCGACGCTCGACACGTTCTCGCCCGCGTACAAGGTCTACCCCGTTCGCGGCGCCACCCGCATCGACGCGTCGCGCAGCAAGGACCTGTTCGCCTGCGAGCCGCCCTCCCTGCCGAAGCACGTCCTCTCGACGCACCCTCGCACCGAGGGGACCGGCTACCTGAAGGCGCGCAAGTGGCGCTGGGTGCCGCTGCTGCAGGTCACCGGCAAGCAGGGCGTCGCCGGCACCATCGCCACGCTGCTCTGCCACCGCGACGACGAGTTCGCGGGCGGGCGCTGGGCATCGTTCACCGCCGCCGAACCGGAGTGGTACGCGCGCCCGGACGTCCGACGCTACGTTGTCGCCCTGGCGAAGCGCATGCTCGACCCGGACATGCTGCATGAGGGCGGGGCCGAGTACTTCGGCGCCTTCCCCGACGACAAGATGCGCGTGGGCGCGGTGGCGGCCGAGGGCAGCCGCTCGGAGCTGTTGGCGGACATCCGCGTCGAGGCGCTGGGGCCGGGCGCCACGCAGCCGGTCTACCACACCACCCGCCCGCTGAGCCGCGCGGGAGCCAACCTGGCGTGCGAGGCGACGTGGGCGGCGGGGAACCTGACTGCGAACCGGTACCGAGTCACCACGGTACTGCTGCGCAACGGCAAGCCCATCGACCGGCTGAGCCACGAGATCACGGTGCGAAGCGCGAGCCGTCCGGGGCGTGTGACGGACTGGATCACCGCAAAAGATGGGCAGTTCCAGCTCAGTGGCAAGCCGTGGTACCCGCACGGCGTGAACTACATGCCGTCCTCAGGCATCGCCATCGAGGCGGGGCACTACTTCGAGCAGTGGCTCTCCACCGAGAGCTACGACCCGGTCGTCATCGAACGCGACCTGGCGCGCTGCCAGCAGATCGGCTTCAACATGATCAGCGCGTTCGTCTACATCGAGTCGATGCACAACCGCAACCTGATCGACCTGCTGAACCGCTGCGACGCCCATGGCCTGCGCGTGAACCTGTCGCTGCGGCCCGGCACGCCGCTCGACTTCGAGTGGCCCGGCATCGGCGACATCATCAAGGCGAACCACCTGGCCGATGACCCGACCGTATTCGCGTACGACCTGGCGTGGGAGTCGGTCTGGGGCTTCCGCGACGCCCGCGTGCGCTGGGATGGGGAGTGGGAGCGCTGGGTCGTCGACCACTACGGCAGCGTCGAGGCCGCAGAGCAGGACTGGGGCCGCCCGATCCCGCGGGTGGGCGGCAAGGTCGCCGGCGCGTCGGACGCCGAAGTGCTTGCGACCGGGCCGGACCGCATGGTCGCGGCATACCGCCGGTTCCTGGACGACCTGCTGAGCCGCAAGCACCTGGAGGCGCGCCAGAAGATCCACACGGTCGACGCCCGCCACCTGCTCTCGTTCCGCATGTCCGAGGGCGGCAACCCGACGTGCGGCGCTCACCTCATGGGCTATGACTACACCGGCCTGGCGCGCGACATGGACTTCGTGTCGCCGGAGGGCTATGGGCGCATCGGCGACTGGGAAAAGGTGAAGCCGGGCTGGTTCACCGTGCCGTACGCTCGCCTGACCGCTCCGGGCCACCCCGTGCTGTGGGCCGAGTTCGGCTACACCATCTGGAACCGCGGCGCCGACATCGCCGAGCCGGCTTCGGCCTCCCCGGAGGACGCCCTCGACCGCCGCTTCTACCAGCCCGAGACGATCGCGTTCACGGAGAACTACTACCGCTGCTTCTTCGACATGGCCCTGAAGAGCGGCTCCGCGGGCACGGTCTGCTGGTGGTACCCCGGCGGCTACCGCTTCGGCGAGAACAGCGACTTCGGCATCATCAACCCCGACGGCACGTGGCGCGGCCTCACGCGCATCATCGCCGAGTACGCCAAGAAGTTCGCCGCCCGCCCGCTTCCCCCGCAGCCCGACGCGTTCATTCAGGTCGACCGGGACGCGCACGCCGACGGCCTCTTCGGCATCTACACGCAGGCGCAGGACGAGTTCTGGAAGCTGATCGCGCAGGGCAAGACGCCGGGCCTCCGCGCCGATGGCGACGGCACCGACAGCGCCACGGCGCCGCGCGTCGCGGTGGGCAACGTGCCCATCACCGGCAGCAACCCGCCCAAGCACCTGAACGCCGAGTTCGACTCCCTGCAGGTGCGGAACGCGGACGGCCAGTGGCAGGATGTGCCCTACGAGGGTGCCACTGTGACGGTGAAGGCAGGCGAGCCCATCCGCATCCGCGGCGTCGCGGGCAACACGGGCAAGGCGGCGTGGCTGCCCTCATCGGCCGGGGTCGGCCCGGTGGTGCTGATCGCGCGGTGTCGGAACGCGATGGCGGCCGGGGGCAACGGCGACGCTCTGGGGATCGGGCCGCTGGAGGCCAGCGTGCAGCCGCTGGGCACGTCGGATACCATGGTCGCCGAGATGCCAGCCCTGCCCGACGGCGCCCGCATCCGGGTGGAGATGACGCTGAGGGGCGTCTCCGGCTTCGGCGAGGTGCGGTGGGTGACGGTGCGGGTGAGGTAGGAGGTGGCGGGGGCGCCGAGGGGAATCTGAGCCGATGGCGGCTAGCGGCTGAAGCCCTTCGGAGCGACCATGGCGGCAAGCAGGACGTCGGCTGGGACGGTCTTGCGAGACGCGTCCCAGTCGGCGAACGCTTGGGCCGCGGACTGCACGAGACCAAGAGCCTCCTGACGAGAGAACTGCACCGACAGGTCGTAGTCGGCACGGTGTCGAGCTTCCTGCAGCTCCACAAACGCGCGTGCCACATCCAGCAACTGCTGAGGCACCGTTGCGCCGCCCAATGCCACTCTCAGCTTGCTCTGGGCGCCTCTTGCGAGGTCCTTGCACGCATCCGCCATCGCCTTGTGCTCGAAGGACCGGGAGAGGGCCACTCTGGCTGGCTCGCGCCCCGCGCCACTCAGCAGCCGGGCAGCACCACTGGCGGCGAGTAGATGGAACAAGGCATAGTATGCAGACGAGACGGCCCGACGCAGGTTGGCCTGTCGGGGTCGCCTGCGGTCGTGCCGCGCCAGCAGCTCGGCTTGGTGCAGCAGGTCACCAGGATAGTCCACGAACCTAGACCTCCGAGGTGGAGCGGAACCTGACGTACACCCACGGATCGGCGGCAAGGCCGAGGCCCGTCACGGTATCCCACACTGCGTGCCAGACGCCCTGGCGCACCTGCTGCGTCAGATCGGCGTCGTCGAGCACTGCCCAGACCCAGACGGCCTCTTGGCCCATGTGGTCTGTGCCCTCCTCGATCTGCCAATCGCGCACCGGCGCCGGGAGGCTCTTCTGCAGCCCGGTCAGGGCTGCTTTGACCTGTTCAGTGTACATGGTGCCATTATACCAGCGCGCACCACAGGCAGCAAGGTCCACCAGTGGGAGCCCCACCCCCGCCCCGCCCTCGTACGGTAGGGTAACGACCCGACGACGACGGGAGGAGCACGCATGAACTACCGGGAACTCGGCACGACCGGCGTGAAGGTCTCCGAGATCAGCTTCGGGTGTTGGACGATGGGCGGCCTGAACTGGGTGAACGGATCGCCCAATGGCTGGGCCAACGTGGACGAGGACGAGATCGCGGCGGGCATCAAGCTGGCCGTTGACGCCGGGGTGAACCACTTCGACAACGCGGATGTGTACGGCAACGGGCGCGCGGAGCGGATGCTGGCCCGCGTGCTGAAGCGCCTGGGGCTGAAGTCGACCGACTTCGTAATCGCCACCAAGATCGGCCACTTCCCCGGCACCGCGGCGCACGCCTACGAGCCTGCCCACATCCGCCACCAGTGCGAGCAGTCGCTCATCAACCTGGAGCGCGACACCATCGACCTCTACTACTTCCACCACGGAGACTTCGGCGAGAACGCGAAGTACCTGCCCGAGGCCGCCGCGACGATGGACGCGCTGGTACAGGAAGGCAAGGTGCGCATCAAGGGGCAGTCGGCCTACTCCGCCGACGACTTCGAGCGCGCGGTTCCGGTCGTGAAGCCGCAGGTGCTGCAGAGCTGGGCGCACGCGCTCGACGACCAGTTCGTGCGACCCGGGTCGCGCGTGGCGACGCTGATGGAGCAGTACCAGCTCACGTTCGTGGCGTTCAGCCCGCTGGCCCAGGCGCGCCTGCTCGACAAGTACGACCCGGCGAACCCGCCGCAGTTCGAGCCCGGCGACCACCGGCGCGGGAGCGGCGCCTTCAGCGCGGAGGAGATCGCGCGCCTGAAGCCGAGGCTGCAGAAGCTGAAGGACCGCTTCGGCGCCACTACCGAGGACCTGGCAGCCGTCGCGCTGAACTACGTGCTCGCCGAACCCCGCGTCGCTTGCGTCATTCCCGGCTTCCGGAACGAGCGCCAGGCGAGGTGCAACGTGGCCGCGGCGGGGAGATACCTGTCGGACGACGACGTGGCGTTTGTGCGCGAGGCGCTGGCCGGCTAGGCGCCGATCACCCCAGCGACACCGAGGGCCGCCCCAGCGGGGCGGCCCTCGGTGCTCGTAACGGACAGCAGACCTCGACTACAGCTTCTTGGTCGCGTTCGGGTTGACGATCGGGTTCTGGCCGCTCGGCACACCGTTCGGGGACGGGCTGGTGATCTGCGTAACGCCCATGAACTTGGCGTGGCCGTCGGCGAAGCCGATGTTCGAGCCCTCGTGCCGGGGCTTGTTATCCTCTGCCAGCGAAATGCGGGCGAGGTAGCTCAGCGGATAGGCCGTGCCGTTGCCCGTGTACCCAGCATCCCAGTCGTTGAAGATGCCGGCGAAGCGGCAGTCCGCAAACAGCGCGATGTCCGCAACGCCGAACTGGCCGTTGCTGAGCGTAGCGAGCTTGGTCAACCCGTTGCCCGAGTTATACATGTACTCGTTGTACGCGTAGCTCACGCTGACCCGGTTGTTCGATGGGCCTGCCCACTGATCCCTGGCGCTCGGGCAAGTGAAGACGTTGTAGTTCTTGATATACGGCTGGAACAGCGGCCAGATGTAGCACCAACCCCAGTCGTTCCAGAGCGGCGAGTTCCAGAGGCCGTTCGGGTAGTCGGCGAACCGGACGGCTGCCAGGGTCTCGTCGTAGTCCTGGGCGTACATCATCATCGCGGTGCCGATCTGCTTGACGTTGTTCAAGCAGCTCGTCTTGCGCGCTTGCTCCCTCGCCCTGGCGAACACCGGGAACAGGATCGCCGCCAAAATGGCTATGATGGCGATCACGACTAGCAGTTCGATGAGCGTGAAGCCGCTCGTACGTCTCCAACCTTGCACTGTTTCTGCTCCTTTGCGGCGCTATCTGCGCCCCTGCTTGGCACATCCGCAGTATGGGATCCACCATCGCCGCACGACTCGGGCAGCCTGCGCCCCGATGCTCGATCCGGGGCGGCATCCCGATCCTCCTGGTTGACCGGTTCGCTTGCAGGTCTCCCGCGAGTCTGTTCGTCGATCGTCTCGACGCTCGACCACCCGGCACAACCGGGGGCCAGACCGTCATCAGCCCCGCCCGCCCCTGAGGAGGGGCTCGGGCTGGGTCGCTGGCGTGCGCTGCGATGCCGGTCGCGCTGCACACCCGGTGCAGGACCAACTCGCTACACACACACATGAACTACCGCATCGGCGGTTAGGATTCGGTGAGGCCCTGGCGGCGACTCGAAAGCCCGCTGCACCCGGCCTTGCGTTCGATCAGGTTCGCCCGCGCCCGCGCGCCCCCGGCCGCCTCCGCGGGGCACGACTGCCGAGCCCAGCCCGAGTTGCGCCAAGGCGTACCGGAGACCCGCTCGGCGGTCGCAAGGCGTCGGGCCGGCACTGGGGCGGCCGCGCGACGTGACGGCGGCGGAGCCCTACCCTTCGGACGACGACGTGGCGTTCGTGCGGGAGGCGCTGGAGTAGTAGAGGCTGGACAAGAGGAGCGCGAAAGCCGCCGGCCTTCGCCCACACCGCAGCGACGACCGGCTGACTCCGTGAGGCTACTTCGCGGGCGCGGCGGCCTTCTTGGCCTGTTCCGCCTGTTTGGCCTTCCTGGCGAGCCTCTCCTGAAGGGCCGCCGGCTTCCGCGTCGGATCGTATCCCGGCGGCGGCTCCACACGGTGCGTCTCGAAGTTGGCGCTGGCGGGCTTGCCGGCTGTGCGCTCAGACTCCGTCAACTTCGGCCCGCATCCACAGGCCGCCATCGCGACCAGCGCGGCGAACAGCCAGCGCAGGCGTACAGCCCTCATTAGCTACTCCTCGCAGACAATGCTGTCCACGCCCAATGTGCCTCGCCCCAACTAGAGGCGCCCCTGGGCCCCACGTAGGCGCGGGGCCCAGGCGTCCATTGAAGCCAGAGGGCGGGCTACCGGCCGGAACCGGCAGGCGCGCCTGGCGGCGGTGTGCTCCCGATCGCACCCGCGGGCGGGGGTGTATAGCCCCGCGGGTTCTTGGCGCTCTCGGGTGGCGGCGTGTTCTTCTCAGCGTCGGTCGGCTTCGGGCCGCATCCGCACAGGGACGCCAGCGCGAAGACCAACACACAGGGAACCAGGATCAGTCGGCGCATGCTGCTCTCCTTCACGCGAGGCGCCGGGGCAGGCGAATCCGCCCGCCCCGGTCGCACTGCCTCCTGACGAAGATGCGCCAGGAGGTCACACAGGCAATCCGACTACGGCAGGCGGGCGCCCGGATAGACGATCGGCCGCTGGCGGTTGTCCGACCACCCCGATGGCATGCGGTAGCTGCGGATCGCGTCCTTGGCCATGAACTTCGAGTGCCCGTCGGCGTACGAGAGGTTGGTGCCCTCATGGTTGGGCTGCCACGGGTTCCAGGTGTGGTAGCGGATGCGGTTCAGGCCGTCCATGGTGCCGTCGGGCAACGTCGGTCCGCCGCCCTCCCAGTCCATGTAGATGCCACTCGAGAAGCACTCGCTCAGCATCGACACGTTGGCAACGCCCTCTGGCGCGTTCGAGAGCGCGGCGAGCTTGGTGTAGTTGTTTCGGTTGTTGTACAGATACTCGCTGTAGCAGTACGACAGGCCGTTTGCCCCGCTCCACCGATCGACTTCGGTCGCGCTGGGGCACTGCATGATCTGCCGGCTCTTGAGGTAGGGCTGCACGGCATGCGTAAACACGCCGGTCCAGTCAACCGAGCCCGGCCACGCATCCCACGGGAAGATGCAGTTCACGCCGTAGGTGCACCCGTCATACTGGAAAGGCATGCCCGGCAGGGCCTCGTCGTAGTCCTGGGCGTACATCATGAAGCCCAGTCCCAACTGCTTGAGGTTGGACAGACAGCTCGTCTTTCGGGCTTGCTCCCGGGCCTTGGCGAACACGGGGAACAGGATGGCCGCGAGAATGGCAATAATGGCGATAACTACGAGCAGCTCGATCAGGGTGAAGCCCCGATCACGTCTCCCACGCAACATTGCATCGCTCCTTGATGGCGTGTCCGGTGTGGACCGGACCGGTCGAGTGTCACGGGTCTCCCCGTGAACATCCGTTCGCTGGCACGCATCGCCCCACCAACTCAATACGGGGCGGCAACTCAATGCGCCGGTGCACCTGGCCTTTCTGCGTCTCGCCGCTAAGCTCCTCCTCAATCGTCTCAACGCTCAGCCGTCCGATCTCGTCGAATGGCTGTACCACCTTGATGACTGCGGGTGCGTCGGTATTGTTCAGAACAGGTTCGTCGAAGCAAGCAAGCAGGTAATAGTCCGATCGCAGGCTCAGGGCCTGCCCGGCACGCACCACCCCACTCAGGATTACCGCATCGGCCGTTAGGATACCGTGAGGCTCGCAAACCGCCCTGATCGACCTCAGCGCCAGGCCGCAAGCGCTGTCGGGATCGCCCGCCGGCTCCATCGCCCCGTCGTCCAGCGTCACGACATCCGGCGCCAAGGCCGCGCGCGCCATCGCATCCAGATAGCCGGCGCGCCGATCGACCAGGGCCGAGTTGCACACGGGCCCGGTTAGGTACGACACCGAGCGCGCGCCGGCCTCAAGGAGACGGGTCGTTGCCTCGTACGCGCCGCGGCGATTGTCTGTCGAGATCGTGGTGCAGTCGACGTCGTCGGCGCGCGTATCGATCATCACTAGCGGAAGCCCGGCAGCCTGGATACCGCACAGGCAGTCGATGTTGGCGCTCCCGCCCATGTAGTTCACGATCGCTGCATCGATGCTGCGCTGCGGGATCTGGCGCAGGTTCTCGCGCTCGATCAGCGGATCGTTGTTGCTCAGGTACAGCATGATGCTCATCCCGCGGCGACGGCACTCGGCCTCGATGGCCTGCGTCAGGCTGGGGATGACTTCCATGCCGGCTCGCAGCGGCGAGTTCGGGCTCACGAACAGGTACGGCATGACGACGGCGACCGTCTTGTGACGCACCGGGCGCTCGCAGACGAAGGTGCCCTTGCCATGCGCACGCGTCACAAGCCCCTCGGCCGCCAGCGACGTGACTGCCTCCCGCACCGTGCTGCGGCTGACGCCGAACCGCTCCACCAGCGCTGGCTCGGACGGAATCTGCTCGCCAACGCGCAGGTCGCCACGCACGATCGCGCCCCGCAGGGCGTCCTTGACACGCTCGCTCTTAAGCTCGGGGCCGGCAACCGGGCGGATCACGGGTGACGCTCTCTATGCACGCAGGACTAGGCACCCGGTTCGCCGGTGGGGCGCCGCTCCTTCCGGGGGAATGCACAGGGCATTTGGTGGGGTCCCACCGTGACATGCGGCACATGTCGGATGTCTGACAAGTCATTGTATCGGGGCGTTGTGCGGGTGTCAAGGGTGGCAGACGCCATCTCGCAAACCGATGCCTGGTCAGAGCACTCGGCCACAGGGATTCCGCGGCAGAAGGCGAACCTAGACCTGCGAGGCGCGGCCCACGACCGGGCGCCGGCCATCTTCGAGAGGACGAGAGCGACATGACGGTAGACACGACGAGGGTATCGCGGCGAGAGCTGATCGGCGCGGCGGCGGCGGTGGGTGTGGGGATGGGTGCGGGCATCTTGCCCGTCCACGCCGAGCCGGCTCCGAAGAAGGGCAAGGTGGCGGCCAACGACAAGGTGGTCCTCGGCCTCATCGGGTGCGGCGGCATGGGCTCGGCCAACATGCACACGCTGATGGACAAGCCCGGCGTCGAGGTGGCCGCCCTCTGCGACGTCGACAAGAACCGGATGCCGGGCGACATCAAGGACGTGACCGAGAAGTACGGCCGCGCGCCGGAGATCTTCCACGACTACCGCAAGATGCTGGAGCGCAAGGATATCGACGCGGTCATTGTCGGCACGCCGGACCATTGGCACGCGCTGAACCTGATCCACGCGGTCGAGGCCGGCAAGGACGCCTACTGCGAGAAGCCGATCTCGCATGACATCACCGAGGCGAAGGCGATGGCCGCGGCCGTGAAGCGCTACAAGAAGATCGTCCAGGTCGGCACCTGGCAGCGCAGCACCGCGGAGTTCACGAACGCCATCGCCTACGTGCGCTCCGGCAAGCTCGGCAAGATCATCCTGACCCGCGCCTGGATGACTGACGGCGCCAGGGTCGGCAACGTCGCCCCGAGCGCCCCGCCGCCAAACCTCGACTACGACTTCTGGACCGGACCAGCAGCCATGATGCCGTACGCGCCGAACCATGTGCACGGCAACTGGCGCTGGTTCATGAACTACGGCACGGGCATGACCGGCGACTGGGGCGTCCACATGATGGACATCTGCCTGCTCGGCATGAGCCAGGACACCGACCTGCCGATGCCCACCGAGGTCACCTCCTACGGCGGCAAGCTGGCGTTCCCGGAGGACGGCCGCACCGCCCCGGACACCTTCCAGACGATCATGCGCTTCAAGGACCCGGACTGCATGCTCCACTGGCAGACGGGCCGCGACTTCCCCGGCAAGCCGAACCACGGCTCGGAGTTCGTCAGTGCCGAGGGCAAAACGGTGCGCGTGTGGCGCGGCGGCTGGCAGATCCTGGATCCGGATGGCAACCTCATCCCCAACGAGCGCGTGGAGCCCACCAACGACCACTGGCAGAACTGGCTCGACTGTCTGAAGTCGCGCGAACAGCCCCGATCGAACCTCGCATCCATGGCCCAGACCACCATCGTCTGCCACCTGGCCAACGTGTCGATGCTGGCGGGCGAGACCGTGCACTGGAGCAAGGAGAAGATGGACATCGTGGGCAGGGCGGGCAAGAACACCCAGTCCTACTACCGCGAGTACCGCAAGCCCTGGAAGTTGCCTATCTACAAGGGGTAGGCACCGACGGCCATGGACACCGGTGATGTGCGAGCGCCGCGGTGGGATGGGCCTCCGCGCCCGTCCGCTGGGACCGATCGATCGACCTCGCCGCTGTGCACAGGGCCTCCGTCCCGTCTGGGAGGGAGGCCCTGCTCTTTGTGCCGATGGCGACGCATCCTACTCGTCGGCATCGTCCGGCTCGCTGTAGTCGTGGGCGGGCTTGGGCTCGCCACCCACCGGCGCGCCCACAACCGGCGCCCCGCCGAGGCCGACGACCACCGTGTTGCCGCCCGCCTGCGCCACATCGCGCACCGTCGCCAGTTCCCGCAGGCGCAGCAGGTGCGGGTGCTGCTCGGCGAGACGCGCGGCGTTGGCCATCGCCCGGAGCGCCGCCACCTCCTCGCGCGCGCCGGTCAGCATCGCCGCGGCCAGACGCCGGGCCTCGACCTCCTTCATCAGTAGATCGCGCACCTTCTGCGACAGGATGACGTCCTTGAGGCCGACCGACAGCAGTTCCAGCCCGTAGGCTGCTGCCAGCGGAACCACCGTCTCACGAATCTGCGTCCCCAGCGTGCCGCGCTCCGCCAGGAGCTGGTCGACCGTCAGGGCCCCGACCGCGGTTCGCGCCGCGAGTTGCACGTCGAGGTAGAGCTGGCCGGGCGCGTCTGCGACGTTGTGGCAGGCAGCCGCCGGATCGGCCACGCGGTAGTCGGCCACCAGGTTCAGCGTCACGGTCACCTGGTCGGAGGTGAGCACCTTCTGGTTGGCGATCTGGAGGACGGCGCGGCGGGTATCCACGACCACGATGCGCTGTCGCGAGAACGGCCAGATCCGATGCCGCCCAGGGCCCAGCACACGTTGGAAGGCGCCTGCCCGATAGAGGAGGCCCTTCTCGTAGTCGTAGATGGTCACCACGCCGCGGCTCACGTCGCGGTGGCCGGCTTGCTGGTAGAGGTAGGAGTAGTCCACGGTTCGCGCCTCCCCGACGGCGAGGTGCCCCGTAGGTCTCCCGGCGACCGGCTCGCCGGACGCACGCGGGGACCGTCGCAACGCGGCGGCCCGCAAGGCGGCGTCCGGACTGGTTGAGCCGGCCCCCCGGGAGACCTGCGGCGCTGGGTAGGGTTAGGAGCCCCATCGAGATGTGCCGCCAATCGCGGGACGCGCCTGGCGCCGCAGGCGTGCACATGGCGCTATTGTAGCGGGTTGCCGAGGATTGTCAAGAGCGCGATGCGCCTCCCATCACACCTCGCCGTTCGCACGCCACAGGTCGAGCGTGATGCCGACCAGAAGCTCCTCGGCGCGGGCAGCATCCGGCTCGTCCGGCAGCGGGGAGCGCTCATGCGCCAGGCGCGCCGCCTCGAAGAGCCGCTCCCCTTCGGCCTTCACCTCGTCCAGCGACCACTCCCCGCGCTTGATGGCGCGTATCTCCTCGGCGTCGGCGTCGCGGTACACCTTCAGCGCGCCGGTATCGAGCAGCTCCGTGCCCATACGCAGGAGCCGGATCGCGTGCGCGGCGCTCTTCGTGTCGTAACCGTAGCGCTCGACGAGGGCCTTGCGCTTGGCGCCCATGTAGCCCCGGAACTCGCGCGGCGCCATGTTCTGGAGCTGCGCCGACGCATAGCCGACGAACGCCGGATAGGCGCGCTTGCTGGTGAACAGGTCGCGGCTGGCGGCGAGGCGCTCGAACAGCGGGTGGCGGTGCAGGTAGTGCTCGGGACGAAGCCAGAGCAGCCCCACCACGTTCGGGTTCGACTTCAGCAGGAGCCCGACGAACTTGGCGAGCGAGTAGCAGACGACATCCAGCTCCTCGTGCTGCCACACCCAGTGCTGCCAGGGCTTCAGCCCGACGGCCCTGGCGGGAGGCGGTACGACGACGCCCATGATGTCGATGTCGTCGATGCTGTCCGGGTCGTCCTTCGGCACGTAGGTGTTGTGCGACGTGCTGCCCATGAGCGCGGCGCACAGCAGGTGCCGCTCCAGGTCGAAGCCGCCCGCAAAGGCGGCGATGCGTGGGAGAAGTACAATCTCTGCGAGTTGGTACCATCTACGGAACTTGACCTATAGGTGC
>CAZFLM010000092.1:15448-22407 GCA_964519955.1 uncultured Chthonomonadaceae bacterium | reverse complement strand
TCCCTGCCCGTCCGGCGCCGAGCCCTGGTGGGATGGGCGTCCCTGCCCGTCCGGCGCCGAGCCCTGGTGGGATGGGCGTCCCTGCCCGTCCGGCAGTACGAAACGGAGCCGGGGAGTAGCTCCCCAGCTCCGCATCAGCAAACCGTATCGGGCCAGACCCTACTCGCCACTCGTCGCGGTGATCGATGGCGGCTCGTCCCAGCCGATGAGGCACATGCCCGAGGCCGCCGTGTGGTGCTTGCTGTGGGCCACGAAGTGCACGACCGCACCGTAGACCGCGATCTGGGCGTGCTCGTAGTAGGTCCCTCGGTCGTGCCCGGGCTCCGTCACGCTGATCGTCCCGGTCCCCTGAATCACTATCATGGGCGCTCCTCCTCTTCGAACGGTTCGGCGCAGGTCCGTTGTCGCGGCCATTATAGCCGCACCGGGCAGGCGCGGGCAAGCACTATCTCGCTCTGAGTAGCGAGTAGCAAGGAGCGAGTAGCCAGAAGGCAGAAGCAAGAGGCCAGAAGGGGGCGACGGCGTCCGCACCCCTCGCCAGGGTAGGATGGGCGTCCCTGCCCGTCCTGGAGGGTCGGCCTCCGTGCCGACCGGCGCCCACGCGGTCTAGCAGTAGAACGGCTGCGTCCAGGCCATGCGCCCGGCGGCGCCCACTAGCTCGATGCGGACGTAGCCGCCTTCCTGGCCGGTGCCGGCGTACTCGGTCTGGGAACCCTCGATGGCCGCCAACTGCCGCCCGTGCTTGCCGATGAAGCGGATCAGTTGCGCATCAGCCGACGCCACGCGCAGCCGGTCGCCCGCGGCCTCGATCGTGTCGATGGTCACGCCCGTCGACGCGTAGAAGCTGCCGCGCCGCATCGCGTCGACGATAGCCTCCGCCGACTGGTCCGCGGCCGCCACCATGTTCCACGCGCACCCGACCGCGCTCTCCCAGTGCACGTCGTCATTCGCGAAGCCCCAGACCACGCGGCCAGCCGACAGCAGGCGGTCCCAGCGATCGGTAGCCAGCGCGTTCCCCTCCTGCCAGACCACGACGCCGTTGTAGATCTCGATGCCCGTGTAGCCCGTCAGCGCCTCCATCAGCGCGTGCGGGTAGTGCTCGAAGCTGCGCTCCCAGTTCGGGTGGTTCAGCAGGGAGAGCCCGCCCTGGGCCGCGATGTCGTCGAGCACGCGCTGGCGGTTCGCATCAGCGGGCACGTCCTGCGAGACGCCTACCGCCAGCACGTGAGGACCGTTGGCGGACACCTCGCTTCCCTCGATGAGGGTCATTCGGGTCGCCGCGCGCAGGCCGTCCAGCGGCACGCAGCGGTCGTGGTCCGTGATGGCCAGGAAGTCGTAACCTGCCCTCTCGTACGTCGCGATGGTGTCGGCGGGCTCGGCCCAGCCGTCGCTGCAGCGGGTATGGGTGTGCAGGTTGCCTCGAAGCCAGAGCGTGGGCTGATCGGGGTACGGGGACTTGAAGCTGATAGGCATGGCATCCTCACTGGTGGAACGGGGTGGTAACCGCGGCTACGGAGTCAGGATACCCCGCTCGGTCCGAACTGGGCAGGCCCGGAGGAGGGGATGAAACAACCCGTAGCGAAACACCGTCCAGTAGAGAGTGACGGCGCGCCGGCGTGGCTGGCGCTGGGACACCCAAGCTCGGAAGGAGCACCACGATGGATGACCAGAGGGAACGCGCAAAGGACGTGGTCTGCGACATCCTCGCCGCAGCCGGCGGGCGCATCGTGGGCAAGGTCCGGCTCTACAAGGCGTTCTACGCTGCACACCTCATCTACTGGAAGACAGGGGCAGGCACGCTGACCGACTACCCCATCGTCCGGATGCCCCAGGGTCCTGGAATCGACAATGGGAGCGCGCTGTTGTCTGAACTCGCCGATGCTGGCCGAATCCGGCTCTCGACGGAGCCCAACGGTCCCTACACGGAGCACGTCTTTGAGCTAACGCAGGACTGGCAGCTCCGCCAGACCGACCCACGACACCAGGCCGTGGCCCAGGCTGTGCAGTGGATCGACGGGCGATCGGCGGCCAGCCTCAGCGAGGAGACGCACCTGTACAGCCGAAGCTGGAGGGACTCCGCGGATGGCGATGAACTCGACATCTACGCGGACCTGCTCGACGACGACGAGGACGGGCAACTCCGCACCATGGCAGTTGCCGAACGGGAGCGCATCGGTGGAGTCTTCGCCATCTAGAGTGGACCGCGCCCTGAAGCGGCTCCATCAGCACCTCCGCGCCGCCGGGCTATCAGCGAGCCAGATGCGCGACATTGGGTGGGTCGACCTCCGCTCAGTAGACCAAGCGTGCGTCGACTGGCAGCCTGACGACACCGAAGTTGACGTTGCCTTCGAAGCTCTGATGTACCTCGCACTCGATTCCACGGGGCGCTGGAACCAGCAGGCGTCGATAGTGCTGGCAGTACTGACGTTCCTAACAGAAGCCACGGGTGTCAGCGTCCAGCCATCTCAGGCTGCCGAACTCAGGCGGCTCCTCGGCGAGGGCGCAGAAGCGCGTGAGGCCATCGCGGCCTGGTTCGACGAGGTGTACCCCTGATCAAACTGGTCCTCTGCTTGCTGCTGATGGCACTCCCGCACCAGTCGAGTCGGCGGCCCAGTCCCGGATCGCCGACTGGGCCCCTGGCTCTATCCGCCGACCTGGACGGCGACCGGCGCGCGGAGACCGTCGTCTTCGCGCCGCGGCAGGATCCCGCCATCGAGATCCGGCGAGGCGCCAAGCGCATCGCCTCGGGCGTCCCACTCCGGATGCACCCCTGGAAGCTCCGCATCGGCGACGTGATCGGCGATGGGACGCGCCAGATGGTCTTCGGCGTCCACAAGCCCACCCGCTACTTCCCGAAACCGCATGCGGGCCTGTTCGTCTTTGGCTTCGACGGGACGCGGATCGTCAAACGGTGGCTCGGATCGCACCTGGCCGACCCCTTCGTAGACTTCGATCTGGTACGCCCGACCGGCCAGAACCGCGACAAGCTCGTCGCCCTGGAGTGCCGCCGCAGCGGACGGCTCGGGCTCACCGTGTACTCCTGGGTCGGGTTCGGTTTCGGCGCAGACGAGCAGAAGGGAAGCTGGCGCTCAGCGCGAATAGTGAGCACGGGCGCCGGTACGATCACCGTCCGCGCCGATGGCAAGACACTGACGATCTCGGTCCGGTAGACCATCCCGGCCCTCGGCTGGGCCACGCCGCAAGTCCAGAACCAACATGAGGCATGTCATGAACACGAGAGTGTGTTGGGCCGCTCTAGCGCTCCTGCTGGTCGGCTGCTCCAAGCCGAAGCCCGCGGAGCCACCCGCCAAGCCGTCCACTCCGCCGCCCGCAGCCACCCCGATACCGACCGCGCCAGATGAGGGCGCCGCCGCGGTCCCGCTCGCGATGGACATGCCCGGCGAGCGGCCCATCGAGGCGAAGGTCGCTCCGTACACGGTGTCGGCGTCGCTCGCCGAGGTGGCGAACCTGGCGGAGTTCAACAAGCTCTACCGGCTTACCAAGGAGCAGCGCGACCTGCTGCAGCGCAATCTGTTCGTCTGCATGCCAACCGACTACCGGCAGTTCTGCTTCCTGTACGACAAGAACAACTACGCGAACCTGCCGTCGTTCGTGTCTGCGGACGCGATGCTGCAGCTCTACCACATCTTCTACATGGCCACCCTCCGCGAGGTCGAGACGGCCCACCTCGTCCCGTCGCTGCGCCGCCTGATGCGCGGGATGTACCTGGACTCGGTCAAGACGTGGAACGAGACGAAGTCCGGCCCCCTGCGCGGAGCTGCGGCCAAGAACGTGGCGTTCTTCGCGGTGGCGATGCAGGCCTTGGGCGAGAAGATCGAGCTGCCCACCGAGGTCGCGCCGCTGGTCGATGTCGAGCGCCAGTTGGTCGCGGGGCATGCCGGCCCGGCCGTCGGCGCCATCTTCCCGTACAAGGTGGACTACTCGGTGCTGGTGCCGCGCGGCCACTACACCCGCACGCCCGAGCTGAAGCAGTACTTCGTCGCGATGGCCTGGCTCGGAACGGCGCCCTTCGCGTTGACCTACGACGGCCCCAACGGCACGGTGCGAGCCGACGAGCAGATCCAGCAGTCGCTGCTGATCGTGCAGTCGCTCTACCGCAACAACCTCGATGCCGAGTGGATGCGCATCTACGAGCCGACGGCGTTCTACGTGGGCAGCGCGGACGACCTGACGCCGGCCGAATGGCGCACAGCATCCGACACAGTCTACGGGCGCCAGCCGGCCGCCGCCGACTTCGCCGACGCCGCCAAGCTCGACCAGTTCGTCGCGGAAGTGAAGAAGCTCAGGCCCGCGCGCATCGCCCCCAAGCTGGTGCTGGAGAAGACCACGCCGGAGACCGACCGCCAGTTCCGCTTCATGGGCCAGCGCTACATCCTCGACAGCGAGGTGCTGCAGAACCTGACGGCCATCGATCGCCCGATGCCCAGCGGCCTCGACGCGCTGGCCGCCATCGGCAGCCCCCGCGCCGCGGCCATCCTCGACGCCCACGCCGACATCTACAACCCGAAGGGCTGGGCCGCCTACAAGCCGACGCGAGACAAGATCGTCGACTGGGTGGCGCGCGTGACGCCCGAGACGTGGACCACGAACCTCTACTGGAACTGGCTCCACGTGCTGCGCCCGCTGCTCGCGCCTGTGCCCGAGGGCTACCCCTCGTTCATGCGCAGCGAAGCGTGGGCGGACAAGAGCGTGCACACCGCCCTCGCCTCCTGGGCCGAGCTGCGCCACGACGCCATCCTGTATGCGAAGCCCTCCGTCTCGGAGATGGGCGACGGCGACGACCGGCCGATGCCCAAGGGCTACGTCGAGCCGAACATGCGCTTCTGGATGCACCTGATGGACCTCACCTTGCAGTCGAAGGCCGGTCTAGCGAAGCGCGGGCTGGTGACGGACCACATCAAGAGCAAGTTCGAGGCGTTCCTGGACCTGATCAAGTTCCTGCGCACGTGCTCGGAGAAGGAACTGCGCAACCAGGCTCTCTCCCTCGACGACAACCAGCGTCTCCGGGCTATTGGCGGCGAATTGGAGTTCATGACGCTGCAGCTAATGCCGAACAGCCCCAACGACTGGAGCCTCGTGACGCCGGTCGACCGCGACATGGCGGTCATCGCCGACGTGCACACGGCCGCCCCGGACTGCCTGGAGGTCGGCGTCGGCCGCGCGAACGAGATGCTCGTCATCGTGCCCATCGAGGGCAAGCTGTACCTGACGCGCGGCGCGGTGTTCAGCTACCATGAGTTCACGCACCCCGCGAACGACCGCCTGACCGACGAGAAGTGGCAGAAGATGCTGCAATCCGGCAAGAAGCCGGGGCTCCCGGTGTGGACCAACTCGTTCCTGCTGCCCACCCCGTCGAAGCCCGTCAGGCCCGGCACGCTGTAGGCTGCCCGGTGCTCCGTCTCCTCACTGCGGCCCTGCTCCTGGCGGTTCTGGGGGCAGGGCCGCTTGCCCCCCCGGCCCCCAATGCTGGGGGAGAAGGTCGGGCCGCACGCCCCCCGGCCCCCAATGCTGGGGGAGCTGACGTCGTTGCCGTTGCGGCGGTGGGCGATGTCATCCTGTGCAGGGGCGTGGGCAAGCGGATCCGGCTTCACGGCTCGGCGTGGCCCCTCGCGGAAGCTGCTCCCACGCTGCGGCCGGCGGACCTCGCCATCGCGAACCTGGAGGGGCCGCTGACGAGGCAGCCTGCGGTCCGAGGCGGCATCGCCCTCCCGTCGCCGCCAGAGTACGCCCGGGCCCTACGCGACGGCGGCCTCACTGTGGCCACACTCGCCAACAACCACACGCTCGACTGCGGCCCCGGCGGCCTGAGCGGCACGCTGCGCACGCTGCACGCCCTGGGCATCGCAGCGGCTGGGGCCGGCGCGGGGCAGCGTGAGGCGGCTCAGCCGGCCATCGTCGAGGCGCACGGCCTGCGCATCGCCGTCCTCGCCTTCCTCGCCGACATGCCCGGCCTGCGCCGTCCTCCGGCCACCGGGCCCACCGTCGCGCTCGCCACGCCGGGCACGATCGCGAAGACCGTGGCCGCGGCGCGCAAGCGTGCGGACATCGTTATCGTGGCGCTGCACGCCGGCCAGGAGCAGTCGCCGCGCCCCGACGTCCTGCAGGAGCGCCTGGCGCTGGAAGCGGCATCGGCTGGCGCAGACCTGGTGATCGGCCACCACCCTCACCGTCTGCAGGGGCTGCGCGTCGTGCGAGGCGCAGGCGGCCGGCGAACGCTGATCGCCTACTCGCTGGGCAACTTCCTCTTCGACACGCCCATCGAGGGAGACCGCGCCACGGTGATCCTGCTCTGCACGTTCGGCAAGTCGGGGCTCGCATCGGCGCGGGTCGTGCCATACCGCATCCAGGACTGCCACCCCGCCAAGCCCACAACGGCGCAGCGCCGCGCGATCCTCGACAGGCTGTCGGAGCTGAGCCGCGAGAAGGGGACGAAGGTGCTAGAGGGAAGGGTCGATCTCGGAGAGAGGGTTCCCCGATAAGGCAGGAAGGCTCCGCCGCCTCCGGCGTCACCTCCCTGCCCGAATGGGATGGTCACACGACCTGGTGAATGTATCGGCACAGCGGGCCGGCTTCTGAAGGGCGAGATGCCAGAAGCCAGAAGCCACAAGCTAGAAGGAAGGCTCCCCGCCCTCGCATCGTCCCCTCCCGTTTCGGGAGGGGTGGCCGAAGGCCGGGGTGGGTCGCCGTCCAGTCCTCGCAGAGGGCTTCGCGCCACGTAGGCCCGGGTCTGAACCCGGGCGGCCGCACGACGCCCTCGCGTCGTCCCCTCCCGTTTCGGGAGGGGTGGCCGAAGGCCAGGGTGGGTCGCCGTCCAGTCCTCGCAGAGGACTTCGCGCCACGCAGGCCCGGGTTTGGACCCGGGCGGCCGCACGACCCCATCGCATCGTCCCCTCCCGTTTCGGGAGGGGTGGCCGAAGGCCAGGGTGGGTCGCCGTCCA
>CAZFLM010000092.1:0-15348 GCA_964519955.1 uncultured Chthonomonadaceae bacterium | reverse complement strand
GGTGGGTCGCCGTCCAGTCCTCGCAGAGGACTTCGCGCCACGCAGGCCCGGGTTTCAACCCGGGCGGCCGCACGCCCCACCGCCCCCTGGCACCCCCCTGCCCCTACCGCCGCGCGTCCAGGCCAGCCCACGCGTGCTCCCAGCCGTCCGGCCCGGTGCTGCGCACGCAGAGCTGGCCGCCTTCGACACGCGATTCCAGCACGTAGCCGTTCTCGTCGCGCAGGTACATGGGGTCCATGACCTCCATCCGCACCAACTCGTCGAGCGACTCCGGCAGCTTGTCGTAGGCCAACCGATACGCGTACACCGCCCGCCCGATGCCCAGGCGGATGAAGTGCGCCTCGTGATGCGTCCTCACCTCGCGCGCGGCCTCCTGCGGCAGCTTGAGCGTGCGGACGAACTCGATGCCCAGCGTACCGGTTGTCTCGCCCACCGCGCGGAACGTCAGCGTGTGCTCGCCCGCCGCCAGCTCGTGCGTGCCGAGGAGCAGGTCGTACTCCTCCTCCACCGGTCGCAGATCGCAGGCAGCCAGGACCACCTTGCCGTCGATCTCGATGTCGAACAAACCGCTGCCCGGTCCGCCCCAGCCCGTCAGGCGCACCGCGTGCCGCCCGGCCTCTGCCACCGGGAAGGGCACGCTGAGCGCCGCGCCGGGCTGGTCGTTCGGCCACACGATGTTGGGCCGCCCGCCGAACATGCCTTCGGTGGAGATGCGTGCGGCCGGCCCGCCCGTCACCTCGATGCGGCGGAAGGCGCGGAGCAGGTGCTGCCGCTGCCAGGGCACGCGCCGCTCGTACCAGGATGGCAGCGGCGCCCACGGCTTCGGCTCGCCTACCTGATACCAGAAGGCCACGCTGCTGATGAAGTCCGGCCGCTCGATGAAGAAGCCGTCCTCCGACATGGGGCGGTTGCCCTTGTGCTCGATGGCGACGGTCAGCGACTTCTCGAAGTTCACCGCGTCGAGGATGTGCCAGCGATAGGCCACGCCCTCGTCGCCCGCGTCGTAGCCCTGGTACCACGGCTGCCCGTACCACAGGCTCGTGCGCGGCCGGAAGCCCCACGCGTCGTTGAAGTAGTCCTCGGAGCCCGTTCCCTGGAGGCTGGGCACCTCTTCGCCGTCGATGTAGAAGAAGTCGTCACCCTCGCCAAACCAGCCGTCCTGCCCGAGCGCGATGGACATGACGGTGCCGACGTACCGCCCCTTGCCTGCCAGATCGGCGATGAGGTAGTCCTGCGCCATCGTGGCCGGGTACTCCTGGCGGTAGCGCGCGTGGAAGTACGCGGTGTCCGGCGGCAGCTCGGGCAGCTTCACCCAGTCGATCTGCCAGTAGAGCCCCGCGCCGCGGTCCGGGTTGTCGTTGCGCACCACGATACGAGCCGACTTCGCGAACGGCATCCGCCAGTAGCACGTCAGGCTGCCGGTCGGCGAAACCTGCACGGGGATGCTCTCCACGGTTGCTGGCCGCCCGTGCCCCACCGCGAAGAAGTCGCCGAGCGGGACCTCGACGCCGGGCTCCTCGCGGTCGTCCCAGTAGATGCGCAGCGTCAGCGCGTTCAGCTCGCCGGCCCCGCCCGCGTGGCTCGTCATCCAGATGTGGTTGATGTACCCGGGCCCTTCGAGCACCGGCATCTCGAACTCGACGCCCGGGTTCAGGTACGTCTGGTCCATATTGCCGTCGTGCCAGTTCGGCTGCTCGTTGCTCGAGATGCGGTAGCTCCGCCCTGCAGGCGGCATGGCCAGCGAACCCAGCAGATCTCCGTCGTTCAGCACAGGTTATCCCCCTCCGATCTCTCTGACGCGGCCGCGGCAGGGCTCGGCCCCGGCGATCATACTCCATCGCCGCCGCCGCCCTGCCGCCCGCGAACTCAATGCCTAGTCCGAGCGCCCAGTCCCCGCAGGGGACTTCGCCCAAGGTCAGCGCCGGGTTTCAACCCGGCACACGCCAACCCGGCTCCCAGCACCAGCCCCCAACACCCGACACCCGATACCCGACACCCAGCCCCCGCCGTGCCTACACGCCCAGCACGTCGCGCAGATAGGTCCGGCTGATCGTCGCCGACTCCAGGTGCGGCAGCTTGGTCTGGTCCTGCTCCGCCACGATCCACGTCGCGCCGACCTCACGCGCCGCCGCGATCGAGCCCTTCAGGTCCACCACGCCCGTGCCAAGCTCCAGGAACTCCAGCCCGTTCTCCAGCTTGCGGCCGTCCTTGAAGTGGAAGTAGCCCGCCCGCGCGGCATGCTGCCGGATGAACGCCGCCGGATCGGCGCCGCCGATGGTGACCCAGAACACGTCGATGTTGAACTTCACCACCGCCGGATCGGTCTCGGCCGCGAGGATGTCCATGCCGATCGTGCTGCCGCCCTCGAGCTTGTCGAACTCGAACGCGTGGTTGTGGTAGTTGAACACCAGCCCCTCGCCCGCGCAGAGCTTCCCGACCTCGTTGAACACCGCGCAGGACTTGCGGTAGCCGTCCACCGTCGAGATGTCGGCCACGCCCGAGCAGATGAGGTGCTTGACGCCCATGGCCTTGAGGTAGGCGACGTTCGCGGCCACCTTGGCCTCGTCGGCGAAGTCGCCATACCCGCAGTGGCAGCCGGACACGGCGACGCCGGCGGCCTCGATCTGCTTCCGCGTCTCGGCCTCGCCATACGCCGCGAAGAAGTTGCCGCCCTCGACCGCGGTGAACCCGGCCGCCTTCACGTCGCGCAGCACGCCCGCGAAGTCAGTCCGGTTCCGCTCGCCGAACACGATGTTCTGGATTGCCACGTTGGGCTCTGCCATAGCTCTCTCCTCATGCCGGGGCGCCGACGCGCCGGCGGTTCGTTCGTTAGGTGGGTACGTCGTGCCGACCTTGCAGCGTTCGACCCGCCGCCCCCGGGTTCCTCCACCCCCGCGGTCTTCGGGTACGATAGCCGCAACGAACCAAGCGGAGCGAGCCATGAAGGAGTATCGAGTCGGGGTCATCGGCGCCGGGATGATGGGCAAGACGCATGCGTGGTGCTGGCAGTCGCTGCCGTTCTTCTACGAGAAGCTGCCCTTCCGCGCCAGGCTCCACGGAGTCTGCACCTCGCGCCCCGAGACCGCCGAGGCCGCGCGCGACGCCTACGGCTATGCCCGGACCTACTCGTCGGTGGCTGAGCTGATCGAGTCGGACGAGATCGACATCGTCGACATCGCCTCGCCCAACCACTGCCACCTGGAGGCCGTCCTGGCTGCGGCCCGCGCCGGCAAGCCGATGTACTGCGACAAGCCGCTAACCGGCAACCTCGACGAGGCGCTGCGGATCGAGGCGGCGATTCCCGACCTGGCGCGCGCCGGCCAGATGGTCTTCCACAACCGCTTCCTGCCCGCCACCCTCCGCGCCCGCGCCATCGTCGAGGCCGACGACCTCGGCGAGGTCATCACCTTCCGCACGGCCTACCTCCACTCCGGCAACGTGCCCGAGGGCAAGCGCCTCGCGTGGAAGGATCTGCGGTCGCACGGGGCCGGCGTGCTCTACGACCTGGGCTCGCACGCGGTCGACCTCGTCACCTGGATCTGCGGCGACTCCATCGCGCGGATGCAGGCGCGCCAACGCACGCTGCACCCGCGCCGACCGTCCTACGAGGACCCGAACGTGCTCGTGGAGCAGGACACCGACGACATGACGCTGATGTCCGTGGTCATGCGGGGCGGCGCGCTGGGCACGATCGAGGCGTCCAAAATCGCGACGGGGGCGCAGGACGAGCTGCGGTTCGAGATCCACGGGACAAAGGGCGCTATCCGCTTCAACCTGATGGACCCGAACTACCTGGACTGGTTCAACCAGGGCGATCCCGAGATGCCACTGGGCGGTTCGTCCGGCTACAAGCGCATCAACTGCGTCCGCCGCTATCCCTCGCCCGCCGGCTTCCCCTCGCCCAAGGCGCCCATCGGCTGGCTGCGCGGCCACCTGCACGGCATCTACTCGTTCGTCTCCGCCGTGCACGAGGGCCGGCCCTTCGACCCATCGCTCGCGCGCGGCATCGAGATGGAGAAGGTCCTCGCGGCGGCGCAGCGTTCCGCCGACACGGGCCTGACGGTGGACGTGGAGTAGACGCGCGCAGCAACCCGGCCGGCGCGCCTGGGTGGACGGTGGTAGGGGCAGAGCATTCGCGTGCAGGGCCGGACATCGCAGCCACCCGCCGCGCGAATGCTGTGCCCGGCCGTCCCGCCAAGCACCATCGCCTCTGCCGTTAGGCGATGATCTACAGCCGGCGACCGACGAAGTGGCCTTCGAGGGGCCGGTCGCTGGAGGACTCCGAGGTGACGCGCCGGTGGCGGACGCGCGACCGACGGACCGGCGCGGGCTTCGGCTTGGCACTCACCGTCACGTCCGGCGCCTCCGAGGCCGAGGAGCGGCGCACGGCACGATTCGCGGGAGCCTCGCTGGCGGCACGCTCCGCGGCGCGCGGCGCAGTGGGCTTCTCCACTGGCGGCTTCTCGACGTGCGGCGTCGGAGCGGGAACTGGAGACGGAGCCACGACGGGCGACGGCGCGGGGGCCTGCGGGAGCGTGTGGCCGACGTCGAGCACGACGTTGCGTCCCGCTCGCTGGATGACCGCTCCGGCCTCCGTTATGCGAGCGATGCGCAGGCCCGCCCCCAGGCTGTCCCCCTCTTGCTTGTAGTGCACCTCTCCGCCGATGTTCACCACGGCAATGGCCGGGTCCCCGGGGATGACGCCCTTCAGCTCGATGGGCGGCTCCGGCGGCGCAGGCACGCCTGCGGGACGCACGGCCAGATCGCCTCCAGGCAGCAGCGGCGCCAGGTCGTTGGTGCGCCTGGGAGCCGGGGTCAGAGGCCGTCGGACGGGGTATGCCACGCGCGTGGGCTGGGCGGTGCGGGCAGCCAGCGGCGGGGTGAAGGGGTCACGACCGGCAGGCCCGGCCGGCGTGTCACGGTCGTAGGCGCCGAGGTCGATGGGCCGCTCCGCGAGCGCCGCATCGCCCGAGGCCGGCGCCGGCGGCGCCGCAGGCCCGGGCGCAGGGGTCACCGCAGCGCTCGGCGCGGGGCTCCCGGTCTCGCCGCCGCCCCTGAGCCTCGGCAGCCAGAGCCACACGCCCAGGATCAGCACGGCCACGATGACCGTGCCCAGAACGATCGCCGCTCTCCGCTCGCTAGCCGCCATCGCCGCACCTCGCGCGCCGTTCGGTGAGTGCGCGTCTCATGGCACGATCCGCGGCGTGATGAAGACCAGCACATCGCTCTTGCGGCGGTCCGTCTTCCGGCTGCGGAACAGCTCGCCGACCAGCGGCAGCTTCGACAGCAACGGCACTTCCTGCACCGTCTTGGTCGTCTCGTCGCGTATGAGCCCACCGATTACGATGGTCTCGCCGTCTTTCACGATCGCGGTCGTCTCGGCCTCGCGCGAACTGCTTTGCGGCAGTCCCGTCGTGCTGTCGATCGACGTAATCGTGCTGACCACCGGATGCACCCGCATCGTGATGAGCCCGTCGGCATTCACGCGCGGCCGCACGAGCAGCACGATGCCGATGGGGAACTCGTAGATCTGGATCGTCGTGCCGCTGATGCCTCCGGCTGCCACGATCTGCGAGCGCAGCGTGTCGCCGATGAAGATGTTGGCGTCATCGTTGTCAACCACGGTCACGCGCGGCGACGCGAGCAGCTTCGCTTCCTTCCGCGTCACCATCGCGCTCAGCACCGCGTTGATGTTGAGCGGCGCGCGGCTCAGTCGCCCGAAGTCCAGGTTGCGCGTCGCGTTGGACGATGGCTGCCCCGTCGTGGTGTCAAGGTCGGTGCCGCTGGGCCGCTCGAACAAGCTGAACGTGTTCCAGCTCCACTTGACCCCGAGTTCCTCGGCCACGTCCGGCGAAGTATCGACCACCCGGACGTCGATGGATACCTGCTTCGGCCGGATATCGACCTGCTCGATCAGCTTGAGGGCCGATTCGACCTGGCTCTCGGTGCCCGAGATCACCAGCGTCTTGGCGCGGTCGCCTTCCTTCGCGGTGCGCGTCTCGCCGCCCGCTCGCGAGCCGAACCCGCTCGACCCGCCCGCGCCGGACGTGCCGCTTCCGAGCCCGCCAGTCCCCGTACCCGTGCCGCTGCCACCGAGGCCGGAGCCGCCGGTGCTGCCGCCGAGCGTTGCGCCGGACAGCGGGTTGAACGACGGCGCCACGGGGGAGTACGTCTCCGGCCCCACCACGGCCAGCAGATCGGGCATCGCCTTCTCGAGGAACGACTTGATCTGCGGCGCGCTGCTGTACTTCACCATGTAGACCCGCGTGGCGCGGCTCGATGCGGGATCGGCCGGCGCCACATCCACGCGCGACGCCACCTCGACCGCCGAGCGCACCTGCGCCGCAGGCCCAGAGAGACCCACGGAGCCGCCCGGCTTGTCCGCCGTGCCCACGGCCTCCACCTTCACGCCGGTGAAGAGCGCCTTCACCACGGACGCCACCTGCTGCGGATTCGCGTAGCGCAGGGAGACGATCTCGCTGACGGGGGGCTCCGCTATCTTGCCCTTCTTCGCCTCGTCCAGCAACTCCCGCGCCTGATCCACGTCCTCGCGCGCGCCGATGACCAGCACCTGCGCCCCCGCCGGACGCACCGTCAGGTAGGGCAGCGCGCCCTCCAGGAGGCTCACAGCCTCCTGAGTGGCGATGCCGGCAACGTCGAGCCGCTCACGCTCGCCGAAGGGCTCCAGGGACTGCTTCAGGCTGGCCGGCAGGGCCACGACGTACGTCTTCCCCGCGCGCCGGAACGCCAGCCCCGCGGCCGCCGTCACGTTGCGCAGCGCCTCCTCGATGGAGGTCGCCGTGATGTTCAGCGAGACGGCCCTCTTCGAGTCGGCCGGAAACACGATGCTCGTATGGTATGCCCGCGCAATCGCCTGAAGCACGTCGGCCACGTCGGTCTTGTCGAAGATGAGCCGGACCGAGTTGGGCTGCGGAGCATGCGCGCCGGCCTGGCCGACGGCGGCGGTCGGCGCCAGGGCCAGCACCAGGCACAGGGCGGCTAGCGTGCGTAACGGCATAGGTACCTCCGCGCCGCGACACGGAAACGGTGCGACGCATGGCGCGGCGCCCGTCGCGGCTGATTGGCGAGCGTGCTAGGGCACGGTCGCCGGGCTGCCGGACGGCGTCCCGGGCACTCCCGGAGCCGCGCCGGTCCCCGTTCGAACGGCAGACAGGTCGCTGCCGCTTGCTCCCTCTGTCGCCTGGCCGGACACACCGTCGGTCGGCAGCGGCGGAGTCACGTAGCGAGTGAGTGTGAACGACACGCTGGACACCGGCCACGCGTCGCCTCGCGCCCAGCGCATATCGGACATCGACAGCAGCCGCGGCGACCGCAGCAGGTAGTAGAGGAACTCGCGCACGTTCGCATACGTGCCGCTCACTGTGATGGCGCTGGAGATCGCGTTCACGCCGGCCGGCAGCGTCGACGCCGCCTGCTCCTTCCCTCCCGGCGCGGCCGGCGCCATCGGCGTACCGTTGGTCCAGCTCACCAACCGCACACGCGTGGCGGCGGCATAGGCGCGCAGGCTGTAGAGGAAGTCCACCTGCTCCTTCGGCGTCATCTCCATGGTCGCGATGCGCATGGGCGGCGCCTCGCCCTCGGACGCGGCGAGCTGCTGCTGCATGATGGCGATGCTGCGCTCTGTCGCCACGCGCTCCGTGCTCAGGTTGGCGATGCGACGGTACTGCCACCACATCGTCAGCCCCCCGCCGATGACGCACACGGCCGGCAGCACAACGCACACCACATTGGAGGCGCTCATGCGGCTCATCGGGTCGCCGGCCTTCCCATGCCCGCCAGGCGCGACGATAGCCGGAACTCGACCACCGAGCCCTCACCCACCTTGCGGTTTATGAACGAGTCAAGCGTCGTGCCGACGAACACCGGGCACAGCCGGATCCCGTCGAGTGTCCGGATCATGGACTGCTCGTTCGATGCCTGCCCCGAGATGGCCACCATGCCGGTCCGATCGAGGCTGACCTCCGTCAGGCCGCTCTCGGGGTCCACGTTGGAGGCGATGGCGTCCACGATGCGCGGCAGAGGCATCCCCTCGCGCGCCAGCCGCGTCGCCAACTCCTGCTCACGAACCTTCTCCTCGACGCGCGCCTGAGCCATGTTCTGGACGCCCAGAAGCCGCGCTCGCTGCGTGTCCAGCGTGTGCTGCTGCGCCGCGGCGGTGCGGCTGAGCGCCAGGCTCCCCACCAGTCCGGCGAGCACGATGACGGCCGAGACGCCCACCGATGCCAGCACCCGCCGCCGCGACTCGCCGGCCACGGTCTGCTCCGGCGCGACGCGGGACAGGTCGAAACGCGGCATCTGGCCCGGCAGGTCGCGCTGCTCGCGCATCGCCAGGCCGGCCGCGGCCAGGAAGCGCAAGCCGTCCGGCGCCTCCAGCTTCGCGGCCATCGAGCGCTCCACGCCGGACGCGATGGGCGGCTCGACGAGCACGGCGTCCAGGTTCAGCGCCTGGCCGAGCCACGAAGCCAGCGGATCCAGATGCGGGTCGTTGGCCGCGACAAGCAAGCGCGTCGCGGTCGGCGCCTGCGGGAACTCGCGGCGGTAGTAGTCCAGCGAGCGCTGCACTTCGGTGGCGAGCGCGCCGGCCACAGGCTGCACGATGGTGCCGATCGGCGTCGAGGCAGTCGGCGCCGGCTGGTCCGTCTCGTCGCCGAGCAGCGTCGGGCCGCGCTGGATATCCTCGTCGAACCCGCCAGAGCCAGGCGCTCGCCGGCCCACCACCAGGTCGTCCGCGCCAATGTCGACGCGGCGGTAGAGCCGGATATGCCCGCGGTCGACGATGGCGATCTCCGCACGCGTGTGCGACACGGCCAGGCAGACCGCGGCAGGCTGGACCTGCGCCGCCGGGAAGCACGCGCGACACATGGCGAGCAGGACCGGCTCGAGCGCGACGAGGTGGAGGCCCGCCCGCTGGCACACGTCGCGCACGGTCGAGACGACGCGCTCCTCCGCGGCCATCAGCAGGACCTGCGGGTTGCTGTCGACCTCGCCTTCCGGGTCGCGCAGGCGCAGGTAATCGAATGCGCCGGTGCCCTCGCGGAGGATCTGGTAGTGCGCCAGTTCGCCCTCGATCACGGTGCGCACCTCGTCGTCCGGCACGCGCGGGATGTCGAGGACGCGGGTGAGGTAGGTGTGTGCGCCGAGGCCGACGATGGCGGCGTGGGTAGTGGCGCCCATGCGCTGCAGGAGTGAGCGAAGGGCCTCCGCCACGATGTCCGGGTAGACGATGCGGTCGCCTTCGACGGCGCCGCGGGGCATCGGCACATAGGCGGCGCGCACGATCTGCGCCGGGCCGGTGCCGACCCGGGCTTCCACGATGCGCGCTTCGTGTTGGTTGATATCGACGCCCAGAACGCTTCGGGCCTGCGAAGGCATAGACCAGCGGACCTCCGTGGGGCGGCGGGTGCTACGACGGAGCCAGCGTGTAGGCCTGGGCTCGTATCTTCACCGTGCTAGACACGGTACTCGTGTACGTCACCCCGTACATCGACGTCTTGGCCGCCGTCACCGTCACGGTGGCGGCCACAATACCCGGCAGACTGGAATCGCGCCGCTCGGCGATCCAGGGCACATTGGACAGGATCACCGGCGTCGAGGAGATCGACACCACGCCCCCGGATATGCTCAGCGGCCAGTAGACGATGTCCAGCGACTGGATGTCGGACACGCTAGCCACGATCGTGCCCGCGGCGACGCTGCTGCCCGCAGGCTCGATCCGTATGAGCTTGCGGGGAGCCGTGGTCTTGACCCTGATGTCCCAGTCGATCCCATTGCTGTTGTCGGTTACGCCGACGATGCTCCGGCCCGCGCCCAGGCGATACGCCACCGCGCTGTTGCAGTTCCAGTACGGAATGCCGCGGATCGCGTCGCACACCAGGTCACAGCCGGCGCGAGCGTCGCGCTGCACCTCGTTCTGGGTGAGCAAGGCCTCCTGGTTCTTCCAGGCGCGCGACAACAGCGCGAACGTGCCGGCCCCCACGAGTGTCACGAGCGCGCCCGCGATCATCAGCTCGATGAGCGTCAAGCCGTATACGTTTCGTCGGCGCACGCTAAACTCCTCCTAGAGCCAGGAACGTTTGTGTAGCGCCGATCACCGCGCTGTCCGACACGCGCGTCACTACCACGCTCACGTGCACCAGGTTCAACTGCCAGCCCGCGGAGCTGTTCTCGTTCGTCACCGTCGTGGCGACGCTGTAGCGAGCCGCCGAGGCGTCCACCTGTGCCAGCGAGATGCTGAAGTACCGCGTCTCGGACTGGGCGTGTGCGGAGCCCAGAGCGTGCTGCCGCTCGATGGCATCGCGGGCCAGGGCTGCGCCGACCGCAACGTCGTCCGTCGTGCGGGTGATGTTGAACGAGAACGCCCACGCGCTCATCGCGCCCATCAGCGCTACGGACAGGATGACCGCAGCAACGAGGGTCTCCAGATAGGTGACACCGCGCAGGCGCCGCGCCCGGTTCGAACGCAGGCGCGGTGCGAGGCCCACGTGCCCGCCGCCGAATCGCCGTCGCATCACCATGTCCCCACGAGCGCGTCGACCTTGGTGCCGCTGGTGTTCGTCTCCACCCACTCGCCGCGCAGCCTGTAGTAGGACACCCAGCCCAGCCAGTCGCTCGATCCGGTCGAGGCAGGCAGCGAGGCATCCAGCATGCCGCCGTGCTGCAGCACGTTCCAGCCGATCAGGCTCCCCCGAAGGATGAGCTGCGGCACGATCTCGATGCCGCCGTAGCCGCCGTTGGCGTCCGTGTTGTAGGCATAGACCTGGCAGAAGAACCCCGCGTTCCCGCTGGACCAGTTCGGCGGCGTAGCCTGCATGCCGAGCCCGTCCCGACCGTCCACATTGCCAAGAACGAACGTCACGCCCGTGGCGTTGTAGATCTGGAAGTTCGTGGGGCTCGCGGTGCCGCCGAGCTTGTAGTCCGTCACGTGGAACACGCTGCCCGACGCAAACCCGAAGTCGACCTTGCCCGGCGATCGGACAGCAGGCCCCAGCCACACACGCACCGGGCCGTATGCAGCGTCGTTGACGACCTCCAGTGTCTGTCCCGACGGAACCTGGAACTCCTCGAAGTAGAGGTTGCTCCCCTTGGCAACCCCGGACGACGAGAGAGCGCTGTTCCCTCGAAGCTGGATCGCCTCCAGCTTCTTGCCCTTCACGTTGTCCACGGACACGTACAGCGCCTTGTTCACGGCAGGTGGCTGATCGTCGCCTATGGCAACCGGCAAGCACGTGCCATCGCTGTACTTCGCCCAGATGCAGCTACTGTTGTCGTTGTGGTCCCTCAGATACGCGATGGCGTTCGATGGGGACACGGCGACGCCTGCCAGCTTGCTCGCCACCCGCGCGGCCACCACGTTCACTGTTGGGAACGGACACTCGGCGGGCCGAGCCACCCAGGTGACGCCCGACGGCGGATCGTCTGCCCAGTAGCCCTGGGTCCCGTTGAGCTGATCGAACACCACCTGCACCGAGGTTGGGTCGTCGAGCGGCGCGGTGAAGCTCAGAGCGCCGGCGCTGCCGATCTTGCCGTCCAGCCGCACCTGGCCGCCGCGCAGCGTCAGGCTGTTGATGCCATAGAGGGTGTAGTCGTCCGCCAGGCCGACGGCGGTGCCCGATGCGACGATGCTGCGCGTCGCGTGGCCCACTGTCCCGCTGGCGAAGATCCGGAAGTCGGCCGGGCGCGTCCAGGCGGTCGGGGTAACCGTGTCGTTCATCACGTACGTGGTGACGGTGCCGGGGATCGGCATGGCGTGGCCGCCGAAGCCCGCCGAGCCCCAGAGCGCGGCCATCGCAGCGGCGTTGCCCGTGAAGGGAGAGCCGTACTGATCGACCGATATCGTCGAGTCGGTCTCGCTACGAGAGAGCTTGGTGAGTTCCCAGTGCAGCGCCGCTTCGGCAGCGTCCAGCGCGGCGCATGAGTCGGCCTGCGTCCTGGCGGTCGCGTTGTCCTGCATGCAGAACCCGCCAATGGCCCCGACCAGCAGCACGGAGATGAGGACGGCGGCCAGGGCGAAAAGCAAGGCGGCGCCCCGCTCCGAGCCCTGGGCTCGGCGCAGAACGCCGCTAACATCCCACCTTCCTTGGTGCGGACAGCTCATACCGGTACAACTCCCACGCCGGCGCGATGGCGCCGGACAGACCAAGGCGCGCTAGGCCCTCCGCCGCCTCCAGAGCAGTCCGGCGGCGCCCAGGCCGGCGAACACCATCGCAAGCGCGCCGGGCTCAGGCACGGCGGTCGACTTGCCGCCGTTCAGGACGTAGTAGAACGTGAAGCTCGCCGACTGCCCGGACTCGAGCGAGTCGCCGAGGACGTTGCTGTCGAACCACAGGTTGATCGCGTAGGGCCCGCCGGTGCTGATCGTCGAGCCCGTCGCAGCGCCCGCGTCGATGCCGGAACCGGTCCACTCGTAGTAGCCGTTCTCGTCCACCGCGCCGACCGACGTCTTCAGCAGGTTCGAGACCGCGCTGCCGCCGGAACTGACGCGCGCGCCGACGGTGTCCGATGCGAGGGCCAGCACCCGCTGCGCGTCGTCGTCCAGCGCGTAGCCAGGGATCTGCGAGAGCAGCGAGATGCCATCCGCGAAGAACGTCGAGCTACCCAGCGCGAAATCGAGATCCTGAGTCGGCGTCGACGTCCCCACCAGTCCCTGCCGCGGGTTCACGGTGCGCAGGTACGATAGGCCCGTCAGCGAGTCGCCGGTCAGGTTCGTGAGTGTGATGTCGAATCGGGCGATCTTGTCGGCATCGGTTCCCGTGTCGCTGAGCGTCACAACCTGCGTGAGCGACAGCACCGGGGTGTCCAGGTCGAGCCCGTCGGTCAACTCCATCGTGAACGTCCGCTGCAGGTCGCTGCCGGTGACGACAGGCGTCGAGTAGCGGAAGCGGCCGTTGGCGTCATTCACGATGTCGCCACCCGCGTTGAGCGAGAGCACCCAGCCCTCGGCGATGCCGGTGAGGCCGGCGGCCAGCTCTTCCTGATAGGCCGCGCCGGTGTTCGGCCGGTACTCGATGCCCTTCGACGCCGGGGTCTCACCCTTCGGCGTCGGCGCGATCAGGTCGCCGGTCGAGTTGAAGTACAGCTTCACGAAGCTGTTGCCCATCGTGACCTGGGCGCCGGCCCCGGTTGAGACGAGCAGGGCGAGCAGGGCTGCAAGGCCCTTCATGGATGTGCGCATTCGCATAGTTTGTGCCTATATCCCCGTGGTCGCTGGCAGTGCGTTCGGCATACAAGCTACCTACTGCAGAAACCGTGCCACCGGATGCCCGGGGTACTTGCCTCTCCTCAACGAACCGGTAAGGATCACAGGTGGACCGGTCCGGCAGCCAGCCCATACGGCCGGCTGCCGGACCATCGCCGAACGCGTCGGGAGGCCCGACGCGGCGGGCGCTACTGGGTGTCCTTGCCCGGGGTGAAGGTGCCGTGGTCGCCATTGCTACAGCTCACGGTGAACGAGCCGTCCGCATTGGCGGTAGCAGAGTACGAGCCTGCCTTGGTAGGACACGCAGGCATCGCGCCAAGATCCTTCAGATTGCCGATCGTGAAATTGCTGCCGGTGTAGCCAGCGTAGTCTGACGCCCGCGCCGCCACACGCGCCGCATGTATCGCGGTCGCAATCGTCTGCATGTTGGCGCGGCAGGTCTTCTTCTCGGAGTCGGCAATGGCGTTGAGGTACAACGGCAGCGCGACAGCCATCAAGATGGCCAGAATAAGTACGACGACGAGGAGCTCGACCAGCGTAAAGCCGCGGCCGGCCCGGTTGGTGCGGATTCGAGTTGCACCGATCATTGCTGCGTCTCCTTATGGGGGGTCTCGAACAACATGCGGCCGAGTAGGAGCGATCGGATCTCTGCCGAATCCGGCGCCCAGTCGCCCGCTCACGATCACGTCGGCCGGTCTCGCGGCCAAACGATGGCGATGCCTGCCAACCGGAGCAGAACACCAGTATAACACACGGCACAAGGTGTGCCAACGCACAAAGGTCGTGGAAAGAACTACCGCCGGACGACGTTTGCCAGGTTGAACACCGGCATGTAGAGCGCCAGGAGGATGGCCAAGACCATTCCGCCAACCCCAACCGTCATGATGGGTTCCAGCATCCGGGTGAGCTTGTTCACCATCAACTCGATGTCGCGGTCGTAGAACCGGGTGATGTGCTCCAGCATCTCGTCGAGGTTGCCGGACTGCTCCCCCGCCGCGATCATCTGCGTCACCAGCGGCGGGAACTCCCCGGTCTGCGTGAGCGGCCCAGCCAGACTCGAGCCCTCCTTCACCGCCTGAGCTACCTTGAAGACCGCCTCGATCAGCACCGTGTTCCCGGATGTGTTGGCCGATACCTGAAGCGCTCGCAGAATCGGCACGCCGCCGCGCATCATGCCGGCCAGCGTCCTGGCGAACCGGGCAATCGCGATCTTGCGCGCCAGACGCCCGACGAAGGGCACCGACAGCCGGAAGCGGTCGTACCTGGCGCGCCCCTCCGGCGTCAGCACGTAGTGGCGCAGCCAGAGAGCCAGGCCGGCGACCACCAGCAGCACGATCCAACCGTACGCGACGACCACCGAGCTGACAACCACCAGGGCCCGCGTCGCCAGAGGCAACTCGGCGTGGAACTGCGTGTAGACGTTCTTGAAGACGGGCACGATGAACAGCAGCATGAAGGCGATGACGCCGACCGCCGCTGCAACGACGATGGCCGGGTACACCATCGCCCCCTTCACCTTCTCGCGCAGGTCGGACTCCCGCTCGAGCTGGTCGGCCGCCGTGTCCAGCGTCTGGTCCAGAGCGCCGCCGGCCTCCCCTGCCTGCGCCAGAGCGACATAAAGGTCGCTGAACACGCGGGGATGCCGGCTCATCGCCTCAGAGAGAGTCGCGCCGCCCAGCACATCGAGGCGCACCGCCTGCAGCACCGTAACCAGCGGCCGGTTCTCCGTCTGCGCCGCCACCCCGTGCAGCGCGTCCACGATCGGGATGCCCGAGCGGACGAGCACCGCGAACTGCCGGCTCATCACCACCAGGTCGGTCAGTGTGATCCGCCCCACACGCGCCCGCTGAGCCGGCGCGTCGCGGGCGGCGTCACCCACCTGCGACGCGCGCGTCAGGTAGAGGTCGCGCGCGCGCAGCGACTCCCGCAGCTCGCCCAGCGTGGCGGCGGCCGTCGTGCCGGTGCTCGCGTTTCCGTCCCGATCGCGGGCGGTGTAGCTGAATGTAGGCATCGTGTCCCTTGGGCGCCGCCAGCAAGCTCCGTGGTGGGATGGGCGTCCCTGCCCGTCCGGCACCGAGCCCTGGTGGGATGGGCGTCCCTGCCCGTCCGGCACTGCGTCGTGGTGAGAGATC
>CAZFLM010000091.1:0-22422 GCA_964519955.1 uncultured Chthonomonadaceae bacterium | reverse complement strand
CAAGCCGGGCAGCGCGTGGTAGGAGCCGGTGCGTAGTCCGCGACGCGCCCTCCCGAACGGGGACCGCGCCGCCGACTGGCAGTGCCGAGCGCTCCGGCCAGGGCCAGGTAGGCGCGGCGGTGTCTCCGCGGGGCGGGCGAACCGTGCGAGCCGGGCCCTGACCAGCCGGACGGGCCGCCGCCAGGGCCTCGACGCCATGCGAGTGGTTGCGTCGATAGAGGCCCTTGACAAACGGCTAGTTGGGTGCTATCGTTAGTATGTGTAAGCTCAATGGGTGCCGGCAGAACAATCTGCCGGTGTGCCCCATGAGGAACCGTCGCCGCGGACTGATCCGACCACGTGTGGTCGCGACTGCCGCGGTTTGCCCTATCCGGGCCAGATGTCGTGGCCCCTCCTCCCGCAGCGTCGACACTGGTTCCTCCAGCCTATCGGCATCTTGAGCGCTGGCCCGACGGTCCCCGTCGGCCATGCGCATCCAGTTGGAGCCGGAGACGCCATCTCCCAGTGCGAGCGCGTACGCAATGGGATGCTCCGGGCTTCGTGGCGCCACACCTGGTGGCCAGTCGCCTTGCAGCGGCGCGGACGACCAGGTGGGCACCGTACGATCGGCGCTTCCTCCTCGGAGTGGAGGACGCGGCGTAGGCGGTACGGGCTCAGCGAGGGGCTCGCGCCGCCGTACCATGTGTGCTCGCGGAGAATCAGCGATCGCTACTGAAAGCGGAGGGACTACCAGATGCAGACCCGCAACAAGGGCTTCACGCTTATCGAGTTGTTAGTCGTCATCGCCATCATCGCAATTCTCGCCGCAATCCTGTTCCCGGTCTTCGCGCAGGCTCGGGAGAAGGCTCGCGCAGCCAGCTGCATCAGCAACTACAAGCAGACTGGCCTGGCGATCCTCCAGTACATCCAGGACTACGACGAGACGTTCCCTCAGACGAGCGCCAAGAACGGCGCGACCTGGACCGGCGGTAACTCGCCCATCTTCGTCACCACGCCGCCGGATCTGCGCGGGGCCGCTCCGTACGCCGCGATCCGGTACGCAACCTGGGTGACCGCCACCCAGCCGTACATGAAGAACCACCAGGTCCTCGACTGTCCTTCCTCCATGGCGTGGACCATCAGCACCGCCGCGACGAACTACGCCCCGCCGCGCATCGTCGAGTCGATGAACGGGCTCTTCAACAGCGCTCCGCTTGCGTCTGTGGCCGCGCCGGCTGCGGTTATCCTGGCCTGGAACGGTTTCGAGAAGAGCGGCCCGGTCGGCTACACGCATGCCAACCCGCTGCTCAACTGCGCGGACGGCAACTCTGCCTGCACGTACGTTCCTTGCGGCGGCAGCGGCAACGGCTCGACGAGCCGCCTCATCGTCTACAGCGGCCAGCCTAGCTACAGCGTCTGGGTCCACACCGGTGGCGACAACCGCTCGTATGCCGATGGCCACGTGAAGTTCGCCGTCCTGCGTGGCAACGGTGACACCGATGCATTCGCTAGCACCAGCCCGACCGATGGGTCGGTCCTGTCGTCGAGCGGCACGTTCAGCTACTGGTGGGACGGTTGCCATCCGTGGCTCTTCCGACCGGACTTTGCTCCGTAGGCTTCACGAACGCGACCGTATTCAAGAAGGGCATTGCTGATGAACAGAAGACTGACGTTCGCCGCCGCACTGGTTGCCCTCGTGGCGATCGTGGCCTCCGCTGGGTGCGGCGCCAAGAAGGACGCTGAGCCGTTCGGGCAGCCGCCGAAGCCCGACTCGCAGGGGCGGACGGCCGTCTCGTCTCAGGGCGGGGTCTCTACGCCGGGCGGCGGCGGTGCGCCCGTTCAGCCGAGCACTACGCCTGGTGGAGCCAGCGGCACGACGCAGGCGCCTACTACGGAGTAGTTGCCGATAGCTAGTGCGCCTGGTACTTGAAGGCCAACGCAAGAAGCCGCGAGGGCATCTTCCCTCGCGGCTTCTTGCGTGTCCGGCGTGTCGACATGCCGGGCAGCGCGTGGTTGGAGCCGGTGCGCAGTCTGCGACGCGGCTCATGCTGGGTACCGCGTGGTGCTGCCCTCGCTCGCACAGGAACGGAGCGACAGGGGCCGCTGCGGCGCCAGCCGGACATGCCCCCGCCAGCGCCTCGACGCCTTGCGAGTGGTTGCGTCGACAGAGGCCCTTGACAAACGGCCAGTTGGGTGTTATCGTTAGTGTACGTAAGCTCAATGGGTTCCGGCAGAACGCTCTGCCGGTGTCCCCCATGAGGAACCGTCACCGCGGACTGTTCCGACCACCTTTGGTCGCGACTGCCGCGGTTTGCCCTTTCTGGGCCAGATGTTGTGGCCCCTCCTCCCGCAGCGTCGGCAGTGGTTCCTCCAGCCTATCGGCTTGCAGAGCGCTGGCCCGACGGTCTCCGTCGGCCATGCGCGCCCAGTTGGAGCCGGAGACGCGACTTCCCAAAGCGACCGCGAACGCAATGGGATGCTCCGGGCCTCGCGGCGCCACACCTGGTGGCCAGTCGCCTCGCAACGGCGCGGACGACCAGTTGGGCACCGTACGATGGGCGCTTCCTCCTCGGAGTGGAGGAAGCGGCCGGGGCCGTAGCGGCAGGGCGAGGAGTCGGACGGCCCCTGCAGCAGCAGTCCTCGCTCATTGTGCCTTATCGTCATTCAGAGCGGAGGGAGTTCGAATGTCGAAGAGCAACAGAGGCTTCACGCTGATTGAGCTGCTAGTCGTAATCGCGATCATCGCCATTCTCGCTGCTATCCTGTTCCCTGTGTTTGCCCAGGCGAGAGAGAAGGCGCGTACGACGTCCTGTCTTTCCAACTCGAAGCAGGTGGTCCTCGCGTTCCAGATGTACATGCAAGACTATGACGAGACCATGGTCCTGCAGCAGTACAAGCTTCCCGGCGCCTCCGACCTGTGGAACCCCGACTACAACTGGTGGTGGCCGCGCATGATGCAGCCCTACATCAAGACCTGGACCATCTACGCGTGCCCCAGCATCTCCAACGGCGGCATCTACACCGCCGGCAGCAACGTCTCGTGGATCCGCAACTGGCAGCTCTTCCCGGCCTACGGCTACAACTACCCGGCGCTCTCACCGTTCATGGGCGACTGCGCCACCAGCCTGGCCGTGAGCGTCGCCGCGGTAAACCGCCCGGCGTCGACCGTTGCGTTCGTTGACAGTGTCAACGACTGGTTGTACACCAAGTCCTATGGCTGGGTGGGCGTCGCGGGGCCCGTGGAGTACGCAATCGCGTACCCGTCGGCGGATCGCTGCGTATGGGTTAACGGCTCCGGCCTCGGCGGATGGGACTGGCGCACTGGCGGGACGCAGCCTCAGTACTACGGGTTCTCCGGTCCTCGGCACCAGGATGGGATGAACGTCGCGTACGTGGACGGGCACAGCAAGTACAACAAGTGGGGCGCGCTCACCGCGGGCACCAATGTTGCGCCGGGCGTGGCCGACACCTCGGTTGTGCTGACCAACGCGAACGTGTACCAGTGGAGCACGAACTAGCATGAGTACTACCATACGGGGACGCGCGTGGCTACTCGCCGTGGCATGTGCCGCTGTCATCGGGGTAGCAGGCTGCAGCAGCTCAGAGGCGCCTGCGCCAGCCGCGCCTGGCGGCGGAAACGCTGCGGGAACACCGCAGACTAGCCGCCCGCCGATGGGCAAGGTCGGCGGACCTGCTGGTGGTGGGGCCGGTGTGGCTTCACCGATGGCGGCGCCGCCCGGTGCGAATACCACGGACCTTCGGGGTGGCCTGAAGTAACCTGTCGGCCCGACGGATAGCACGAGCATGAGTGCGGTTGCCTGAGGCGCCGCACTCATGCTCGTGTTGAGGTACTGACGCCGGCATCTTGCCACGAGTGCCGGCGGCGCAGAGGCGATGGAGGAGTCCCGGCGGCAGCGCTGCGTGCTTGTGGCGCCTCGCCTGGGGCTCTGCCGGGCGTCTGGGGCCCCGGCCATCGCGAGGTACAATGCCGACGGAGGTGATCGCCTATGCGGATGCGTAACGTGGGACGCGTGGTAGGCGGCGGGGCGATCGTCGGCATTCTGTGGTGGGCGCTCGTTGGCAGCGAGTTCCAGCCGGGCCGGCTCGTGGAAGGGATGCTGCGAGCGGGGCGTTACCTGCGCGAGATGTATCCGCCCGACTTTGCCGTGTTCGACAAGGCGTGGCCGGCCCTCATCGTCACGCTGCAGATGGCGATCGTGGGCACCTTCCTGGGCTTCCTGCTCGCGGTTCCCGTCAGCTTCCTCGCCGCGCGCACCTCGGCACTCCCGCACTGGTTCAGCACCGCGGTGAAGACCGGCCTCAATGTGCTGCGCGCCATTCCAGCGTTTGTGTACGCAGTGCTCTTCGTCTACATGGTGGGCCTGGGGCCGTTCCCGGGGGCGCTCGGCATCGGCGTGGGGTCGTTCGTCATGCTGGCGAAGCTCTTCGCCGAGGCACTCGAGAGTGTCCACCCGGCCCCTTGCGAGGCGGTGAAGGCGGCCGGCGGCAGCCCGCTCCAGGTGTTCGTCTACGCCATGCTCCCGCAGGCGCTTCCGCAATACCTGAGCCACACGCTCTACGCCTGGGAACTCGGCATCAGCACCGCCACGATCCTGGGCATCGTCGGGGCGGGCGGCATCGGCTTCGAACTCATCGCCCAGATCAACTACTTCGCCTGGCACAAGGTGGCCACTTACGTGCTCGTGATCGTGGCCCTCGTGCTGACGGCGGATCAGGTTAGCTACCAGATCCGCCGCCGCCTCGTCTAGCGGTCGCGCCCCGCCGCCTCAACCGCTCTGTTGCCTACCGAAGGCCACGCCACGCGCCGGCCTCTGGGGGCGCTGCCCCGCCGAGGGGATCTTGCCCGGCGCGATGCGCGGGCCGCCCCGAATGACCACGCCACCCCGGCGAGCCATCTGGGAGCACGTTACGAACTTGTACCCCTTGGCCCGGATCGCGCGGATCAGCTTCGGCAGCACCTCCAGCGTGTTCGGAAGCCCGTCGTGCAGGAGTAGGATGCCTCCGTTCGATAGCCGGCCGACGACACGCTCCTCGATGGTTCCCGGGGCCGGGCTCACGAAGTCGGCCGGATCGTCGGTCCACAGCACCATCACGTAGCCCATCCGCTTCACGAGGTCGACCGTTTCGTCGTCGTACTCGCCGCCGGGAGGCCGGAAGAGGCGAGTCGGACTGCCGACCGCACGGTCGATCGCCCTGGCGCCCTCGCGCAGTTCCCACTCGGCCTGCTTGACCGATATGGTGGGCAACCGGAGGTGGTCATAGGTGTGGTTGGCCACCTCATGCCCCTCCGCCACCATGCGCTGCGCCAGCTCTGGGTACTTGTCTACCATGCGTCCCACGAGGAAGAAGGTCGCCTTCACCCGCTCGCGCTTCAGCACATCGAGGTACTGCGCCGTGCGTTCGCCGTGCGGCCCGTCGTCGAACGTAAGCGCCACCTCGCGCAACTTCGGGTTGCCGCGGACGATCTTGGCAAACTGGATGTGACGCTCCAGCTCGTACTCCTGCTTCGCGCCGATCTCGGCCGCGGTCAGGTAGGCCGATTCGGGCTGACCGGCCGGGCCGCCGGTCTGAGGTCCCGCCGCCTGGCGTGGCGACGACAGGGCGGACAAGGCCACTGCGGCCACGACGGCGATCTGCGCGCACTGCAGCCGCGCCGTGCCGCGATCCCTCGCGGAGCCGCGCCATGCTGTGGTTGCGGTGAGAGGTTGGGTCATAGGGCAGTCTGGTTCTCCATTGTCGGTCACACGCCTCTTAAGGCCGGATACAGCCGCCGGAATCGCGCGGCCGCCTCGGCATAGGCCTCCACCAGTCTGGCGTCCGGCTCCTCCAAGGAGCCCTCGGGCGCCATGCGGCGTGCCTCTTGCCAGGTGGCGGCAAGGCCTACGCCCACCGCGGTGGCCATCGCTGCTCCGCACGCGGTCGCCTCGGTCAGCCGGTCCAGCACCACCAACGGCCTTCCGTAGACTGCGGCGAGGATCGAGCGCCATGTGGCGCTGCGCATGCCCCCGCCGAGCGCGCGCACCTGCCTCGGTCCCAGGCCCATCTCGTCGAACACCGCGAGGATGCTGCCCAGCGCCAGCGCAATGCCCTCGTGAACGGCCCGCGCGAGGTGCGCCCGTCCGTGCTGCAGCGTCAGGCCGGCAAATGCCCCTCGCGCGTTCGGATCCCAGATGGGCGCCCGCTCGCCCTGCAAGTATGGCAGAAACAGCAGGCCATCGGAACCTGGCTGTGCGCCCTGTATCAGCGCCTCGAGAGCCTGCCAGGGATCGCGCTCCTCAGCGCCCAAGCCGATCGAGCCGAGGAACCACTCGAGGCAGGTCCCTGCAGACTGGGCGGTGCCGTACGCGACGTGCAGCCCGGGCGGCAGGCCGCGCAGCGTGGTGATGCGCTGCATCGGATCGGGGCGATAGCCATCGGTCACCACCGCCAGCCACGAGCTGGACCCGAGGTAGTGGTAGGCGTCTCCGATATCGAACGCGCCGGCGCCCGCCGTGGCGCACGCCCCGTCGCCGCCGCCGAGCACCACCGGGATGCCCTCGGGCAGGTGAGTGGCCTCCGAGGCCTCGCGCGTGACCTGACCGACGACTGTGGTCGAGGGGACGATCTCGGGCAAGAGCCGGCGCGGCACGCCGGAGGCGGACACCAACTCCTCCGACCAGGCATCGGCCCGCAGGTCGAGCAGCCCGGTCAGCGAGGCGTCCGATGGGTCCGTCACGCCATAGCGCCCGCTGAGGCGTCCGGCCAGGAAGTCCTTCGCTTGCAGGCACCACCGCGCTCGCCCAAGCGCCTCCGGCTCGTGCCGGGCCAGCCACGCCAGCTTGGCCAGGCTGAAGTAGGGCTCGAGGCGGTGGCCGGAGATGTCGTAGGCGCGCTCCGGGGGCAGGGCCTCGGCGAGCTGGCGGCACGTGTCCGCGCCGCGGATGTCCGCGTGGATGAGTGCGGGGCGCACCGATGCGCCGTCTTCGTCGACGAGGACGACGCCATTCATCATGGCGCTGAACCCGACTCCTGCGACCCGGCGGTCGGCATCCGGCACGCAGTCCAGCAGGCGGCGCGTCGTCAAGCAGACCGCGCTCCACCACTCGTCGGGGTCCTGCTCGGCCCATCCGGGGTGCGGCCGGCTGGTGTCATACGGCGCCGTGAAGGAGGCGAGCAGGCGGCCCGCCGAGTCGAAGAGGGCGGCCTTGTTGCCCGACGTGCCGACATCGTGTGCGATGATGAGGTCTCGTGACATGGCGGATCATTCGCTCGCCGGGCCGCAGGTACCTGCCGGATCGCACAGAATGGCCATCGGTTCGGCGCCGATGCGGGCCAGCACGACGACGGTGGGCAGCGTGCCGGCGGCGGGCAGCCGGCGTCCCAGGTCCTCGACGTCGTGCGGCATCCCACGCTTCTTCACTGCGACGACGCGGCGATCCAGCTCGCGCAGGCGGCGCTGCAGCTTCGACAGGCTCATCGGCAGCGCGTCCACCACCCGGTAGGCGTCCGCGTACGGCGTCCGTGGCTCCGCATCCGAGGCCAGGTAGGCCGTCATCGGCGCGAGCGCGGCGGCGTCAAGGAGCCGGCACAGCTCGGGCAGCAGGTGCGCGCGAATGACCGCCGGGTCGGGTTCGATGAGCCAGTCGCGCAGTGGGCCCAGCGGCGCCTGCGTGCCGTCCGGCTCGGTGGCGGTGAGGACGGCGCCCGCCGGGAGCACCGCGGCACTCCGCTCCGCAGCGGGGCCGAACTCGCCGAACCAGAGCACGCATTCCTTGCATTCGCCGCGGTGCGAGACGAACTCGGCGCGCGCTCCCAGCGGCTTCAGCGCCTCGTCGTCGATGGCCGGCGAGACCTTGACGGCGACGTTGGGCAGCGCGCGCGCCAGTTCGATGGCGAAGGACAGGGGAGGGGAGTACTGCTCCGAGGCGCGCACGCGCTTCCCGCCCGGTCGTCGCGACGGGTCGATGAAGGCCGCGTCGGCGTCGAGGGGCAGCGCCGTCACGTCGGCCTGCTCGATCGCGATGCGGTCCGCGAGGCCGAGCGCGGCGGCGTTTGCCCGTGCGCACGCGAGGGCGACCTCGTCGCGATCGTATGCCAGCACGCGGCCCCGTCTCGCCAGCGCGAGAGCATCGCCGCCGATGCCGCAGCAGAGATCGAGGATGGCCGCGCCCTCGGGGAAGCGGGCGGCCCGCCAGGCGGCCACCTCGTCCGACGTTGCTTGCTCGAGCCCTTCGCGGGTGAAGAACATGCTGTCGGCGTCAGCGAACTTGGCGGCCGCGCGCGCACGGAGGTCGAGCGTCGCCACCACGGCTGCGGCGATCTCCGGCGAATGCGCGCGGCGGAGCGCGGTGAGGCGCTTGAGGGGGTCGCGGTCGACGGTGGCCGCCTCGGCGAGGACGGCAGCGCCCTCGGGCGTCGCGAGGTAGGCGATCTGCGCGGCGGTGAGCATGGGGCAGGGGTACCCGGATGGTACGCGAGAGCCGGTGTCGGATGGGCCTCCGTGCCCGTCCTCCGCGACCCGCTACGACTCGATGAGAACCTGCTGGCCGGTGATGCGCTGGACTTCGCGGCGCACCTCGTCCGTCGGATCCACCGTGAACGTGGCGCGCTTGCGGTACTCGGCGCGGCCCTCGCGAATGACGAGGCGCACCGCCGCCGTGCCGGGCTTCTGCTCGAGCACCGTGCGTACGTGCCGCAGGATGGATCGCTCCGTCTTGCTGTCATCCAGGTAGATGCAGAGCGCCGACGGCGTCGAGCTGCCGTTCGCGTTCGCTGATACGCCGCTGCCAATGGGCTTCACATCGTCGGCCCGGACTTCCAGAAGGCGCTCGCCCTCGTCGTCGTCGCGCAGGCTCTCGGCGACCTTGAGCCGCCCGCGCACGACGACGACCGCCTCCTTCGTGATGCCCTGCCCGCACTGCCGGTAGACGGCCGGGAACGCGAGCACGTCGATCGTGTGGCCGTCCGGATCCTCCAGCGTGAACTTGGCCCACTTCTCGTTGTTCTGCTTCGAGAGCCGCTCGGTAAGCTGGGTGATGATGCCGCCCACGATCAGCTCGTCGCCGTCGTTCTTTCCGCCGAGGTCGGCCAGGGAGTCGCGCGCGACCTTGGCCAGGCGGTCGCGGTACCGGTCGAGCGGGTGCCCGGAGATGTAGAAGCCCAGCAGCTCCTTCTCGAACGCGAGCTTACGGTCCTGAGGGAAGTCGGCTACGTCTGGGAGCTGGATCTGGGTGAGCGGCGCGTCGTCGTCATCGTCGCCGAACATGCTCTCCTGGCCCGCACGCCGGTCGCGCGAGGACTTGGCTGCGGCCTGCAGCGCCTGGTCGAGGACCTGGATGAGCGCGTGGCGGTTGGGCTCGATGGCGTCGAACGCGCCCGACTGAATCAGCGCTTCGATGGTGGCCCGGTTGACGTTGCCCTTCTCCTGGCACCGCGAGCAGAAGTCCAGCAGGCTGGTGAATGCGCCGCGCTCCTCCCGAGCCGCCAGGACCAGCTCTACCGCCGCCCGGCCGACGTTCTTGATGGCAGCCAGCCCGAACCGGATGGCGCTGCCGTTCGGGGTGAAGTCGATGCCGGACAGGTTCACGTCGGGCGGCAGAAGCTGGATGCCCATCCGCCGGCACTCGTCGAGGCAGGAGGCGATCTTGTCGGTCTTCTCGATGTAGGAGGCGAGCAGAGCGGCCATGTACTCGACCGGATAGTGCGCCTTCAGGTACGCGGTCTGATAGGCCACCACCGCGTAGCAGACCGCGTGGGCCTTGTTGAAGGCGTAGCCGGCGAACGGCTCGATCAGGTCGAAGATCATGTTGGCGTCCTTCTCAGAGACGCCTGTCTTGGCGGCACCCTCCATGAAGCGAGCGCGCTGGGCCGCCATCTCCTCCTTCTTCTTCTTTCCCATCGCGCGCCGCAGGATGTCGGCCTGGCCGAGCGTGTATCCGGCGATGGCACGCGCGATCATCATGACCTGGTCCTGGTAGACGATCACGCCGTACGTCTCGGACAGGATCGGCTCCAGCAGCTTGTGCGGGTACTTGATCTCGATCTGGCCGTGCTTCGCCTTGATGAAGGTCTCGATGTGCGCCATCGGGCCCGGGCGATAGAGGGCCACCATGGCGGCCAGGTCGCGCACGGAGGTCGGCTTGAGCTGCGTGATGTTCCGGCGCATCCCGTCGCTCTCGAGCTGGAAGATGCCGGTGGTGTCGCCGCGCCCCAGCAGCTCGAACGCCTTCGCATCGTCGAGCGGGATCTTGCGGACATCCATCTTCTCGCCGGTCGACTTGCGGATGTTCTCGACCGCCCGCCCGAGGATCGTCAGGTTGATGAGCCCGAGGAAGTCCATCTTGAGCAGGCCGAGCTGCTCCAGGACGCCGGCGGGGTACTGGGTGATCAGGCCGCCTTCAGCCGAGCGCTGCAGCGGCGTGTACTCGACGAGCGGTTCGTCCGAGATGACCACGCCGGCTGCGTGCACCGAGGAGTGGCGGCTCAGACCCTCCAGGCGCTGCGCGGTGTCGAGCAGGTTCCGCACGTCGCTGTCGTGGTCGCGGATGGACTTCAGCTCCTGCACATCCTCGATGGCCTTCTCGATCGTGATGTGTAGGGGCATCGTCGGCACCATGCCGATGACCTTGGTCACGTCCGGCAGCGGCATTGCGAGCGCGCGGCCCGTGTCCTTGATGGCCGCACGGGCGGCCAGAGTCCCGAACGTGACGATCTGCGCGACGTGGCCGACGCCGTACTTGCCGGTGACGTACTCGATGACCTCCGAGCGGCGCGCATCCTCGAAGTCCATGTCGATATCCGGCATCTGGATGCGCTCGGGGTTGAGGAACCGCTCGAAGGTGAGCACGTAGTCGACCGGGTCGATGTCCGTGATGTCGATGCAGTACGACACGAGCGAGCCGGCCGCCGATCCGCGGACGCCGAAGAAGATGCCGGTGCGCCGCGCGAACAGGGCGAAGTCGCGCACGATGAGGAAGTACGGCGCGAAGCCCGTCTGCTCGATAACGCTCAGCTCGTACTCGAGGCGCTCGCGGTAGGTCTCCGATATCTCGCCCAGCTTCCGCATACAGCCGTCGAAGGCGAGTTCCCGCAGGTAGTCCAGCGCGGACATGCCGTTCGGCGTCTCGGGCACAGGAAGCTGCGCGCGCTTGGCGTCGCCGATCGGCAGCGCGACGTTGCACATCTCGGCGATGGCGAGGGTGTTCTCGGCGGCCTCGGGCAGCTCGGGGAAGAGCGCGCGCATCTCGTCGGGCGACTTCAGGTAGAACTCGTGGGCGTCATACTTCAGGCGGTTGGGGTCGCCGATGTTGCTCCCGGTGCCGATGCAGAGGAGCACGTCGTGGGCGTACGAGTCCTCCCGCTGGATGTAGTGGACGTCGTTTGTGCAGACCAGACGGAGGCCCAACTCGCGCGCGATACGTATCAGTTCGGTGTTGCAGCGCACCTGGTCGCCGAGACCTTGGTCCTGGATCTCGATGAAGTAGCGCTCCGGGCCGAACAGGTCGCGGTAGAAGGCTGCCGTCCGCAGCGCCTTCTCCGGATCGCCCTCCAGGATGTAGCTGCACAACTCGCCGCTGAGACAGGCGCTCGTGCAGATGATGCCCTCGTTGTGCTGGGCGAGCAGCTCGTGGTCGATGCGCGGCTTGGAGTAGAATCCATCGACGAAAGCCGTTGTGGTGAGCTTCAGCAGGTTCTGGTAGCCCGCATCGTTCTGCGCGAGCAGCAGCAGGTGGTAGTGATTCTTCCCGGGTTTCGGCGTTTTGTCGCGGTGTCCCTGTGGTGCTACGTACGTCTCGACGCCGATAATGGGCTTAATGCCCGCCTTCTTGCACTTGAGGTAGAAGTCGGCGGCTCCGTACATCGATCCGTGGTCCGTTAGGGCCAGCGCAGGCATTCCGAGGTTGGCCGCGGCGGCTACGAGCTTGTCGAGGCGAGCCGCGCCGTCGAGGAGCGAGAACTCCGAATGCGTGTGGAGGTGTACGAAGCTCTGGTCGGGCATCGAACTGCTGTGCCTTTCGGGCGTAGGCCGGCCGCCGGGCGGCGAGCCCGGGCCGGATCAGCGAGCGGCGAGACGCCGCGGGCCGATCCGGCCGCGGCGTTCGAGACAACGATATGTAGAACAGCGGGGCTCCCGAAACCCCACATGTAGTGGTCCGGGACGCGCCTGCATTGTACGCCCACGCGAGTGGGCCTGTCAAGCAGAGAGATGGTGGCCGGATGCGGCCGACGCAGCCATCCGCCGCCGCGATATCCGAGGCCGGCAGCAGGGATGCCGGCCTCGGTACGGAGTACTGAATGCAGCGCGCACGCTGGGAGCGCGCCAAGGGCTGGGCGCCCCTCGTCGGCGTCCTCGCCCTGGCGCTAGTTCTGCGGCTCTGGGGCATCGCCTACGGACTGCCGCACCTGTACAACTGGGACGAACCGACCGTCGTGAACCGCGCCATGCGGTTCGGCAGTGGCGATCTCAACCCGCACTTCTTCTACTATCCCACGCTCTGGATGTACACGCTGTTCGCCCTGTTTGGGGCGTACTTCGGAGCGGGCAAGCTCACGGGCCACTTCCACTCGGCATCCGATCTCGGCGTCGAGTACTTCACCGACCCAACGAACACGTACCTGATCGCACGGATCGCGACCGCGGTGGTTGGCACGCTGACCGTGCTCGCCGCCTACCGCGTGGGCGCGCGCCTGTGGGGGCGATCGACCGGCCTGGTGGCTGCAGCCTTCCTTTCGGTCGCCACCGTTCACGTGGTCACTTCCCAGCAGGCGGTCACCGACGTGCCGCACGCGCTGCCCATCGTCGCTGCCATGGTGCCCATCCTCGCCATCGCCGGCGGCGGGCGGCGGCGCGACTACGCGTTGGCCGGGGTCCTTATCGGCCTGGGCATCGCGACCAAGTACCTGGCCGCGCTGCTCGTGGTCCCGCTCATCGTGGCGCACTTCGCCCGGACGCGCGCCGGCGACGAGCCCGCGCCTCGCCACGCCGATCTTGGGCTTGCCCTGGCGCTGGTGGGACTGGCCTTCTTCGTGGGAGCGCCGTACTGCCTGCTCGATGTTGGCACGCTTCTGCGCGATCTGCGCGCACAGTCGGAGCTCTCCGCGGGCGGCTCCGGCACCAGTTTCGGGTACTACCTGTTGGGGGTGCTGCCCGCGGACCTGGGCTTGCCGATGCTGCTGCTGGCCGTGGCCGGCGGGCTCGCCGTGGTCCGGCAGAAGGGGCCTCTGCGCTGGGTGCTGCTGAGTTTCCCCGTGCTGTACCTGTTGTTCGTGGCGCGCTACCCGAAGGGGTTCCCGCGCTACGTGATCCCGCTGGAGCCGTTCCTGGTGCTTCTGGCGGCGCACGCAGCGGTCACGTTCGTTAGGCGCGTGCGCAAGGCAGCCGTGAGGCAGGCCACCGCGGTCGTCCTGGTGGCCGGAGCGCTGGCCTATCCCGCGTGGGCGGTGGTCGGCTGGAACCGCCTGGTGGCCGGCGAGGTTGATCCGCGCACGCGGGCCGCGGCCTGGTTCGAGGGGCACGTGCCGGCAGACACGACCGTCGCCGTGCAATCTCTGTTCGACCGGACGTTCACCAACGCTCCGGTGATGACGGACCGCAAGTTGGCCATGTTGATGGAGTACCTGCCGGCCGGTGGGCGGACCGGCTCGGCGCGGGATCGAGTCCGCGAGAAGCTGACCGCGGCGCCGGTGTACCGGGATGTGCCGTTCGACCAGGCTCTGGGCGGTGGCGCCGAGTACCTGCTGGTGAGCAACAAGATGGGCCGGATCGATCCCGCAGCCTTGCGTGGGTGGAGCCTCGCGGCCAGGTTCGCGCCGGACGCGGCGCGGCTGCGCGGCATACCGGCAGGCGCCGGGCTCCTGATGGAGTTGCCGCCGACCATCTCCGTCTACGGGCGCGAACCGGGCCCGGGTGCCGTGCCAGGTGGGCCGTAGCCTGCCGACCGCGAGAGGAAGCCATGACACGACGCGCACTCGTGACGGTGTTCGCTGCAGGACTGGTCACTGGCCTATTGTGGACCTTCGTCCTCTTCCCGCGCCTCTCCGCCATCGATCAGGTGTTCGACCTGAACGGCTTCGGCCGCATCGGCGAGCATATCGCCCGCGGCGACGGTTTCCGCTACGAGGATGATCGCCCCACGATCCGGCGTGCCCCGCTGTATCCGGTTCTGGTGGCTGCGGTCCTCAAGACCACCGGCTTCGATCCGATGGACCGCCAGCGCTCCTATCGACCTCTCATCGCGCTGCAGTGCGTCTTCTTCGCCCTCACCTGCGTGGTGTGCGCGCTCATCGCCTCGCGCCTGTTCGGCAGCCGCGTGGGGTTCCTGGCCGGCCTGCTGTGCTCTGTGTGGCCGCAGTGCTTGCGCTACGTCGGCGTCATCGACGTCGAGCCGCTCAACATCCTGCTCCTGACGCTGCTCACCCTCACCACCGTGCTCATCTGCGAGCAGCCGAGCGTTCGGCGTGCACTGGCCGGTGGGCTCGTCGTGGGCCTGGCGATCCTCACCAAGCCGATGCCCATGCTGTTCCCGCTCGTTGTCGCGGGTCTGCTGATGCTGCGGCGCAAACAGGTGGGCGGCGCGTACCCCTGGCGGGCGCTGGTCGCATATGTGGCGGTCCCGGTCGTCCTCTGCCTGCCGTGGGTGGTGCGGAACCACATCGTGAGCGGCGGGCGCTTCCGCGGCGTCAGCAGCAACGCGGCCGGCGAGTTCCTGCGAGGGTACGTGAACGTGCAGCCGCGCTTCTTCCTGCTGCGGGTGCCGTTCCAGGGCCTGTGGGATGCGGAGGCCAACCGGTTCGAGAACAGCATCACGAAGCCGCGCGGGCTGAACTTCATCGTGGTGGAGAACGGCCAGGAACGCCCGATGCCTCAGACCGTCGAAAACGAGGTCATGCGGGACGAGATCGAGGGCAAGTACGCCAAGGATCTGGTCCTGCGCGAACCCCTCGGCGTCGTGCGGAAGTTCGCCATCCAGCTCTTCACGTTCTGGTACATCGTCGAGACGCCCGCGAAGTCGCTGCTCGTGGGCGCCTCCGCGCTGCTGGCCCTCGTCCTGGCGGCTGTAGGGTTGCGGCGCGCTCGTCGCGAGGGCATCAGGACGGCCCCGGTGGTGGCGGTGCTTGCATACCACAACCTCCTGTATGCTATCCTGCTAGCGTTGGCTCGCTATTCGATGCCGCTGTTCCCAACGCTGCTGGCGCTCTCGGCCTATGGCGTTGCCGCACTCCTACCCGCAAGGTGGACCCATGAGTGACCTCGTGAAGCCCGAACCGCAGCCCCTCGTGCGCCAGACCGGCCCCATTACGCGTCCCTACCGGGTATCGGTGCTCATCCCGGTCTACAACGAGACGGCGACGCTGCTGGAGCTGCTCGAACGGGTGCGCGCCATCGACATCCCGAAAGAGGTCGTCATCGTCGACGACGGCTCGACGGATGGCACTCGGGAGTTGCTGCAGCAGCAGGTCGAGGGGAAGTTCCCCGACGTGGTGGTTCACTACCACCTCTACAACCAGGGGAAGGGCGCGGCGGTTCGGACTGCCATCGAGGCGTGCACAGGCGATCTGGCGCTCATCCAGGACGCTGACCTGGAGTATGACCCCAAGGAGTATCCTGCGCTCATCCAGCCGATCCTCGACGGGAAGGCCGACGTGGTCTATGGCTCGCGGTTCCTGGGCGGCACCGGCCCGCACCGCGTCCACCTCTATTGGCACCGCCTCGGCAACGGCTTCCTGACGACGCTCTCGAACATGATGACGAACCTGAACCTGACCGACATGGAGGTCTGCTACAAGGTGTTCAGGACGTCGATCCTCAAGAGCATCCGTCTCCGCTCCAATCGCTTCGACTTCGAGCCGGAGATCACGGCCAAGATCGCCAAGATGCGGTGCCGCATCTACGAGGTGCCGATCTCGTACTCCGGCCGCGACTACGAAGAGGGCAAGAAGATCGGCTGGCAGGACGGCGTCGTGGCCCTCTGGACCATCCTCAAGTACCGCTTTACCGACTAGCGGCGCCCTGTCCCGTATTGCTCTTCGCCGGCTGCGGCTTCCGGAACACGAGGCTCGCCGAGTTGATGCAGAAGCGCTTGCCGGTAGGCTTCGGGCCGTCGTCGAACACATGCCCCAGATGCCCTCCGCAGCGCTTGCACAGGACCTCGATGCGGTGCATCCCATGGCTGTCGTCCGGGCGCAGCTCGATCCGGGTCTTGTCGATGGCCTGCCAGAAGCTGGGCCAGCCGCAGCCTGCCTCGAACTTGGTGTCCGAACGGAACAGCTCCTGTCCGCAGCCGGCGCAGGCGTAGATGCCCTTCTCCGTCGTCTCCCAGTACTTGCCGGTGAACGGCGCCTCGGTGTCCTTCTGCCTCAGCACGCGGTACTGCTCCGGCGTCAGCGTCTTGCGCCACTCGACGTCGGTCTTGACTACCTTCGGCGGCTCGGATCTCACGGGCTTCTTGCTGTCGTCCGGGCCCGCGAACGCCGCACCGCCCAGAACCAGCAGCAGCGCGGCGCAGACCACAGTGCGCTTCATCGTGCCATCCCTCCGCCGCGGGCCTACCGGGCGAGCTTCGCGCGGTACTTCTCGCGGAACTTGGCTACCTTGGGGGCGATGACGATCCGGCAGTAGCCCTTGTCCGGGTTCAGCCGGAAGTAGTTGCGGTGGTACGCCTCGGCCGGGTAGAAGGCCGCAAACGGGGTGATCTCCGTGACGGTCGGGTCGGGCCAGATGCGCTCCTTCGTCACCTCGGCCAGCACCTCGCGCGCCGTCTTCTCCTGCTCCTTGCCGATCGCAAAGATGGCCGAACGGTACTGCGTGCCCACATCCTCGCCCTGCCGGTTCAGCGTTGTCGGATCGTGCACCGTGAAGAAGATGCGCAGCAGGTCGGCGTAGGCGATGACCTTCGGGTCGAACGTGACGCGCACGACCTCTGCGTGTCCCGTGGTCCCCGTGCAGACCTGCTCGTAGGTCGGGTTGGCGGTCTTGCCGCCGCTGAAGCCGGACTCCACCTTCTCCACGCCCTTCAGGTCCTGGTAGATGGCTTCCATGCACCAGAAGCACCCACCCGCGAGGACGGCCGTCTCTCTCTTCGTCGTTGCTGGTTGCTCCATGCGTTTGCTCGCCTTCTCCTTCCGGTTCCCGTCCTGCGCCCCGGCGCAACTCGCCGAGAGGCCGGCCACGGCCAGCGCCGCGAGTACCACCACACCGGCTCGTCCACTGATCCGAACGCTTCCCATCCTTCGCCTCCGGTGTTCGGATTGCCTATCCCAGCGTACCTAACCGTCGACCGAACCCAAACGTTCCCATCGCGCGGTGAGTTCTCCGTCACACGGGCATGTGCGGCCCAGAGCCACGCGCTCCATCGCTGTCGCGCCTCCGCGGGGGGGCGCCACTTTCACCGTTGACCTTTGACCTTTGACCCGCAACCGTTCATACTGATCCTACGGCCTGCAATGGACGCGGGCCCGCGGAGGAACCCACCATGATCGTGCTGTCTGTCATCGCTCCCGTCAAGCCTGAGAGTCGCGATGCCTTCATCGCGGCGGCCCGCGCCATCACCGCCGAGACGCGCAAGGAGGCCGGCTCCATCAGCTATGCCTTCTCCTCGGATATCGACGACGCCAACCGCTTCTACGTGACCGAGCAGTGGAAGGACCAGGACGCCCTCGACTCTCACTTCGGTACCCCGCACATGGTCGCGTTCAAGAACGCCATCGGCGAGCTGCTGGCGGGCGACCTCATCATCAAGCGGTTCGTCGTGGAGACCGCCGAGACCCTGTAGACCGGACGGGACATCCGGCAAGCGACGGCTGAGCCAGGCGCTCGGCCGTCGCTTGCGCGCGTCGGGAGTGAGGCATGAAGACAGCACAGCCGGTCAGGATGACGATACAGCTCGCGGCGGCCCTCGCCCTGCTTGCGGGGGCATGCGGCGCCTCGACGGGGCAGGGGCTCTCGGTGGGCGACCTGCGCTGCGAGTACGAGCGCGCGCCTCTTGGCGTCGATTCGGCCCGCCCGCGGCTGAGCTGGCTGCTGCGGTCGGCCCGGCGAGGTGAGGCGCAGACCGGGTACCGCGTCCTGGTGGCATCGTCGGCGGAGCTGCTGGCGCGCGACCGCGGCGACCTGTGGGACAGCGGCAAGGTGTCGTCGGACCGCAGCATCCAGGTCGAGTACGCCGGCAAGCCGCTCTCCTCGCGCCTCAGGTGCTACTGGAAGGTCCGCGCGTGGGATGTGGCCGGCAATCCCTCGCCGTGGAGCCAGCCCGCGGCCTGGACGATGGGCCTTTTCTCGCCGCGCGACTGGAAGGGGCGCTGGATCCAGGCCCCGACGCCCGCCGATGGCCGCCTGCCTCTGTTCCGCACCGCGTTCCGCGTGGCCAAGCCCGTGCGGCGCGCGGAGTTGACCATCTGCGGCCTGGGCGCGAGCGAGGTGCACCTGAACGGCCGCCTCGCCGACGATGCCTGCTTCGAACCGGGCTGGACCAACTACCGCAAGACGTGTCTCTATCGAACGCTGGATCTGACGGGCAAGCTGCGCGCGGGTGAGAACGTGCTGGGCGTCATGCTCGGCAACGGGATGTACAACGTCACCGGCGGACGCTACGTGAAGTTCACCGGAACCTTCGGTCCGCCCAAGCTGGTCGTTCAGCTCCACATCGACTACGCCGACGGCTCGCGGCAGGTCGTGGCGAGCGGCAAGGGGTGGGCGACGTCGCCGGGGCCGATCACCTTTTCCTGCGTCTACGGCGGCGAGGACTACGACGCGCGCCTGGAGCAGCCCGGATGGGACAAGCCTGGCTTCGCCGCGGCAGGCTGGGCGTCCGCGCAGGAGTGCGATGGGCCGGGCGGCGTCCTGACGGGGCTCAGCCGGTCCGCGCCGCCGGTCCGCCCTCTGCGCACCTTCTCCACGATTATGAAGCGGCAGATCCGGCCCGGCGTCTGGCTCTACGACCTCGGCCAGAACGGCTCAATGCTCCCGCGCTTCACGGTGAGCGGCCCGGCCGGCAAGCGCGTCACGATCCGCACCGGCGAGAAGTTCGAGGGAGACCGCTACGTCGGCGTGTGCCACGACATGGCGTCCTACAGCTACACGCTCAAGGGCTCCGGCGTCGAGGTCTGGCAGCCCCGCTTCACGTACGCCGGCGCCCGCTACTACGTCGTCGAGGGCGCGGACGCGGCGGGCGGCGCGGCGAGCACCGGCCTCCCGGTCGTGCGCAAGGTCGAGGGCGTGTTCGTCAGCGGCTCGTCGGAGTCCGCCGGCGAGTTCGCGTGCTCCAACCCGACCTTCATGCGCACAGCCGACCTGATTCGTTGGGCGATGCGCAGCAACATGATGAGCCTGTTGACGGATTGCCCGCACCGCGAGAAGCTCGGCTGGCTGGAGCAGGATCACCTCGTCGGCCCCTCGCTCATGTACAGCTACCAACTCCCCGGCCTCTTCACGAAGGTAGCGGGCGACATGGCCGACTCGCAGTTGCCCGATGGCCTCGTGCCCGACATCGCGCCGGAGTACGTCGTGTTCAGCGCGGGCTTCCGCGATTCGCCGGAGTGGGGCAGCGCGTGCATCCTCGTGCCGTGGCAGATGTACCAGTGGTATGGCGACAAGGCCATCCTGCGCCGCCACTACGGCATGATGAAGCGCTACGTGGCGTACCTGGGCACGAAGGCGCAGGGCGGCATCCTGTCGCACGGGCTCGCCGACTGGATCGCCATCCAGGGCACCCCGACCCCGCAGATCGCCACCGGCTTCTACTACCTCAGCATCCGGGCGGTGGAGCAGACGGCCCGCGCGCTGGGCGAGAAGGCGGACGCCGTGACGTACGCCCGGCTGGGCCGCGAGGTGCGCGACGCCTACAACGCTCAGTTCTACGACGCGAAGGCGCGCAAGTACGCATCCGGCACTCAGACCGCCAACGCGCTCCCGGTCGGCCTGGGCATCGCGCCCGAGGCGGATGTGCCGGCCATCGTCGACGAGATCGTGCGCGACATCCGGGCGCACGGCAACGCGCTGACGGTGGGGGAGATCGGCTACCCGTACATGCTGCGCGTGCTTGCCGCCGCTGGGCGCTCGGACGTCATCGCCGATATGAACCGCGGCTCCGACCACCCCGGCTACGGCATGATGATCGCGAAGGGGTCTACGAGTCTGCCAGAGAGCTGGGACGCGAACCCGGACCTCTCGCTGAACCACTTCATGCTGGGCCACATCATGGAGTGGTTCTACTCGACGCTGGCGGGCATCCGCCTCGACCCGTCCGCGCCGGCGTTCAAGCGTGTGGTCATCAAGCCTGAGCCCGTGGGCGGCATCACCTGGGCGCGGGCGCGATACCTGTCGCCGTATGGCCCGATCCGCAGCGCGTGGGCCAAGCGCGACGGCGCGCTGACGCTGGAGGTCACCATACCTCCCAACGCGACCGCGGTGGTGAGCGTGCCGCTCGGACCTCGCCGGATGGTGACCGAGTCGGGCAAGCAGGCGGCCACGGCGCCGGGCGTGCGAGCGCTCGGAGCGGCTGGCGGACGCGCGACGTATACGGTGGCATCGGGCAGCTACACATTCGTTTCACGCTGACCTGCGGGGTCCGATATCGGTTGGCGGATGTTCGGGCCCGGAGCGCATTTGGCCTCCGAAAAAGTGCTAGACTCAGGAGGCAGTAGCGCGCGTCTTGCACGAACCAACTCCGTCGCCAAGGGGCCCGTCTCCCGATGCGGAGCCGGGCCTGTCTGCTGTGGAGCGTCGGATGCAGCACGGTTGCGGCGCGCCGCACCGCCATCAACCGATCGGCGGACAGCGGCGGCGCGCCATTACGGATCGATGCACTGAAAGCAAGGAGTAGCCGATGGAGCACCCGGAGGTCATCCAGGGTGGTATGGGGATCGGCGTATCGGGCTGGAGACTTGCCCGTGCGGTAAGCCTGACCGGCAACCTCGGGGTCGTGTCCGGTGTCGGAGCGTGGGTGGTGGTAGCTCGCAAGCTGCAGCAGGGCGACCCGGGTGGCCACATCCGCGAAGCGCTGTCACGCTTCCCGATCCAGGAGATCGGACAGCGGTTCGTCAAGCAGTACTTCCGCCACGAAGGCGAGGCGGAGGAGAAGAAGGCGGATACGGAGGCGAAGGGGCCCCGGTACACTGGCGTCCCCATGCCGAATCACCCGCTCACCCAATCGCTCAACGAGATGCTCGTCGCCTCGGGCTATTCCCTCGTTCACCTTGCCAAGGCCGGCCATCGCGGCCTGGTCGGCATTAACCTCCTCGAGAAGATCCAGGTCGCCCATCTGCCGCTGCTGTACGGCGCGGTACTGGCAGGCGTCGACTACGTGTTGATGGGCGCGGGTATCCCGACGCAGATCGCCGAGGTGCTTGGGCACCTGGCCAACCACGAGGTCGCGGCGTATCGCCTTGCGGTCAGCGGCGCGGGCAGCGAGACCTGCGAGGCGACGTTCGATCCGCGCAGCCTCCCGTGGGACACCGAGCTGCCGTCGGCCAAGCGGCCCCAGTTCCTGCCGATCGTCTCCACCGATGCGCTGGCTCGCATCATGCTGCGGCGTGCCCAGGGGCCCATCGACGGGTTCATCGTCGAGGGACCGACCGCCGGTGGGCACAACGCTCCTCCGCGCGGCAACTACACGCCGCTTGCGGGCGTCGAACCCGTCTACGGCGAGGCCGATGCGCCGGATCTGGCCAAGTTCCGCGACTTCGGTGTTCCGTTCTGGCTTGCGGGCTCCCACGGCTCGCCCGAGGGCCTGCGTAGGGCCAGGGACGCGGGCGCCGCGGGCATCCAGGCGGGCAGCCTGTTCGCGTTCTGCGCCGAGTCTGGGTTCACTCCCGACATGAAGCGCCAGCTCTTCGAGTTGCACCGCTCGGGCGCGCTCCGGGTGGTGACGAACGCACGCAGCTCGCCTTCGGGCTATCCGTTCAAGGAGGCCCAAGTTCCCGGCACGCTGACCGACCCGGCAGTGTACGAGGCGCGTCCACGCTTGTGCGACATCGGCGCCCTGCGCGAGCTGTACCGCCGCGAGGACGGCAAGATCGGCTATCGTTGTCCCGCCGAGCCGGTCGACGCGTACGTGAAGAAGGGCGGCAAGGCCGAGGACGCACAGGATCGGCGCTGTCTCTGCAACACGCTGTGCGCAAGCATCGGCCTGGAGCAGATGCGGAACGACGGATACGAGGAGCCGGGCCTCATCACCCTGGGTGACGACCTCTCGTTCCTCGATAGTCTGGCGGAGGGCTACACGGCGGCCGATGCCGTCGCCTACCTGACCGGCGATACCGCCGCTGCCCGCAACGGCTCGAGCGGGCATGTGTCGGCGGACGACCTTGGCGACGCCACGACTGCCCTGGCGTAGACCCTGTCGGACACCAATGCAGAAGGCCCTCCCGCGCAGTGTGGGAGGGCCTTCTTGCACATGTATGCCGGGCATGTTCGTGTTCTCGGAGGTGCAAGTCCTCTACGGTGCA
>CAZFLM010000090.1:0-23019 GCA_964519955.1 uncultured Chthonomonadaceae bacterium | reverse complement strand
GGAGGCCACGCTGCCGGTGGGCTTGTCCCACCGACCTTACCGCAGCCCCCGGAACACGTAGCGGTCCACCGAGAACCAGTCGGCGCCCTCGTTGTCGATGCGCACCGTGTGCTCGCCGGCGGGCACGGGGATGGCGAAGTCCTCGTTGTACTCGTTGCTGAAGGGGTTCTGCGAGCCGTCCTTGTCCGGCAGGGCGCGCCGCAGCACCTCCTTGCCGTCCACCCACGCGACGATCGACGACGCCTCCTTGCCGGCGACCGAGTTCAGGTGGACGATCACCTCGCCGGGCTTCGAGAGCGCCAGCCGGAACGTGGGACCGCGTCCGAACTTGGGCCGGTGCATGGCGCCGTGGATGAGCCAGGGCATCGTCGCGGAGGCAGGCGTGAGCGAGCCGTCCGCGCCGACGGTCACCGACTCCTGCGTCTGGTTCACGCTGAAGCCGCCGCTCGGCTGCAGCCACAGCTCGTTCCCGTGCCACAGCAGCAGCGTGTGCTTCGCCAACTCCAGCCCACTGCGCGCCTTGCCGAACTTCAGCGAGAGCTTCCCTGGCAGGGTGAAGTGCACGATCAGCGTGTGGGCCACCGGATCGTACTCCCCCTGGCCGCCGGTGCAGCTCTCAAACGCGTCGGTCACCACTACGAGGTCGGCCGGGCCATGCAGCGAGGGGTCGAACGTCAGGTTGATGGTCCGGTCCGTCCAGAAGATGGCGTCCTGCAGACCATTCGCCACGTAGCGCGCCAGATCGACTACAACCATGTGCCGCCCGGACTTCACGTCGCGCCCGGCGTACATGGCGTTGACGTCGGCGCCGGCATCGGTGCGCACCAGGCGCCGCACGCCGGCGCGGTCGGCCTCGCCCCGCAGCAGCCCCATCGCCTTCCCGGCGAACGCGAGGCCGGCCGGGTTACGGGGATCGGGCGAACCCAGGTACAACACCACACGCCCTTTGCCCACCTTCCGCTCGACCTTGCGCGTCCCCGCCTTCGCCGACGCCAGCGCCACCGCCGGAATGAGGCCCGCCAGCCCGGGCGTCGGCCGCAGCGAGCGATCCGCCTCCAGGGTGTAGGCCAGGCACCCCTCGCCGAAGCCGACCAGCGTGCCACCCTCAGTCACCCACTTGCGGATCGCGTCCACCGCCTTGCGCGAGGTGACGGTGACCGAGCAGTTCGGGATCACCATCAGCTTGCGGCCCCGCAGCGCGCCGTCCTCGACCATCGCGTCGTCGACCACGTCCGGCGAGTTCAGCGCACGGCCCCACGACGGCGCGACGTGATCGGTGCCCTGCCACGGGTGCCACAGGCTGTTGGTGCGGTCGTAGAGCAGGATGCCGTCGAGGTTGTCGCGGCTCGGGCGGAACCACGAGGTGACGTAGGAGTGGAACCACACCGCGTCCGAGCGCACGTAGCCGGTCCGGTAGCGCGTGACGACGGGCGTCAGGCCGTCCCACACGTGGTAGAACCAGTGCTTCGGGTCGAACAACTGGCCGGTCGTGGCGAGGTGCGCGTGGTCCGCCCCGCAGGCGAGGACGTTGAGCAGCATGTTGTACTGGTGAAACACCTCCAGCGTCGGCGGGCCGACGTGCTCCAGCATCAGCTCGACGCCGTACTGCGAGCAGGCCGCCCGCGTGTATCGGCACGAGAAGAGCGTCTGGCTGTCCGTATCGCTGAAGAACGCAGGCTTCACGCGGCCAAGCATGCGCACGTTCGGCCCGATGTTGCCCAGCGAGATGCCCTGCCCCGGCCCCACCTTCGGCCCACCGAGCATCGTCGCGAGTGGCTTGGGGGTCTCGGCGCGCGCGGCTTTGAGGCTCCCCCAGGTCACCTCGTCCAGCCACCAGTTGTACCAGTGCATGAAGTCCGACCAGCACGTCCGCGTGTCGATGCCGCCAGGCCCGGGCGTGGGGCCCTTCGGCGGCACGATGGCGGCCCAGTCCTCGACCGTCTCGCCCCACGCGCGCGACAGAGCCGCCAGGTCGTCGTGGTAGGCCCGCTTCAGCCAGTTGCGGAAGCTCTCCTTGGCCGGGCGGCTGAACACGGCGTACTGCCCGGTGGTCGATGCCGCGTAGTGCGCCTCGCCGTACATGCTGATGGGCGAGGAGAGCATGAACGAGGCGACCCAGGGCGCGTCCTTCCGCGAGCGCACCTTCTCCGCCACGTAGTCGTAGAAGCGCTGCGCCACGGCCGGGTGGAACACAGCGCTCTCGACCCCCTCGCCCGTCCGGTGCCCCTCGGCGTCCTGGTCCATGTCCTCCGGCCCGAGGCCCAGCCCCGCCGTGATCTCCGCTCCGCTCGGGCGCCCCGGGTTGTGGTTCGTCGCGATGCCGCCGAGGAACACGCGCTGCTGCTGGAGCCGCGAATCGCTGTTCGAAGAGAACCCGATGCCCAGCTTCAGACACCGCTCCAGCGCGCCCGGCTCGCGGCCCGGGTACGTCCAGTTGCCCAGGCGCGGCAGCTCACCGGCCGGCTTCATCCGGGCGATCTTGTCGTCCAGCGGCCCGACGGCATACCGCGCCCCGCCTCCGCGCGCGTCGCGCATCGCCACATCGTCGATCCACACGGTGCAGGGCCCGATCTCGCCGGATCCGTTCACCTGGAACGTGATGGCCGACGGCACCCGGAAGCGCTTCCCGGGCACGCTCGCCTCCAGCTTCTCGAACGGGATGACGACCTCGTGCCACGCCTTGTCCGCCAGCAAAACGGGCGCCTCGAACATCAGCGGCGTCAGCAGGTCGTCGTCCCACGCCTGCAGCCCAACGCGCACCTGCTTCTGCGAGCCGTCGCCGCGCACCCAGAACGAAAGCTCGTCCGGCCGCGCCTCGACCCACCGCTCCAGCCCAGGATCCGCGTCCAGGTACGCGTTGGCCCATCCGGCGCCCGCGTGGAAGCGGATCTCCAGGCACTTCCCGCCCCCATGCGCCTCACCCACCGCAGCGATGGACACCAGCGTCGGCTGCGGCGTCTTGTGCTCCCAGTACGGCCCGTCGTTCGTGTGCCACCCGCCCAGCCCGCCCTCAAAGTCGGACACGAGCGCCTGTCGCGGGGCGAACGAGAGGAGCGAGACAGAGAGGAAGAGCGAGGCGAGAGCGATCATGGACGTATCTCCGAGGACAGACGGTCGGCCAGACAGACGTAGGGGTTAAGCAATCGTGTTGCCAGACTACCTCGCCGCAGAACGTGCGTCGCGATTGCTTAACCCTTCCCCCAGGCACCCGGCACCGGGCCGGCCTCCGGCACCGCCAACGGCAGGGCACGGCAACGCACCGGGCCGGCCCGCCACCGCCAACGGAAGGGCACAGCATTCGCGACAGGCGCGTCACCGATATACAGCGATGCAACGCGAATGCTCTGCCCCTACGGTTGGTCGCCACCGTGCTCTGCCCACCAGCGCGCGGGGTTGCCATCGATGTAGGCGCGCGCCCCGGCAAGCTCCGCCTCGTCCGGCAGGATACGGTCGTGGAACCCGCGCTGCCAGACGCCTTCCGACAGTTCGAACCCGGCCGCCCGAAGCCGACGGGTCGAAACAGCCTTGAGGTTCTGCAGGATGGCGGACAGCGAGCCGGGAGCAGATCCCTGCCAGGTCGCATGCCCCGTGGCGGTGTCCCCTCGGCGTTGCGGGAGGACAATGATACCGTGCAGGTGGTCTGGCATGATCACGAACGTATCCAACCCCACGCCCTCCAAATGGCGCGGTACGTCCCGCCAGCACGCCTCGACCACCGTACCGAACGCGGTGGGATGCGTTCCATCAGCATCGATGTCAGCTAACCAGGTAACACGCCCGTGCGTGCAGATCGTCACGAGGTACGCACCGGCCTCTGCGTAGTCGTGTCCGCGCAGCCGCAACGAGCGTCGATGGTGCAACTCGGGATCGTATCGCATCTCGGCAACACCTCCCATGCTGATCGATGTCCGGGACGCCCCGTTGGTCGCGGCACCGCCAACGGCAGGGCACCGCAACGCAACGCACCGGGCCGGCCCGCCACCGCCAACGGCAGGGCACAGCATTCGCGACGAACGCGCCTGCGATATACAGCGATGCAACGCGAATGCTCTGCCCCTACGCATGACGGGCGCACGGCAACGCACCGGGCCGGCCCGCCACCGTAGGGGTTAAGCAACCGCGTTGCCAGACTACCTTGCCGCTGAACCTGCGTCGCGATTGCTTAACCCTTCCCATCGCCATGCACAACCCAGCGGCAGCCAGCCCCCAACACCCAGCCCCCGAGCCGTCCTACACCAGCAGGTTGTTCAGCTTCGCGTAGGCGGCGTCCCAGGCCGAGCGGTCGCCGGGCTGGTACTCCTCGAGCGGGAACGAGCGCGAGATGAGCGCGCGGCCCTCCGCCAGCGAGCCGACCACGCCCGTCGCCATCGCCTGCGCGATCACGTTGCCCAGCGCCGTCGCCTCGACCGGGCCGGCCAGCACGCGGCAGCCCGTGGCGTCCGAGGTGGCCTGGCAGAGCAACCGGTTGCGGCATCCGCCGCCGATGATGTGCACGGTCTCGATCTTCCGACCCGTGACGCTCTCGATCCGCTCGATGACCCAGCGGTATTTCAGCGCGAGGCTCTCCACGATGCAGCGGACCGTGGCGGGCATATCGGCCGGGGCGGGCTGGCCTGTCTTGGCGCAGTACTCGCCGATGGCCTCCAGCATGTCGGTCGGGTTCAGGAAGAGCAGGTCGTCCGGGTCGAGAAGCGTCGCGAAGGGCTTCGCCTCGGCCGCGGCCTTGGCCAACTGGTCGTAGGTGTACGTATGGCCGCGGCGCTCCCAGGCCCGGCGGCACTGCTGCAGCAGCCAGAGGCCCATCACGTTGCGGAGCAGGCGGAACGTGTTGCCGATGCCGCCCTCGTTGGTCAGGTTGTACTCCAGCGTCTTCGCGCTGATGACCGGCTTCGGCTCCTCGACGCCAACCAGCGACCAGGTGCCGCAGCTAATGTACGCCCAGCCCCCCTCGCCCTGCGCCGGCACCGCCGCCACCGCCGAACCGGTATCGTGCGTCGCGGGCTCGATGACGATGCCGGACGCCCCGGTCTCCTTCGCCAGGTCGGGGTGCAGCGGGCCGAGCTTGGTGCAGGGCTGCACGATCTCGCCCAGGAAGTGGGTGGGGATGCCCAGCTTCTCCAGCATCGGCCGCGCCCAGTCGCCCGCCACCGGGTCGTAGCACTGCGAAGTCGTGGCGATGGAGAACTCGACCGCCTTGCGCCCGGTGAGCCAGAAGTTCAGGAGGTCCGGCATCATCAGGAAGGAGCGGGCGCTCTGCAGGTGCGGGGAGTTGGCCAGCCGCATCGCCATGAGCTGATAGAGCGTGTTGAGCTGCATGAACTGGATGCCGGTGGACTGGTACACCTCGTCGCGCGGCACGATCTCGAACACGCGCTCCATCACCCCATCGGTGCGGTGGTCGCGATAATGGTACGGCATGCCGAGCAGCTCGTCGCGCTCGTCGAGCAGGCCGAAGTCCACGCCCCACGTGTCCACGCCGATTCCGTCGAGGCTGGCGGTGTGGTTGCGGGCGCACATGGCGAGGCCCGTCTTGATGTCCGCGAACAGGCGCACCGTGTCCCAGTAGAAGCGGCCCAGGATGCGCTGCGGCTCGTTCGCGAAGCGGTGGATGTCCTCCAGCGTCAGCTTGCCGTCGGCGATGCTGCCGAGAACGGCCCGGCCGCTCTCGGCGCCGAGGTCGAAGGTCAGATAGCGTGCAGTCTCAGACATGGTCTCTCTCCGCCGGTACGATCGACCCACTGGCGGTCAGCGTCGCCGTTAGGCCCGCTGCGCACCTGGCTGCGGTGGGATGGGCGTCCCTGCCCGTCCGTGCCGGGCCGTCCATCTCGCGCGCCTGCCGGCTGCCGAGGGTCGTGATGGGTGATGGTCAGTTCTTCTCAGGCGCCTTGGGCATCTCGGCTGCCCGGATGTTGCGGAACGACAGGTCGGTCGTGGGATCGTGCCCCTGCAGGCTCAGCACGCCGGCCGCCTTCCGGGCGCCGTTGCGCGCATTCGTCTCGTCCACGGGCCGGGTGTCGGTGAAGTCCACGGTCTGGTAGCCGTTGTTCCAGATGGCGATGTGGTAGCCATGCGCCACGACCGTCATCGTGAACCACTCGCGGTCGCTGGAGACCACCTTGCGCGCGGGCTGCCGATTGTACAGCCCCGCGGTGCCGTAGTCGACGGCCTTCGTGCGATCGTCGCCCTGCCACTGGTTGCGGATCTGGCTCTCGTAGCCGCTCCAGAAGGCGCCGGGGTTCGCGCGGAAGAAGACGCCGCTGTTCAGGTGGTCGCCGTTCGAGATGATGTCGAGCTGGAGCACGAAGTCGCCGAACGTGGCCTTGCTCTGGAGGTCGCCGTTCCCGTCCTTCACGTTCAGCCAGCCTTCGGGCGTCACGGAGAAGACCGACTTGTGGCCCGGCACGACCTCCCAGCCCGTCAGGTCCTTCCCGTTGAAGAGCGCCTTCTCGCCGAGCGGATGGAGCCTGATGTTGCGGAACTTCGCGATGCCCTTGCCGGTGCTGACGAGCGCGACGGCCGGGCGGGCGCCCTTTACCGTGCCGCGGAACGTCTGCCACGCCCCAGCCTTCGCGGTCTTGCCGAACGCCCGGACGCGGTCCGCCTGCTGCTGGCCAAGGAGGCAGGCTCCCACCGACGCCGAACCGGGCTTCTCGGACCACACCTCACCCGAGATCTCGCAGTCCCCGAACTCGGTGGTCGTCACCAGAAGCGCCGGGCTCCCTGCCGATGCCACCAGCGCGCCATCCACGACGCTCCACGAACCGGCGCTGGCCGGGGCCCACCCGAAGCTGCTCTCTCCGTCGAACAGCAGGATCCAGCCGGCCTCGATCTCCTTCGGCGTCAACGTGTTGGGCTGGCCGGCCTGCCCCAAGGCGCCGGCGCACAGGCACAGGGCCGCCAGCGTCACGATCACCCGTCGCATGGTCCCACTCCTCCCGTCGTGCAGACGGACTCGCGGGCGGCCTGTGAAGGCCGCCCGCCATCCTGGTATCGGTTGCGCGTCACGCATGGAGCCGCGGCTGGTGCAAGACTACATTACCGCCGGGGTGAAGAACTGCTCGAGGTACTTCTTGCCGATCAGGAAGCCCTCTTCGCGACCGACAGCCCCGTCCTCGTGCTCGATCGAGAGCACGCCCTCGTACCCGTTGCTGCGCAGTGCCGAGATGTACTCGCCCCAGCGCACGCCGCCCAGCCCGGGGATCACGTAGCGCCACCAGCCGCCGCCGTCCTGATTGCCGACCCACGCTTTGAGCCCCGTCTTGACGAACGTGTCCTTCGCATGGGTGTGGAAGATGCGCGGGGCGAACTTCTCGACCGCGCCGATGTAGTCGATCTCCTGCCACATCAGGTGCGACGGGTCGAAGTTCAGGCCGAAGTTGGCCGCCGGCACCACCTCGAACAGGCGCTGCCAATGGCCCAGGTGCTGGATGTTCGTCGCGTACCAGTTCTCCAGGGCGATCTTGATGCCCTTGCTCGCCGCGTACTCCACCAGCGGCGGGAAGACAGCCGCGCAGTCCTGCTCGATCGTCTGCATCTTGCTCTTGCCCGGCACCGGGTGGCCGGCCAGGGTGCAGACCACGGACACGCCCAGCAGCGCGGCCGCGTCGATCGCCTTCTTCACGACATCGTTGGCCTTCGCCCGCCGCTCCGGGTCGGGATCCGTGTTGTTCTGATAGGCGGCAAGCGACGAGATGACGAGGGCCCGCTTCTCCAGCAGCGCGTTCACGCGATCGGCATCCGCCTGCGTGAAGTTCGTGAGGTCGATATGCTTGCTGCCGATGCCCGCGGAGACCTCCATCCCCCCGAAGCCATACTCACCCGCGAAAGCCGCCACGTGCTCCAGCGGCTCCTGGCCGAACGGCGACGTCAGAATGCCAACGTACATGATCTATGCTCTCCTCTGTCGTCGGGCCCGCCCGATGCGGCCCGTCCGGCGCGATGCCGGGGTGGGATGGGCCTCCGTGCCCGTCCAGTACGGGTCCGGCTAGTGGGCGCAGCTCCGAACGGCCTCCATGATGCGTTCGTTGAAGTGGGATCGGAATGCGTCTGCGTCCACGGCCGTCGCGACGTAGCAGCCGGCCGTGCCGTGCGCCGCCTGCTCGAACGAGATGACCCCGGGACGCCCGTCTTTGTACAGGCTCGTCGCGCTCATCGGCTCCAGCGTCACCATCTCCGGCGCGTAGGCCGCGGCTACCGCCAGGCCGTCGTGCATCGGCGAGTGGTCCTGGCGAATCATCTCGAACCAGACGCGGTGCATGCCGACGAGATCCCGCGCCAGCGGCCCGCCGATGCGCTCGACCGCCGCCACATCCTCGGCCGTCATCCGCGTGTGCTGCGTCACGTTCAGCCCGATGACGACCACCGGGATACCCGAACCGAACACGATGTCCGCCGCGACGGAGTCGCACAGGATGTTGTGCTCCGCCGCGGCTCGCTCGACGCCGTACCCCTCGAACGTCGCGCCCATGATGACGATCCGGCGGACGCGCCGCATGGCATCGGGGAAGTCGCGGATGGCCGCTGCCACGTTCGAGAGCGCGCCGATCGCGATGACGGTCAGCCGGTCGCCCGCCAGATCGGCGGCAACGGCTTCGTCGGCGATCACCTGCGGCGCCGGACGCGGGTCCACGCCGGCGTCGGTCAGATCGATGCCGCGGCCCTCGTGCCCGAGCCAGCCGTGGCGCGTGTCGGGGGTCAGGGAGTCGGCCAGCCCGGCGGCGACCGGGACTCGAAGCCCGAGGTCGGCGAGCAGGCGCAGGGCGATCCGGGAGCGTATCGCGACGTCGTTGTTGACCGTCGTGATCGCCCGGAGAGCGAGTTCAGGGGAGCGGGCCGCCAGCACGAGCGCGTAAGCGTCGTCGATGTCGGTCCCAATGTCTGTGTCCAGCACGACCGGCATCGGCATCGCGCCGTCGTCCTCCATGGGTCCGCGCAGGAAGTTGGGGCAGGGCGTCTAATAGTATCACGCATCCCAGGTAGGATGCAACGTGTGGGACGTTCAAATGGTTGGTGGCGCGTTCTAGAGGAGGAGCCGGTTCCATGTCTCGCACCTTCAGGCGGCGTACCGTAAGGGAAGGCCGAGGGCTCGGCGATTACCTCTCCGAGAGTTTCGTCTACGTCGTTGCCGTGGTTCTGCTGTTTGTCGCCGGCAAGTGGTACTTTGTAACGTACCGCCATTCGCCCAGCCCGGTCCTCTCGCAGTACGTCGCTGCGATCAAGTCCGGCGACGTCGAGGCGCAGTACCGGATGCTCGCCGCCACGACCAAGTCGCGCGCGTTTCCGACGCAGTCCGCGTACCAGCAGGGGTTCCCGCCGGCCCAGGGCCTAACCGGGCGCATCGCGGACTTCACCATCACCAAGATGACGGAAGACCCCTCGGGCGACAGGGCTGTTGCGGAGGTGACGCTCGCCATTCGCGACGCGGGCCAGAAGCTGTACCAGGCGGGCTCCAACTCCTTCAAGGACGTGTACGTGCTGCGCAAGGAGTCCGGTGAGTGGCGCGTCGCGCTCGAGGAGAGCTGGGACAGGCTGAACTCCAGGCGCGCGGCCAGCACGAACCGATAGCCTGAGAGGGTAGGCGACACAGCACGAAGGCGCCGGAGACTATTGCCAGGCGCCCCGACCACAGCATCGACGCGAGGCCGAACGCGGACCTACTCGCCGATAGATCAGACTCGCCGCAGACGGCGCTCCTGCCCTCTCCCAGGGCTGGGGCGCGGAGCAGGTTTCCGCCAGCGCGGATCGTCGTGCTCCCCAACATGCGCGGTCTTTGGGCCGGACAATCGCGGGCAGCCCCGCGACCTATCCGCAAGCCCCCGAAAGGATCGTGAAATGCAGCTATGCCCCAAGTGCGGATCGGGCGTGCCCGACGACCGAAGCACCTGCCACATCTGTTTCGCTGAGATCGGTCCGAACGCCCAGGCGTCGGGCCCGGCGGGCCTGAACTTCGCCACGCCGCAGTCGGCCGACGTCACCCCCACCCCGAAGGCCCCGGCGGCGGCGGGCGGCATGCCCGCCATCCCGACGCCGCCCCCGCCCGCTCGCGCGGCCGGCATCCCCGGCATCCCCACTCCGGCGGCAGCCCCGCCGCAGCAGCAGGCCCCGCAGGGCATCGCCGGCATGCCGGCCCTCACCTCGCAGACCCAGCAGCCGGCCGGCGGCGCGGTACCGGGCCTCCCCGGCGTCTACGCCCAGCAGCAGCAGGACACCTCTGCCGCGTTGCCAAACTACCTGCGCGGCGACGCCGCGTCCAATGCCCCGCAGAGCATGGGCGGCGGCGAGATGCGCGTGTCGCTCACCGGCGAGGTGATCCAGGGCCCGCCGCCCACTCCCACCGTCTCCCGCATGAGCGGCGTGGCGCCCGGCGGCGCTCCGCCGCGCCCCGGCGGTCCGCCGATGCCTGCCAGGCGCGCGGCGCCGGCCAGCGGCCCCATGCGCGAAGAAGCGGCAATGGAGAAGTCCGGCGGCGGCGGCGTCTTCCTCGTGCTGCTGCTCCTGATCGTGTTCGGCGGCGGCGGCTTCGGCGGCTGGTACTGGTACAACAACCGCACCAACCCGAAGGACCAGGCGGTCAAGGCGTTCACCGCAGTTGCCCATCAGAACTTCGCCGAGCTGTACCCGGTCATCGCCATGAACCAGGCGGACAAGGCCAAGTACTCCGACGCCGCCGCATTTGCCAAGGACCAGGAGGCCAACATCACCAAGCTGCCTGCCACCGCGAGGGCGGGCCTGGACATGCTCAAGAGCGGCACGTCGGACGTGAAGGCCTCCGAGCCGACGATGAACGGCGACAAGGCCGATGTCCCGGTCACCTACAAGCTCAGCGTGATGGGCATGAGCCTGTCGATGCAGGGCACCGCACACATGGTCAAGGACGGCGGCATCTGGAAGCTCGACACGCGCAGCGACAACGAGGCGGAAGGGGCCAAGGTCATCGTAGAGCTCATCGGCAAGCCCGACGCCGGCGCTATACCCGGCGGCATGTCCGGGATGCCGGGCATGGCAGGCGGCAGAGGGGGCAGGAAGTAGCGGCCGCCGGCTGCACGGGTGCCCGGCGAATCGAGCCCTGAAGCCTGTCGGCCAAGGTGACGAGCTGAGACGGAGATGAAGAGCGAAGGGGCTGGTCACCGCACGCGTGGCCGGCCCCTTCGCGCCAGATGGTCGGGATCGATCCCCGCACCGCGAACCGATGGAGCGGCGGCGGGCTCTGTGACTGTGGGAAGGCACCGGGGCGGCGCGCGCAGCCCCGCACCTGCACGTCACCGAGGAGAGGAACCAATGGTCTGTCCGAGATGCCGGACCGAGAGCGGACCGGACGAAGCCTTCTGCGCACGGTGCGGCCGTGCTGTGCCCGCTCCGCCCGCAGGCCGCCGGCACGCCGCCCGGCCGCGGGTGCTGCTGAGCGCGGCGGCGCTGGTCGCCGCCGTGTTCGCGCCGGCGCTCGTCGCCTGGGCCATCCAGGCGCACGCCAACACGCCCCGGGAAGTGGCCGAGCGGTTCGTCGCCGCCGCCGCATCGGGCGACGACCGCGCGATGGAGGGCCTGCTCGCAGGCACATGGGACAAGCGCGAATGCGGCGCCGTGTGGGCCAAGGTACGCCAGGTCGTCGGCGTATCGCCGTTCCGGTACGGCGCACGCCTCGGTCGTGAGCGGTGCAGGCCGGAAAGTTGCTGGCTCGAGATCAATGCCACGTCTCCGGCCCCGCCGTTGCCCACCCGGAGCAAGGAGCTGCGACGCCGGCTGCTCCCGCTCCGCACGGAGATCCACCTGTGCCGCACGCCCGACGGATGGCGCGTCGACGCGGGCCTCACCACCGCCGTGCTCATCGATGAGCTGATCCGGCAGGGATACCTTCAGCTCGCTGCGGCAGCCGCATCGGTACCGGATCACCAGAAGGGCGTCCGCCTCGATCGATCGCCTGACAACGCCCCGCCGCCCGGCCCCGAGCGCGTCGCCCGGCAGTTCATCGCGGCCGACCTCGCCAACGATCCGAAGGCGCGGGCGGATCTCCTGGACGACTCGTGGGATCCAGCCCGGTTCACGGCGCTCTGGAACCGGGCACGCAGACTGGTGGGCGGCTCACCCTTCCGCGCCTACACGATCGATGACCGGCCCAGGGCGCCGGCCGAGATCCACCACGTCATGGTCATGACGACGATCGACAGGCCCGAGGCTGCCGGCCTGACGGAGCTGGGTAACCGATTCACCTTCAACGGTCAGATCGACATCGTCGTGGCGCAGACGCCGGCCGGCTACCGGGTTTCCGGGCGGTACACCGCGTCGTGCATCGTGCAGGACCTGATCCGAATGGGCTACACCGAGCTTCAGAGCACCGGCGACGCCATACTGCGGGAGTTCGACGCCATCGAGAGCCGGAACCGAGCAGCACGCGCGACACCGGGAAAGGGATCGGGCGCCAGCCCGCGAACGTAGCCCATGAACTGCCCCACCTGCAACGCTCAGAACGCGGACTCGGACGGCTACTGCGCCAGGTGCGGCGCGGGGCTGCTGCCCGAGACCCAGGCCGCGCCACGCTATGCGGACCGAGCCGCTGCAGGCCGGCGCGAGCTGCTGACCATCGGGCTCGGCGTCCTGCTGCTCATCGCGTGCGCTTGCGGCGTCTGGCGCGCCATCACGCGGACCACCGCCCCGGACGTTGTTGCCACTCGCTTCATGGAGGCCGACCTGAAGGGCGACAACGCCACGCTGCTGTCGCTCGTGTCGGATACCACGAACAAGGGCCAGTTCCAGGCGGAGTGGAAGCGCATCCGGGACGCCGTGGGCCGCTCTCCCTTCCACCAGTTCCGCATCTCCCAGTGCGAGTACAACGCTGAGGGCGGCTACATCAAGATCGCCGCCATGGTGCCCGTGCCACCGGCCCCAGGACAGACCTCTGCCAGCGCGCGGCCCACCGTCAGCGCGACGATGGAACTCACGGTCGTGCGTCGGCGAGAGGGATGGCGCATAGACGGCTTACAGACGTGCGCCAACCTCGCCAGCACCCTGGCCTCGCTGGGCTACACGCAACTCGCCACGGCGCACATTGTCTTACCGCTGGGGGCGCACATGGCAGCGCCCGCTCCCCCTCCGCCATTCGCGCCACCCACTCCGCCCGCGGCCGCCAAGCCCAGGAAGCGCGCCAGTCCTTAGCGTGACGTAATATCCTGTGCAACCTCGGAACCCGCCGCCCACCGGCCGACGTACCGTCCCTCGGTACACCACTCAGATGCGCCGGAACCCGCTGCAGGGGGCAGAGCACGCCGTCCGCAGCTCCCATACCCAGGAGGACTCCACCGTGAAGAAGCTTGTGCTGATAGCCGCGGCCGTATCTGCCCTGAGCGCCGCGGCGCTCGCCGGCCCGCAGAAGGGCAAGCCGGCCGCCAAAGCTGCCACCGAGATCAAATGCCCGGTCATGCCGACGCACTCGGTGAACATCAAGGACGCGACGAAGGCCGGCATGTTCGCCGACTACAAGGGCCGCCGCTACTTCTTCTGCTGCAACTACTGCCCGGGCGAGTTCAAGCGGAACCCGGAGAAGTATGCCAAGGGACCGAGCATCGCCACACCGAGGCCCGCCGCCACCCCGAGCAAGAAGGGCAAGTAAGCAGGGCCGCGTCACCCTAACGGGCCGCCCCACGCCGGGGCGGCCCGTTTGCGTGCGCATGCCGTAGAGGACCCCGAGCCCACTGTGTCGAAGCCTCCACCAACGCCACCGCACGCGTCAGGAGACCGGCCATGGATCGATCCATCCTCATCGCCGCCTTGCCCATCGTCGCACTCGCCCTCTCTTCGGCAGCCGCCGAGGGACAAGACAGCGCGCCCAAGCCGCGCGACCTGAACACGCGCCACCTCTTCCAGCCGCCGGCCGACCGCAAGACGTGGGAGGCCCGCCGGGCGGAGCTGCGCCGCCGCATCCTCTTCAGCGCCGGCCTCTGGCCCATGCCCGAGAAGACGCCCCTGAACCCGCGCATCACCGGGCGCACGATCGGGCCGGACTACGTCATCGAGAACGTATACATCGAGACGGTTCCCGGCTTCTACCTCTGCGGCAACGTCTACCTGCCGCGCGGCAAGAAGGGCCCCTTCCCCGGCATCGTCAACCCGCACGGGCACTGGGCGCAAGGGCGCGTGCGGATGGAGCCCGACGTCCCGAAGGCAGCGCCGCCGCCAGCCGCTCCCGCTCCCGGCAGAGGCAATCTCGTCGCTATCGGCGTGAGCCTGGCCAGGCAGGGGTTCGTCTGCTTCGCCTACGACATGGTCGGCTACGCGGACACCACGCAGATCGACCACAAGTTCGCCGGGACGCTGAACCACTGGCTCTGGGGCGTGAGCCTGAACGGGCTGCAGCTCTGGGACAGCATCCGCGCGACCGACTACCTGGCGAGCCGGCCTGAGGTGAACCCGAAGCTCCTCGGCTGCACCGGGGCGTCCGGCGGCGGCACGCAGACCTTCGAGTTGGCCGCGGTCGACGACCGCATCGCCGTCGCCGCGCCCGTCAACATGATCTCGGCCACCATGCAGGGCGGCTGCCTGTGCGAGAACGGCCCGGGCCTGCGCATCGGCACCGACAACGTGGAGATCGGCGCAATGATGGCCCCGCGCCCGCTGCTGGACGTGGCCTGCACGGGGGACTGGACCAAGAACGCGCCGACGGAGGAGTGGCCGGCCATCCGCAAGGTATACGACCTCTACGGCGCCGCGGACCACACGGCGGTGGTGCAGTTCAACTACGAGCACAACTTCAACGTGGAGAGCCGGGAGGCCGTCTACGCCTGGTTCGGCAAGTGGCTGAAGGGCGACGACGACGCCTCCCATTACCGCGAGCAGCCATTCGAGATCGATGCCGCCAACCTGCACGTCTGGCGCGAGGACGCCAAGCGCCCGGACGGTGCGCTCGACGCTCAGGGCATGCTCAAGGCGCTGCAGGAGCGTGCCGCCCAGCGCCTCGCGAGCGCATGGCCGACCAGCCGCGAGCAGGCGCGCCGGTTCCGCGAGGCCTTCGCCCCGGCTCTGGCAACCTCGCTGGCCGTCGAGGTGCCGGCAGCCTTGAAGCGGACGGGCAAGCCGTCCCTGCTGATCGTCACGTCGCTGGCCGGCCACAGTCTGGCGAGCACTGCGGCGGCCGGCCTGGAAGGGCGCTACGCCTCGGTCGATGTCCTGCCCATGCCCATCGAGGACGACGACCCCGGCAAGCTCTGGGCCGACTACTACTCGACCTACAACCGCACACCCGCCGGCAACCGGGTGCAGCACATTCTGAAGGCGCTCAGGGCGGCGCGGTCGTCGGGCGGCAAGGTCGACCTCGTGGCCATCGGCGAATCGGGGCCATACGCGCTACTTGCCGCAGCGCTCTCGCCCGATGTTCGGAAGGTCGCGGTGGATCTGGCGGGGTTCGACGTGGCGTCCGACGAGGCGTACCTTGAGAGGCTCTACGCGCCTGGCCTGGCGGCGGCGGGCGGCATCGCGACCGCGGCGGCGCTCTGCGCACCCAACCCGCTCTGCCTCTTCGGCGTTGCCCCTAGCTTCCCGTCCGAGCCTCTCAAGGAGGCCTACGCGGCGTCCGGCGCCTCGTGCCGCATCGAGGCCAGGCCGCTTGGTGCGGCGGACATCGTCGCATGGCTGCGGAAGTAGGTGGTGACGCCGCCCCCTACTGAGGAGGCGTGCCCCTTCTGCGGAGGATCTGGCGGAGGACGAGCAACTCCGCCAGGTTCTCCATCGTAACCAGGCCCAGGAGCTTGCCGTCCTCCATCACGAGAGCGACGGGGATGGCGCCGGTCTGGAGCGCGATGGCCGCATCGCGGAGGTCGGCGTCCGGCGCGAGCACCGCGTACTCGCGCGCCATCGCGCCCGCCACGTAGCCGGTCGGCCCCTCGCCCGCCAGCCCCCGCATCAGGTCCTGTCGGGAGAGCACGCCCACCACCTCCCCGCCGTTCATCACCGGGAAGTCCTGCTGCGAGGTCTCCAGCAGCACGTCGGAGGCATCGCGTAGGGTCGAGCCGACGGGCAGCGTGCGGAAGTCGCGCACCATCGCGTCGCGCGCCCGCATTCCCTCGACCATCGTCCGCCCGCGGGCTACAGCGGTCTCCTGAGCGGCGCCCATAAAGACCAGCAGGGCCACGAAGATGAGCATGTACGTGCCGGAGAAGAAGCCGTAGAAGCCCATCGCCAGCGCGAGCACCTGACCGATTGCGGCCGCGATCTCCGTGCCTCGCTCCTCGTCCTTGAGCCTCGTGACGAGCAGTGCCCGCAGCACCCGTCCACCATCCATCGGGAACGCCGGCAGCATGTTGAACAGGGCCAGCAGCACGTTGGCGACCAGAAGCTCTTGGAGCCACATGCCGTCGCCGAGCCGCAGCGAGCCCAGCGGGTGCAAAGCCGCGCGGGCCTGCAGGCCCAGGAACAGCGATCCGGCGATGACCACGTTCACCAGCGGCCCGGCGAGGGCGATGCGCAGCTCCGGGGCAGCGGGCGGCGTTCGATCTAGTCTGGCCACCCCGCCGACGGGGTAGAGCACGATCTCGTGTACCGAGACGCCGTGGGCCTGCGCCACCACGCTGTGCCCCAGCTCATGGAGGACCACACAGGCGAACACCGCGAGCACGAAGACCACAGCCATCAGCCTGCCAGGACCCGCCCCGCTCAATGCCGCGTATGCCAGCCAGGCCAGCAGCAGCAGGAACGTAACGTGGATCCGGATGGGTATCCCCGATACGGTGCAGAGGTGGAACGCCCACCGCGTGTCGAGATGCTTGGACGCCTGGTCGCGCGTCGGTTGAGGTCGCTGATCGGTCATGGGGTCGCTCTCCGGTTCGGGCGGTGGCACGCCGTTCAGCCAATGGTACCCCGCCGAGGCTGAACCGCCGGCTCCTTGACACCCGGTACCCCCGCGGGTATGCTGAACCCAATCGGTCCAGGAGGAACGTGTGCTCGGGCGAACGTTGCTTCTCAAGCTGGCAGACAGCCCCGGTGTGGAGCGCCTCGTCAGGCGAAACGGGATGTCCGCCATCCTCGTACGGCGCTTTGTTGCGGGTGAGACCCTCGAGCAGACGGCAGACGCCGTGCGGGCGCTCAACGCCCAGGGACTGACCGCCACTCTCGACTATCTCGGCGAGAACGTCAGCTCCGCCGAGCAAGCCGCGGAGTGCGTCGAGCGCGTCTGCTCGATGCTGCGCTTCATCGACCGCGAGTCCCTCCGCTCCGGCGTCTCCGTGAAGCTGACGCAGTTGGGCCTCGACCTCGCCGACGAGCTGTGCGAGCGCAGCGTCCGCCAGATACTCGACCTCGCTGCCGAAGTGGGGCGGTTCGTGCGCCTCGACATGGAAGGCTCGCCCTACACGCAGCGGACGCTCGACCTGTTTGACCGTGTCCATGCCGACTACCCCCGGGTCGGCATCGTCGTCCAGTCGTACCTGCGGCGCACGCAGGCCGACATCGACCGGCTGGTTGCCTCGGGCGCATCCGTGCGCCTGGTGAAGGGCGCCTACCGCGAGCCCGCCGACATCGCGTACCCGAGCAAGGGCGACGTCGACGCGGCGTACGTGGAGGGCATGAAGCGGCTCCTCGACGGCGAACCCTATCCGGCCATCGCCACGCACGACGAGCGCATCATCGGCGAGTGCAAGGCCTACGCGGCGCAAGTCGGGCGCCCGCCGGACACCTACGAGTTCCAGATGCTCTACGGCATCCGGCGCGACCTGCAGGTGTCGCTGGTTCGGGCGGGCTACCGGATGCGCGTCTACACGCCGTATGGCTCCGAGTGGTACGGCTACACGATGCGACGCCTGGCCGAGCGTCCCGCGAACCTGTGGTTCGTCGTCAAGAATCTCCTCAGACGTTGACCCCCGCCGACAAGCGCACTGGGGACGACCGGCCGGCGCGCCGATAAGGTATGGACGGCAGCACCAACTCCGGCGCGCCGCGGCCCGCTGGCTGGCCACCGGGCCGCGTGCTCCGAGCGACGTGCGCAGCTTGTCACATGCCAACCGACCAGGCAGGCAATTCCTGGTACCATTAACCGGGCGGCGTCCCGCATCGTGGGCACTCGGTCGCAGGAGTCTGTGCGCAACCCGGCGAAACTCATCGCGGCGGCACGGGCGCTGAGACGGCCCGCCGCGTGCCGCTTCCGACCGATGCCGTGGGAGTACCGATGACACAGCACCCGTCGCGCGCGTTCTTCTCGAAGGGCGAATGGCTGACCCTGATTGGCATGGTCGCCGTCGTCGTCGGAGCCACACTGGTCTGGGGCCCCTCGCGCACGTTCACCCCCAAACAGGCGCAGGTCGCCATTCTGATGCAGATCACGCCGGTGAACCTGACCGGCTTCGAGACGCAGATCGGGTGGATCCGGGCCGGATGGATCGCGGTCACGCTCGCCGTCGTTTGCAGTTCGCTGCTCCTGCTCGACGTGACCCAGCGCTCGAAAGCGTCGCTGCGGTCCATCCACGTGGCATGCGCGATCAGCGTGATGGTGCTCGCAGTCCTGCACGCCGGGCTCTATCCCGGCATCATAGTCACAGCAGTCGGCAGCCTGATTCTGGTAGCAGGCGGCATCGTTCGCTACCGATAGGAGCGGCCGACACGTCCAGCCGCATCGCTCCACGCCCTATCGAGGCCAAGAAGCCCTCCGACCGGAACAGACTGCGTTGTGTTCCGGCCAACGCCTGGCCTCAATGACCCATCGCCTGCGCTCCGAGAGGGGACGATCACCAATGAAAGCCGTGATCATGGCGGGAGGTGAAGGCACCCGCCTCCGACCACTGACAGCGCACCGTCCAAAGCCACTTGCCCCGGTGTTGAACATGCCCATCATGGAGCACATCGTCAAGCTCCTGAAGAAGCATGGGCTCACCGAGATCGTCGTAACCCTCCACTACCTCGCCGACGAGATCCAGGGCTACTTCGGCGACGGCTCCGAGTGGGGAGTCAACCTCATCTACTGCGTCCAGGACGTGCCCATCGGGACAGCCGGCAGCCTCACGCTGGCCCAGGAACACCTCAAGGACGATTCATTCGTAATCATCAGCGGCGACGCGCTCACCGACATCGACATCACCGCCGCCATCAACTATCACCGCGAGAAGCAGGCGATGGCCACCATCGTCCTGTCACACGTGCCCAATCCCCTCGAGTTCGGCGTAGTCATCACGGACGACGACGGGCGCATCCGCCGCTTCCTCGAGAAGCCGAGTTGGGGCGAGGTGTTCTCCGACACGGTCAACACGGGGATGTACATCCTCGAGCCGAGCGTGTTCGACTACATGGAGTACGGGCACAACTACGACTGGAGCCAGGACATCTTCCCGCGGCTCCTCAAGGACGATCGCCCGGTCTACGGCCACGTCATGGACGCCTACTGGTGCGACGTGGGCAACCTCAGCCAGTATCGCGAGTCGCAGTACACCGTGCTGGACGGGAACACGAACGTCGAGATCCAGGGCGAGGAGCACGGCGGCGTCTGGGTCACCGATCCGGGCGGCATCGCGCCGGACGTCCAGATATCCCCTCCCACGCAGATCGGGCGCAACGTCAAGATCAAGTCCGGCGCGCAGATCGGGCCGTATGCCGTCATCGGCGACAACTGCATCGTCGAGGAGGGCGCCTGGATCCACCGCAGCGTGCTCTGGGACAACGTGTACGTCGGCGCGGGCAGCCGCCTCACTTCCTGCACCGTGTGCTCCCACGCCATCATCCAGCGCGACTGCCAGATCCAGGAAGGCGCGGTGATCGGCGAGCGGTGCCGCATCGAGCGCGAGAGCACCATCCGCACGCAGATCAAGCTGTGGCCCGACAAGGTCATCGAAGCCGGGTCCACGGTCACGATGAGCCTGATCTGGGGTCAGAAGTGGCTGGGCGCGCTCTTCCGCGACCTCGGCGTGATGGGCATCGCCAATATCGAGATCACGCCGGACTTCGCCACCAAGCTCGGCGCCGCCTACGGGGCATGCCTGGGATCCGGCTCGACAGTCATCACCGCGCGCGACTCGGGTCTGGCAGCCCGGATGATCAAGCGGGCGATCATCTCCGGCCTCATGTCGGTGGGCTGCGACGTGCTCGACATGCGCTCCATGCCGCTGCCCATCATGCGGCACACCCTGCGCGGCTCGGCAGCGTCCGGCGGCATGTACGTGCGCGTCGTGCCCCATAACCCGCGCATGCTCGTCGTCGAGTTCATGGACAAGGACGGTGTCTACCTGTCCAAGGCCGCCGAGCGGAAGGTCGAGACCATCTTCTTCCGCGAGGACTTCGGCCGTGCCGACATGGAGCACATCGGCAGCCTGGAGTTCGCCTCGCGCAGCGTCGAGCAGTACCACGAGGACTACGCGCGGCACATCCACTCCGAGCCCATCGCCGAGCGCCGCCCCAAGGTCATCGCCGACTTCACGTATGGCCGCGTGGCGGGCGTCTTCCCGGCAGTGCTCGGGCGCATGGGCTGCGACGTCGTGGCCCTGAACGCCTACGTCGACGCCGGCAAGTCTCCCAAGACCAACGAGGACCGCAACCACCTGATCCCCAACCTGACGCAGATCGTCCAGACCCTCAAGGCGGACCTCGGCGTCATGTTCGAGACGGACGGCGAGCGCCTGACGCTGGTCGATCCCAGCGGCAAGGTCATCGAGGGCAACGACCTGCTCATGCTCTTCGCGGTGATGGTGGCGCGCACCTACCCGAACGCCCACATCGCCGTACCGGTGACGGCGCCGGGCCGCTTGGAGCAGATCGTCGCGCTCCACGGCGGCACCGTCCATCGCACCAAGACCGACGTCCGCTCGCTGATGAGCGCGGCGACGCAGAGCGAGAAGCGGGCCGCGCAGGTTGACTTCGCGGGAGACACCGCGGGCGGCTTCATCTTCAGCGAGTTCCAGCCGGCGTTCGACTCGATGTACGCGTTCGGCAAGCTGCTGGAGATGCTGGCGGCCTCGGGGCTGAGCATCAACGAGATCGCGGCCGAGATCCCGCCGGCCTACATCGCGCGGGCCTCCGTGCGGTGCCCGTGGGAGATGAAGGGCCGTATTATGCGGGAGCTGACCCGCATCTCGGAGAACGACGGCGAGGTGGAGCTGATCGACGGCATCAAGGTGCGCCGGGGCGATCAGTGGGCCCTGGTCATCCCGGATGCGTCCGATCCCTACTTCCATGTCTTCGCCGAAGGCGCGTCCGAAGAGGCGGCCCGAAGCGTTCTCGCCGAGTACGTCGGCAAAGTGGAGGCCATGCGAGGATGACGACCCCAGTTGAGACCGACCAGGTCGAAGTAGACATCTGCTGCGACGCGCTGCTCGAGGCGTTGGAGAACGGCATCCTGCAGGTGGTGGATGTGGGCGATGGCCCCTACCGCGAGGTCATCGCCGACCCCTCGGGGCAGTCCGGGGTGGCCATCAACTTCTGCCCGTTCTGTGGCGCGCCGCGAGGCGCCCCCACGGCCTAGCCCTCCACCGTCCTACCCCACTGCAAGGCCCGCGTGCCTGACGCACCGCATCCGCTGCGTCGGGCACGCGGGCCTTCCACCAATCCGGGTTCTTTCGGCTCCCCCGTCCCCTTACCAGGTAAGTAGACGCACCTTCCCTCCCGATAATCACCATATCCGCCTGCGCAAGCCCGGAGGGGACTGCGTCGGGAATGTCCGTCTGGTTGCTTGCCTAGACATCGGTGTGGGCGCTCGTGCTGGCGCCGTCGGTTGCTGCCGTCGAGAGTGCCCCTAGCGGGCCAGAGCAGATGAGCCAGCCGAAGGATCACACGCTGCGTACGCGCGGTGGTCGCCGACGAGACAGCGGAACAGCACTCGCGCGTGTGGCCGCACGGAGCCTGCTCGCATCGCGTCTGGCTCGCAGCAATCGCGGAGGCTAGAACCAGGGGAATCGGCCTGAATGGAAATCCTCGTTGTAGAAGACACAAGGGTTGCCGCCCTCGTTCTGCAGCGTATACTGGTAGGTATGGGCTTTGAGGTGACCTTGGCTGCGAATGGCGCCGAGGCCTGGGAGGCGCTTCAAGAGCGCGCGATCCCGATCGTCATCTCCGACTGGATGATGCCGGAGATGGACGGCCTGGAGTTGTGCCGCCGCATCCGCACTCGGTCAGCCAGCTCCTTCGCCTACATCGTGCTCCTCACTGCGCGCAGCAGCCGCGAGGACAAGCTGGCCGCCGTCGAAGCGGGCGCCGACGACTTCCTGGTGAAGCCGCTGGATGCCGCGGAGCTTGCGGCCCGGCTCCGCGTCGCCAAGCGGATCCTCGATATGAAGGCGGAGCTGGAGGCAGGCGCCTCGCAGCTCCGCGAACTGCACGATCAGCTCGCCGACCAGAACGAGCACCTCCGCCTCGCCGTCGAAGTCCAAGAGATGGCCAGCAAACGGTTCTCCGACCTCTTCGAGGGGCTCCCGGTGGCCTGCTTCACGTACGATCAGGGCGGGCGCGTCATCGAGTGGAACGGGGCGTTCACCGAGATGTTCGGCCTGCAGCCAGACGAGGTGTTCGAGAAGTCGGTCTGGGAGCTGATGAGCCCCGTCGGCGGGCGCGACGCGATGGACCGCGTGTTCACCGGCTATCGCATGGAAGGGGTGGAGTGGGTCCGCCCCTTGCCGGATCACGGCGCCCGCAACCTGCTGACGAACGCCTTCCCGATGCGCGACCCGCGCGGCTCCGTCGTCGGCGCCATCTGCGCCAGCATCGACATCACCGAGCGCCGCGTCCTCGAGAAGCGCCTCCAGCAGCAGCTCCACCTGGCCAACGCGCTCAACACGGAGCTGGAGCAGAACAAGCGCGAGCTGGAGGCAGCCAACACGCAGTTGTCGTTGCGCGCGGTGACCGACGGCCTGACGGGCCTGAAGAACCACCGCCACTTCCAGGAGATGCTCGACCGCTGCTTCGCGGATGCGGTGCGCCTGGGGAGGCCGCTGTCCGTCGTCCTGCTCGATGTCGACTTCTTCAAGCAGTACAACGACACGCACGGCCACCTCGCCGGCGACCAGATCCTGAAGGGGCTCGCGGAGCGCCTGACGCACAATATGCGCGACTCGGACATCGTGGCCC
>CAZFLM010000089.1:0-23104 GCA_964519955.1 uncultured Chthonomonadaceae bacterium | reverse complement strand
GCCGGCGGTTGAAACCGCGCCTTGCGGACGGCACGAAGCCCGCCTGCGCGGGCTGAACGGCAAGGGCACCCACCCCGGCCTGCGGCCACCCCTCCCGAATCGGGAGGGGACGTGGCGCGGGTCTCGCTTTCGGGGCCTGGTGCCGATACTGGGAGTGGCGGTGGGTGTGGTGTTGGTCACGATGCGGCTTGCCACCGAACGGGTACAATGGGGCGGTCTCTCGAGGGGCACATGATCGCCGGGTCGCCGGCGCATTGGATGTCTGCATCGCATGGAATACGTTAGCAAGCTTCTGGAACTCCCCGCATTCACTCTCTTCGCCATCATGGCTCTCGGTCTGGCGTTGGGCTCGCTGTCCTTCAAGGGCATCTCCCTGGGCCATGCCGGCGTGCTGTTCGTGGCGCTCCCCTTCGGGCACTTCCATCGCATCGTGCCGCAGGAGCTGACCGATCTCGGCCTGCTCCTGTTCGTGTACTCGGTGGGACTGCAGGCCGGCCCTCGGTTCGTGGGCATCTTCCGGGCCCGCGCCAAGGCGTTCCTGCTCGTAGGATTGGCATCGACCGGGCTGGGCGCGCTGGCGGCGGTCGGGTTGGGGCACGCGTACCACATCGACGGGTCGCTGACGGCGGGCATCTATTGCGGCGCGACGACGTGTACGCCGGCGTTGGCGGCAGTGATGGACACGCTTCGTGTGCATGAGCCGCTGCAGGTCGGTTCGGCCTCGGTCGGGTACGGCGTTGCGTATCCCTTCAGCGTGTTCTTCGTGGTGCTGCTGGTGCAGGCGCTGCCGCTGCTGCTGAGGACGCCTGCCGCGAAGGCGGCCGCTGCCGCTCGCGAGGAGGAGGCGCTCCGGCACGCTCCGATCGGTACGCGGTGCTTCAAGCTGACGAACCCGAACTGCGCGGGCAAGACGGTGGCGGATCTGGCTGCTCTGGATCTGTCGGCGGCGAAGCTCTCGCGAGTGAAGCACGACGGCCGGGTGGCGCCGGCGCTGCCGGACACGCACCTGGAGCTGGGCGACGTCGTGCGTGCGGTGGGGACGGCGGTGGAGCTGGACAAGCTGCACGCGGTGCTCGGGGACGAGGTGGACGATCCGATGATCGACCCGGCCGGCGCGGTGGTGAGCGTGGCGGTGGTGGTGAGCCAGGAGAAGGCGGCGGGGGCCTCGATCCAGGACATCGACGTGGCCGAGGAGTACGGCGTCATCGTGACGCGCGTTCGGCGTGAGGGGATCGAGTTCGCGCCGGGGTCGCAGTTCGAGTTGGAGCGGGGCGACGTGCTGCGTGTGGTGGGCAGCCCGGACGCGGTGCAGGCGTTCACGAAGGTGGTTGGCGCGGAGGAGCGGCGGCTGGCGGAGACGAGTCTGCTGCCGGTGGCGTTCGGGATGATCGTGGGCGCGGCGATCGGTCTGCTGCCCATTCCGCTGCCGGGCGGGCTGCACACGCAGTTGGGGCTGGCTGGCGGCACGTTCATCGCAGCGCTGGTGCTGGGGCACATGGGGCGCATCGGGCCGATCCAGGTGTACGTGCCGAACGCGGCGAAGTTCCTGGCGCGCGACCTGGGGCTGCTGATCTTCCTGGCGGGCGCGGGGACGAAGGCGGGCGAGAAGTTCCTGCCGATCCTGCACCAGGTCGGGCCGCAGATCCTCGTGATCGGTGCCGTGGTGACCGTGGTCTCTTCGGTGACGGCGCTGCTGCTGCTGCGGCTGGTGCTGCGGTGGAACATGCTCTCGGCGGCGGGGGCCATCAGCGCGTGCATGACGAACCCGCCGGCTCTGAGCGCGGCCAACAAGCTCGCCGACTCGGATGCCTCGGCGATCGGCTTCGCGAGCATCTATCCGGTGGCGATCATCTCGAAGATCCTGCTGGCGCAGTTGGTGTATCTGGTGGCGAGGCTCTGAAGGGCGGGTCGAACGGGGAAGGTCGAAGGTCGAACGGAGAAGGCCGAACGGCTCAGCGATGAGGAGCGAGCGGAATGTGGAGCCTGGTGGTGGCTGCGGCTGTGCTGCTTGGGCCGGGGCAGGGGGATGGCCGCGAGGCCCGGCTGCATGATCTGACCTCGGAGTGGGAGTGCCCCGGGACGCGTGTCCTGGGGCCTTTTCACAACTTGTACAACCCGCGGATTGTGCGCGTCGCCGACAAGCGGTACCCGTACCGGATGTGGTTCTTCGGGTGGGCGGCGGAGGACAACAACCCGAAGTGGGGCGGCGGCGACGCTATCTACCACGCGCGGTCGCGGGACCTGAAGGGCTGGGAGGTGTACGCGGGCGACGACACCGCGGGCAAGCCGACCTGGGACCTCACGTGCAAGCCCGCACTGTGGACGCCGGTGGTGAAGCCGGAGCCGGGCGTGTTCACGAACGCCGCGGCGGGCGACCCGTCGGTCGTGCTGCGTGGGAAGACGTACTACATGGCGTTCTCGTCGGTGGGCTTCGACGCGCGTGCCACGGAGACGCCGCAGCACCTGTACCTGAACAACTGCGTGATGGGCGCCCGCTCGACGGACGGCATCCACTGGACGCGAACGACGGCCCCGATCCTGCGTTGGCCCGGCGAGGAGACGCATCGCTGGGACATCGCCGGGGGCAAGAACACGAACACGCCGCCGCCCGGGTTCCAGGGCGCCTACCACCGCCCCTCGCTCCTGTTCGATGGCGGCCGATGGAGGCTGTGGTTCGACTACTTCCTGCCGGGCACGTTCCTGTCGATGGGCTACGCGGAGAACTCGGGCGACTTCATGGACCCGGCGCAGTGGCGGGTTATCCGGGCGGGCGACGAGCCGCTGCTGCGGGACTGGCCGAATCCGAACGTGATCCGCGTGGGCGAGGAGCTGTACTCGTTCTCCGACGCGCCGAACTACCCGGCGGAGATGGGCGGCGACGGGCGGCAGATCACCGTCGCGCGGTCGAAGGACGGGCTGGCGTGGGCGGTGCTGGGGCACATCCGGCCGGAGGGGCGCGAGTCGTCGCACGTGCCGGAGGCGTTCCTGCAGGGGGAGAAGGACGGCTTGTGGCTCTACGTGTTCTACGCGTGGAAGCCGGAGACCGTTGCGGGGAAGGCGTGGGACTTCCGGTATCGGGAGGTGCGGTGGGTGCGGAAGGCGGTCGAAGGTCGAAGGTCGAAGGTCGAACGGTGAGGGCGGACGTCAGAGGTGAAAGGTGAAAGGTGAAAGGGGTAAGTGGGCGGTGGGTGGTTGAGGTGGGCCCTTCTGGCGATGGCTGGGGGGGTCTTTGGCGTCTATGGGGTGCCTTGGGACGCGCTTTGCTCGTCGGGGGCTTCGGACGGGCGGAGGAGGAGATCGGGGTCGGTTGGGCCGGCGTCCTCGACGGGGCGGAGGAGCATGTCGGCCTGGGTGCCGGGGGCTGATGCGGGGCGGAGGAGGCGGGCGCGGTCGGACTCGTTCTGGGCGCGGCGGCGGAGGGCGTCGAGCGTACGGTTGGCCTGCTCCACGGTGGCGGGGTCGACGATGCGGCTGAGGCAGCCAGCGATGTCGGGGATGGCGGCCGAGTCGCCGAACAGCTCGAGCCCGGTCAGCAGGTGGCGGCGGGTGGCATCGTCGGCGTTGTAGAGCATTCGGCACACGCCCTTGATGGCCTTGCGGGGCACGTCGCCGAGGCCGCCGCCAGGGACGGTGCGCGCGACGGTGGCGAGGGAGGCGGCGGCGGCGACGCGTACGGCCCAGTCGCCGGCGGTGAGGCGGTCCTCCCTCTGAGTGAGGGCGGACCAGAGCGGGCCGAGCGACTCGGGCAGGCCCAGGCGTCCGAGGGTGGCAGCAGCGGCGGCGCGGTGGCGGTTCTTGGCCGCGTCGGCGATGCAGGCCCACAGGAGCCAGACGATCGCCGGGTAGGCGCAGAGGCACCCTGCGGCAGCGATGCACCCGACGGACCTCTCGGGGCGATCGTCGAGGATGTGGGCCAGGGCGCCGGCGGCCAGCGAGCGCTGCCGATCATCGAGCGGAACGGACCCGAGGCACCAGGCGGCGAGCAGACGCTCTCTCGGGCCGTGTCTGGCCCCGGGGTTGATGGCGTCGATGAGTGCGACGGCGGCCTCCGGGCCGGGCGTGAGGCCGGCGAGGATCTGCTCGGCGATGGGCCGGAGGGGGCTGCGGCGGGGCACGGCACGGAGGGCTCGCCGGATGGCCTTTGCCTCCGCGGGGAGCAGCGGGGTGGGCGGTTTGGGAGCAGCGTAGTCGGTCATGGGTTGGTTGCGGATCGCCCCCCAGCCCCCAATTCTGGGGGAGTCGGGTTGGTCGCGGCCTGACAGTTCGGCGGGCCGGCGGTTCAAACCGCGCCTGAGAGAGGCACGAAGTCCGCCTTCGCGGACTGGGGCGCGTGCGTGGCGCCGCTTACCCTACCTGCGCCACGATGCGCTTGATCAGCTCGTCGAACCCTGTGTCCTCGTGCTCCTTCAGCGACAGCGCGTTCATGTCCTTCAGTGTGCCGAGGATACCGTCGATGAGGCGGCGGTACTCGGCGCAGAGGTTCAGGTCCTCCTGCAGGTTGGTCAGGCTGTCGCCGCGCACCTTCTTTAGCCCCTCGTCCATCTTCGCTTGCGCTGTCTCCCAATGCGTGACGTAGTCCAGCCGACCCATGGGATCGTAGATGCCGGCGTCGGGCATGACCATCGGGAGGATGCGCTCTCTGAAGCGCTCAGCCTTGAGTATCTCGACCATCTCGAACATGCAGTTGTGGGACGTCAGGTACTTCTGAGATATCACCGCGACGACGGCCTTGCCGCGGCCCAGGCGGCGCATGAAGGCGCGGATGGAGTCCTTGTAGCCGATCTCGTCGCGGTCACGGAGGAGCGTGATGCCCTTCGCGTCCAGCGCCGCCTGGAGCTTGTCTACGAGTGTCTTGCTCTCGGCGGTCCAGGCGTAGGAGACGAAGACCTCCGGTGCTGGGGGTTCGGGGCAGGGGGCGGCGACCTCGTGCATGTCCACGTTGCGCCAGTCTCGGTCCTGGCGCTGCAGGGCTCCCGGGAGTACCTCGCGGACCAGGCGCGCGGCGTCCACGGTGTCGCCGCTGTTGAGACACTGGAAGTCTTTGTTCTTCTGAGCCATCCTGATCAGGGCGGTGAGGCTGAAGCGGTGTGGGTCGCTCTTGCCGCGGCACTCATCGCAGGGGCACGGCAGGTAGCGCTCGCACTTGAGCCGGCGGAACGATGCGTGCAGGCGCTCCAGTTGGTCGTCGATGAGCGCGAGGAGGCCGTAGGGGTCGGCGCCCGCGATGCGCACCACGATCCGCCTCTGGTGCCGCTGCTCGATGACCTCCGCGCGGGTGCCGTTCCGATCGAGCACCACCCCTGTGCGCCAGACGAGGGTGCCGGCCGCGATGAGGTGGTGCATGGCCACGATGAAGCGCGTGAGGATGCCCTTGGGCATGAACTCGTACTCATACCGCACGACCACGGTGCCGTCCGCCTCCCACGCGTAGGCGGGCTGTTCCGACGAGAGCAACTGCGGGGCCATGAACGCCTGGTCGGTCTCCAGAGGGTAGCAGAGCTGGAACTTCATCATGAGGCCCAGCAACTCGTCCTGCATCCCGCCGTACTTCGGCTCGGACCAGATGCGGCTCAGGTCGCCACGCGTGAACTCCCCGCGCGCGGCTGTGACGCGGGCGTCGTCCAGCACCCGGTAGACCGCGTCGGTACCCCAGGACGGCTTCAGGATGACCGTGTGCTTCAGCGTCGGATCGCCCTGGAAGTGCAGGCAGATGCCGAGGTCGTGCAGGTAGCCGCTCAACTGCAGGCCGTCCTCGCGCCGCGTGAAGCCGTTCCGCTCACAGATCGCCAGGTACTCGTCCTGGCTGATGTAGTCGCGGGCGTCCTGCTCCAGCGTCTCTCGGACGCGCTTCCAGGTCGCCGGCAGGCCGACCCCGACGTGCTGCAGCCCCTCGAGTTCCCGGCGGATCGCGGCCATCACCTCGCCGAGCCCGCGGTTCGTGTCGAGGTTTGTCGCGATGGCGCCCTTCAGGTTCTCAAACCGCGCCCGCAGGTCGCTCAGGCCAATGTCGCGCGTGCGGTTCTGCTTCTCGTTCTGCACGATGATCAGCGGGCTGCCGTCGCTCAGCAGCTCCACGGCTTGCATCCAGTAGTGGAAGTCGGTGTCCTCCTTGCGGTCGTCGCATACCAGAACGTACAGCGAGCGGCGCGTGAGGAAGAACTGGTGCGTGGCGTGGTAGATCTCCTGGCCGCCGAAGTCCCAGATGTTCGCCTGGAACTCGCGCTCGACCACCGTGTCGGTGCCCCCTTCGCGCGGCCTGACGGCGGCCGGGAAGCGGTACTGGATCACCTCGATCCCCTCGGTGGAGGGTTCGCGCTCCTGCAGCCTGTAGTCCGCGTTCTCGATCTTGCGTGCGAGCGACGTCTTGCCCGCGCCTGCCTCGCCCAGGATGATGAGCTTGGCCTCACACAGATAGTCGGTGCCGGTGTCGGCGCGCTGCCGCCAGTAGTCGCGGATGGCATCGAGGCCCTTCTCGACGACTTCGGGCGGCGGGGACACGATGGGGTTGTCGCCGCATTCCAGGCGGCGCAGGTTGGTGAGGCGGAGGATGTCGGCGGGGATCTCGCGAAGTCCGCAGCGCCACAAGCCGAGACTGTGCAGACCGTGCAGATCGAACACTGGGGCCGGTATTTGCGGCATCGGGTTACCGGTCAGGTGCAGGGAACGCAGCGCACCCATGCGGCCCAGGCAGGGCGGCACGCATGCTAGGTTGTTAGCGCCTACCGACAGGCGATCGAGATGCAGGTCCGTGATCCAGTCCGGCAGCTCTACGAGATCCGCCCCGTCGACACTGAGGTCCAGTAGACCGGAGAGAGCCCGAATGCCCTCTGGAACGGCTTCCAGGGCGATGTCGCGGATCCAGAGAGTATGTAGGCTCGCGCAGCCTGCTAGCACGCTGAGTAGCAGTGCAGCGGCCGACTGCGGGCTCTGGCGGCGAGACCCAATGATGACTCTGTGGCGGCCCAGATAGAGACCTCCGGGCCCTCGTCCAGCCAGTAGATCGGCAGCCAGGTGCCGGTGGGCGTCGGTGGCCAGCTCGTTCGGCACCACAGCGATGGTGTCAGCGAGCGGTAGCTGGGCGCCCAGAGCGGCGTATGTGGGCGCGTCGATGCCCATCCCAGGCCGCGATGGAAGCGAGGATAGCGGATTCCCGTTCAGCCAGACGCGCCTCAGCTTGGGCAGATCCCAGAGCCGCTCTGGGGCAGTGCGGAGGCGGTTGCCGGAAAGGTCTATCGCCTCGAGGTCGTGGCATCTGAACACCTCGGGCGGCACTTCGGTCAACTCGCAGGAACTCAGGTCGATCCAGGAGGGCGACTGGCCCTTGGCTCCCGGTACCTTGACCATCCCATCGTCAGCACCGCTCCCGATCGTCGTCTGCTTCTTTCTAGCCATTGCCGCCTCCTGGCGCCATGGCGCCAGGCAGCGCCCGCGAACGTATCGTGGGGCGACGCCGCGCCGCATCATCCCTCGGGGCGGCCTGCACGAGCCGCCACCCAGGACCATCCCCGTTCATCTCCGTGCATCGGTGGACAAGAAGCCCTGTCCGCCCTACGCGCAGTTGTTCTTCTTCGTGAACTCGATCAGCTCGTCGGCGTAGCAGAAGGCCATGCCGGTGACGGTGTCCGCGGCGCCGTAGTAGAAGGTGATGCGGCCTGTGGGGGCGTCGCAGAGGGCGGCGCAGGGGAAGGCCACGTTCGGCACGTCGCCCACGCATTCGTAGAGGGTCTGCGGCGACATGATGTAGGGCGCGGCGCGGTAGATGACCTTCCAGGGCTTCTCGAGGTCGAGCAGGGCGGCGCCCGCGCTGTAGACGAACCCGTTGCACGAGGTCAGGACGCCGTGGTAGACGAGGAGCCAGCCCTCGCTCGTCTCGATGGGCGTCGGGCCCGCGCCGACCTTCGTGCTCTGCCATCCGCCGATGGGGCGCATGACGAAGCGGTGGCGGCCCCAGTGGCACATGTCCGGGCTCTCGCTGTAGTAGACGTCGCCGAACGGCGTGTGGCCGTTATCGCTCGGGCGGCTGTACATGGCGTACTTGCCGCCGATCTTGCGGGGGAAGAGGACGCCGTTGCGGTTGAAGGGCAGGTAGGCGTTCTCGATCTGGTAGAAGGTCTTGAAGTCGTGCGTGTAGCCCACGCCGATGGTCGGTCCGTGGTAGCCGTTGCACCACGTCACGTAGTAGCGGTCGTCGATCCAGCAGACGCGCGGGTCGTAGCCGTACTCCCAGTTGCCCACCTCCGGGTCGAGCGCCTCGCAGACGAACTTGATGCGCTCCGGCTCGATCTCCCACGCGATGCCATCCTTGCTGCGCCCGGCGTGGAGCTGCATGTTGCGGCACGTATCGTCGCAGCGGAAGACGCCGGCGAAGGCGCCCTCGAAGGGGACGACGGCGCTGTTGAAGATGCTGTTGGAGGTGGGGATGAGGTCGCGCGGGATGACGGGGTTGTTGCTGTAGCGCCAGACGACGGTGGAGCAGCCGGCGGGGCGGTCCTCCCAGGGGATGTTGGGCAACGCCGATCCGATGACCTTGGATGCCATCGCAGGTTCCTTTCGTTGGGTGATGGGCGAACGGCAGCGGCTGCTGCTGCGTCGAAGGTCGAACGTCGAACGGCGACGCCCGCGTCGAACGTCGAACGGCAACCTCGCCCCCGGCCCGTCTCCTTCGTAAGGAGAGGGGAGACAGGCGGGGTGGTGCAGGGTGAGCTTCGCCGCGGGCGGGGCTACATCCTGCGGAGGTGGGCGACGATGTCGGCGAAGGCGGTGGCGGCGGTCTGGATCTCCTCGCGGGTGGTGGCGCGGCCGAGGGTGAAGCGGATGCCGGAGGCGGCGAGGTCGGGGGGGAGGCCGATGGCGCGGAGGACGTGGGAGGGTTCGATGGCGCCGGAGGAGCAGGCGGAGCCGGAGGACGCGGCGATGCCGGCGCGGTCGAGGTTGAGGAGGAGGTCGGCGCCGTCGAGGCCCGGGACGGACACGTTGACGTTGTTGGGCAGGCGGCCGTCGCGGGGGCCGTTGAGGCGGATGCCGGGGACGGCCTGCTCCAGGGCGGCGATCATCTCGTCGCGGAGGGGGCGGACTCGGGCGGAGTCGGCTTCGCGGCGCTGGGCGAGGAGGGCGGCGGCCTTGCCGAAGCCGGCGATGGCGGCGACGTTCTCGGTGCCGGCGCGGAGGGCGCGCTCCTGGCTGCCGCCGAGGGCCAGCGGGGCGATGCGGACGCCGGACCGGACGTAGAGCGCGCCTGCGCCTTTGGGGCCGCAGATCTTGTGCGCGGAGACGGTCAGCAGGTCGACGCCCATGCCGCGCACGTGGATGGGGAGCCAGGGGAACGACTGCACCGCGTCGGTGTGGAACAGGGCGCCGCGGTCGTGGGCGAGGCGGGCGAGGCGCGGGATGTCCTGGATCGTGCCGATCTCGTTGCTGGCGTGCAGGATGGAGACGAGCGCGGTCTGCTCGGTCAGCGCGTTGGCGAGGGCGTCGAGGTGGACGCGGCCTTCGGCATCGACCTGGAGTCGGGTGACGCGGAAGCCCTGGCTCTCGGCCTCGTCGGCGGCGCGCAGGACGGCGGGGTGCTCGATGGCGGACACGATGAGGTGGTCGCGATCGGGCGGGGTGCTCCGCAGCGTGCCCAGGACGGCCAGGTTGTCGGCCTCGGTGCCGCCGGACGCGAAGACGATCTCCGTGTAGTCGGCGTGGATGGCGGCGGCAACCGCCTCGCGGGCATCGTCGACGGCCTGGCGCGCGGCACGGCCCACGGCGTGGATGCTGGACGCGTTGCCCCACTGCTCGCGCAGGTAGGGGAGCATGGCGTCGAGTACCTCGGGATCGAGCGGGGTCGTGGCGGCATGGTCCAGGTAGATCATGGGTGGCATCCTGGGTTGGGCGGATCGGGACTGATCGGACTGATCGGACTCATCGGACGGATCGGCGGCGTTGGCTGGCCCGCTGCGGCGCTGTGCTTGGCGGGCAGGGACGGCTGGCCCGGTGCGGCGGCGTGCTTGGCGGGCAGGTCGGCTGGCCCTGGGCGCGTTCTTCGTTGGCCCTGGAGGCATGATACACTACGCTTGTGCAGGCAGGAACTCGGGGAGGCCGCGGGGAACGTGTAGGCCGGCGTATGGAATGGAGCCAATGGCATTCTGGGACCTGGACACACCGGCCGCGCTGGTCGACGTGGACGTGTTGGAGCAGAACATTGCGGCGGGCGCCTCGGCCGCGCAGGCTGGGGGGAAGTCGCTCAGGCCTCACATCAAGACGCACAAGTGTGTCGAGATCGCGCGGATGCAGGTGGCCGCCGGGGCTTGCGGGCTGACGGTGGCGAAGCTGGGCGAAGCGGAGGTGTTCGCGGACGCGGGCTTCCGTGACCTCTTTGTTGCGAACGAGGTGGTGGGCGCGGCGAAGGTGGACCGGCTGGCGGCGCTGGCCGGGCGGGCGGACATGACGCTCGGGACGGACAGCGTCGAGTGCTCGGAGGGGCTGGCGGAGGCGGGGCGGCGAGCTGGGCGGCCGCTGCGGGTCCGCGTCGAAGTCGACACGGGGCACCACCGGGGCGGGGTGCGGTCGGTGGGCGAGGCTGCGAGGTTGGGCGAGTGGATCGCCGGCTGCGCGGACCTGGTGCTCGACGGCGTGTTTACGCATGAGGGGCACGCATACGAGGCAGACCCGGTGGCTCGGCGGGCGAAGTGCGAGGCGGCGGCGCGGCTGATGGTTGCGATGGCGGAGGCGCTGAAGCCCTATGCCAAGGGCCCGCTTGCGGTGAGCGTAGGATCCACTCCGGGGTTCGGGGTGATGGTGCGGCAGGCGGGCGTGACCGAGGTCCGGCCGGGCGTCTACGTGTTCAACGACGCGATGCAGCAGGGGTACGGCGGCTCGCGGGCCGACTGCGCGCTGACCGTGTTGGCGACGGTGGTTAGCCGGCCCGATGGGCGGACCGCGCTGCTGGACGCCGGGACGAAGGCTCTCTCGGGCGACCGCGGCCCAGACGCCGCTCGGCACGGGACCGTGGTGGAGTACCCGGATGCGCGGTTCGACTGGGCGAGCGAGGAGCACGGGCACCTGGATCTGAGCGGGGCGACGTCGAAGCCCCGGATCGGGGAGAAGGTGCGCATCATCCCGTGGCACGCGTGCGGGACGAGCAACATGCACGAGGCGTTCTACGCGGTGCGCGGCGACGCGGTGGTGGACGAGTGGAGGGTTGCGGCGCGCGGACGGATACGATAGGGGCAACGCTGAGGGGGGCGACGCGCGATGCGGCCGCCCGATAGCGACGTGGATGGAGAGGAGACGGGTATGGGTGCTGCCTCACCTAACGATGTCGCCGATCTGTGCCAAGCGGCACGCCAGCACCTTCAAGACGGCAACCTGGCGGCGGCTGTCGATGAGCTGCGGCGTGCGGCCGGGATGGACCCGGACAATGCCGAGGCCTACGGGCTGCTCGGGATCGCGACCACGCGGCAGGGCGATGTGGACGGTGGTCTGCGTGCGTTCGAGCGGGCGGTGCAGCTCGATCCGAGGAGCGCGGACCGGCGCTACAATCACGCGATCGCGCTGGAGAAGGCCGGGAAGACCGACGCCGCGATCGCCGAGCTGAAAGAGGGGCTCGGCATTCAGCCGGGGCACGTGAAGACGCGGGAGGCCCTTGGGCGGCTCTGCGCGGACGTGCTGGCTGCACCTGCCGAGCCCGCGAAGCCCGCGCACACACCGGCGTTCGATCTGCCGACATCGCCTGCGCCGCCTCCGCCTGCCTCGGCGATGGCGCCGGGCGGAGTGGCGCCATCGCAGGCGCAGGCGATGTACCAGCAGCCCGCCGCCTACGCGGCCCCTCCTCCTCAGGCGCAGGCGGCGTACCCGCAGCAGGCCGCCTACGGCCAGCAGCCGGGGTATGGGCAGCAGCAGCCGGCGTATGGGCAACAGGCGGCATACGGTCAGCCCGCGGCGCCGTACCGGCCGGTGTATGGGATGCGGCACGGGGCGAACGAGCCGGTGGTGCAGGCGGACGGGCCGGATCCAGGGTTCTGGACGTTCGAGCACGTCACGCAGATCCTGATGGAGCCCTCGACGTTCTTCGCCGAGCAGAAGGGGTACACGAACTTCTGGCCACCGATCGCGTTCATGCTGGTGCACCTGCCCGGCGTGGTGCTGTCGATGATCGTGATCGTGCTGCTCCGCTTGATGGCGAACGGCATGCAGTCGAGCTACTCGACGGGCGAGATCATCGGGCGGCTACTCGGCTTCTTCCTTGGGATGGTGGTCGGCGCGATGCCTGCGGTGATCGTGGCGCAGTTCGCGGTTGCGGGCGTCTTGCACCTGTTCGCGCTGATGTTCAAACCCGCGGGCGGATATCCCGGCACCTTCCGCGTATCCGTGTACGCGAGCGTGCCGGTGGCCGTGACGGTGTTGGCGGGCGTGCTGTTGGCGGCGCTGATACCTACCGGCGCCTCTGCGGCCTCCGGTTCGCTAATGTTGTTGGGCGGCTTGTGGGGGCTGTGGATCCTTGCGGTTGGGCTAAGTGAGGTGCACGAGTTCAGCCCTGGCAAGGGCATCATCGTGGGGCTGCTGTCATCGATCGTGGTGGCCGGACTGGCGGTGCTCGTCGGGCTCGTGATGGGCAGGATGTCGACGCTGCCGTACAGCCTCGGCGGGCCATCGTTCGGCGCACCATCTTCGAGCTTCGGCGGGCCGACGTTCGGCGGCCCCTCGCCTAGCTTCGGTGGGCCGCCGGTCGTTGTCCCGGACATGAGCACGCGGCCGCTGCCGGGGATGCAGCCGCCAAGCATGCCGACGATGCCCTCCATGCCGCATGCCATGCCTCCGTCGATGCCGATGACGCCGCCGACGATCCGGCAGCCGTCGATGCCCTCGATGCCGCGGACGGGACCGAGCGGACCGTCGATGCAGAGCCAGATGGACTCCATGCACAGCAGGATGAACCAGATGCAGTCGGAGATGCGGAGCCGGATGGATGCGATGCGCGCGCAGACGCGAAGCCGGATGGGGCCGATGGGCCCAGGCGGGCCGCGGTCGTTCGGTGGGCCGTAGTGGGACCTGGGACCTGGGACTTGGGGGCCTGGGCGCAAGGCGGCGATAGGTGCGGCCGTTGTCCTTTGGTAGGGGATGGGCAAGGGGAATCTGGGAAGGGAGTGGGCGGCGCGCCTGGGTGGAGGCCCGGCGCGCCGTCTGGCGGTGGAGATGCGGGTATTGGGGCGGAAGCACAGATGGCGGAGCGAGGATGCGCCGAAGCCGCCGGGGCGCCGGCCGATGCGGTCGGAGGTGACCGACGCGTGCTTCGAGGTGTTGGAGGCGTGCCGAACGCATGGCGCCACCGACGATGTGCGGATGCGGTGGGAAGCGGTGTGGGGGCAGGTGGGCTCGGGCGTGAGCGGGCTGGACCTGCGGGTGGCCGGGCTGGTGCTGCACACCGGGTGGACGGTGGCGACGGCGCTGGGTGACCACCGGCGGGCCGCGTCGCACATGGCGGCCTATCTGCGGCACCCGCTGCAGGCGAGCGACGACCCGGTGGTGGCGGCGGACAACCGGTGCCGTCTGGCACGCAGCTATCTGGGGTTGGGCGAGGCGCGGCGGGCTGCGGAACTCCTGGCGCGGGTGTTCGCGGACGGCTCGCGGGCCACGGCGAAGTCGCGGGTGTTGTGCGTGAGGGACACGCTGCTCGTGGCGCTCGATGGGCTGCCCGGCGAGGCGGTGTGTGCGCCGGAGATCGCGGCGGTGGCATCGAGCGTCGCATCGAGGCTGCGCCGGCGCAAGGCTGCCGCGGCGATGCTGCTGGAGGGTGCGACGAACGCGGTGGTGGCTGACGGGCTGCGGCTGACCGTGGCGGGGTAGGGCGGTTCCGGTGGTGTGAAACCACCGGCAGCGTGGCCTGTGGCCGACCGTCCTCGCGGTCGGGGGCTTGGCGGGCAGGGACGCCCGCGCTGGCGCGGCGTTGGTGCTGGGCGCGGGGAGATGCCCTGGCGCGGCTTGGTGAGGGCTTTGGTCGGGGGGGTGGGTTGGTGGGATGCATCAGATCGATCTGAGCGACACGACGAGGCGGTTCGGCACTGGGGCCACCATCGTGGTGGCGATGAGCGGGGGGGTAGACAGCGCGGTTGCGGCTGCTCTGCTGCACGAGGCGGGGTACGACGTGATCGGGGTGACGCTGGTGATCGGCGACGGGCAGCCGGCGGCGGTGGGGCACAGGGGGTGCTGCTCGCTCGACTCGGTGGCGGACGCGAGGCGGGCGGCGGCGAAGATCGGCATTCCCCACTATGCGCTGAGCTTCCAGGACGTGTTTCGGGAGCACGTGATCGACCGGTTCGTGGAGGAGTATGCGCGCGGGCGGACGCCGAACCCGTGTGTGGAGTGCAACCGGCGGGTGAAGTTCGAGGCGCTGCTGGAGCGGGCGAGGGGGCTGGGGGCGGCGGCGCTGGCGACGGGGCACTATGCGCGGGCGGTGTGGAACGGCGAGACGGGGCGGCACGAGCTGCTGCGGGGGGCGTGCGAGGCGAAGGACCAGTCGTACGCGCTGTACGCGCTGACGCAGGAGCAGTTGGCGGCGACGGTGTTCCCGCTGGGCACGGTGGCGGACAAGGGCGTGACGCGGGAGATCGCGGGGCGGCTGGGGCTGGGGGTGGCGGGCAAGCCGGACAGCCAGGACATCTGCTTCGTGCCGGAGGGCGGCTACACGGCGTTTCTGGCGGAGCGCGCGCCGGAGACGCTGGCGCCTGGGCCGATCGTGGACCTCAACGGGCGGGTGCTGGGTGAACACGCGGGAGTGGCGAGATACACGATCGGGCAGCGGCGGCGGCTGCCGGCGAGCGCGTCCGGGCCGCTCTTCGTGGTGGCGCTGGATGCCGGAACGCGGACGGTGGTGGTGGGGCCCGGGAGCGCCCTGTACTCGCGGCGGTGCGTGGTGGACGGTGTGAACTGGGTGAGCATCGAACGTCTACCTGGTAGTCTTGCGGTTTCGGCGCGCATTCGCTATAATGCGGAAGCCGCACCCGCCAGGATCGAGCCCCATTGCGATACTGAGCGGGTCCTGTGCGTCTTCGATCAGGGGCAGCGCGCGATCACGCCCGGACAGGCGGCGGTGTTCTACTCCGGCCCGGTTGTCGTCGGCGGCGGGACCATCGCCGAAGTCGAGCGAGCGGACATGTAGTCGGAATTCCACCAGGAGTTACCCGTGACGACCTCCGAGATATTGATGATACTGACTGCGGTGTTCTGCGGCCTCGTGACGCTGAGCTTCGTGGTGACTGCCGTTGCGGCGATGAAGCTGAACGGCAAGATCGAGCGGCTGACGGTCGACCTGGGCACGCGGATGCAGTCGCTGCAGGAAGAGACGACTGTGACGCTGCAGCAGGCCCACGACACGTTGGCGCGCGTGGAGATGCTGTCGAAGTCGGTGGACACGCTGGTGAAGGACGAGCTGACTCCGGTGCTGCACCTGGTGCGGGCGACGGCTGAGCACGCGGAGGCGACGGCCCGGGCGGTTCGGGGCAGCGCCGAGGGCGCACAGAAGGTCATCGGCGCGGTGGAGGGGGTTGCCACTCCGGCGTCGGCGGCGGCGATGGCAGGCAAGATCATCGGTACGCCTGGCGGGCGGATGAGCGCGGCGGTGGTGGTTGGCGGCGCTCTGCTGAAGGCGCTGCTGGCGTCTCGCGCGCATGGTGCCCGGAAGAGCGCCGAACCGGAGGCGGCTGAGTAGGGCAGACGTTCGATGTGCGACGACCGCGGCGCTGGATGGCTGCGGCACTCGATAAGGAGAAGGCAGTCATGGAGCAGCACGACAACGAGAAGAGCGTGATGATCAGTGTGCTGGCCGGCATCGGGATCGGCGTGCTGGTGGGCGCGATCGCGGGGCTGTTGCTGGCGCCGAAGCCGGGCTCGGAGACGCGCGAGGACATCGGCGCGACGCTGACGGATCTCGGCCGCAAAGTGGGCGATCTGAGCAGCCAGGTTGCGGTGAAGCTGAAGGGCGTCGTGGAGACCGGGAAGCACGCAGTGGCCGAGAAGCTGGAGCAGTCGGCGCCTCAGGAGGAGACCGCGTAGGCGGCTCGTGTACGTGAACCGGAGGCCCGCCCTCCGGTGTTCCGGGGTTGTGTGGCGGTGATGTGGCGAGGCCGGCGGCGTTCTGGTGGACGGCGCCGGTCTTGCTCGCCTTGACGCGCGAGAGGAAGGCCCCCGTTGACCACTGCGCTTGACGGCCCGTTGTTCGGTGTGATCGTTGCGCTGGGTGTGCTGCGCGAGGTTGCCATCGTCGTCGCGGCCGGCGTTCTGGTCGATTGGTACTTCCGCCGGATACGCGGCGGGAGGGCCTCGGGCATTCCGTGGCGCCGGTGGCTGACGGTGGGGCCGGCGGTGGCGGTCCTGGCGTACTTCCTTTGGAGCGTGCGGGCGATTCTGGCGCCCTTCCTCGTGGCGTTCTTCCTGGCCGCGCTGCTGGACCCGGTGGTGGTGCGGATCGAGCGGGGAGGCGCCGGGTTTCGCTCGCTCGTGCCCCCGTTTCTCGTCCGTCGGCTGCCCGAAGGCGTGCAGTGGCGGCTCCTGGCGGAGCCGCGCGGCATCAGCCGGGCCCGCGCGGTCGGCGGCATCTTTGGGGCGCTCCTGGTGGTGATCGTCCTCATAGGCGTGCTGGTGATTCCGCCCGCGATGCGGCAGATCGGTGAGTTCGCGAGCAGCGTCGGCACGGACATCAACAAGCTAACGTCTCAGGCGCAGGGCGTCACCGGTTCGGCCGATGCCTGGTACAAGAGCAAGAAGTCCTCGCTGTCGGCGATCGGGATCAAGGATCCTCCGTCGAAGATCCTGAGCGACAAGAGCGGGCCGATCGCCGGCGCCGCCGCCGCGGTTCTGGGGTCGGTGAAGGACTCGATCTTGGCGATGATGGGTCAGGTGCTGTGGCTGATCATCGTGCCGCTGTCGCTGCTGTACTTCCTCATGGAGTTCCCCGTCATCCGCGCGAAGCTGATCTCGTTCGTGCCGAATGCCCAGCGCGCCGAGGTGAACCGGATGAGTACGGAGATCGTCGAGATCTTCGGGACCTACATCCTCGGGCTGGCCAAGGTGTGTGCGCTGTACGGGCTGACGTGCATCGTGTTCCTGCTGGTCTTCCAGGTCAGGTACTCGGTGTTCCTCGGCATGGCATCCGGCGTGCTGTACGCGGTGCCCTACATTGGGCCGATCCTGGCCATCGGTTCGGCGGGCCTGCTGGCCTTCGTTGGGAGCGGCTCGGTGGGGCACGCGGTGCTCGTGATGCTGGCGATGACGGTGCTGCAGTTCGCGTTCGACTATGTGGTGACCCCGCGGGTGGTGGGCGGCTCGGTGGGGCTGCACCCTCTGGTGAACATCTTCGCGCTGATGACGGGCGCAACCCTCTTCGGGCTCTGGGGCATGCTGCTGGCGGTGCCGGTGGCGGCGAGCATCCAGAAGCTCCTCATCTACTTCGTGCCTGCTCTGGGCGAGGCTCCGGCCCGTGACCGGCGTGCCGCCGCCCTTCCGCCGCCCTCCGAGTAGGGCGCCCCTGCATGCTTTCGTGGACGTGTGACGGCCCGGTAACGTTACCGGGCCGGCGAGGATAATAAGTCACACTACATTTTTTCAGCCGAAGCCTTGACAGCATCTATCAGCCGCCGGTAATATCTTCGCAACACTAAGAACCGCGCGGCCAGGCAGCGACAGAGACTACCGGACCGCGATGACCGCAATAGGGAGGACTCCCATGACGGCGCAGGCGACGGCGGTGGCGGTTACAGGCAGGACGGTGGATGCTCGCTTCGAGGCACTCGTTCGGGAGCATCAGCGCAAGGCGTACGCATTCGCATATCGCATGGCCGGCAACCGCGAGGATGCCGAAGACATAACGCAAGAGGCCTTCATTCGGGCCTATCGGGCCTTCGATCGCTACGACGGATCGCGCCCGTTCGATCGCTGGCTGTTCCGCATTATCGCGAACCTGTTCGTGGACCGGCTGCGGGCGAGGCCGAAGCAGGCTCCGCTCTCGCTGGATGCGCCGATGGAGGGGAACGACGGGGACAGCCTGTTCAGCGAGATCCCGGACGAGGACGCGGACCCGTCGCGGCTCGTGATGCGGGAGATCATGGACGAGCGCCTGCAGCAGGCCCTGAACCGGCTGCCGGTGGAGTTCCGCAAGACGGTGCTGCTGACCGATGTGGACGGGATGTCGTACGACGAGGCGGCCGAGCTGCTGGGCTGCGCGGTCGGCACGATCCGCTCCAGGCTGCACCGGGCACGGGTGATGATGCGCGACTACCTGATGGGCCGCAGCACGCGGCCGGCGACGACGCCGAGGGTGGCGACGAGCTGCTGCTAGGGCGATTTCCGCTCCAATCGATACCGTTTATGAACAGAGAAGGCCGGGGGCGCGAGCTTCCGGCCTTCGGTATGTCTCTCTGGGACTTGGGATTTGGGGGTTGGGGGCTGGGTGTCGGGTGTCGGGTGCCTTGCGGTGCCGGGCCGTGAACGACCCGCCTGGTGGGCCTGCGGTTGAAACGGCGCCTGAGGGATGCACGAAGGCGCGGCCGTCGGGCCGTGAACGACCCGCCTGGTGGGCCTGCGGCCGGGCGTCCTGGCGGACGCGACGTTGGGGTGGTGCGGGGCGCGTGGGTGGGCGGTTGGTGGGCCGGCGGTTGGAAACCGCGCCTGAGAGAGGCACGAAGTCCGCCTGCGCGGACTGGGGGTCCTTCGTGGCGGTGGCCCGTGCGCCTGCCGCCGAGGGCGGCGGCGGTCCATGGCGGTCGGGGCGGAGCGACCCCTCTCCCGGCCCTTGGCCACTCTCTCGTGCGAGGGGCGAGGGCCGGGGAGGGGGCGTGTGGGGTGTCACCGGAGGCGGATGTCGACGATGGCTACGTCGCCGGCGGGGATGGTGAGGGGGATGGTGCGACTCGCGGGGAGGGCGCGGTTGTTCCGGATGTCGCGGGCGGAGCGGACTGCCCCTGCGCGAACGGTGAGGCGGCCTTGCCAGTCCGCGAACAGGTTGTTGTTGAAGAGGGCGACGAGCAGGCGCTTGGGGTCGTTGGCGTATCGGCAGGTGCGGACCGTGAGGGCGTTGGGCGTGACCTCCACGGGACTGAAGCCGGCGAAGTAGCGCGAGAGGACCGTGCGGACGCCCTGGAGGAGCGTGTAGGGCGGCTCCATGTCGACGAGGTCCGGGTGGGCGTAGGTCAGCTTGTCGGTCATCCAGTAGTCGGCGGCGCAGACGATGACGCGACCCTTGCCGGCCTTCGCCACAGTGAGGAGCGGGTCGCGGGCGTCGGCGGTGAGGAGCGCCTTGGCTGAGGTGGCCTGCGTGGCGGCGTAGGTGTAGGGCTGTTCGGCGAAGTCGGCGGGCGACCAGGGCGCGCGGGAGACGGTGGCGGCGCGAGCCTCGGGGGCGATCGTGATGCCCGTGAGGTCGGCGGGAAGGGCGGCGGCGCGGCGGGCGTCGGTGAGGAGGTCGCCACCGGCGCGGACCCACTCGGTGAGGTTGCGGACGAGGTCGGGTGTCATCTCCACGTCGCCGAGGAGCATGATGGCGGCGTACTGCTTCAGCACGGCCGGGTGGCACTTGTTGGTGATCACGTCGAAGATGTCGCCGAACGGGGTGTCGCAGACGAAGCCGCGCTCGCTGCGCAGGTAGCTGGCATCCTCGTAGCCGGGCCACACCATGCGGAAGACGGTATCGGCGAGGTAATCGCCCTTCTCGTACGGGAGCTTGCCCCACACCTTGTACTTGTCGCCGCGGTAGAGGTGACGCGGGACCGTCCAACCGCTGTGGAAGTCGAGCATGAAGGCGACGGGCGTGCAGAGGACGCCGCAGTCGGGGTGCTGCTTCACCCAGTCGGCGATGGCGAGATGCTGCTTGCCAAGGGGGCTCAGCTCTTTCGCGCCGCTGGGCAGGCGGTCCGCGGTGAACTGCGAGGTCTCCGTGCCGCAGATGCTGTCGCCGCCGGTGTAGCTGCTGAAGAAGAGGCGCTTGTGGAGGCTGAGCGAGCAGCCCTTGTTCGGGCCGAGGCCGTAGCCATTGCCGCCCTCCGTGCGGCGGTCGTTGTACATGTTGTAGCCAAAGCGGTTCCAGACGGACGTGGCTTGCGTGGTGAGGCGGCCGTACTGCTTCGAGGCGCCCCGCAGGAACGCGAACATCAGCGTATCGCTCGGCAGGCCCTGGGCGGTCTCCAGGCCCAGTGTTCGGTCGCCCCGCTCGCCGTAGTAGTGGCTGAAGTTCAGCGAGCCGGTGGCGTTCATGTAGCCCATGCTGTCGGCGCAGATGCCCTCGTCCCACTTCACGATGTCCGCCCAGCCCCCCTCGCGATCCGTGAACGAGCCCCGGTCGGCGTACGCGCCGATGTAGCGTCCGTCCTGCTCGCCGTTGTCGTAGCCGAGGAAGCGGTCGCCGAAGATGCCGGTCAGCATGGCGTGGTGCTCGGGCGTGACGTGGGGCACGGGGCCCGCCTCGCCGAACGGCACGTAGCCCCAGATGTCGAAGAGGTACAGGCCGCGCTTCCGGACGTCCCGCAGGCGCGTCTCGGTCTCGGCCATCGCCGTGGCGTAGTCCGCGTCGGTCTTGTAGTCGCGGCGCTGGGGCAGGATGCCGATGTGCGGCCAGCAGACGTCGCCGAAGCTGCGGATTCGGTGGAACTGGTCGAGCGAGTCCGCGTCGATGCTGCGCGCGCCGGTGAAGTGCAGGTTGTAGCCCATCGTGGCGCGCGTGACGGGCTTCGGCTCGGTGGCGGCGAAGAGCGGGTGCGCCTCCGGGACGACGGGCTTGGTCCAGGGGGTGTAGGCCGGGGCGGCGAGTGGAGCGATGTCGGGCTGAGGGGCTGCGGTGGCAGGCCTGCGGCCCGTCGGAGCGGCCTGGCGCGCTGCCAGGTCGTCGCGACGGTCGAAGACGAGCTGGGCGACGGCGGCGGGGCGCGATGTGACGGAGTCCACCTCCTCATCGAGGCAGATGGCGGCAACGTGTGCTGGGTCGAACACGTCGTTTCCCTCGAAGGAGATGGGAACGGATAGGTCGATGGCGCCGGTCTGTGTGTCCCGGCCGCGCCAGAGGAGCTTCTCGTCGCCCTTGGCGTCGACCAGGCGAAGCGCGACGGGGCGCTGCGTTCCCTGGCCGACGAACCGGAAGCGGATACGGCCGAAGTGGGAGAGGTCGGCGCGGACGGTGCGGGTGCTTCTGATTGGCTGCGCTCCGGCGCCGGGAGATGAATCACCCGGCTGGAGGGCCTGCGGCCGAGCGCCCTCCGGGCGCGCGGTGCGTGCGCGAGCGAGGGGCGCACCGAAGAGTGGGGCGGTGTTCCAGGTGGTGGGCAGGGAGAGGAAGTCGGGCGCCGGGACCGGGTAGGCCGCGAGGGGGACCTTGCGCGACGGGGCGGCGGCGATCGGCTCGAAGCGGATGCCGTAGATGTCCGGCGGCATGCCCTCGACGCGGACCCAGTGCAGGCCGGCGGAGAGCGTGGTGGCGCCCTGGAACTCCCACATGGCGTCGCGGGCGCGGGAGCCGCCGGTGCTGCTGCGGGCGCACATGTTGTAGTCGTTGAGGTCGGCCCCGTCGATGACGAAGTCGCAGGGGCGTGGCGAGCGGGCCGCGTAGCGCATGCAGACGCGGTAGGCGGAGCGGGCGGGCACGTGGACCCACCACTCCGCGCCGCCGGTCCCGGTGAGGACCGCGGGGGCATCGGCGGCGGTCTGGTCCACGCGCATCGCGCCGGTGAGGCGGTCGGCGGCATCGGGCGCGAGGATGAGCGGGCGAGCAGGCCCGGTGTCGCTCGCTCCGCTCAGCGCGACGAGGATGGGCGGCTGGAACGTGCGGCGCGAGCGGGCGTGGCCCTGCCAGGCGAGGGTGGCCAGGTTGTCGCGCCGGCGGACGGCGGCGGTGGTCATCTCGAAGTAGCCGGCGGGGCCATCGGGCTCCAGGGCAACGACCGTGGGGCCAGTTGCACTGGCGGTGGCGGCCATCTCGTCGGACACGTCGTACTGGAACACGGCGCCGGTCTTGGGCGACTTCGCGTCGAGTTGGTATCGGCCGACGATGGAAGCGCGCGCGGCCGGCGTCTTGAAGTAGACCCAGCCGGCCGCGTCGCCGCCGTAGAGGGGCTTGAGCGTGATGGCGAGGGCCGCTTCCCCGGTGCGCCTGGGGGCGCGGACGGCCTTGGCCGGCGGCGGCTCGACAGGCGAGGGGAACACGCGCTCGCCCTCCGCAAGGCGGCTGTCGGGGTCGTAGCGCACGCAGTCGGAGATCCGCATCTCGTCGATCAGCCCGCTGAACCAGTAGTCCTTGCCGACGTAGCAGCCGACCCAGAAGCCGGTCTCGGGCGTGCCGAGGCCGAAGTCCCTGGGGGCGGGGCGCCGCGCGATGAGGACTCCGTTCAGGATGAAGGTGACCGTGCGCCCGTCGTAGCAGGCGGCGAGGTGGTTCCACTGGCGCGGGAGGATGCCGCCGGCCTGCGTGGCCACCTGGGCGTGCGGGAGGCCGTCCGCGTTCTTGACGCCGCCGCCGAGGTTGTACACCGAGAGGGAGGTTGAGGTACCCTCTCCAAGATCGAAGTGGAAGCCGACGTCCTTGCCGGCGAGGAACTGGCGCCCGCTCGGATCGTCCTGCTTGAACCAGCACTCCACGGTGAAGCGGGTGAGAGCGGCGACGGCGGGCGTGGTGGCGCGGAAGGCGCAGGCGTGCTCGCCGCCTAGCTCGAGCGCCCCGCCGAACCGGCCCGACGCCCATGCCGCGCCCTGGAGCTGCAGGTCGTACCCGTGCCCGCTGGCATCCGCCGCGACGGCGCCCCGGCCCTCGTCGAAGTGGTAGAGGGCGAGGGTGTGGGCGTCAGGTTGGAGCGGGAACGCGGGCGGCTGCGCGTGGGCGGTGGCGGCGAGGGCGATGGCGGCGACGGTGATGGCGAGACGCACGGCGGGCCTCCAGGTGTGCGGGCTGGTGGTGAGTTCCGCATCGGGGGGCGGGTGTCCTGCGCTGCGGGGCCGGACTTGGGACTTGGGGGTTGGGGATTGGGGGTTGGCGGGGCGGCGGGCCGGGCCGTGAACGACCCGCCTGGTGGGCCTGCGGCCGGGGGGGGGGGGGGGCGCCCCCCGGGGGGGGGGGGGGGGGGGGGGGGGGGGGGGGGGTGGGGGGGCG
>CAZFLM010000088.1:0-23458 GCA_964519955.1 uncultured Chthonomonadaceae bacterium | reverse complement strand
AGGCGCACCCAGGGGTAGTCGAACGCGATCAGGATGCCCTGATCCACGCTGACTCCCTGCCCGCTGATCGAGCGGACCTCCACCAAGTTGTCGAACAGGTCCTTGATGGCCTCATTCATCGCCGGGCTCACTCCCTGTCGCCGCCCGCCGGCCTGAGCAGCACGTCGCCCGGGCCAAGGGGCCGCAGGCGCTTCCGCAGCTTCACCAGCCGCAGGCGGTAGGTCGAGACGCAGAACACACCCTCCGCGCTCTCCAGGCGCAACCAGGGCGCCTCGAATGCCCTCAGGATGCCGTCGTACGCGTGCCCAGCGGCGATCCTAACCTGCACCTGGTTGCCGACAAGTGCGTCCAGGATCGGCGCCGCCGCCGGTCCCGCAGGCGGGAGATAGTCCTCGCATGCTGGCCTGAGCAGGGCGTCGATCGGCCGGCGCGGCTCGGCCCATCCCTGGACCGCCAGCAGACATACGGCGCTGACCGGGAACCAGAGCGACTCGCCGGCCTTGTCGAGCTGAAGCCAGGACTCGTCGTAGGCGGCCAGCACTCCCTCGTCGGAGTACTCACCACCAGCGCGCGTCGAGATGACCTCCACCACCGCTCCGACGAAGTCGTCGATGGCCGCGTTCACGCGAGCGTCGCCTCGGCGCGGACCAACCCGGCGCGGTCGTGCTTCGCCACCACCTTCACCACGGAGCCGGCCTTCGCGCGGATCGTCCAGTCCATCTTGGCGCGGTGGTCGGTCATGTCCGAGGTCCAGCCGGCGGTGCTCGGGCCGGTGCCGGCGCGGCCTTCCAACTCGCCCAACTCCTCGCGAAGCTTGCCGGTCACCAGCTCGGCGCCCTCGGGCAGCTCCAGCTCCGCGATGACGCCGCGCACCACCTTGCGCTCGACGGCCTTCTTCGACACGTAGCTCGGCAGCCAGCCGGAGTTGTCGACCACCAGGCGGAGCCGGTAGACACCCTCGCCGACGGCGGTCGCCTCGAAGCGCTCCAGCTCCAGCTTGGGCGATATCAGCGACTGGAAGATCAGCCAGTCCGGGAACTTGGCCACCTCGCGCTCCAGGAACTCCGGCGGCGCGTTGCGGAAGGCGTACGTCGAGTCCCACCCGCCGATCTCTACGGAGCCGAGCTGCGGGTGCTCGAAGGGCTGCCACTCGACGTAACCCTTGCCGCCCAGCGTCTCGTCGGACCACTTCAGCATCGCCAGGTCGTCCTCGATCGGATGCTCGCGGTACCAGTCGATCGGCTTGTGCTCCTTGATGCCAGCCTCGCGCTGCGGGCACCAGATCTCCACCGTCCAGCCGTAGACGCCCAGGTGGTCGTAGATCCAGTCGTCGAAGACGCCGGTGATGACCTCCTTCGGGTGGTAGCGGAAGTCGTGGTACACGGAGATGTTTGGGTAGCCCGTGATCTCGGTGCCCTTCTTGCCGATCGCCTGGTATGTCCACAGGTCCTCGGCGGGGAAGGTCTCGTCCGCCTGGGTGCCGTAGGGGCGCAGCAGCAGTCCGCCGTACGTGTGGAACGTCACAGCGGAGACGATGTTCGGGTGCGAGCAGATGAAGTCGACGACGGTGCGCACCTCGGGCTCGCTGGTGGGGTAGGGGCCCGCGCCCGGCTGCTCGTGCTCCTGCCGCCAGTGCCCCGGGAAGTTGCGGTTCAGGTCGAGCCCCTCTTTGCGCGCCTTCATGCGGAGGGTGATGCCGTCCCAGTTCTCGATGGTCCCCTCGGGCAGCACTCGGTAGTAGGTCTTGCCCACCTCCGTCGGGTCGCGGCGCACGAGCAGGCGCGGCTCGTCCGGATGGCACTTCCACGGGCCGTTCGGATCGACCACGCGCATGTTCAAGATGCGGCCGTCGCCGTCGACATCCTCGCGCACGAAGCCCTCCAGCCCCTCCTCGTCGTAGGGGTAGGGGCGCACGCTGGAGCGCACGAAGCGCGGCTTGTCGGCGAAGTACAGCTCCGCGCCGTCGGGGTTCATCCGCGGCACCACGTAGAAGGCGCGCGTATCCAGGCTGCGGGTGATGTCGGCGTTCGCGCCGTACTCGCCAACGAGCCTGTTCAGGAAGTAGATGGCGGCGCTCGCGGCGGACAGCTCGGTCGCGTGGATGTTGCCGTCGATCCACAGCGCGGGCTTCTCGCTGGCCGGCCCGGTCGCGCGGTTCGTCACCGTGGCGCACCAGATGTCGCGGCCCTCGTGGCTCTTGCCGATGCTCTCCACGGTGATGAGGTCGGGGCGCCGGGCCGCGAGCGCGTGCAGGGCGCGGGTCACGTCGGCGAAGTCGAAGTAGTGGTCAAAGCGGATGTCGTCGCTCACGTTTGGGCCTCTGAGTAGGTTGATGCCCAGACGTTCGGCGCGGCGGCTGCGCGTTCCTGCGGCGGGGTGGGACAACAAGACGGGCGGACCATGTGGCCCGCCCGTCTGAGCAATGAGGCGCTGACACGATCGGCCCGATCATACCGATCCGACCGGGTCCCACGGCCGGGCTCTACGTGAACAACGCGGAGATCGACTGGTAGTTGTGCGCCCGGTGGATGGCCTCGCCGAAGAGCGGCGCGACGGAGAGCACCTTGATCTTCGGGTGCCGCTTCTCCGGCGGGATGGGGATCGTGTCGGTGATGACAATCTCCGCGATCTCAGGGCGCGAGGTGAGGCGCTCGACGGCCGGGCCCGCCAGGATGCCGTGCGTGCTGGCGATGTAGACCTCCGGCAGGCACCCGTGATGCAGCAAGGCGTCGACGGCCTCGATGATGCTGCCGCCCGTCGAGATCATGTCCTCGATGATGATCGGGCGCTTGCCGCGCACGTCGCCGGCCAGGTGGGTCACCTCGGTGGCCATGTGCTCGGGATGGTGCTTGTAGCCCACCGCCAGCGGCACGCCGAGCTTGGTGACGACCTTGCGCGCCTTCTTCACGCGGCCCTCGTCGGGCGACACGATGACGGCGTCCTCCAGCATCTTGCTCTTGAAGTAGTTGGCGAATAGATTGAGTGCGGTCAGATGGTCGACAGGCAGGTTGAAGAAGCCCTGGATGGCGTCCGCGTGCAGGTCCATGCACATCACGCGCCCGGCGCCCGCGCAGGCGATGAGGTCGGCCACGAGCTTCGCGGTGATCGGCTCGCGCGGGGCGTCCTTCTTCTCCTGCCGCGCATAGCCGTAGTAGGGGATCACCGCGGTGACGCGGTGGGCCGAGGCGCGCCGGAGGGCGTCCATGCAGATGAGCAGTTCGATGAGGTTCGTGTCGACGGGCGGGCAGGTGGGCTGGATCACGTAGCAGTCGCAGCCTCGCACGCTCTCGTCGAACTTGACGTAGGTCTCTCCGTCTCGGAAGCGGGTCGTGCTCAGCTTGCCGAGGGGAACGCCGAGCCACTCGGCGATCGCGCTGGAGAGTTCAGGGTTGGCGCTGCCGGAGAACACCTTGAGCGCATGGAGTTGTTCGATGGAAGGCATAGCGCCTCGATCCCGAAATGTGATGGGGGGCAGCTCGGTACGACGCGAGCGGCCCCCCGAGAGTTGCTTGACGAAACGAAACGGTCTAGAAGCGCACGCCGATCGCGGCGCTCACGCCATTGGCATTCAGGCCCACGCCGTTGTTGTCCGAGTATCCGCTCACCCAGTCGAAGTTACCCTCGACGAAGATGCGGTCGGTCAGGTCGGCGCCGAGGATCACCTTGATGCCCGGCTGAATGGTGCTGCTAATGGCCGGCGTGTTGATGATGTACGCACCGGCGCCAAGTCCGGCATACACGCGCGTCTTCGACTCGGGACCCGTCAGATCCCAGAGGAACTTGATGGTGACCGAGTCGGAGAAGATGCTGAAGCCGGCGGTGTCGCGGAACCGGAAGTCCGCGCCGATCCCGACCCGCGCCTTCATCAGCTTGTAGCGGAAATCGGGGAAGTAGTCGGCGCCGACATACCACCATGTGTTGCTGGCCTGGGCCTTCATGTGGCCGTCGGTCGGGATGAAGGTGCCCAGCTTGACGGCGTACGGCTTGACGACCTTCTGCTCCACGTCCTGTGCGCGGGCCGTCGTGGCGCCGCATACGAGCGCTGCAGCGGCCACGAGCGCGGCAAGTCCGCAGAACCGCTTCCGTGTATTCACTGGTCCGTCCTCCTTAGCTGGCTGCGCGTCCTGGAACGCTCCGATCAGCCCCGATTGGCTTCGGTCCGTCGTCCCGGGCGACCGGAGCAGTATATCGCCGTCCGGGTACGTTTGTCAACCGATTTCGCTCAGGCGGGCTCTACGCGGGTCTGATAGGCAGGATCGCGGCCGCGCGCGTCGAACTCACAAGCATCGCGCGAGCACGTCTCGCGACCTCAACCAAGGGGGTGACGCGATGCATCTGATGGTCTGGGCGTTGATGGCGATCACGGCTTACGGACAGTGCGAGTGCTGCAAGGAGAGGCTGGTGGTGCTGCCCATCGGCCGCACTCCCGTCGTGGCGAGTCAGGCTCCCACTGTGTGGGGCATCGCCGGCATGCCCATGATCCAGGTGAACGCGACCGTCGGCGGCATGAGCCCGGTCTCGCGCTCCCTCGCGTGGGATGCCCGCACGGTCGAGATCCTCTCGCGCATCGGCGCGCCGGGTCTCAAGGCGGACTACATCCAGGTGGCCCAGCAGGACGGGCGCACGTACATCCGGGTCGCATGCTTCATGCTCCTGGAGGTGACGCCGGGGGACGCGCGCGCCGCGGCCACGACCGTGCCGGAGTTGGCCCAGCGCTGGGTGGAGCAGGTCCGGCGCGTTCTGCCGGAGATCGCTCCCGCTCGCTAGTCCGATCTACCCGCCGGTTGTACTGAGCCGGCGGGGACGCTCGCCCCACCACAGCGCTCCCGCATGAGCCGGGGTAGCTGCCTGTGGCCTGCGCGCGAGTGTCCGTTCCGGCGTCGCGGCCCAAAGAGGCTGATCGGCGTTCCTGGCGTGGGTTCCGGGGCCGCCGGGCGGCGGGTATCCTAGATAGGATGCGCGCGCGTCGCGTGCGCATCCTCACAGCCCCAACAGCAACTGGTCCGATCGGCCGGCCCACGCAAAGACCGTGCCGGCGCCCGCGCTGGAGCGGATCGGCTGAAACAACCATACGGAGAGACGCACTTGGACTTCGCAAAGGACCTCGACATCGCGCCGGTGTTCGTTGCTCCCCTTGACCCGGACTTCAGGCCCGCATCGCTGGTGAACCGGGAGTTCCGCCGCCTCGTTGCCGAGGAGGGCGGCGTGCCGCTGCGCCTGGGTGTCGAGCGCGGCGACGGCTGCGTGTCCATCTTCGACACGCAGGTCTTCGCACCGGGGTCGCCCCGCTTCGATCTGAACCTGCCGTACATCGAGCGCATCGTCAAGTTCCTGCTGTGGCAGCGCGGCGGATGGCGCGTGTGGGTTGGCGGCCCCGAGGCCATCGGGCGCCACCTGCAGCAGGTGTACTGCACCGGCGGCACGCGTGAGTTCGACTACGACTTCATGGGCGGCGTCTACGAGCACGCGTTCACCGTGGTGCCCTGCGCCGTCGCCGACGTGCCCGCCGAGCGCGAGATGTCGGTGCCCCTGGGCCGCCACCTCGATGGCTGCCGCGTCGGATTCGACCTGGGCGCCAGCGACCGCAAGGCCAGCGCCGTCAAGGACGGCGAGGTGATCTTCAGCGAGGAAGTCGTCTGGGATCCGAAGCCGCAGACCGATCCCGAGTACCACTACCAGGGCGTCCTCGACTCGATCAAGCGTGCGGCGTCCCACCTGCCGAAGCTCGATGCCGTCGGCGGCAGCGCGGCCGGTGTCTACGTGAACAACCGAGCGCGCGTCGCCTCGCTCTACCGCGGCGTGCCGAAGGACCAGTTCGAGGAGAAGATCGCGCCGCTGTTCGAGCGCATCGGCAAGGAGTTGGGCGTGCCCCTCGACGTGGTCAATGACGGTGAGGTCACCGCGCTCGCCGGCTCCATGTCCATCGGCGACAACCCGGTTCTCGGCATCGCCATGGGGTCGAGCCAGGCGGCCGGCTACGTGAACGAGCAGGGCAACATCACCGGCTGGCTGAACGAGCTGGCGTTCGCCCCGATCGACTACCGCGACGGCGCGCCGGTCGACGAGTGGTCCGGCGATGCGGGCTGCGGCGTGCAGTACTTCTCGCAGGTGGGCGCCACGCGCGTCGCGGCGTTCGCGGGCATCGACCTCGGCGCCGACCTGAGCGTCCCGAAGAAGCTCGAGGCGCTGCAGGCCACGATGGCGGCCGGCGATCCGCTGGTGCACAAGGTGTACGAGACGATCGGCGTCTACCTCGGCTACGCGATGGGGCACTACGCCGACTTCTACGCGCTGAAGCACGTGCTGATCCTCGGGCGCGTCACCACGGGCGCGGGCGGCGACGTGATCATCGCCACCGCCACCAAGGTCATCGAGGCCGAGTTCCCTGAACTCGCCAAGACCCTTCGGATGGCGCTGCCGGACGAGAAGAGCCGGCGCGTCGGACAGAGCATTGCCGCGGCCAGCCTGCCGGCCTTGGGCTGATCGCGCAGCACGAACGTATTCGCCCGACTCTGGCGCGACGGATGGTGGGCGGGCCTCAGTGGCCGCCTCGCCGTCCGAGCGCCAATGAGCCGGGGTTAGGGGGATAAGGATGAAGTTCTCACAACCGGGCGCGGAGATCTTCGTGCCGGACGGACTGGGCGTCGAGGCGGCTCTGGCTCGCACCACGCACATGGGCATCTCCGCCCACCAGGATGACCTGGAGATCATGGCGCTGGACGGCATCCTCGCCGGCTTCGGCAAGGCCGACACCTGGTTCACCGCCGTGGTGGCCACGAACGGCGCCGGCAGCGCGCGCGACGACATGTACGCCGACTACAGCGACGAGCAGATGCGCGCCATTCGCCGCGTGGAGCAGAAGAAGGCGGCCTACGTGGGCGAGTACGCGGCGGCTGCCTTCCTGGACCTGCCCAGCTCGGCCATCAAGAACGCCGGCAGTCCGGACGCCGCCAACGACATCAGGGCGCTCCTGATCGCCGCCAAGCCGCAGGTCGTCTACACGCACAACCTGGCCGACAAGCACCCGACCCACGTCGCGACCGCCACGGCCGTGCTTCGGGCGATCCGCAGCCTGCCGCTCGCCGACCGGCCCGAGAAGCTCTACGGCTGCGAGGTCTGGCGCGATCTCGACTGGATGATCGACGAGGACAAGGTCGTCTTCAGCTACGACAAGCATGAGAACGTCGCGGCCGCGCTGCTGGGGGTGTTCGACTCCCAGATCGTCGGCGGCAAGCGCTACGACCTGGCCACGCAGGGCCGCCGCAAGGCGCACGCGACCTATCACGAGAGCCACTCGGTGGACGCGTCGACCTCGCTCAACTTCGGGATGGACCTGACTCCGCTCGTCAAGGACGACAAGCTCGACGTCGTGGAGTTCGTGGCGGCGCACATCGACCGCCTGCGCGAGAGCGTGGTGTCGGCGCTGAAGGCGTCGGTATAGCCGCTTTATCGGGGTCGTAGGGGCGTCGCTAGCCGCGCCATGTCGTGGAACAGGCCAGGGGGCATCCATGCTCCCTGGCCTGTTCCACGCTAAGGATCGCTCCCCGGCTACGCCGCCAGTTGTTGCCACTCGCATTCGCCGGTTGCCAGCATCTCCCACTCGCGCGGGGCGATGCGCAGGAACGCGTCGACCACGACGGGGTCGAACTGCTTGCCGCGGCAGTTGCGCACCTCGTCGATGGCGGCGGAGAAGGGCTTCGCGCGGCGGTAGGGCCGATCGCTGGTGATGGCGTCGAGCGTGTCGCAGATGGCGAAGATGCGGGCGACAAGCGGGATGTCCGTGCCCGCGCGCTTGTCCGGATACCCGGCGCCATCCCACCGTTCATGGTGGTAGCGCACCACCGTTGTGGCCGGCGCCAGGTCGACGAAGCGCGATACCAGATCGGCGCCGACGGTGGGGTGCATCTTCATGATGGCCCACTCCTCGTCGTTGAGGGGGCCGTTCTTGCGCAGGATGGCGTCCGGCACCTGCAGCTTGCCAATGTCGTGCAGCATCGCGCCAAGCGTCAGGTCGCGGATATCGCCGGGATCGAGCACGTAGCTGGTACCGTCCGGCTGATCGTCCTCGTCGGTCTGGCCCAACTCGACTGCCAGGCGCATAGCATACCGCGCCACGCGCTGCGAGTGCCCCTCGGTCTCGTGGTCGCGCAGGTCGAGCGCCGCCAGTAGCGCGGACAAGATCGTGCCCGACGGCTGCTGCACGAGCCCTTCGATGCCGCCCAGCGCGTCGGAGTGGCGCACGTGGATGGGGCCGGTGTGCCCCCTGCGCTTCCGATGCGCTGGCGGCGTCGCGATGAGTGATGGTGTGTCTACCGGGGCCGCCGCCGGCGCCTCGTCGGCGCTGACGACCCGGTTGCGGCCGGCGTCCTTGGCTCTGTAGAGGGCGGCGTCGGCGGCCGCCAGGAGGGTCCGCGCGTCGCGATGGGTGCTGCATGTGGTCGCGATGCCGAGGCTGACGGTGGTCGGGCCGTGTTCGAACGGGTGGCCCTCGATCGTCGCCCTGAGCCGTTCCGCCAGGGCTGCCGCCTGCGCCGCGCCGGTCATCGGGAGCAGGACGGCGAACTCCTCGCCGCCGAACCGGGTGGCCAGATCGGTGTCCCGCACGTCGTCGCGGATGATAGAGGCCAACTCCTGCAGCAGCTCGTCTCCCTCGATGTGGCCATACGTGTCGTTGTACCGCTTGAAGTGGTCCACGTCGAGCAGGATGACGGAGACCTCCTCGCCGCACTCAGCCGACAGCGCCACTTGCGCCTCGAGCATCTCCTCGAACACGCGGCGGTTCGGGATGCATGTCAGCGCATCGGTTGAAGCGAGGCGTTCGAGCTGCGCGTTCATCTCCTCGATCACCCGGTAGTTGGACTCCAACTGAAGCTGGACGCCCACCAACTCGGCGTTCATCCGCACGAGCCTCGCTGCTCGCTCATTGTCGCGTTCGCGGTCGGCCAGGACCTGCTGGTGCTCGCGCTCGAGCGTCGCCAGCCGTTCGGCAATGGCGCGGTGCCACCACGTCTGCTCGATCGCGGTTCGGAGCAAGGGGCCAAGCGCGACGCTGGAGACGGCGGATGCCAGAAGGGTTGCGGCGCTTGCCGCCAGGAGGACCGGGTCGGAGTTTGGCGTCCCACACGAGCCGAGGACAAAGGCCAACGCGCCGATGGCGACGAGCAGCGTCTTGCGCCGCCCTGCCAGGGGGCCGCAGGCCAGCACCGTTGCGACGAGCAGGCTGATGGCGAGCGCGTATACGGTGAGCGGCATCGGATGCTGGAGCAGCATGGCCGCGCCGGCCAGGGGCCCGGCGAGCCAGAAGCCCATGGCCAGGTTGTTCCGGCCGCGTGCTGCGTTGGCAACCGAGCACCCGTGCAAGAGGGCGCAGACGAGGACGGCACTCCGAATTGGGGCGGGGCCACGGGGCTGCAGCGCGATCGCCGTCACCACGCCGGCGATATCGACGGCCAGCGCGATCGCGATGGCGCCCCACAACAGGCAGTCGCCGGTCTGGGCGCCGCTCGGTATGGTGTGGCCGTCCGGTCGGTCTGTCTCTCGACGCGAGCGGCCCCGGTTCGTGGCAGTCAGCGTTATGTCGGCGGATGCGTCTGTCATGGCTGCGATCCTCGGACCGTGCTTGGGCCCGGTGCTACGCGAGTGCGTAGGGGATCGTTCCACACCCGTCAGGAATCCACACACAACTTTCGCATATTGGTACTACTCATCGGCTGTGAACGCGTCGCGAACGAGGCGCACGGTCGACAGCCCACTGCGCTCGACCAGGACCTCGACGACGTCGAACCGGCAGGCGGCGTCCCCGCACCCGTGCTCGGCGGCGTATGCCTCCGCGGCGAGCGCGATCCGCCGCCGTTTGCTCCGGTCCACCGCCTCGGCGGGCGATGCGCCGCGCCGCGCCCTGCGCGTCTTCACCTCGGCGAATACGATGGTCTCGCCCTCGCGCGCGACGATGTCTACCTCGCCGCCGTTGGCGCCGTAGCGCGTGGCCAGGATCTGCCAGCCATGCAGCTCCAGGTGCTTTGCTGCGATGCGTTCTCCGCTGATGCCTGCCGGCACCGGCGCGTCGAAGGGCAGCTCCGGCTGGGCGGGGCCCGTGAGCAACGCCGCGGCGGCCTCCGCGACCGGGGCGTACGAGTGGCGATGGGCGGGGCAGGGGCCTAGCCGGCGCAGGGCCTCCAGATGCTCGGGCGAGGGGTAGCCCTTGTGCTGCGCGAAGCCGTATCCGGGGTACCGAGCCTCCAGCTCCACCAACTCGCGGTCCCGAGTCACCTTGGCCACGATGGATGCAGCCGCGATGGACCGGCTCTTGGCGTCGCCCTTCACGATGGCCTGGTGCGGCACGGGCAGGTAGGGCACCGGGAGCCCGTCGACGAGGACGAATGAGGGGCGCGGGGCGGCGGCTTCGATCGCTCGGCGCATGGCGAGGTGGGTGGCGCGCAGGATGTTGAGGCGGTCGATCTCCTCCGGCTCCGCGCCGCCGACACCGATGGCGAGGGCATGCTCGCGCACCAGGTCGAGCATCTTGTCTCGCGCGGCAGGGGAGAGCGCCTTCGAGTCGCGCACGCCGGGCAGGTCGGCGTCGGGCGGCAGGATGACGCAGGCCGCCACCACCGGGCCGGCGAGCGGGCCGCGGCCGGCCTCGTCGACACCTCCAACAAGATCGAAGCCGCGCTCCCGCGCGGCCCGCTCTTCCTTCCACCAGTCGACTACCGGCTTGCTTGCCATTGCTAGCGCACCAATCCCCAGCGGCCGATGGGCCAGAACCTCACGACGGCCTTGCCGATCGCGCGGCTCCGCGGCACCGTGCCCCAGAACCGGCTGTCATTGGAGTAGTTGCGGTTGTCGCCCATCACGAACAGCTCGTCGGGGCCGAGCTTCAGATCCTCGCTGACCGCATAGGGCGCTCCGGGGGTGACGAGCATCGGCTCGCGGACGTACGGCTCGTCGAGCTGCTTCCCGTTGCGCCACACGTGTACGGCGCCATCGTCGGCGGTGCGGACGCGGATGGTGTCGCCGCCGATGCCGATGAGGCGCTTGATCAGGATGTTCTCGTCGCGGTGGTTGTGCTCGAAGTCGGCCTTCTTCTCGGCGCGGAACACGATGATGTCGCCGCGCTGCGGGTTCCCGGTCCGGTAGGCGAGCTTGTTCACGAAGATGCGGTCGTAGACTGCTCCCCCGTGCGCCACGCCGGTGGAGGGGCTCACCCCGTCAGGGTGCCCCTGCAGCGTGTTCTCCATCGACTCCGAGGGGACGTAGAACGCCTGGGCGACGAACGGACGAACGAGGAGGAACACGAGGATGCCCGCCAGAGTCAGCGACTCCGCCAACTCTGCGATGCCCTTGGCAGCCCGATGCTTCATGGGCAGCAGGAACAGGCGGATCGCCGTCATGGCGACCGCGGCGAGCACGATCGCCGCGATGCTGAGACTGGCCAGCCATTCGGTGGCGCCTACTTCGGTGGTGGGCATCGTGCGTCGTGTCCCTCGTGGACGCCGCCTCGCCGGCGGTCGACCTGTGGTTCTCGGCAGCGGCTAGCGCACCATGCCCCAGCGGCCAGGCGGCCAGAACTTGAACACGGCCCGCCCGATGACGCGGTCGCGTGGCACCGTGCCCCAGAAGCGGCTGTCGTTCGAGTTGTTGCGGTTGTCGCCCATCACGAACAGCTCGTTGGGCCCCAGCTTCAGGTCGCGATCGATGCCGTAGTGCGCCTGGTCCTTCGCGGTCATCGGCTCCTTGATGAAGGGCTCGACGAGCTGCTTCCCATTCCGCCAGACGTGCCAAGCGCCATCGTCGCCGGGCCCCACACGTATGGTGTCGCCGGGGGTGCCGATGAGACGCTTGATGAGGATGTTCTCGTCACGCCCGCCGTTCTCGATGTCGGCCTTCCGCTCGGCCCGGAACACGATGACGTCTCCGTGCTGCGGGGCGTGGAACCGGTACCCGAGCTTGCTCACGAAGATGTGATCGTTGATGGCCTCGGCATGGTAGGACCCGCCGGGACTGAAGCCGGCAGGATGGCCCATGAGTGTCGGTTCCATGGACTCGGACGGGATGAAGAACGCCTGGACGAAGAACGGGCGGATGATCAGAAAGACGAGGATGCCGGCGACGATCAGCGACTCGGCGAGTTCGGCCACCGTGCGAGCCGCAGGGTGCTTGTAGGGCACCAGGAAGAGGCGGATGGCTGTCAGCACGAATGCCGTGAGGACGATCGTGGAGATGCTGAGGTTGGCCAACCACTCGGTGGCGCCGACTTCGGTGGTGTGCATGGCGCGTGTAGATTCCTGCGGGCGACAGAAGGACCCGACGATCGGTATGCGTGCCGCCCCGGCAGGAGGACCCAGCCGAGGCGGCGCGCCAAAGACGACGCAGGCCTAGAGAGCGGCCGAGCGGTCTTCCTTGATCCGGGCCTTCTTGCCGATGACATTGCGCAGGTAGTACAGCTTTGCGCGGCGCACCTTACCCCGGCGGGTGACCTCGATGCGGTCGATGCGGGGCGAATGCACCAGGAAGGTGCGCTCGACGCCGATCTGGTGAGAGATCTTGCGCACGGTGAACGCGGACCGGCTCAGCGTGCCGCGGCGGGCGATGACGACGCCCTCGAACATCTGGATGCGCTCTTTGCCGCCCTCGATGACTTTGGCGTACACCTTGACGGTGTCGCCTGCGCGGAAGGTCGGCACGCTCTCCTTGAGCTGGGCGCGCTCGATGCTTTCGATCACAGAACTCATCTGATATCTCCCTCAGTCGACGGGGCGGCCGGCTCTCCGGCGTCCAGCAGACGAAGATCCTCCGGGCTCGGTTCGAACTGGGCCCACAGGTCCGGTCTCTGTTCCCGCGTCGCGTGCAACTGATGCCACCTGCGCCACCTCTCGATCCGAGCGTGGTCGCCGGCGAGCAGGATGTCGGGTATCGATTGTCCGCGGTACTCGCGTGGGCGAGTGTACTGCGGGTACTCCAGCAACGGTTCGGCGAAGCTGTCGCGCTCCGGCGCGTCTTCCGCTCCGAGCGCTCCGGGCAGCAGGCGGATCACCGCGTCGGCCATGACCAGCGCGGGCAGCTCGCCCCCCGTCAGCACGAAATCGCCCAACGAGAACGAATCGGTCACCAACGCTCCGACCCGCTCGTCGACGCCTTCATAGTGGCCGCAGATGAACACGAGACGGCTCTCTGCAGCCAACTCCCGGGCCACGGCCTGCGTGAACGCCCGGCCGCGCGGGTCGGTCAGGATGACCCGGCCCAACTCGCCGTCGCTCCGCAGCGCATCCAGGGCATCGGCGATGGGATCCACCTTCATCACCATGCCGCCGCCGCCGCCCGCCGGGGTGTCGTCGGTGATCCGGTGGCGCCCTTGCCCGTAGGGGCGCAGGTCGACCGCGCGGATCTCGGCGATGCCCGCCTCGGCGGCGCGCTTCAGGATGCTATGCGACACCGCTCCTTCGATCATCTCGGGGAACAGCGTCAGAATGTCAACGCGCATCTTCCGGCTCGTCACCGGGCAGAAGCCCAGGCGGCAGCGAGACCACGATCCGGCGGCCTTCGACGTCCATCTGTCGAACGAACGGCCGCGATGCCGGGATCAGCGCCTCGCCGACGCGCCAAAGATCGTGCGCCGGGTACTTCAGGACCTCTTCGAGAACGCCCAACTCCCGGCCGTCCTCAGTGCTTACCGTGAACCCGATGATGTCGCTGACGTAGAAGCTATCGCTCGGCAGCTCCACCAGGTCCTCTCGCCGCACCTGCAGCATGGACCCTCGCAAGCCGTCGACGTCCTCGATGCGGTCCACGCCCTCCAGCTTCACGAGCGCCTGCCCCTTGTGGATGCGGACGCCGGCCACCCGAAGAAGCCGGGCCGAGCCGTCAGCATCGCGGACGCAGACGAGCTTCAGCTTGGCGAACCGGTCGGGGAAGTCCGTCTCGATCCGGACCTTCGCCTCGCCGCGGATGCCGAAGGGGCCAACCACGACGCCGATCGTCCACGACCACTCGTCATGCATAGGGCTCAGTCTAGAATGTCGACGGCCACGCGCTGCCCGGACTTCTCGGCAACGGCACGCGCCACTGCTCGCAGCGCGATGGCAACCCGCCCGTGGCGGCCGATGACCTTGGCGATGTCCGGCTGCGCGACGCTGATCTCGATCGTCACGAAGTCGTCTCGCTCGCTCTCAGTCACCTTCACTTGTTCCGGGGCGTCCACCAGGCCTTCGACCAGGTAGGCGATCATCCCGCGGAGCGATCCCGTGGTCTGCGACATCCTTGCTCCCACTGTGCGGCTGTAGTTACGGCCATCGGTTGGTAGGATAGGCCCCCGTGCCCGTTCGGGCACGGCCTATTCGCCATCCTACGCGGGCGGCTGGTTGGTGGGCTTCTCGACGCCCTGCTTCTTGAGGAGCGCGCGGGCGGTATCGGTCGGCTCCGCGCCCACGCCGAGCCAATAGGCGGCGCGGTCGGCCTTCACGACGATCGTCGGCGGCTCGGTGCGCGGGTCGTAGTGACCGATGGTCTCGATGAAGCGCCCGTCGCGCGGGCTGGTGCTGTTGGCAACCACAATTCGGTAAAACGGTTTGCCGCGCGATCCCATGCGGCGTAGTCTGATCTTGACAGCCAAGGTGTGTCCCCTCTACGTGAAAGTGGCCCGGCGTCCGGATGACTCCGGTGGGAGGGCCGATCGCTAACGTCCACGGAAAGGCGAGCGGAGACGGCCTTTCTTCATCTTCCGCTGCATTCCCGTGCCCATCATGTGCTTGATCAACTGGCGCATCTGCTCGAACTGGGTCAGGAACTGGTTGATATCGTGCACGGCTACGCCGCTGCCCGCCGCGATGCGTCTCTTGCGGCTCGCGTTCAGAAGGGAGGGATCGCTCCGCTCCGCGATCGTCATCGAACGCACGATCGCTTCCTTGCGCGCCAGTTCCTTCTCGTCGATCGGCACATCTTTCAGCTTGCCCATGCCCGGGAGCATGCCGAGGATGTTCTCCAGCGGCCCGAGCTTGCGCATCTGCTGCATCTGATCCAGGAAGTCGTTCAGATCGAACCGGTTGGCGCGCAGCCGCTGTTCCAGCTCGGCAGCCTTCTCGGTGTCGATGGCCTCCTGGGCCTTCTCGATGAGCGAGAGCACATCACCCATGCCCAGGATGCGTGAGGCCATCCGGTCCGGGTGGAAGCTCTCCAGCGCATCGAGCTTCTCGCCAACTCCAACAAACTTGACGGGCACGCTCGTCACCGAGCGTATGGACAGCGCCGCGCCGCCGCGAGCATCGCCGTCCAGCTTCGTCATCACGAAGCCCGTGCAACTCAGGCGCGTGTGGAACTCCTGCGCGAAGTTTACCGCGTCCTGGCCGGTCATCGCATCGACGACGAGCAGCGTCTCGTGCGGCTGGATGTCTCTGCGGATCTGCTCCAGCTCGGCCATCATCGCTTCGTCGATATGCAGCCGCCCGGCCGTGTCGAGGATGACCACGTCGTTGCCGTGCGTCGCGGCATGCTTCAGCGCCTGCGCCGCGATCTGAGGCGGCGCGACCTTGTCGCCGAGCGTGAACACCGGCACCTTGAGCTGCTCGCCCAAGACCTCCAACTGCTTGATGGCGGCCGGCCGGTACACGTCGCACGCCACCATCAGCGGCTGCCGGCCCTGGCGGCGCATCCACGAGGCGAGCTTGGCGCAGGTCGTCGTCTTGCCCGAGCCCTGAAGACCGCACAGCATCAGCACCGTCGGCGGCTTGCCCGCGAAGTTCACCCGCGTGTCCAGCCCGCCCAGCATGGCGGTCAGTTCTGCGTGGACGATGCGAATGACGTTCTGGACGCCGGTCAGGTTTCCGATGACGTCCTCGGCGCCTGCCCGCTCCCGCACACGTGCCAGGAACTCCTTCACCACCCGGAAGTTGACATCCGCTTCCAGGAGCGCCATGCGCACTTCGCGCAGCGCTTCGGCTAGATCCTGCTCTGTGAGCCGTCCGCGGCCTCGAAGGCGGTCGAACACCCCCTGCAGTTTGTCGGACAGGCTCTCGAACACGCGCGCTTCTCGCCGGCCGTATCGACCGCGTCACAAGAACGCCCGACGCACCTACCCCGCATGCCGGGCAAGGGCGATCGGGCATCTACCGAACCGCAAGGCCGCTCACGCGGCAAAGTCGGAGTCAGCAGTATACCGCCTTGTCCGATGCGAGTCAACGCTTGCGTTGCTCGTGGCGTCGCCCGCACGCTCCCGCCGGGCCTCCACAAAGAAAGCTGCGGAATCGTCGCGAGGCAGCCATAGCCCGGGCCCTCTCCGGCTAGCAACAGGTAGAAGCCGGCGCGTCGCAGCGGTAAGCGCGTCCCGGATAATCCTTTGCCGCCCCGGAGGAAACCTGGTGAACCGCATTGCTGGCGCGCTGCGTCGTGCCCTTTCCTGCTTCTCGCTCGGAGTTGTTCTTCTTGTGTCGGTGCCCCTGCTTGGCCGCGCCGATACGCCGCCTATCTCGTCTCCGCGCCTACCACCGCCGTCCGCGATTGTCGAGATCCTGGAAGACGGCAGGGTCATCTACATCGACGGGTCCATCCTCTATCCCAATGGTGTCTACGTCCTGGCCGACGGCACGATCTACTACATCGTCGACTAGAGCTGCCCCGGTCCGCGTGGCGGGGGGCGCGGATCGACGACGGTCCACAGCCGCAGGTTTCGCCCCCAACGCGGCCGCGCCGACAGGCCTGGACCTGCGCGCGAGCGAGAAAGGAGGGCCAATAGCCAAACGCAATGCCATTCTGACCGGACCGCACCGGAGCTGCAGCTTGCGCGCGCCGGGCACGGGCGGAATGGGGACTTCCGCCCGCTGTGAGGAACCGGCGTGCGCGCAGCGGCCCGGATGGCGGCCGCTCAGTTCACACAAGCCGACGAAGGGCCTGAGCCAGCCCGCGTCGGCCGGGTGCCAGGACCGCCTGGCGTACGCGAGCCCTCGGCCGGGGACAGCCGAGGGCTCGCGCACGTACGGCCCGGCCATCACGCGGGCGCTGCGCCCTGTACCCGTACCCGCACGCTTCCCTCGTCGGTCGGCTCGATGCCCCAGCGGATCGGCAGAAACGCCTCGACGATCGTGAGGACGGTCCGCAGATGCTCGGTCGCCATTGGCGCGGTCCAGCAGCTCTCGCCAGGCGCCAGCGCCGCGGGAAGCACGAGTTGGTCGGCCAGGTGCTCGTCGCAGGCTGCTCCGGTGCGCGTCCACTCCATGAACGCCGCGCATGCCGTCTCCGCCACCGCCTCCATTGGCAGGCCCTGCTTCCCGAGCGACGAGAAGCCGGCGAAGCTGCGCTCCCCAGCCGCGGCCAGCATCACCGCCGCGCCCGCGCCATTCGAGCGTAGGCGCCGAACGACGAGATCGGCCTTCCGGCCCCGCGCCTTCAGGTAGGACTCGACCGCCCGGGCGCCGCGCTCGGCCACGTGGTCGGGGAGTTGCGCGGTGGACACGTAGGCGGCGAGGTCCGGGGTGCGGCCGGGCGCGTCGATGCGCACCGGTATGAGCGGGCCGGCCATCGAGGCGGTCACTACCAACTCGCCGCCGCCCTTCGGGTAGAAGCCGAGCGACCGAACCTCCGTGCGTGCCTCGACGCCGAACGCCTGCAGCGCCGGTACGAACACCCCCTCGATGTAGTCGGCGGTCGGCGCCATCGGCACGTGTGTCCCGCCTCGCACGGCGATCGACGCCTCGCCGTGTCGCAGGAGGCAGGGCAGCAGCACCGTCTGCAGAACGAGCGTGGTGGCGCCTGCCGTGCCGATGTCACACGAGAGCGTTGGGCTCGTCGGCGCGTCCGTCGCACCGGGCCGCAGCGTCAACTCCAGCGATCCGACGGCGTCGCCCGTCAACTCGCCGCCGCACGCTTGCGCGGCCGCGCGCATCGCCGCCAGATGCTGCGGCTGGAGCCCTGGCTTCTTCCGCCCGGCGCGGATGTTGACGATCTGCACCTCGCGCCCGGTGATGGCCGCCAACGCCGCCGAGGTGCGCAGGATCTGCCCGCCGCCCTCACCCAGCGACCCGTCGATAGTCACCTTCTCTGCCACCGCAGTTCTCCTCTCGTGGCCCGCCCTTGGACCGCCGCCGCCCCCGGCGGCATCCGCACCAACCCACCGCCCGGTCGCCGCCCGTGGACTGCCCGCCTGTGGACCGCCGCCGCCCCCGGCGGCGCCCGCACCAACCCATCGCCGGGACGCCTGCCCGTGGACCGCCGCCGCCCTCGGCGGCATCCGCACCAGCCCATCGCCATGCCCCCTCCCGATTCGGGAGGGGTGACCGAAGGCCGGGGTGGGTCGCCTTCCGCTCGCCCCCGCAGCCTTCTCAGCCCTGCCGGTTGCGCTCCCCGGAGCCCTTACAGTACAATGGGGCCGCTCGCCCGACGGCGCGTGCCGCGGGCAGCGGAAGGAGAGGACATGCTTCGACATTCGCCGCTCCGCGTCACCCTCGTCTGCCTCACCGTCCTGCTGGCGGCCGGCGCCTGGGGCGATTCCCCGCGCACCGTTCAGCTCACCATTCTACACACGAACGATACCCACGGCCACCTGCTGCCGTACAGCTACCCCGAGACCTTCGATCCCGGCACCGAGTTGTCGATGCTCGAGGCGCGCACCGACATAGGCGGCATCGCCCGGCGCGCCACGATGATCAAGCGCGTCCGCGCCGAGAAGGGGCACGCTACGCTGGTGCTCGACGCCGGCGACGTGTGCGACGGAACGCCGTTCTCCACCGAGTACCATGGCATGGCCGATGTCACCGCGATGAACGCCGCGCGCTACGACGTGGCCTGCCTCGGGAACCACGAGTTCAACCATACCTTCCCCGAGCTGCGCAAGCTCATCGCGCAGGCCAAGCGCCCGGTCGTCTGCGCCAACGTGCATCCGCTGGACGGCGTCGAGTTGACCCGCCCGTATGTGATCAAGAGGATCGCGGGCGTGCGCGTGGGCATCTTCGGCCTGGTGACGTCCAGCGCCAAGACCTACCCCGGCGCCAAGGGCAGCGTCGTCATCGACGACCCGGTTGCGGTCGCCGGCCGCATCGTGCCGGAGCTGCGCGAGCAATGCGACATCGTCGTGGCGCTGACGCACATCGGGGTGGACGTCGATCGCGAACTGGCCGAGAAGGTGCCGGGTATCGACATCATCGTCGGCGGCGACTCGCACACGCTGCTGAAGCAGCCCGAGTTCATCGCGGCGCATGGCACGGCCCCGCGCGGCGGCGTGAACGGTACGGTGATCGTGCAGGACTTCCAGTGGGCCGGCACCCTCGGGCGGCTCGACGTATCGCTGGAACCATCGTCGACCGGCGGCTGGGTGGTGGGCAAGTACTCCGGCAAGCTGCTCCCGGTGACCTCCAGCGTGCCCGACGATCCCGCCACGGCGAAGGTCGTGTCCACGTACTGGAAGCCCATCGCCGCCAAGTACGGCGAGGTGATCGGCACGGCGGCGGGCGACTTCGCGCAGAAGGGCGACGACGCGGCGGAGTACAACCTCATGGCCGACGCCATGCGCGCCGCGACGGGCGCCGAGTTCGACCTGCAGAACGTCGGGGGCGTGCGCGCCGCCGTGGTCAAGGGACCGATCACCAACGCGGTGATCGCCGAGGTCGATCCGTTCAGCAACACGGTCGTCACGTTCAAGATCGCCGGCGCGGCTCTGAAGCGCCTGCTGCTCAGGTACCGCCCGGCGGTCTCGGGCATCCGCTACGAGGTGGCAGACCGCAAGCTGGTGCGCGCCGAGGTCGGCGGGGCGCCGATCGACGATGCGCGCGTCTACTCCGGCTCCACGAACAGCTTCATGGCCGAGCGCATGTTGGAGGGCGCCACGGATAAGCAGGACACGGGCAAGACGCGGCGCGACACGCTGACGGCCTACATACGCAAGCAGGGAACGGTATCACCCGCCTACGACGGTCGCCGCATCGTTCGGGGCGAATAGCCAACACCAAACTGGGGAGAGCAAGATGAGCGTGCAACCGAAGGCGGATGCGCAGTACGTCGTGGGGGTCGACCTGGGCGGTACCAACGTGCGCGCCGCCGTCGTCGATGCTAAGGAGCAGATCGTCGGGCAGTCGCGGGGCCCGTCCGACGCCAAGTCCGGCGCCGCCCGTGTGATCGAGCGGGTCTGCGAGACCGTCGCGGTCGCCATCGCCGAGGCCGGCCTCAAGCCGTCCGACGTCGGCGCCATCGGCATGGCCGTGCCGGGCCACATCGACCCGAAGACCGGCTGCATCCGCTGGTCGCCCAACTTCGGCGAGACTGTTGACGGCCAGTTCCGCATGTTCCTGGACGTGCTGTTCTGCGGCCCCATCTCCGAGAAGCTGGGGATCGCCTCTTACGCGGGCAACGACGCCAACGTGGCCGCGCTGGGCGAGTTCCGTTACGGCGCAGGCCGCGAGGTGAGCGACCTCGTGATGCTGACGCTGGGCACCGGCATCGGCAGCGGCGTCATCACGGGCGGGCGGCTCCTCACCGGCAGCACCGGCGGCGCCTGCGAGTTCGGCCACCACGTGATCGTGGCGGGCGGGCGCCAGTGCGGCTGTGGCACGTTCGGCTGCCTCGAGGCCTACTGCGGCACCTCGGCCATCCTGGAGCGGGGCCTGCGCGCCATCGAGACGAACAAGGAGACCGTGCTCTTCGACCGCATCGCCGGCGACAAGACGACGCTCACCCCGAAGATGATCGACGACGCGGCGCGCGACGGGGACGCGGTGGCCCTCTCGGTGTGGGAGGAGACCGGCTACTACCTCGGCATCGGCATCGGCAACGCGGCCAACCTGTTCAACCCGGACGTCGTCGTGCTGGGCGGCGGCATCCGCCAGGCCACCGGCCTCATGGCGGCCGCGGAGCGCTCCCTGCGCCGCCACAGCGTCCACTCGGTCGCGCAGAACTGTCGCATCGTCGAGGCGGGCCTGGGCGAGGACGCCGGCGTCATGGGCGCCGCCGAGTTGGCCTGGCGCAAGTGCCAGGGCAAGGACTGACGCACCGGTAGGCCGCACGCGCCCCCGTGACGTCCGCTCCCGGTTCGGGAGGGGTGGCCAAAGGCCGGGGTGGGTAGCCGTCCACTGACTACCTGGGGCTCCTCCGCTCGATGGGGGAGCCCCCCGCACCAGACGGTCCAGGAGGTCAGCCATGAAGCTGGTCCGGCATCCGTCGTACACCACAGGCAAGGCCGTGCTCTACGCACTCAAGCTTGGCCTCGCGCTCGCCGTCGCGTTCTGCCTTGCCGGCCTGGCCTGGCACCTATCGTCCGCCAACGCGCGCCTCGCCGTCTGCTGCGTGGGCCTTGCCCTGATCGTTGTCGCTCGTGACTACCTCGCCCCGAAGGCAACCAGTTGGGGCTCGGGCGCGCTCGGCGAGAGCAAGGTCCGCCGTGCCCTGGGAGCGCTCCCCGACACGTACACCGTGGTAACTGGCTACGCGCCGCCCGGTGAGCAGCGCGGCGACATCGATCTCATCGTCATCGGCCCCATGGGTCTGGTGCCTGTCGAAGTGAAGGCATACGAGGGGCACATCGTCTGCGAGCGCGGGCGATGCCGCCGCCGTCAGCCGAACGGCTGGATGACGAACCTCAAGGATGTCGGCAGCCAGGCACGGGGACACAGGCAGTCGCTGGTCCGGCTCCTGAAGCGGCCGGGCCTCGGGTTGCCCTACATCCCTGTTCTGCCGGTGGTCGTCATCGTCGATGCCGACAGCCTCGATGTGCGTGACTGCGACTTGCCCGTGATGGAGCTTCGCGCTCTTCTGAACTATGTGACCGGCCTCGCAGCGCCGCTAGTGCCCGACGACGTTGACAGGCTGGTGGCCCTGCTCTCCGAGGGGGCTCTGCCTACCGGGTAGCGCGTTGCCCCCGCCGATCAACCACCATCCGCACCTCCCACGGCTTAAGCGACAGGCGCTGCTTCTGCCCCGCCCAAGCCAGCGTGCCCGTCTGCGGGGCGTCCGTCGCGTTCACCAGCACCACCGCCCGCGAGCCGTCGGGCGCCTGGTACGCCTGATGCAGGATGGCCGGCCAGGTGCGCCCGTCCACGGTCTGCGTGGCTGCTTCCAGCGCCGGCGGGTGCAGCGTGCGCCCCAGGAAGAGGTAGGGGTGGCCCGCGCCGTGGTACAGGGCCACCCACTGCCGCATCAGCGCGTGGTCGGCCGGCTTGTCGGGGCGCATGGCCTCCCGCGCGGTCCCGTCGGGCCGCACCTCCTCCAGCGTCATGTCGTCGAGCCACACCGTTCCCTGACCCCGCAGGTGCTGCATGATGCGAAGGAGGCGCGTGTCTGGCGGCACCGTGAAGGTGGCCTCGCCGCGCGTCCAGTCGCCGGGAGCCGCCGGGATGGGTATGCCGCCGGACCACGTGACGCGCATGCCGTCCGCGAACGTGCCCAGCATGATGGAGTTGCCCGCAGCCACGCCGCCACTCTTCAGCCAGACCCGCAGCCGGTACCTGCCGCCCACGCGGAACCCGCCGCCGATCGCCACGTTCTGCGACACCTGCACCGTTTGGCCCGGCTCCGCGTTGCTCAGCCGCAGGCTCGCGCGGCCTCCGTGGCGCTGTGTCGTGTCGCGGGCGGCCGACCCGCTCCACACCTCGCCCTGGTACCCTCCGACCTTGTCCCAGCCGGCGGGCGCGTCGCCGCCCCACTCGTCGAAGCCGCCGCCGAGGAGCGCCGGGCCCGCGCCCACCTGCATCGAGGGAACGAAGTGCGGCATCTGCCCCGTCACCAGGCACCAGGCCGTGTGCAGCTTGTTGCCGGGCTGGGGGTTGCTCTGGAACGTCGGCACGAACTCGTGGTAGAGGTAGTTGAACACGGAGGCCGGCTCCACGCCCGGCTGGCCGAGCACCTCCAGATCGCGGTAGTCCTGCAGGCCCGCGTGCCCGGTGAACCACTCGTTCGGCTCCTCGTAGCAGACCACCGCATCGCGCTGCGTCTTGCGCATGGCGCCGTACATGGAGCGGAGCTGCGCGTGGAACACGTCGGTCATCCACGGCCCCGGTCCCGCCGGGTGTCCGTGCTGATCCGAGTAGCAGGCCGGGAACGCGCCGCCTACCACCTGGTCGACCTGCACGATCTCGGCGCCCCGCTTCGCGCAGTTGGCCGCGATATCGTCGAACCACTTGCGCGTCCAGGCATCGCCGCCGCACATCGTTGCCGTCTGCCCGCCGAGCAGCCACGACCGGTCGCCGATGAGCGTCCGGCCATCCGCCGCGACCACCGCGTGGGGCCGCGCGACGGCGTCGAACCGGGCGCGATCGTCCCAGGCGAACGAGCCGTCCGGGCGCTTGTCGTACGTCAGCGTGTAGTGGTAGCCGGACGGCCAGAGGAACGTGTGGATGTCGCGTATCCGCAGCCGCTTGGCCAGGTCGATGAACTGGCGGTCGGAGGGGAAAGCCGGGAAGTAGTCTGGCGTCACCCAGGTCTCGACCTTCTCCCAGCCCCAGTACGCCGCGATGAGAGGCACGCCGGCGAAGTTGGGGCGCCAGTACGC
>CAZFLM010000087.1:0-24850 GCA_964519955.1 uncultured Chthonomonadaceae bacterium | reverse complement strand
AGCCCCAGTACGCCGCGATGAGAGGCACGCCGGCGAAGTTGGGGCGCCAGTACGCATCCACCCAGCGGTCGATGGTCGGCGGGTTGGCCAGCCAGTTGCGGTAGAAGCGCACCATCGCCGGAGCCTGCCGCAGCCAGGCCGGCAGATCAGTGCGCTGCGCGAGCGTCTTTGCGCACCACCGCTGCCCGAGCGCCCAGCGCTTGTAGAGGTCCGCCGCGTCGCGCCAGTCGGCCGGCCGATCCGGGGTGGGGGAGCGGAATGCGCCCGTCACGATGTCGAACACGGTCGCCCAGCGCTGCGCCGCCCGGCACGGATGGATCCACTGAACGTAGAGCCCCTCGCCAACGCGCGTCGCCGCCACCGACTTCGGGCATTCGCGCTTGTCGTAGGCCGCCGTGTAGAGCCCGCCTTGCGCGTCGTAGGCGCACGCGAACCCGGCCGCCAGGCTGCCCGGCTGCGTCGCCGCGACGGTCCGCCCGATCGACCAGGTCGACGGCTTCGTGTAGACGCCGCCCTTCGTCGACCCCATCACCCAGGCGTCCGGTGTGTCGTGCTCCGCCGAGATCAGCAGGATCGGGAAGCGCACCTCGGCGAGCGTCGCGCCGGCCGGCAGCCGCACCGAGAGGCGCCAGTGCAGCAGCCCGTCCGCCGCCGGCGCCACCGTCACTGTCGCGTCGACCCCGCGCTTGCCCAGGTTGGTGTAGCTCAGCGTGAGGCCGCCTGACTGCTTCTCGATGCCAACGTGTGCCGCGTCGCCGGGCGCCAGGGCAACCGACTCGTCGCCGATGTCCACCCGCAGCGCGAGGACGCCCGGCACTCCCTTCGCCGCCTGGAGGTCGCGCTGCCCAAGCAGATCCCGCAGCCGGGTCATCGCCCCGCGCTCGTCGAACGCCACCGCGATCGTCCGCGCCCGCACTTCGGTCGCCCCAGCCCGCGCTCCACACGGCAGCACCGTCACCGCCAGCAGCACGACCACCATCGTCCAGCGCCACACCGCCATCGTCCGCTCCCTTCGGCCCGGCAGCCGGGCCAGGCTTCCACTTCGAGCGTGCGGCGTCTCGTTCCTTCCTGGCGCCACCGAACGCTAGACGCAAGAGGCCGGCGCGGACTATAATGTCGCGGCCGTCTTCAGCCCTCCGAGACCCGCACCGAGAGAACCCATATGGACATCCACGCCTACCTGCGCGAGCGCGCCGAACTCGTTGAAGAGGCGCTCGAACGCCTCCTCCCGCCCGTCACCTCCACGCCCGAACGCCTGCACGAATCCATCCGCTACAGCGTTCTGGCGCCCGGCAAACGGCTGCGCCCGATCCTGGTGATCGCCGGGGCCGAGGCCGTGGGTGGCGACTCGCTGCGCGTGATGCCCAGCGCCTGCGCTCTCGAGTGCATCCACGCCTTCTCGCTCATCCACGACGACATGCCGTGCATGGACAACGACGACTATCGCCGCGGGCGCCTGACGAACCACAAGGTGTTCGGCGACGCGATGGCCCTCCTCGCCGGCGACGCCCTGCTGGCGCTGGCCTTCGAGTTGATCGCGGACAACGCCGCCGAGGTCACGCCCCAGGCCGCGGTCCAGGTACTCAAGCTCGTCGCGCGCGCGTCGGGAACGTGGGGCATGGTCGGCGGCCAGGTTGTCGACATGGAGTCGGAGCATCAGGACATCTCGCCGGCCACTCTCCAGTACATCCATGCCCACAAGACCGGCGCCCTCCTCACCGCATCGGTGCTCGTGGGCGCGATCCTGTCCGGCGCGACGCCTGACCAGGTCGAAGCGCTGCGCGGGTACGGCGAGGCCGCCGGCCTGGCGTTCCAGATCGCGGACGACATCCTCGACGTGGTCGGCGACGAGAAGAAGATCGGCAAGCCGGTCGGCTCCGACGAGAAACAGGACAAGGCGACCTACCCCAAGCTCTTCGGCATCGAGGAGTCGCGCCGCCGCGCTCGAGCCGAGGCCGACCGGGCTGTCGCGCTGGTCGAGCCCCTGGGCCCCGGCGCCGAGCCCCTGCAGGCCATCGCCCGCTACATCGTCGAGCGCGACCTCTAGCACCGTGGTTATGCGGGCGTCCCTGCCCGCCGGGTAGGGCGTCGTGGTAGGGCGGGCGTCCCTGCCCGCCCAGCAGAGCCCCGCAATGCAGCAGGATTCCGCCGCGGGCAGCCCGAACTACGCAGCATCTTCGGCTGCCCGTCGTGTCCAACTCCGGGCGGCATCCAGGTCCTCCCGCATAACATGCCCAAGCGCGCGCCACTCCAACCGGGACAGCCCGCCGATCTCATCCAGGCCGCCCGTCCACGCCCAGCCGTCACGCTCCGATCTGTTCTCGCCGCGCTGATCCTGCTGCCGCTCAATGCGTTCTGGGTCGTGCAGATGGAGGTCATCCGCTACTCCGCGCACCCAACCACCATCTCGCTCTTCTTCAACATCGTCTTCATCCTGCTGGTCCTGACGATCGTGAACCGGGCGGTGCGGCGGGTGGCGCCGCGTCTGGCGATGGAACGCGGCGAGTTGCTCTTCATCTATGCCGTGCTGGCCATCGCCTCGTGCGTGTGCGGTCACGACTCCTTCGAGGTGCTCGTGCCGATGCTGTCGTACTCGTTCCGGTATGCGGACTCGGGGAACCAGTGGGGCACGATCTTCAACCCGCACTTGCCGCACTGGCTGCTCGTCGGCGACAAGTCGATCTTCCAGAACTACTACAACGGCAACGACACGCTCTACCGCGTCCAGTATCTGCGCGCCTGGATCCCGGTGGCCTGTATCTGGTCGCTCTTCTTCGGCGTCGTCCTGTTCGTCATGCTCTGCCTGAACGCCATCCTGCGCAAGCAGTGGACGGACAACGAGCGCCTGTCCTACCCGGTGGTCCAGCTCGCGCTGCAGGTGAGCAACGACGACTCCTTCGACTCGCGCACCGGCCTGTTCCGCAACAAGCTGTTCTGGATCGGCTTCGCCATTGCCGCGACGATCGACACGGTCAACAGCCTCAACGTGTACTACCCGCAGATACCGACCATCTTCACGCCGGGCCGCGGGCAGAGCTTCTTCGATGCCCAGCAGTGGGTCACGGAGAAGCCCTGGAACGCGATCGGGTGGACGCCGCTGTCCTTCTATCCGTTCCTCATCGGCCTCGGCATGCTGATGCCGCTGGACTTCCTCTTCTCGGCCTGGTTCTTCTACATCTTCTGGAAGGCGCAGCTCGTCATCTCGGTGGCAAATGCCTGGGACCAGAACCCGCGCGTGCCCTACAGCAACAACCAGGCGTTCGGCGCGTACATGGCGTTCTGCCTGTACTCCATCTGGCTGAGCCGCGGCTACCTGACGCAGGTGTTCCGCCGCGCGATGGGCAGGTCGAGCGATCTCGACGACCGCAACGAGCCGGTCACCTACCGGGGCGCCATCCTGGGCATCGTGATCGGGGTGGGCGCGCTGTGCTGGTTCTCTGCGGCCATCGGCATGGGGCCCTGGCTGCCGATCCCGTTCTTCGCCATCTACTTCGCCCTCTCGCTGGCCATCACGCGAATGCGCGCCGAGATGGGAACGCCGGTCCACGACCTGCACTTCACGGGCCCTGACGTCATCCTGACCGAGGTCTTCGGCACGAAGGCCACCACCTTCTCGTCGCCGCAGCTCGCGGTCATGTCCATCTTCTTCTGGTTCAACCGGGCCTATCGCGCGCACCCGATGCCGCATCAGCTCGAGGCATTCAAGCTGGCCGAGCAGACGAAGTCGGACTACCGCAAGTGGTTCTGGGGGCTGGCGGTCTTCGGGGTCCTCGCGGGGCTGGCTGGCTTCTGGGCCATGCTGCATCTGATGTACGACTACGGCTCGTCGGCGAAGTCCATGCCGACGTTCGGCTACGAGGCGTTCGGCCGCTTCGAGGGCTGGGTAAAGTCGCCCAAGCCGGACATCGACCGCTGGCCCGAGGCGTTCGCCATTGTGGTGGGCTTCCTCACCGCCGTGTTCCTGCAGTTCATGCGCGTGCGCTTCACCTGGTGGCCCTTCCACCCGCTCGCCTACGCAGTCACCTCAGCCTGGGAGATGAACCTCGTCTGGCTGCCGCTCTTCATCGCGTGGCTCCTGAAGGTCGTCATCCTCCGCTACTCGGGCCGCGTCGGCTTCCAGCGCTCGATCCCGTTCTTCATCGGCCTCATGATCGGCCAGTTCACCGTTGGCAGCCTGCTCAACATCTACGGCATCTTCATGGGTGTGCCGACGTATCAGTTCTGGCAGTAGCGAGTAGCGAGTAGTCAGAAGCAAGAAGCAAGAAGCAAGAAGCAAGAAGCTTGCATCGCGTCCGCAGGACGCTTGGCGGCACGCCCACCAGGCGGGTCGTTCACGGCCCGCCGCGCCAGAAGCCAGTTCGCCGCATATCCACCCAGAGGGGCGCACCATGGACAGGCCTACCCGCATCGTCGTGGTCGGAAGCAGCAATACGGACATGGTTGTGAAGGCCGATCGCATGCCGGTGCCCGGTGAGACCGTGGTCGGCGGCGAGTTCGTCATGGTGCCCGGGGGCAAGGGGGCCAACCAGGCCGTCGCGGCCGCTCGCATGGGCGCCCAGGTGACGATGGTGGCGCGCGTGGGCGCGGACATGTTCGGCGACTCCTCGCTGCGCAACATCCAGGCCGCGGGCGTCGACACGCGCTGCGTGGTGCGCGACGAGGAGTACCCGTCCGGAGTCGCGCTCATCATCGTGGACGGCACCGGGCAGAACTCCATCGTCGTGGCGCCCGGCGCGAACCGGCAGCTTCGCCCCGAGGATGTCGACGCGGCCCGCGAGGCGATCGAGGCGTGCGACGTGGTCGTGCTGCAGCTCGAGGCGCCGCTCGATGCCGTCTACCATGCCATTCGCGTGGCCCGCTCCTGCGACAAGCTCGTCGTGCTGAACCCTGCGCCCGCGCCCCCGCGCGACCTCGACCTGCGCGGCGTGGACTTCCTCACCCCGAACGAGACGGAGGCGTGCCAGCTCCTGGGCCTGCCGTACAGCGCGGACTTCAACGATCTCGAGGTGGCTTCGCAGCTCATGGAGTCGCGCCTGCAGGACGGTTTCGTGATCCTCACCGTCGGCGAGCGCGGCGCGGTGTCGGCTTCCATGGCCGGGCGGCACCGTGTGCCTACGCACAAGGTTGCTGCGATGGACACCACCGCCGCGGGCGACACGTTCACGGGCGCGCTGGCCACCGCCCTCGGCGAGGAGCGCAGCGTGGATGAGGCCATCCGCTTCGCCAACGCGGCCGCCGCCATCTCCGTTACTCGGATGGGCGCGCAGCCATCCATTCCGACCCGCGAGGAAGTCGAAGCCCTCCTCGCACGCGGTTAGCCACTCCTCACATGAAGCACGTCATCATCGGCACCGCGGGCCACGTTGACCACGGCAAGACCACGCTGATCAAGGCGCTCACGGGGATCGACACGGACCGGCTCAAGGAGGAGCAGGCCCGGGGTATGACGATCGACCTCGGCTTCGCCTCCCTGGTCCTCGCCGACGGCACCGTCGCCGGCATCGTCGACGTACCCGGGCACGAGCGCTTCCTCAAGAACATGCTCGCGGGCGCCGCCGGCGTCGATGTTGTCCTGATGGTGGTCGCTGCGGACGAGGGCGTGATGCCCCAGACCGTCGAACACCTCGACATCCTGACGCTGCTCGACGTGAAGCACGGCGTCATCGCGCTCACCAAGTGCGACGTGGTCGAGCCGGACTGGCTGCGCATGGTGGAGGAGGATGTCCGCACTCGCCTCGCCGGCACGTTCCTCGCCGCGGCGCCCATCGTCCGCCTCGACTCGGTGCGCGGGACCGGTGTCGCCGAGTTGAAGCGCGCCCTCCTGTCGGCCGCCTCGCGCGCCGAGCCCAAGAACGCCCGCGCCCCGTTCCGTCTGCCGATCGACCGGGTGTTCACGCGGCCTGGGTTCGGCACCGTGGTCACCGGCACGCTCGTCGCGGGCACGCTGCGGGTGGGGGACAGCGTCGAGGTGCAGCCACAGGGTATCGCCGGGCGTGTGCGGGGGCTCCATTGCTACGGCAAGGCGGAGCAGCAGGCCGAGGCCGGCATGCGCGCCGCCGCCAACCTCGCGGGTATCGAGAGGGAGGTGCTCGATCGTGGGGCCGTCCTCGCCGCGCCGGGCGTCTTGCGTCCGACCGTCCTCTTCGACGCTGTTCTGCGGCTGCTGCCGGCCGCCGAGCGCGACCTCCGCCACCGCCAGCGCGTGCGCCTGCACATCGGCACGGCGGAGGTCATCGGCCGCCTGCACGTGTTGGAGGGTGAACGGGTTCCGCCGGGCGGCCGCGCCTACGTGCAGTTCCGTTCCGAGGCGCCCGTGGCCTGCGCGCGCGGCGACCGCTTCGTCGTGCGCACCTACTCCCCGATGGCGACGATCGGCGGCGGCATCGTGCTGGACCCGTCTGCCGCGCGCCACCGCCCGGGGGATGCGGCCGTCCTGGAACGCCTCGCCGCCCGCGAGCGCGGCACCCCGGAGGACTTGGTCGAAGCGTGGCTCTGCTCGGCGCCCTTCGGCGCGGCCCAGGCCGACGGGGTCGCCGCGACCGGGCTCGACGAGGGGGCGTTCCGCGAGGGGCTCTCGGCGTTGGTGGACCGCGGCGATGCGCTGGTTCTCGGGGGCGGTCGCGCGGTCTACCGCCCGGTGCTGGCGGCGCTCTCCGAGCGGGCGCGGGGCGCACTCGCTGCCTACCACGAGACCAGTCCGCTCAAGCCCGGGATGCCGAAGGAGGAACTGCGCGCGGCGCTCGGGCGCGGCTGCGAGGCCCGCGAGTTCGCGGCCCTGCTGCGCCGGTGGGAGAACGAGGGGCTGCTGGTGGTGGAGGCGAACGTCGTCCGGCTGGCCGAGTTCGTGGTGCAGCTCAATCCGAGGCAGCAGGCGCTCTACGACCGCGTCTGTACCGCCATCCGGGAGGCCGGTTTCCAGCCCCCGAGTCTCGTCGACCTGGCCACCCAGGTCCGCGCGCCGCAAGAGGCGGTCTCCGCCATGCTCCGTGTTGGCCTGGACCGCGGCGAGTTGGTGCGCGTCAGCGAGGCCATCGTCTTCCACCGCGACACCATCGAGGAGACGAAGCGCCTGGTTGGCGAGTACGTCGCCCAGCACGGCGAGCTGCCCACCGCCGCCTTCCGCGACCTCACCGGTTCGAGCCGCAAGTACGCGGTGCCGATGCTCGAGTACCTCGACGACATCCGCTTCACGCGCCGCCAGGGCGACGCGCGCGTGCTGGTCGGCGAGTAGACGCGGCGCCGGTGCGCGGTTGGCACGGCCTATGCAGAGGCTACCTTTGCTGGACCTCGCCGGTGGCGGCGGAAGGCCAGTGGGCGTGCCTCACCCGGCGTGCTGCGCCGCTGCCGGCACACGGGTGAGCGCCGCGCCGCCTTCCACCGCCGATCAGCCCGCCTCCCTGTGTCCTGTGCACCTCAGCCCGGTCGCACCCGCGGCTGGTTCGCCTGCGGCAGGTCGAGGCGCACCACCGACTCCCAGACCTCGATGATCAGCTTCACTGTCCGCGGCCTTGTCTTGCCGAGGGTGGCGGTGATCAGGACGCTCCTGGGCACGTTGCCGAGGTCCTTGGCGGGGTGCGCCCGGACCCCGAATGCCGCCGAGTTGCTGCCCGCGGGTACCTGAACGCTGCTCTGCACGTCCGCCCACCGGGGGGTGTCGACCGAGATGCGGACCGTCAGGTTCTTGGGCGCCGGCTCGCTGAGCGTGAGCGTGGCCTCCGTCGTGTCTCCGGCTCGTATGGAGGCGCGCTGCAGCGACAGCCCCGTCAGCAGCGTCGTAGGGGGCGCCTCCTCGGGCTGTGTGGTCCTGGTCCCGAGCCACACGGCGGCGCCGATCACGGCCAGCGCTGCCACGGCGGTCACGGCGAGCAATCGCGTGGAGACCGGCTTCGGAGTGCTGCGCGGCTTCGCGGCGGGACCGCCCTTGGCGCGCTCCGGCCGCCGGATCTCGACCGGGGTCGCTGCCATGGCCTCCAGGTTGTGGCGGCTCAGCGTGGCCGCCGTGCGCTCCTGCAGCGAGTCTCTGAGGATGATTGCCTCGTTCAGGCACAGGCGCGCCAGTTCGTTCTGTCCGAGGCAGATGGCGCGGGTGCCTTGCTGGTGCAGCGCCCAGGCTTCCGCCGAGCGGCCTCCCGAGGCGCGGGCAGCGGCCAGGACGCGCTGCAGCGCGATGCCCCAGAGCCCCCAGCGCCCCTTCTCGGCAAGGGCGCTGTCCATGCTGCGTCCCAGCAGGATGGTGTCGTCGTGCCGTGCGGCCTGTTCGCTGCGGGCCAACGTGGCCGCGAGGGCATCGGCCTCATCGACTACTGCGCCCGCATCGGCCGCGTGCGCCTCGGCCCACCCGAGGAAGTGCGCCAGGGCGCGGTCCGACCAGGACGATACGTCCCAGGCGCGCGCGACGGCCTCCGCGACGCCGCCGGTCAGCCGGTAGTGGAAGTCCTCCTCCTCGACAAGATGGCGCTTGCGCAGCGTGTCGAGCGGCCCCGTCGCGCTGGGTATCCCGGCGATAGCCGCGACGTGCTCCGCACGCGTCGCCGCCCCTGCGAGTACCGCGAGCGCACACAGCACACGGTGCTCGGGCTCCGGAAGCGCTCTGAGTGACTCCGGTGTGAGGCATCCCACTGCCGGGTCGGCAGCGGCGTCCTGCGCCACCTGGGCCAGCGCCTTGCCGTCGTCACGCACCATCGCCGCCGCCTGCAGGAGGCACAGCGGGCTCCCGGCGACGGCGGCGCAGATGGCCTCGGCGGCTGGCTTCTCCTCCGGCGTCAGGCGGCGCCCAATCTGCGAGGCCAGCAGCTCCAGCGCTTCGTCCGTCGGGAGACCGTGCAGGGGCACCGACCTTGCGTCGCCCCAGACCAGGCGCTCCGGCGAGGCGACGACTAGCACGCTCGCCGGCACGGCGGCGGCGATCCGCTCGGTGGCGTCGCGGTCGGCGTTGGCGTCGTCGACGAGGATGAGTGCTCTCACGGGCTGTAGGGCTTGGGCTACCTCGCCCTCGGAAGGCTCGTAGGGGTGCTCTGTCTCGTAGAACGTGTGGTAGAGGGATCGGAGGATGTCGGCCGAGGGTTGGCGGCCGTCGGCGACGTACGCCAGGCCGGAGGGGAATGCCGACGTGTCGAGGGTCTCGGCCAGGCGGCGTAGGAGAGTGGTCTTGCCGAGACCCGCCGCGCCGCAGAGGTCGATGCCCTGCGCTGCGGCGACGGCCGAGGTTGCTGCGGCGACCTCGATGTGGCGATCGAGGAACGGGCCGGCGCTGCGCGGGCGCACGAAGACCGGGCCGGCCCGCGGGTGCGCGCGCGGTCGTGCGCTCGGATCGAGAGCGCTGACGACGCTTCCGCAGGCAGGGCCGACCTGGATGCTGCCGACCCCTATGGCGACTTGTCCGCTAATCTGGCCCTGGATATCGGCCCGGATGTCTGGCGGAAGACCGGTGACTGGCATGGTCCACCTCCGCGATCATGTCCCGGACGCCACCAACGCCGAACGACGTACGGCGTCTCCTCTCCAGCGTGACCTATGGGGCGATTATCACACGGCCTTGGCGGGCTGTCAAGCGTGCGAGCGGTTCCCGCCGAGCGCAGGACGGCGGCGGCGGCGCGTCGAATGGTACGTGCCTCCCCGTCCATCTGCGGAGGCCACCACGCACGCGCGCCGCGGCCGCAGGTCGCGGCATCGGATAGGAGGGTAGGGTATGGAGCCACTTGTCGGCATTCTGATGGGCAGCCGGTCGGACTGGGAGGTGATGAAGAACGCCTCCGACACGCTCGAGAAGCTCGGCGTGCCGTGGGAGGTCAAGATCATCTCCGCGCACCGAACGCCGGACCTGCTGACGGAGTATGCGACGACTGCCGAGCAGCGCAGCATCGAGGTGATCATCGCGGGCGCGGGCGGCGCGGCGCATCTGCCGGGCGTCACGGCGGCGCAGACGCCCATCCCGGTCCTCGGCGTGCCCATGGAGACCAAGTCGCTGCACGGGATGGACTCGCTGCTCAGCATCGTGCAGATGCCCGCGGGCATTCCCGTCGGCACGCTGGCGATCGGCAAGGCAGGCGCCATCAACGCGGCCCTGTTCGCGGCAGCCATCCTGGGCGGCAAGCACCCCGAGGTCCGCGCCGCCGTGAAGGCCTTCCGCGACGAGCAGACCCAGAAGGGGCTCGACAACACCGATCCGCGCGTCTTGCCGGAGTAGGGGAGAACGACATGAGTGTGACGATGTTCCCGGCGCTTCTGGCGGTGCTCTGTCTGGCGGCGAGCGTCCCCGCGCACGCCCAGGACGCGCCGCCGCCGCTGCCTCGCGAGTTCCGCGGCGTGTGGGTCGCCACCGTGGCCAACATCGACTGGCCCTCGACGCCGGGGCTCAGCGTTCAGCGGCAGAAGCAGCAGCTCATAGACATCCTGGACAAGGCGGCGAAGATGCACCTGAACGCTGTCGTGTTCCAGGTGCGGCCCGCCTGCGACGCGATGTACGCCTCGAAGATCGAGCCCTGGTCCGAGTACCTGACCGGCACGGCCGGCAAGGCACCCGAGCCCTTCTACGACCCGCTCGCTTTCGCGGTGGAGGAGGCGCACAAGCGCGGCCTCGAGCTGCACGCGTGGTTCAACCCATACCGGGCGCGCCACTCCGGCGCGAAGTCGCCGGTGCCGGCCAACCACATCAGCAAGAAGCGCCCCAACCTGGTGCGCACCTATGGCAAGCACCTCTGGCTCGACCCGGGCGAGGAGGATGTGCGCGAGTACTCGCTCTCGGTGATCGTCGACGTTGTCCGGCGCTACGAAGTGGATGGCGTGCACATAGACGACTACTTCTACCCGTACAAGGAGAAGGACGCGTCCGGCGACGTGATCGACTTTCCCGACTCGACGAGCTACGCGAAGTACAAGGCCGGCGGCGGCACGCTCTCCAAGGACGACTGGCGCCGGCACAACGTCGACCTGTTCGTGGAGCAGATGTACCAGTCCGTGAAGGCAGTCCGCCCGTCGGTGAAGGTCGGCATCAGCCCGTTCGGCATCTGGCGGCCCGGCAACCCGGAGTCGATCAAGGGCTTCGACGCCTACGCCGAGATCTATGCGGACTCCCGGAAGTGGCTGGAGGAGGGGTGGTGCGACTACTACACGCCCCAGCTCTACTGGCCGATCGGGCAGGTGGCGCAGAGCTACCCGGTGCTGCTGAAGTGGTGGGTGGAGCACAACCCGAAGAAGCGGCACATGTGGCCGGGCAACTACACCAGCCGTGTGGCCGATGGCAGCAAGACGGCGTGGCGCGCGGACGAGGTGGTGGACCAGGTGAAGGCGACCCGCAGCCAGCCGGGCGCCACGGGCAACGTCCACTTCAGCATGATCGCCTTCCTCAACAACCAGGGCGGCGTGGCGGACGCGCTCACCAAGACGGTCTACGCCAACCAGGCGCTCGTGCCGGAGTGTCCCTGGCTCGATATCCTGCCGCCCGACCGGCCTAGCGTCACGGCGGCGCGCTCGACGAAGGGTGGCGAGGCGCAACTGACCGTGCGGTGGAAGCCCGGCAGCGGCGAGCGCGTCTTCCTGTGGGCGGTGCAAACGCGCCGCGAGGGCAAGTGGTCCACCTGCATCGTGACCGGCAGCCAGACCGAGTTGGTGTTGACGGGGCCGGCAGCCGGCGCGGATCTGGTGGCGGTGTCCGCGGTCAGCCGGTCCGAGACGGTGAGCCGGCCGGGCACCGCGAAGCCGGAGTGACAAACCTGTAGAGGGACGCAAGCGAAAGGGCAGGCCGATCGGCCTGCCCTTTGCTCTACGGTGTGTGGCTAGGGCGCCGGCTGCGGCGCCATCCCGGCCGTGCAGGGCTAGAACCGTCCCCCGATCGAGAAGATGAAGCCATGCTCGCCGCGCTTCGTGCCGCGCGCCAGACGCGCCTCGACGAAGACCTGGTCCATCACCTTGTAGCCGATGCCGAGGTTGTACGAGAAGCTCGCGGTGTTGCCCGCTCCGTCCGATGCATGGCCCAGAACCGCGCCGACGCCCGGTGAGATCCAGAGCTTCTTGTCGGCGCCGATCGGCGCGCGGTACTCGATCAGCGGGTTCCACAACGTGATCGTCGGGCCGTCCTGCAGGGTGTAGCGGCTGAACCGCGTCGAGAACATCCAGTCGCCGTACGGAGTGGTCTTCAGGACCGCACCGAGTGCGAACGAGTAGCCGAGGTCCGCGTCCTCACCGACCGGCACGTCTGTCGCTACGAAGGCTCCTGCCGAGATGACGAACGGCTTGGGTGCGCTCGTGTCATCGCCCTGCCCACCGGCGTAGGCCGGGGCGAGCGAGCAGAGAAGCGCGCATACGGCAACGACGACAGTCGTCGTCCTGAACATCAGCGTCCTCCTTGGGTTGTTGAAACGGCCTGCATCGGCGTCCATCGTTCGGATCGCTCGCATTATAGCAACTTCGCACCGGATTGGGAACCCCGGTCCGAAGATAGGATGCTCGCCGGCCGCAGCCGCCTGGGCTCAGGATGGACGTCGCGATGATGGCGCATCCTGGCGGCCCGTTCGGTAAGGTATCGGGGTTCCGCGCCCTCACCTGGAGGGCAAGCGCTCCGGTCGCGGCCTACCCGGGCGTCTGCAGCGCAGGTTGGCGCCCGTCCGCCGCCTCCGGCGATCCGAGCAGACTCCCGAGGTACGCGGTCAGCGCGTCGTTCCACTTGCCCTGCGTCTTCAGAATGACGTCGCACATCTCACGAACGGCGCCCTGGCCGCCCGAGTGCTCGGTCACCAGGTCCGCAAGGCCCTTGATCTCCGCCACCGCGTTGGCCGGCGCGAACTTGATCCCTGCGAGCGAGAACGCGGGCAGGTCGTTCAGGTCGTCGCCCATGTAGGCGATGTTCGCGGAGGTCAGCGTCAGCGCGCCCATCAGCTCGGCAAGCGGGAGCGACTTGTTGGCCGCCTTCTCGTAGACGCGCTCGATGCCCAGCTCCGCGGCTCGTCGCCGCACGCACTCGCTGGCGCGGCCGGTGATCCAGACGACCGTGAGTCCGCTCAGCCGCGCAAGCTGCAGGCCCAGGCCGTCGGCCACGTGGAACCGCTTTACCTCCGGCTGATCGGCGCCGGGCAGCTCCACGGTACCGTCCGTCAGCACGCCGTCCACGTCCATCGCGATCAGCCGCACGTCCTTCAGGCGCTCGACCAGTTCCCTGGTGTCCTGTTCCACGGCCTATCCTCCCGCGCTGCTCGCCCTGGCCTACACGATACCGCTTCGCAGCAGGTCCTTCAGCATCACCATGCCCACCGGCTTGCCGTCGCCGTCAACCACCGGCGCCTCGCCCGGATGCCGCGGCGACTCCTCCAGCTCGGCGAGGGCCTCGACCGCCAGCGGGTTGCCATCGATCGTGAGCGGGTCGCGGCTCATAAAGTCCGACGTGGGCCGGTCCAGCGCGTTGCGGTCCTTCAGCAGGGCTCGCCGCACATCGCCGTCCGTGATGATGCCCGTCAGCCGCCCGGCGCCGCCCACCAGGAACGCCGCGCCCGCGCCGGCCTTCGTGATGGCGAACAGCGCGTCCTGCAGCCGGGTCGCCTCCGGGATGATCGCGAGCTGCTCGCCCTTGCGCATCACGTCGGACACGCGGAGGGTGAGGCGCCGCCCGAGCGCCCCGGCCGGGTGGTAGAGCGCGAAGTCCTCTCGCGTGAACCCGCGCGCCTCCATGGCGGCCAGCGCGAGGGCATCGCCGAGGGCCAGCATCGCGACGACGCTGGTGGTGGGCGCGAGCCCCAGCGGGCATGCTTCGGCGGACACCGAGACGTCCAGGATGAGCGAGGAGGCCCGTCCCAGCGCCGAGTCCGGGTTGCCGACCATGCCGATGAGGAACGCGCCGATGCGCGAGATGGACGGCAGCAGCCGCAGCACCTCGTCGCTGGCGCCGCTGTAGGAGAGGGCGATCACGACGTCGTCCGGCGTTACCATGCCCAGGTCGCCGTGCTGGCCCTCGGCCGGGTGCATGTAGAGCGCCGGGCTGCCGGTGGACGCAAGCGTTGCGGCCATCTTGCGGGCCACCGCGCCGGCCTTGCCCACGCCCGTCGTGATGACGCGCCCCTTGCACTCCAGCACGCGGTGGACAGCGTCGACGAAGCGGGCATCCAGCCTCTCGGACAAGGCCGAGACTGCCGCCGCTTCGGCCGCGATTACGGCGCGCGCCCGGCTGACGACCTGCTCCGTGTTCGCGTTATGCTCGTTGCTCAAGTGGTAGGTCCATCCCTTCTCTCGCCTGACCTGTAGGCGGTCGCTGCTGCCCGGTCATTGCGTTCGGCTAGTCTTCGTACTCCGCGTCAGCCTGCCACCCGGCCCGCTGGCGCTCGGCATCCTCTCGCTCCGTGTCCCAGGCCCGCTTCAGGCGGCGCTCGACTGCCTTCTCGGAGAAGAAGAGCAGAATGAGGGCGGCCGCAGCGGCGCACCCGACCCAGTCGAGCAAGACGTCGTCGAAGAGGGCGGTCCGGGTCGACACGAAGCTCTGGTGGTACTCATCCGCGCACGCCCACGCCATGCCGATCGCGACGGCGCCGAGGAACGTGGACCAGCGCAGGTGCGGCAGGCCATGCTGAAGCGCTCGCACTGCCAGCAGCAGGAGGACGAAGTACTCCGTAAGGTGGGCGCCCTTGCGCACGAGGTAGTTCAGCCAGTCGAGCTGGTACGGTGTCAGCGAGGCGTGGAGGTCCGGCGCGAGGCGCCGTACGAAGGCCTCGGCGAGCGACCCGGACACGCCTGAGGCTCCCGCGGACGTGGATAAGAAGAAGATCAGCGCTAACCAGGCCAGGAGAGGGCCCGAGTAGAACAGCGCCCTGGTCAGGCGCCCCATCAGGCAGCGATCCCGGCGCGTTCGGTATGGCGCGTGTGGGCGATCACTTCGAGTCCTGGCCGGGCGGGGGCACGAACGGCAGCGTCGCGCGCTTCTGCTGGTCCACGTCGTGCGTCTTCGCCTCCGTCGAGTCCTCCACGTGCTCGCGCGGCGCCTGCTGCGTTGCTCGGGCGGTCCGCGGCGGCTGCGGCTGCTGTGCGGAGAAGATCAGCGCCGACAACTGGCCGGCCTCGCGAGCGCGTCGCACGTCCTCCTCATTCACCTCTTTGCCGCCCGGCACGATCACGTTGCCCCGGATGTCCGTCACGTCGATCACCGCGATCCGGCCGACGTAGCGGCGCGCCATAACGTACTCGTCGACGGAATCGACGTTGCGCGCCTCGCGGCCGTCCTCGGTGTTGTCCAGCGCCTGCGAGGCCTTCTCTTTGAGGTCCTGCGCGTGCGCCATGGCAACCGCCTGCATCACCGATGTGAGCCGATTGGCAGCAATGGCGCGCTGGATGGTCGCCTCGTCGATCGTGCGTCCTGCCTCCACAATGACGGTGCCGTCTTGGGCGCGCACGGTCCGACCGGCGACCTTGCCTCGCACCAACGCGGTCTCATGCTGCAGGACGGCATCGCCGGCCTTCTTCTTCAGCCCGCCGAACAAGCCGCCCAGGAAGCCCTTCGACTCCTCCGCCATCCGTCGTGACCTCCACCCCTGGAACGAAGAGCGCGCGGGAATCCAGTGGGTCGTGCGTCCTACGGCCTAGGGCCATGTCGTGTCGGCAACGCCGGCCAGCTCGTTGGCGGAGCGGGCCAGTACAAAGAGCAAATCGGAGAGCCGGTTCAGGTACGCCAGCACCTGCGGGCTAACGGCTTCGTGGGCGGCCAGGGCCACGCACCGTCTCTCCGCACGCCGGCAGACTGCGCGAGCCACATGGAGCGCCGAAGCCGCCGTACAGCCGCCCGGGAGGATGAAGCTCGTCAGCGCCGGGAGATGGGCCTGGAGCGAGTCGATCTCCCGCTCGAGGCAGGCGACGCGGTCGGCCGTCACTCGGCGTCCAGCGTCCGACGTGGGCTCGGCCAGGTCGGCGCCGACGGAGAGCAGGTCGCCCTGAACGGTCCGAAGCAGCGCCGCGTGGTCGGCCGAACCCACCTGTGAGCGGGCCAGACCGACCACGGCGTTCAACTCGTCCACGTCACCGAGCGTCTCGATGCGAGCGTGGTCCTTCGGAACGCGGATGCCGCCCGAGAGGCCCGTCTCGCCGAGGTCGCCCGTACGAGTGTAGATGCGCTGCGCCACCCTGTCAGACCTCGCCGGGAGCTACTTGCGGTAGAAGTCGGCGTTGATCTGGATGAACTTCTCCTGCCCCTTCGGTACGTCGCTGTCGGCGAAGATCGCCGTCACGGGGCATTCCGGCTCGCACAGGCCACAGTCGATGCACTCGTCGGGGTTGATGAAGAGCATATCGATGCTCTCCCCCTCGTAATCCACGACGCCTTCGTGGATGCAGTCGACGGGACAGACCGCCACACACGCCTTGTCCTTCGTGTTGATGCACGGCTCGGTAATCACGTAGGCCATCGGTGCCCACTCCTGGGTAAGTGATGGGGAACGCGCATGCGGCCGTAGCGGGGTGGCGTGCGCGCTCGTGGTGCAAGGCGGACAGAGGGCCGCGGGTGCCTCTACCCGGTAGGAACACGGGCCTAGTATATCACGCGAACGTGCGCTAGGACAACGGCTCCGGGGCGGGGGCGATGAGCGCGGGGGCTGGCGCGGGAGCGGGCAAGGGGGCCTGGAGGCGCAGGAGAGCCTCTCTGAGGACGCCCGTGCCGTGCTCGATCGCCGCGCGCCCGGTCAGCCCGCCCGCCAACTCGGACGCCGGGATCGGCTCGCCATAGCGCACGATAGCCGGGTGGCCGGCGCGCCGCGGGCGGAACGAGCGAGGCGGCACGTGGTCGGCGCTGCCGATGATGGCGACCGGGACGATCGGGCAGTTCGTGCGGATAGCCACCAGGATCGGGCCGCCCTGAAGCGGCTGGAGGCGGCCGTCGAGGCTCTCGTGCCCCTCCGGGAACATGACTACGGCGTTGCCGGAGCGGAGCAGCTCCTCGGTGCGGCGAAGAGCGGCGCGGTCGGGCGAGTCCTGCTTGATGGGGTAGGCATGCAGCCACCGCGCCATCGCGCCAAGCACCGGGAACGCGAACAGCTCCGTCGTGGCGATGAACCAGGCCGAGCGGGGCAGCGTCAGGCCGATCAGCGGCGGATCGATGTGGCTCACGTGGTTCGGCGCGATGATCACGCCACCGTCACGCGGCACGCGGTCGCGCCCTTCCGCCCTCAGGCCGCCAGTGTAGGCGAGGACGGTTCGGAAGACGACCTTCGCGAATGCGAACATGATCCGGTAGGACATGGCCCAACTCTCGTTGTGAATGTATGGCCATTATGCGGTTGGCTGCCCGGCGCGCGCATGGGCCGAAAGGCCTGTTTGCCGAGGCCAGTGGACCTATTCACACCCGGGTCGCGCGATGATCGGCAGGGATCGGGCCACGCGAACGTGAATTGTCAGTGGCCCCGCGGAACAGGCGTGGCCGGCACTATCCCACCTCACCAGGAGCTTCTACATATGGCCATCGACCAGCTCTGCGTCGACGCGATCCGGGTGCTGTCTATCGACGGCATCCAGCAAGCCAACTCGGGCCATCCCGGCTTGCCCATGGGCGCCGCCCCCATGGCCTACGTCCTCTGGAACCGCCACCTGAAGCACAACCCGCGCGATCCGAAGTGGCCCGATCGTGACAGGTTCGTGCTCTCCGGCGGCCACGGCTCGATGCTCATCTACAGCCTGCTGCACCTCGCCGGCTACGACGTGTCCATGGACGACATCAAGTCGTTCCGCCAGTGGGGCAGCAAGACGCCGGGGCATCCCGAGTACGGCCACACGCCGGGCGTCGAGACGACCACGGGGCCGCTGGGCCAGGGCTTCGCCACCGCCGTCGGCATGGCGATGGCCGAGGCGCACCAGGCCGCCTGCTACAACAAGCCCGGCAAGACCGTCGTCGACCACTACACCTACGTGCTGGCCACCGACGGCGACATGATGGAAGGCGTCGTCGCCGAGGCCGCCTCGCTGGCCGGCCACCTGAAGCTCGGCAAGCTCATCTGCCTCTACGACAGCAACGACATCTGCCTCGCGGGCAGCACCTCGCTCTCGTTCACCGACAACACGCCCGCCCGCTTCGAGGCCTATGGCTGGCACGTGCAGGTGGTGAAGGATGGCAACGACCTGGAGGCCATCGACCGCGCCATCGCCGTCGCGAAGGCCGATCCGCGCCCGTCGCTGATCGAGGTCAAGACACTCCTCGGCTATGGCTCGCCGAACAAGGCCAACACGCACGACGCGCACGGCAGTCCGCTCGGCAAAGACGAGGTGGCCGCGACCAAGCGCAACCTGGGCTGGGACGACGCCAAGAGCTTCTACGTGCCCGACGAGGTCTACGCCGAGTTCGGCAAGTCGGCCGAGCGCGGCGCTGCCGCCCAGAAGGCGTGGGGCGAGGCGTACAAGGTGTGGGCCGGCGAGAACGCGGACCTGGCCAAGCAGTGGGAAGACGCGCTGGCCGGCCGCCTGCCTGAGGGCTGGGACGCCGACGTGCCGGTCTTCGGCGTCGACGACGCTGCCGCGACGCGCGCGTGCGGCGGCAAGGTGCTGAACGCCATCGCCAAGAACCTGGCCACCATCATCGGCGGATCCGCGGACCTGAACCCGTCTACCAACACCGCCCTCAAGGGCATGGGCGACTTCGAGCCGCCGCTGCTCTCCAAGGACGGCAAGCAGGGCGCGGTCGGCGGACCGTGGGGCTACGAGGGCCGCAACCACCACTACGGCATCCGCGAGCACGCCATGGCGGCGGCGGCGAACGGCCTGGCGCTGCACGGCGGCCTCCGCCCGTACGTGGCGACGTTCTTCAACTTCTCGGACTACCTGAAGCCCTCCCTGCGCCTCGCGGCGCTCATGGGGCAGCCGGTGGTCTACGTGTTCACGCATGACGGCATCGGCGTGGGCGAGGACGGCCCGACGCACCAGCCGATCGAGCAGCTCGCGATGCTGCGCGCCATCCCGAACACCGTGGTCCTCCGCCCGGCCGACGGCAACGAGACCGCCGTGGCGTGGAAGATCGCCGTCGAGCGCACCGATGGCCCGACCGCGCTCATCCTGAGCCGCCAGAAGCTGCCGAGCTACGACCGCAGCGTGTGCGGCTCTGCCGAGGGCGTTCGCAAGGGCGCGTACGTGCTGCAGGAGGCCGAGGGCGGCAAGCCGCGGGTCGTGCTCGTCTCCACCGGCTCCGAGGTCACCGTCGTGATGGCGGCCTGCAAGATGCTCGCGGCCAAGGGCGTCAAGGCGCGCGTCGTGTCCATGCCGAGCTGGGAGCTGTTCGACGCCCAGCCGAAGGCGTACCGCGACGAAGTGCTGCCCGAGGGCACTCCGCGCGTCACCATCGAGGCGGCGGCGACCATCGGTTGGCACAAGTACGCCGGCGCGAAGGGCGCGGTCATCGGCATCGACCGGTTCGGCGCCTCCGCTCCCGCCGAGCGCATCTATGCGGAGCTGGGCGTGACAGCCGAGAATGTAGTAGCCCAGGCCGAGGCGCTGCTCGCGTAGGCGCCGCGACCGTCGTGCAGGATCGTTGCAGGGGCAAAGCACTCGCGTGCGAAGCGTGGCGTTAGGTGGCCACGTATCGTGCGGGTGCTTTGCCCTTGCCATATCAGGGGCGCGAGAGGGGACAGATGATGACCGGACGACTACCGAGGATCGCACTTGTCGCGGCGTTCGTCGCGCTGTCGCTCAGCGGCGCCTCCGCCCAGCGCGGCTGGGTCAACGTGTCGCAGCCTCTGGGCGCCTCCTTCAAGAAGCCGGTCGTCATCACGGTGCTCGCCGCCGCGCCGGGCGCCGACCAGGTGGTCGTCGGGTTCGACATGGCCGGCCTGTACGCCACGACGGATGGGGGCCTCTCCTGGACGCAGCTCGGGCAGCCGGGGCAGCTCGGCATGCTCCCCGTGCAGATCGTGTTCGACCCGAAGCGCCCCCGGACGTTCTGGGTCAGCGGCATGCACGGTCCAGCGCTGTTCAAGACCCTCGACGCCGGCGTCTCGTTCACCAGGCTGGGCGATTTGGCCAACGGTGAGGGGATTGGCGTCGACCTCTCGGACGAATACCGCCGCACGCTTGTCGCGGTCCCGCACGAGAGGGTCGGGGTGCTGCGCTCCATCAGCTCCGGCATGACCTGGCAGGACATCGGCGCCAGCTTCCCGCGTGGCACCAACTACACCACGCTGCCTGTGGTCTTCGACGTGGACACCTACATCGTAGCGACCGGAGGCTATGGCGCGTCTGGCACCGGCATCTACCGCACGGTCAATGGTGGCACGACCTGGTCCCAGGTGTACTCGACGGGGACGCGCAACCCGGGCATGGTGGCGTCGGACGGCGCGGTCTACTTCCCGCCGGACTGCCCGGTGTACCTGCCGGACAAGCAGGGCGGCCAGCTCATCCGCAGCACGGACAAGGGGCTGACGTGGCGGACGCTGGCGGGGCCGGCGTTCATCACCCCGGTCGAGCTGCCCGGCGGCGTCCTCGTAAGCGCGGCGGGGAAGCGGCTGTATCGCTCGACCGATCGGGGCGATTCGTGGGAGGGGTTCGGCCCCTCGGCGACCGCCAACATCCGGGCGCTGGCCTACAACAGTGTGCGCAAGCAGCTCTACGCGGTGCTCTGGACCTCGGCGCCTCCGCTGAACGCGTCCATCTGGAAGGTGGGGGTGGAGTAGGGGGCGGTTCAGGCCGCGCGCGTGACCCTGTGGACGTCAGCCGACCGATCCGCCCGATCCGCCGGATCAGTTGACCACCACCGAATAGCAGCGGGGCCCGCCATTGCTGGCGAGCCCCGTTCGATTCCGCAGCGCTCCGGCAGCCTACCCCTTCAGCGACTCCGCTCCGCCCACGATCTCCGAGATCTCCTTCGTGATCGCGGCCTGGCGGGCGCGGTTGAGCGAGAGGGTGAGCGTGCTGATCATCTTGCCCGCGTTGTCGGTCGCCGAGTTCATCGAGGTCATGCGCGCGCCGTGCTCGCTGGCCACGGACTCGAGCAGCGCCTGGTAGACCTGCGTGACGAGGTAGCGGGGCAGCAGCTCGGAGAGGAGCGCCTGCGGGTTCGGCTCGAAGATCACCGAGGCCGAGCCCATCGCGGGCACGTCGGCGGGCGGCTCAACCGGGAGCAACTGCACCACGCGCGGCGTCTGGGTGATGGCGGTCACGAAGCGCGTGTAGATGACGTGCACCTCGTCGATCTCGCCGCTCTCGAAGGCCGACCGAAGCTTGCCGGCGACGTACGAGGCCTGCGCGTAGTCGATCGCATTCAGATCGACCTCGAGCGCCTCGGCGACGTTGAAGCCGCGTCGTCTGAAGAACGCATTGGCCTTGCGGCCGATGGTGTAGAGGACCGTCGTGTTGGGGTCGAGCGTGCCGAGGAACTCGACGGCCTTGCGCAGCACGCCGGAGTTGTACGAGCCGCAGAGCCCGCGGTCCGCGCTGATGACCACGACGCCCACGTGCGCGGTCGGGCGGCGCTCCAGCAGCGGATGCTCGGCCGCGCCGCTCGTGGCCGAGGCCAGTCCGCCGACGACGTCGCGCATCTTGCCGGCGTAGGGGCGCGACGCGGTCACGCGCTCCTGTGCGCGCTTCAGCCGCGCGGCAGCGACCATCTTCATGGCCTTGGTGATCTGCTGGATGTTCTTCGCTACCCGGATCCGAGACCGGATCTGCCGCATCGTCGCCATGCGCTGAGGCTCCTACAAGGCTTGGTTGCGCGCCGCCAACGGGCACGCGGCTCTCGTGAGACGGCACACAGTATACCGCACAGGTTCGCAGAGGGCGCGCCGCTCCATCTGGCGCATGAGGGCGATCCGTCCGATCTGGCCGATCAGGCTGGTGCGGCTCAGACCCCTCACCGGGTCCCGCTACCCCTGTTCGGCCCGCGCCTTGATCGCCTGCATCTGGGCCAGCAGGTTCGCCTCCAGCTTCTTGCGGATGAGCGCCTTTATCATCGGCCCGATCAGCGGCACGTTGTACTCGTAGTCCAGCACACTGTCGAACCGGGTGCCGCCGCCGTCCTCGGTGAACTGCCAGTAGCCGGCCATGCTGTCCATGTCGCCCTTGATCATCACGTAGTCGTCGCGATGGGCTACCGGATCCCACTTGTCCTCCTGAGTCCATTTGATGGTCATCTTGAACTCGCGGACGATGCCGACCCACTCGGTGACCGTGCGGTTGCCGTCGTCGCTGCGCTCCAGGACCGTTAGCGACTGCAGGTCGTCCATGATCTCGGGGAACGTCTCGACGTCGCGGGCGACGGCGTAGGCGCGCTCGACGGGGGCGTCTATCTGAACGGACAGCTCGATGCGTGGCATGGGTGCTTCCTCTCTGGTCTGGCGTCGGACACATCGTTCGGCGAGGGCGCGCCGATTCCCTGCGCCACTACGGGGCAGGAAGGCCCCCTCGATGCGTGGTATCCTTACCCACGGACCGGGCCGCCCAGCCCGATTAGCGAACGTACGCCGTGGTGGGCAAGGCAAGACGCCGGGCGGCAGGTGAGAGCAAACGTGACGAGTGTGCGACGAGCAGCGCGCGAGTTGGCGCTGAAGATGCTGTACCAGATCGATGTGGGCAAGCTGCCGCTTGCCGAGCTGTGGGAGGGCGCCCTGGCGCAGGCCAGACTCCCGGTCGAGAACGCCATCCAGCAGACGGCCCGCGAGTGCCAGACCGAGATACGCGACATGGTGCGCGCGTGGGACGCTGCCGGCGGCGCGGTGCCGCGGACCACCAAGCTCGCGGCGCAGGGCATGGTCGCGGCCGTGCGGCGCTTCGCCGACGACGTGTCCGAGGCGATGAAGTGCTCCCTCGCTCCCTCGCCGGTCGCCGACGTGAACGGGGCGTTCGGCATGGTCTCCACGGCCGCCGAGAAGGCGGAGCTGGAGTTGCTGCGCCTCTCCCAGCGCGACCGCCTGGAGGCCGAGCGTCTCGGGGCGCTGGCGCAGGCCGCCGGCAAGCAGGTCAAGGCGCTGGCTGCCGCGTTCGAGCACGCGCTGCCGCCCTGCTACGAGGTGACGACCTTCGCCGTGAAGCTCGTGAAGGGTGTCCGCGACCGCACCGAGGAGATCGACGGCGTGCTCGCCGCCGTCTCGCCCGGCTGGTCGCAGGAGCGCCAGGTCGCCGTCGACCGCAACATTCTCCGGATCGCCGTCTTCGAGATGCGGTTCCTGCCGGACGTGCCGACTGGCGCGTCGATCAACGAGGCTGTCGAACTGGCCAAGAAGTACAGCACCGCCGAGTCCGGGCGGTTCGTGAACGGTGTTCTGGGCGCGCTGGTAGCCGCGCCGGCGCCCGCCAAGGGGTGAGGGAGGACCGAATGAGCGCTGCGATCCTGGATGGCCAGGCGACGGCCCGCGTCGTGCGCGCGGAGGTGAAGGAAGGCGTCCGCGAGCTGCGCGAGTCGCGCGGCATCGCTCCCCGGCTGGCCGCGGTGATCGTCGGCGACAACCCCGCCTCCGAAGCCTACGTCGGCATGAAGGGCAAGGCGTGCGGCTGGGTCGGCATCGAGTCGGAGACGCATCGCCTGCCGAACGACGCCACCCAGGCGGACGTCGAGGGTCTCCTCGACCGCCTCAACGCCGACGACCGCGTGCACGGCATCCTGGTGCAGCACCCTCTGCCGAAGCATCTCGACGAAACCGCCGCCCTCGCCAGGCTGTCTCATCGGAAGGACGTGGACGGCATCGGGCGGGGCAGCCTCGGCGCGCTGCTGACCGGCGAAAAGGCGTTCGTCTCGTGCACCCCGCTCGGCATCATCGAGCTGCTCGATCGCTACAGCCTGCCGATCCAGGGCAAGCGCGCGGTCGTCGTGGGGCGCAGCATCATCCTGGGCAAGCCGGTCGCCATGCTGCTGCTGAACCGCCACGCCACGGTGACGATCTGCCACAGCCGCACCGTAGACCTACCTGACGTCATCCGCCAGGCCGACATCCTGGTCGCGGCCGTCGGCCAGCCCGAGATGATCACCGGCGACATGATCAAGCCGGGCGCTGTGGTCATCGACGCGGGCTACAACCGGGTGCCCGGCCGCCAGGGCGACGTGGGCGACGTGCACTACGAGGGCGCGGCGGAGGTGGCGTCGTACATCACGCCGGTGCCGGGTGGCGTGGGCCCGATGACCATCGCGATGCTCCTGCGCAACACGCTCGCCGCGGCATCGGCGGCGTTCTAGGCCGATCCATCCGTGAGTGGTACTCGGCGGGCAGGGACGCCCGCCCTACCACGGCGCTCTGGCCAACGCCATGTGCCCGTCCGCCGTGGACCGCCGCCGCCCTCGGCGGCTCACGCGCTCGGCTGTCGGTAGGATGGGCCTCCGTGCCCGTCCATCGGCGTAGCGGCGCTGCACGTCGCGCCATTGTCCTGCTCACTCGCCTGACCGAGGGGCGCCCGCCTTGGAACTGCTCAACGTCGGGTTCGCGCCGTGGCTGCTCCTGGCGGCCCTGCCGGTCGCCATCCACCTTCTGACCCGGCGCGCCGTCCGCGATGTCGCGCTCCCCACGTTCCGCTTCCTCCGCGAGGCCGTCGCGCGGCAGTCCCGCATCTTCCGCGTGCGCCATCTCCTGCTCCTCGCCCTGCGCTGCCTCTTCGTGGCCCTCCTGGTGGCCGCGTTCATGAAGCCCACGCGGACCGCGCCTCTGGCGAGCGGGGGCGGCGCGCGCACCGTCGTCATCGTGCTCGACGTGTCGCTCTCGATGGGCTACCGCGCGGGCGGGGTGAGCACGCTGGACCGCGCCAGTGCCCAGGCCGGCAAGATCCTGGAGGGGCTCGCGCCCGCCGATCGCGCCAACGTGCTCCTGGCTGGCGCCGCGCCGGTCTCCGTACAGCCGAAGCCCACTACGGATCGTGCGCTGCTGCACCAGGCGCTGGCCTCGGCCAAGCCCACGCCGGAGCGCGCCGACGTGCAGGCAGCCCTCGCCGC
>CAZFLM010000086.1:23702-25316 GCA_964519955.1 uncultured Chthonomonadaceae bacterium | reverse complement strand
CCACCGGGTTGAAACCCGGTTCTGCGTCCGGCGAAGTCCCCTGCGGGGACTGGGGATCTGCGCGGTGCAGCGTCGAGGCCCGGCGGTTGACACCGCGCCTGACGGACGGCACGAAGCCCGCCGACGCGGGCTGACCCAGCAGCAGCGCCGCTCCGCCTTCTGACTTCTGACTTCTGGCTTCTGACTTCTACTAGCTACTAGCTACTCGCTACTACAACCACACCCAGGACCCCCACATGGCGGAGATCGCGGCGTTTCGGGCTGTACGGTACGACCCGGCGAAGGTTGGCTCGCTGGAGGCGGTGACGGCGCCGCCCTACGATGTGCTGTCGCCGGACGATCAGGCGGCGCTGTACGAGGCGAGCCCGTACAACATCGTGCGGATCATGCTCAACCGGGCCGAGGAAGGGGACAATCCGGAACTGCACCCCTATGAGCGCGCGGCAGCGTGCCTCAAGGAGTGGCTGGCCGGCGGCATCATGGTCGAGGACGAGCGGCCCGCGCTCTACGTGTACCGCCAGTCGTTCGCGGACCCAGACACGGGTGAGCGGCTGCGGCGGACCGGATTCCTCTGCGCGCTCAAGCTGGAGCCCTATGCGGCCGGCGTGGTGCTGCCGCACGAGGAGACGCGCACCAAGGCCCGCCAGGATCGCCTTCGCCTGATGCGCGCGACCGACACCAACCCGGAGCCGATCTTCGGCCTGTTCGAGGACGAAGCCGGCCAGGCGCAGCTCTGCCTGGAGCGTGTGGCCGCGGCCGCTCCGCTGATGCGGGTGGTTCACGGCACGGAGGAGCACGAGGTCTGGCGAGTCGATGAGCCGGGCGCCATCGCGCACGTTGCCGAGCAGTTGCGCGACCGCCACGTGTGGATCGCCGACGGCCACCACCGCTACGAGACCGGCCTGGCCTATCGGGCGGAGCGGAAGGACGTCCTCGGCGATGCGGCCGGCGCAAGCCACATCCTCATCGCGCTGGTGCCCTTCTCCGACCCGGGGATGCTGGTGCTGCCAACGCACCGGCTGGTGCGCGGCATCGACGCGGCGCGTATCGCCGACCTGCCGGAGCGCCTGACGCGCCGGTTCGATGTGCAGGCAGTGGAGCCCGCCTCGCTCGGCCGGGCGATGCTCCCCGATGGCCCGGGCTGCCATCGCTTCGGGCTGCTGACGGGCGATGGAGCATGGGTGCTGACGCTGCGCGATCTCGGGCGGATGGCCCAGGTGGCGCCGGACCACGGCGAGGACTGGCGCAACCTGGACGTCTCGGTCCTGCAGGCGCTGGTGCTCGACGAATCGCTCGGGATCCGGGCGGCCGACCTCGCCACGACGCCGAACATCGGCTACACGCGTGACCGCGCCGAGGCTGAAGAGGGCGTGCGGGCGGGCGAGTGGCAGGCGGCGCTGCTGATGAACCGGCCGACCGCGGACGAGGTGCGGCGCGTGGCGTTGGCGGGCGAGAAGATGCCGCCGAAGTCGACCTTCTTCTACCCGAAGCTGCTCAGCGGTCTGCTGCTCCGGCGTCTGGGGGAGCCGGTGGGGTAACGAGGGCGCGGTGGCGACGGAGCGCCACCCTCCAGGGCGCTATGCCTGGCGAGGGCCGGCCGGTCGGCGGGTTGTG
>CAZFLM010000086.1:0-23602 GCA_964519955.1 uncultured Chthonomonadaceae bacterium | reverse complement strand
CTGGACGGGCAGGGACGCCCATCCCACCACGGCGTTGCGCCTGGCGAGGGCTGGCCGGTCGGCGGGTTGTGCTGGACGGGCAGGGACGCCCATCCCACCACGGCGTTGCGCCTGGCGAGGGCTGGCAGGTCGGCGGGTTGTGCTGGACGGGCAGGGACGCCCATCCCACCACGGCGTTGTGCCTGGCGAGGGCCGGCCGGTCGGCGGGTTGTGCTGGACGGGCAGGGCAGGTCTGCAGAGTCACATCGCGAGGAAGCGCATGGCTACGCGACGAGGCGAAGACACCCAGACGGCGTGCCAGCACTGCGGGGCGCTCGTGTTCTCGGACGCCAAGCGCTGCAACCAGTGCGGCAAGTTCCCGGTGAAGCTGCACCGGTGCCCGAAGTGCTCGATGATCAGCGAGGCGGCTCGCGAGCGCTGCCCACGCTGCGGCCGGATGTTCGAGCCGGACGGTGACTTCCTGTAACCGATATCACATACCAGTTGCCGCCTCGGGCACTTGCCTTTGGGGCGTTGGCGGCCTACTATGTGGGACAGGGCTTCGGCCCGCTTGGGGGCGCGGCGTCTCGTTCGAGCGGCGTCCAATAGGCTGCGATGCGAATTCGTCTACTGGGCACAGGCGCTTCGGAGGGTTGTCCCGGCCTGTTCTGTGCATGCGAGACCTGCCGCGCGATCCGGGCGGCAGGCGGCAAGAACCTCCGGAGCCGGTCGTCCGCGCTCATCGACGATGTGATCAAGATCGACCTGCCTCCGGACACGCTGCACCATGTGATCACGCAGGGCCTCGACCTCAGCCGGGTGCGGCACCTCCTCTACACACACGGACACGACGACCATCTCTCCGTGCCCGAGCTGCAGTATCAGAGCTGGATGTTCATCCCCTACACGGTTGACACGTCGCTGCACATCGTGGCGCCGCCGGACATCGTCGAGCGCATCCGCGCCGAGCTGGACACCTCGATCCTGCCGGTCGACCTGCAGCCGCTGGCGCCGTGGGAAGAGATGGACATCGACCGGTGGAGCGTCACGGCCATCGATGCCCAGCACTCCGACCGGATGCGCTGCTACAACTACCTCGTCTCAGACGGCCGCAGCACGGTCCTGTATGCCACCGATACCGGCTGGTGGGAGGAGCGAACGTGGGAGTTCCTGGCCGCACGCACGCTCTCGGCGGTCGTCATCGAGTGCACCAAGGGGCTCGACGAGGGGGGCTACAAGGCGCATCTGAGCGTGCCCGAGGTGATTCGCGCCCGGCAGCGCCTGGTGGCGCAGGGGACGCTCGCACCCGACGCGCCGGTGGTGACCACGCACCATTCGCACCTCTCGAAGCTGCTGCACGCCGATCTGGAGCTGCTCTTCGAGCCGCACGGCATCCAGGTCGGCTACGACGGGATGGTCCTCGACGTATAATCGACGGTAGAGAGCGAGGCGCCTCGCTCGACCCCGGTGAGTGAGCCCGGCTTGCGGAGCCCGTCCATGTACGCGCCGTCCGACATCTCGGTCGAGGAGTACCGCACCCGCCTGCGCGGCTACTCGAACGAGGACCTCGAGGGCATCCTCTTCAGCATCCACAGCCTGCAGGAAGGCGAGCGTTACCGCCTGCTGCTGGACGAGATCGACCGCCGCGGCCTCGCCCTCTCCCGCCGCGACCAGCCCTCCTCGCCGTTCGACCTGTCCGAGATCGCGTACGAGCAGCCGTTCTTCCGCCGGCACCCGGTGCTGCGCGGTCTGGTGTTGTCGGCCGCGGCTCTCCTCGTCAGCATGCTCACCACGCTGCTGCTCCTCCTGCCGGTCTGGGCCTTCGCGGTGCCATGGGGCTTCGTGGGCTCGCAGGCGGCGCTCGTCTACCTGGGCTACCTGCCCGTGCCCATCGTCTGTGGGGTCGACTACGGCCGGCGCGCGGGCGGGCGGGGGCGGTTCGGGGCCTTCGCCATCGCGGGCGTCATCGCGGGGCTGCTGCTCTTCAACCTCACCGGCGCACCCGCGGTCGTCGTGCGGTCTCTGCTGCTGGAGGGGCGCGGCGGCGGGAGCCCGGTCTTCGGCGGGATGTAGTCGGGCGACACGCGCTGGCCTCTGGATGGTGGGATGCGCAAGGACCCGGCGGGCCGCGGAGGGCCCGCCCCACAGACCAGCGCGATGCCTAGCGCGGCTGATTGGCGCACTGCCCCTCGCCAGGCTCGCACCCGTAGGGCGCGGCCTCCGCGCTCCGCCGGGAACGTGGGGCCAACGGACCACCCCTCGCCAGGCTCGCACCCGTGGGGCGCGGCCTCCGTGCCGCGCCGGGAGCGTATGGCCACGCACCAGGCAGCGCCCCTATTTGACGATCAGCACCGGGCAGTGGGCGTGGTGGCTGACGCGGTCGGACACGCTGCCGAGCAGGAAGCGCTTGAACTCGCTGAGGCCGCGGCTGCCGAGCACGATGAGGTCGTAGTTGCCGTGCTCGGCCGTGCTCACGATCGTGTCGGCGGGGTGCCCGGTCTCCTGGATCACGTCGTACTCGATCCCTTCCTCCTCCAGCACCCGCCCGGTCCGGCGCGCCACGGCGGCCTGCACATCCTCCGCGTATTGCGCCATCATCGGGGCGTCCAGCTCGATGCCCGGCGCGCCCACGAACGCGACCGGCGCAATGGGCATGTTAAAGACGTGGAGTACGGTGACCCTGGAGTTGTACTTCTTGGCGAGGTCGGCTGCGAAGGACGCGGCGCGGATGGCGTCCTCGGAACCGTCAGAGGCCAGCAGAATCCTGGAGAACATCGTCGTTCCTCCGTGACTGCACCCGGTGGGGCATACGGAGCGCGGCGGCCCCACGATAGCGAACGTTCGATGCTGCTTCCGTCACCTTCTCTTACGCAGTGCGACCGCCAAACGGTCCGGCATGTTCCGACTGTCTGGTCCTCACGATGTCGGCGCGCCGCGGTGGGATGGGCCTCCGTGCCCGTCCGGCCTGCCTACAGCGCCGAGCGGCGCACCTTCTCGATGAACGCGGTGTCGTACGAGCCGAGCTTGCGGGCCCGGCGGTAGTGGCTCAGCGCCTGCCGCTCGGCGCCAAGGCGGACGTAGGTGTCGCCGAGGAGGTAGTGGTACGACGCGTTGTCCGGCGCGACCCGCACGGCCTGGCGCAGGCACGCGACTGCATCCTGAGGGCAGCCGATCTGCAGGTACAGCAGCCCCAGCCGCACGCAGTAGTAGGCATCGACGGGATCGAGCACCGCCGCGACGCGGATCGAGGCCACCGCGTCGCCGAGGCGGCCCACGCGCTCGTAGACGTCGCCGAGCCAGAAGTGGTAGAAGCCGTTGCCGGGCTCGAGGTCGCGCGCCTGCTCGAGCTGCGGCAGCGCATCGTCCGCCATGCCGTTCGCGAGCAGCGCCGCGCCGAAGCGGTACCGGTAGAACGGGTTCTCCGGGCACATCTCGACCGCAAGCTGGTACTCGACGACGGCGGCGTTCAGATGCCCGTTCTTTCGGTGCAGCTCGGCCCGGTTGAAGTGCGGCGACGCCCGGCGCGCGCCCGGCAGCTTGGAGCGGCGCGGCGCGGCTTTCGGCGGCGCGGTCTGGCCCTCGTCGGCCGCGGCCTTGCGCGTGCGGCGTCGCGGCGGCGGCTTGGGGGCGGCGGTCTCGGCTGCGGTGGCTTCCACCGTGCTCACGGGCTCGGGCTCCGCGGTCATCAGAAGGCCCTCCGGCTGTCGAGCAGCAGCGTGACCGGGCCGTCATTCACGAGCGAGACCCGCATGTGCGCGGCGAACCGTCCGCGTTCCACGGGCACGCCCAACTCCGCAACGCGGGCGCACACGGCCTCGTAGAGCGGGTTGGCGGCGTCGCCCGGGGCGGCCTCGGTGAAGCTGGGCCGGCGGCCCTTGCGCGCGTCGCCCCAGAGCGTGAACTGCGAGATGACGAGGGCCGATCCGCCGGTGTCGAGCAGCGACCGGTTCATCTTGCCGTCGTCGTCCTCGAAGATGCGCAGGTTGGCCACCTTGTCGGCGATGGCCGCCGCGTCCGCTGGTTCGTCGCTCGTGTGGACGCCGACGAGCACGACCAGGCCGGGGCCTATCCTGCCCACGGCCTCGCCGTCCACCGTCACCTCGGCTTCGCTCACTCGCTGCACCACCGCCCGCATTCCGAATCGCCCTCCGAATCCTCATTATGTCACGTGAGCGCGGCGGCAGCAGCATCGGCCGGACGCCCCGCGGCGGCGGTTCGGCATGAGCGCGGCGGGATGCGGCGCATGTGGTGGGAGAGAGGGCCGCGCTGGGGTTATCCCGCTTCGTCCTGGTCGTTCGAGTCCGCGACGGAGGACTTTGTGCCGTTCGCAGGCGCGAATTCATTCGCCGGCACTCCCGGCTCCTGAGAGGCCGCCTCAGCGAGGGATCGGGCAGGGCCCTCCGCGCCCGCGAGGACTGCCGTGGCGTTGACACCCGGCGGGCGTCGGGGTAGACTCGGCCCGTCCGCCGAATCAGGACAGACGGAGAGAGCATGGCTGCCGACGAACCCACGAAGCCGACCGACCGCACCCAGGGGCTGGAGGTCTTCCCCAATCCCCGGCCCGAGCGCGACTACCGCATCGTGCACTCGTGCCCGGAGTTCACGTCCGTATGTCCCATCACGGGCCTGCCGGACTTCGCCGAGATCACGGTGGACTACGTGCCCGACCAGCTCTGCGTGGAGCTGAAGTCGCTCAAGTACTACCTGTTCGGCTTCCGCAACCAGGGGATCTTCTACGAAGCGGTGATCAACAAGATCCTGGACGACCTGGTGGCTGCCTGCCAGCCGAGGCGGATGGAAGTGACCGGCGCCTTCGCGGTCCGCGGTGGCATTTCCTCGCGCGTCGTCGCGTCGTATCCCTAGCCATGTACACGCTGCTGGTCAGATCCCGCTTCGAGGCCGCCCACGTCATTCCCGGACACCCGGGCAAGTGCGCGCGGCTCCACGGTCACAGCTATCGCGTCGAGGCCGAGTTCACCGGCACGGAGCTGGACCATCTGGGCATGCTCCGCGACTTCGGCGATCTCAAGGCAGCGCTGGATGACATCCTCCCGGACCATACCTACCTCAACGACGTTCTGCAGACCAGCACGACCGCCGAGTGCATCTCGCGCTGGATCTTAGAGCGCCTCCTGGATCGTGGGCTGCCCGTAAGCGCCGTCACCGTCTGGGAGACGGAGCGCTGCGGCTGCAGATACACGCCCGGACCAGAGCCTGCGCGGTAGCGCGCGTGTGCGGCGCTGGCCGAACGCTGTGACGGACTAGGCGCGGGCTTCCGGTGCACGGGGCCCGCGCTGCCCGTACTGAGCATCGTCGGATACTACGGCTGCACCGGAGCCTGCCACCGTTGAGCGAGACCACCCCTTACGACATCACCATCATCGGTGCGGGGCCCGTGGGCCTGTTCGGATGCTTCTACGCCGGCCTGCGCGGCATGCGGACGCTGCTGACCGACGCCCTGCCCGAGTTCGGCGGCCAACTGGTCGCCCTCTACCCCGAGAAGTACGTCTACGACATGCCAGGCTTCCCGCGCGTGCTGGCCCGTGACCTCGCCGCGTCGATGGCGGAGCAGGCGATGCGCTTCCATCCCGCGGTGCGGCTCGGCGAGCAGATCCGGGTCCTGGAGCAAGAGCGCGACGGCTCCTACATCCTGCACACGGAGAAGGGCGCCTACCCGACCAAGACCGTCGTCGTGTGCACGGGGGCGGGCGCCTTCGAGCCTCGCCGCCTGGATGTGCCCGGGATGCAGGAGTGGGAGGGGAAGGGGGTCTCCTTCTTCGTGCGCGACCGGTCGGCTTTCGACGACAAACGCGTGCTCATCGTGGGCGGCGGCGACTCGGCGCTTGACTGGGCCATGGCGCTGGAGCCCATCGCGCACAGCATCACGCTCATCCACCGCAGCGACCGCTTCCGCGCCCACGAGCGCAGCCTGAGCTGGCTCCACGAGGGTTCCCGCGTCGTGACCCGGACGTTCCACGAGGTGCGAGCACTGACTGGCACAGACCGCCTCGAAGGAGCGACGATCTTCGACAATCGGACCGGCGAGGAGACGCTCCTGGAGATCGATGCCTGCCTCCTGACGATCGGCTTCAAGGCGAACCTGGGGCCGATCAAGGACTGGGGCATCCACATGCGGGGGCAGCACCTGCTGGTGAACTCGCGGATGGAGACGAACCTGCCGGGGGTCTACGCGGCCGGCGACGGCTGCACCTACGACGGGAAGCTCAAGCTGATCGCAACGGGAGTAGGCGAGGTCTGCGTCGCAGTGAACCACGCCCAGGCCTACATCGACCCGTCCGCCAAGGTGGCGCCCGGCCACAGCAGCGACCGCGACCTGGAGCCGCAGCCGATCGAGCTGTTCCCGCGATCGGCCCCGCGCCCAGGCTAGTCTGGCCTACTCCCGGGTGGCCCTGGACGGGCACGGAGGCCCATCCCACCACGGCTCTCGTGCAGCAGACGGCTACCCCGCGCGCTCGGTCACACCCCACCTGGCGATGAAATGGAGCCCGCGCCCGAACAGCCAGTCGGCCCATGCCGGGTAGAGGCCGAGGCTCGCGCGCCACTCCTCCCGCGTCAGGCCCAGCTCGGCGGCGGCCTGCTCCCAGCGCGCCTGCGGCCAGTAGTTGTAGGGCAGCACAACCCCGTGCCGCGCGTTGCCCACCCAGTCCATGAACCGCAGCGTCGGGCCGGCCAGCACTCCGTCGAGCAGGTGGTCCTTCACCATGACCGCTTGCAGTGACACGCGAGCGGCCTCGCGCAGCAGCACCGTCGGGTCCTCTGTGTGGTGCAGCACGTCCACGAACAGCGCCACGTCGACCGACGCGTCCTCGCGTGGTATGCGCCGGCCGTCGAACTCAGCCACGGGGATGTGCGTCGTCGGACGCACCAGAACGTCGATCCCCTCGAAGCGCACGTCCGCGCGCATGTCCATCACCGCCCGGGCGATCGAGCCGTCTCCGCAGCCCACGTCCAGCACCGAGGCGCCGGCAGGGAGCAGGTCCGCGATATGTCGCGCCAGCACGCGCACGCGTCTGCCGAAGACGTACTCTCCGTGGACTCGATCGAGGATGCTCATCGCCGTTTGAGCCCGAACACGCTGAGCAAGAAGCTCGACAGGACCACCTGGTAGCCCACGGTCAGGCAGGTCACGGCCGGGATGACCACCCGCAGCGACTGGCTCGGGTGCAGCGGGCCGTACGCGGTGTGGCTCCAGTAGAGGAACGCGCAGCCGGTCATCCCGAACCCGACGACGATGAGAATCGCGCCGATGAGCAGGCCGACCTCCAACGTGACGTACCGGAAGAGGCGGTCGAGGCGCTCGTCGGCGGGCAACAGCCCCTCCGTGATGGCGAAGACCTTGGTGAACACGGCGAAGGTGACGGACTGGAAGCCGACGATCACGGCCAGCGCGGCGTAGAGCAGCGTGTGGATGTCCAGGGTGGTACCGCCGAGGGTGCGCGGCCCCGGCATCAGCCACGCGCCCACCGCGAGCCCCGCCGCCATCAGCACCAGGCCGGGGATGAGGAACAGCCACCGCGGGCTGTAGAGCAGCAGGAAGCGCAGGTGCCGCCAGCCGTCGCGCCAGGTGCGCAGGTGTGGACGCCGGCTGCGTCCGTCGGGGGCCAGCGTCGTCGGCGCCTCGACGATGTTCAGATGCCGCAGCGTCGCCTTGACGACCATCTCGCTGGCGAACTCCATGCCTGTGGTGCGCAGGTCCAGCGAGAGGATGGCGTCGCGGCGGAAGGCGCGCAGGCCGCAGTGGAAGTCGCCGATGGGGCTGTGGAAGAACACGCGGCCAACGAAGCTGAGAACCGGATTGCCGAGGTAGCGGTGCAGCGGAGGCATGGCGCCGGGCTGGATGCCGCCGCGGAACCGATTGCCCATTACCAGGTCTGCGCCGCCGCGCAGGGCTTCGAGGAACGGGCCGAGCGAGAGGAAGTCGTAGCTGTCGTCCGCATCGCCCATCGCGACGAAGGTGCCGCGCGCGGCGGCGATGCCGGCGAGGAGTGCGCTGCCGTATCCCTTGCGCTCCACGTCGACCACGCGCGCGCCATGCTCCCCGGCGATGCGCTGCGACCCGTCCGTGCTGCCGTTGTCCGCGATCACCACCTCGCCGCGGACGCCGGCCTCCGCCAGGAATCGCTGCGCTTTGGCGATGCACGCGCCGAGCGTCTCCGCCTCGCTAAGGCAGGGCATGACGATCGAGAGTTCGATGTCCTCGGTGCGATGCGTGTCGCTCATGTGGTCCTCACGAACCGCGAACGGGGCCCGGCCGGCGGCCGGACAGGGATGACGCCCCGCAGTGCCAGGTGCTACACTCCTTGGTGAGTTCGCGGGTGGACCCGCCGAGGAGAGTTCGTTGCCGCGCCGATCACACTGGTTCCTTCTGTATGCCCTCTGCCTTGCCGCGTTCCTGCCCGGATGCGCGCGCCCCGTCAACCGCGAGGCCGAGAGCCGCATCCGCCGCATGCTGCCGCAGATGGTCGGCCCCGCGCGCGAGTGGCGCGTCCGCGTCGACGGCGCGCCGATGGAGACCATCAAGGGGCGCCTCCACCGCGTCCAGATCGACGGCGACGATGTGCGTCTAGGCCAGATGATCGGCTGCGAGAGCCTCCATATCGAGATGACGGGCGTCGTGGTCGACGTGAATCGCAAGCTGATGAAGGAGATCGGCAGTACGACGTTCCGCGCGGTCGTCAACGAGGAGGCCGTCAACCGCTACGTGCGCGAGTTCCCGCCTCCGGACGACGAGCCCGTGCGCGTCAAGAAGGTGCGCATCCTCGACGGGCGTGTGTACGCCGAGGAGACCCGCTGGCTCCTTGGCAAGGCCTGGCCGTACACGGTCGTCGCCGAGCCGCGCCTCAGCTCGCCCACGAAGCTCGACTTCGCGCCGGACCGCATGACCGCGCTGGGCCTGCGCGTGCCCCTGCCGAAGTCGGCGCTGCGCTGGCTCGCCAAGCGCCTCTCCGAAGGGTTCGACTTCGGCCAGTTGGCCTTCCCCGTGCGGATCGCCAAGTTCGACACGCAGCCGGGCAAGTTCGTGCTCGAAGGCACCGCCGAGGTGATGGACATGCTCAACAGCCGAACGGCTGCAGCGCAGTAGTCCACCGCTGGGCGGGCAGGGACGCCCGCCCCACCAGGACACGTTGCACCGGACACGCAGGGACGCCCGCCCCACCAGGACGCTGCACCGAGCGGGCAGGGACGCCCGTCCCACCACGACGCTGGACCCGACGGGCATGGTCCGCCCATCCCACCACAGCTCTATGCCGGGTGGGTCAGTGCCGCTCGATCTGGGCGAGGGCAGCCTCGGCTGCCTGAACGATGGTGCGGAGCAGGTCGGCCACGTTCGGCTCCTGGCTCGCGTGCGCCTGCTCAGCATGCTCGCCCTCGGCCGCTGCCTTCGTTCCTCGCAGCCCCAGCAGACGCCGCGCTAGCTTGCCCAGGCGCACGTTGATGGAGATGGTGCCCGCCATCTTGATCTGCTCGTCGAGGTCCTGCTCCCAGCCCGTCGTTCCCTTCACGATGTAGGTGAACGCGCCGGCCTTCAGGGCGTCGAAGTGGCTCTGGTTGTCCGCGTGCCCCGTCAGGACGATCACCGGGAGCTGTGGCGCGTAGCCGGGCTGACCGTCGACGCCCTTGAGCGCCTGGATCACGCGCAGACCCGCGTCCTCGTCGATGGCGGTGGCGCCGCGCGGGGCCATCCAGCGGTCCACCACGACCACGTCGATCTCGTCCTCGCGCTCGCGCACCAGGTCCACGGCGTCCTCGGGCGTGCCGGCCGTCAGCACCGAGTAGGTCGCACTGTAGCGCATGTGCAGCGCCTTGAGCAGGCTGTCGTCATCGTCCACGAAGAGGACGGTCGGTGTGTCTTTCATCGCGCATGTCTCCCTGGCGGCTCGGGCGCTCCGTGTGCCGCTATCTTCGGTCAGCAGGCCGTGCTACCGGCCCGTCGGTATGGTCAGTGTGAACAGCGTCCCCGAGGGGCCGGTGCGCACCATGTCGATGGCGCCGCCCAGAGTCTCCAGGAACTTGCGTATGTTCGCCAATCCCAGCCCGGTTCCTGTCCGGGACTTGTGCGGATCGGCGTCGAACAGGCGCGGCAGCACGTCGTCGGCGATGCCGCGGCCATTGTCCTGCACCTCGACGCGCGCCCGCCCGGGCTCGGCCGCGGCGCGCAGAACCACCGAGATATCGGACGCGCCCGCCGTCGCCGCGTTCTGCAGCAGCTCGTCGAGCGCGCGCCCCAGTTCCTCGATGTCGGTCGTGAGCGTCAGCGTCTCCGCGTCCGTATCGAGCCGCACCTGCACCCCGTCGTGCGTCCGGCCGAACGTGCGGCACACCTCCACGACTTTGGCCACGAGGTCGCCGGCCTTCATGATGGGCTGATACGCCCGCATGTGCCGCGTGTACTCCTTGGAGATATGCTCCAGGCGCTCCAACTGGCCGCCGATCTCCTCGACGATCTCGACGCTCTGCTGCATGCTCAGGGCGCCGGCGCGCGCGCGGTCCTGGTGGGTGCTGACGAAGAGGCGGCACGAGGCGAGTGGGGTGCGCAGGCCGTGGAAGATCCACGTCGTCATCTCGCCGGTGCGGCGCCACTTCTCGGCCTCGGCGTGCTCCTCCGCGCGGATGGCATGGTCGAGCGCCAGGGCGACGCACTGCACCGTCAGCTTGAGCAGCGCCCAGCGCTCGGGGCGGATGCCGTCCGCGGGCATGCCCAGACTCATGATCCCCAGCATCCGGTCCGCGACGGCCAGGGGGGCATCGATCCATGCGTCGTCGTCGCCCATCTCCAGCGCCGCGCTGTAGCGGATGTCGCGCGTCACGAAGTGCGGCGCGCCCTCGATGGGCTCCGCCTCGACGGTCGAGCCATCCGGGATCGCGCCCTCCGCCGCGTGCTCGTAGACGGCGGGCTCCCGGGCTACCGTGGCTGCGTGCCAGGGCTGCGGCAGCGGGTGGGCGTTGCGGTAGTCGACGATCTCGCCGGCCTCGAAGCGCTCCCGGTTCCTGGGATCGCTCAGGCCGGACTGGACGAAGCCCCGCAGCAACTCACGGCCGGTCGGCGTCACCTCCCGGCGGTAGAGGCGGCACCAGGGGAAGCCGCGCGCCACGAATGTCTCGGCGATGGTCTCCGCCATGCCGCGGGCGTCGCTGACGCGGAGCCACCCGGCCAGCGCGTACAGCACCTGGTAGAGCCCCGACATGTCGTGGACGCGCTCCACGTAGGCGATGGTCGGGTTTGCCCGGAAGCGCGCCTCCAGGTGCGCGCGGAAGTCATCGATGCGGGCGATCTGCCAGTCGCGGGCGCGGCTCTCGTTCTCGCCCGAGCCCGTGAGCAGCCGCCGGGCGTGGCGGGTCGGCGTCACGTCGTCCAGCACCGAGGGATCGGGCGGGTTCTCGGCCCAGTCGTTGGCCGACCAGTCGTAGGGCGGACGGTCGGCCTGCCACCCGGGCTGCACCCCGCTGACGCGCGCGGCGATCGGGTTCATGTAGATCACGCGCAGGGTCGGGTCCACGATGCGCACCTGGTCGTGCAGGCCGTCCACCGCCCCCTGCAGAACGGCGAGGCGCTGGGCCTGGCGAATGATGCCGGCCGCCTGGCCCGCGAAGATCTCCACGAGCTGCACCTCGTCCTGCCCCGGCGGCTCCCGATCGGCGCGCTCCACGTGGATGGTGCCGATCACCTCGTCGCCGTCCATCATCGGCACCGTCGCGAGGCCCTTGATGCCGTGCGCGCGCGCCTGGCCCACGTTCACCTTCGGCGCGGTGCGGCGGCGCGACTGGGCGTTGGCGATCACCAGCGTCTGCCGGTTGGCCGCCACCCAGGCGTGCACATCCGCCTCGGGGTCGGAGAGCGGGTAGTCGGTCGGGCGGTCGAAGTCGTGCTCGGGGTCGGCGCTGTGGCTGGCCACCGCCTGGATGCGCTCGCGCCTGGCATCCACCAGGCAGATGAGCGCGCGGTGGTAGCCCGCGATCTCGACGAGCGCCCGCGCCGCGCACCGCACGACGCGGCCCATGTCGGACGGCTCCCGCAGCAACTCCGCGTTCATGGCCTCGATGGCGTTCAGGTGGCGCTCGCGCAGCTCCCCGACGCGGCTGCGGTACTCGATCTCCTGCGCCGTCTCGTAGGCCCGCCAGAACCGGCGAACCGCGTCGACGATCAGCTCGTACTCCGCGTGGTCGACCTCGCGGCCCATCTCGTGCCGGCGAAGGAACAGCGCGGGATCGGGGCGCTCGGCCAGCCGCGAGATCACGCTGGGCTCGCACCAGAGCGTCAGCCGGTCCGGCGAGTGGGCGAAGTGGTGCCCGCCCTTGGTATCGCTCACCCCGCGCGGCACCGGCGCGATCGGGCTCAACCCCTTGCTCGGGAACCGCATCTGCGGCAGCCACCGCCCGGTCTCCTTCGCATAGAGCCCCCCGGCGTCGAAGCCGAACAGGTGCTGCATGCCGTTCAGAAAATCGCGCGCGACCGCGTCGATCCCCTCGTACGCCCGGTCTCCCAGGTGCGTCTGCCAGTCGCGGATGACCTCGCGCAGGTGGAAGCGGGCGTGCCCCGAGATCGGGCGCTCGCGGCCGGCGGCGGGCAGCGCGGCGTAGCGCTTCCACGCTTCGCTCCAGCGGCCCTGATAGGCATACACGTCGGCGATCTGCCGCGGGGTGAGCGCCTCGGTCGCGAACCGCTGCAGCATCGGCGAGGAGATCCGCAGCGCCCCGCGCTCGTCGCTCACCATGAGGCCGCAGACCTCCAGGTGGTGGGGACGTACGCCCGCGGGCAGCATCGGCGGCTTCTCCGGCCGGCGCAGCACCTGCAGCAGAATGTCGAAGGACTCCGGGATGTACTCCACCTCGCGCAGCGTCATCCGGCAGTAGAAGTCGTCCGGCATCACCGCGCGGCAGAACTCCTCGATGCAGGCGTGCGCACCCTCCTCGGTGACCAGGCAGCCGGGCGAGAGCTGGGATGCGTGGTACGGATGCCGGGCGATCGAGGCGACAAGCTCCTGGATGAGGTGTGGGTTGCCCGCTGTCTGCGCGTACAGCAGCTCGAACGCCTCGGCGCTGATCCCCGCGCTGTCCTCGCCGCGCAGGCGCCGCAGCCGGTCCATGACGTAGTCGAGGGCGGTCGGCTTGTCGAAGCCGCAGAGCACGATCTGGAACGCATGGCGGTACGGCGACGTTGCGCCGTAGGTCAGGGGCGCAAAGTCCGCGCTGCCGGTCACGACGACGCCGAGGCGCTCGCGCAAGTCCTCGTCGTAGTACGCCAGGCGGAACGCTTCCAACACCTGCCGGGCGACGGGGCGCGCGAAGCCCACGATGTCGCGCACGAACACCCACATCGCTCCGCTCCGGGCCCTGGCAGCCGCACGCAGCACGTCGCACACCTGGCCGGCGAGCCGGGCGTCGGAGGCGGAGGAGGGCGTCGATGGGAGGCCGAGCTGGTGGCCGAGGCTGGCTAGAACGGCCGCGCCGGGGCTCGGGGCGCTGTCGTCCCACTCCAGCGTCGCGAGGCGCAGCCGCCCGTCCTCGCGCTCTCGCGCCGCGCGGTCGGCGAGCGTCTGCAGCGCGAACGCCTTGCCGCCCTGGCGGGGGCCGAGGAGGGCGACGTGCTCGCGCGCGTCCAGGAGGCGCTGCAGCTCGTCGATCAGGTCCGCGCCAACGTGCCGGTAGTACTCCGCGAAGCCGGTCATGGTCAGGCCCTCAGTGCCGCAATGGCCGCGTCGAGGTCAGGATGGTCCTCGCGCAGGATCGAGCGGAGACGCGGGAACGCGAACGCGTAGCGCCGCCCGACCGGGCCCAGGACGCGCGCGTCGCATAGGTTCGTCAGCGCCTCGTAAGCATGGTCCATGCCGACCGGGTGCCCGTGCTCGCCGGACGCCATCTCGAACTGCTGCTGCGACCAGCCGTCGCCATCGCCGAGGTGCGCCAGCAAGAGGGCGAACACGCGTTCGGATGTGACCGGCTGGCCGCGCAGCGTCGTGTTCCAGAGGAAGTGCGTCTTCAGGAAGCGGCTCAGCTCCGGCCCGTCGGCGATGGCCTCGACATCCTCCGGCGCGATGCGCTGCGGCGTACGCTCGGCCGACATGCGGAACAGGCGCTCCCCGAAGAACTGCACGAGGAACGGCTGCCCCGCGGAATCGGCCAGGACCCGCTTGGCTATGAGATCCGACTGGTCGATGCCGACGCCAGCCGCCTTCATCGGCTCGATCAGCAGGCCCTCGGCTTCTGCGGGGGAGAGCGGACCGAGCGTCAGGCACTCGAGCCGGTTGTGGAATGGCGAGTCGCCATCGTGCTGCAGCGTCTGCGCCGACCGGAACCCGGCGAAGGCGAGGCGCGCCCACCGGTTGGCCGCGGCCTCGTGCAGGAACCCGAGGAACGGCCAGCCGGACTGCGCCTCCGCGTCCACGAGCGAGTCGCACTCGTCGAAGAAGAGCGTCAGCGGGCGCCTCCCGTCGTAGCTGCGCCGCTTGAGGATGTACGCCGCCTTGCGCAGGTTCAGGTTCTGCTCCAGGCGCCGCTCCTCCGATGGCTCGATGCGGTTCACCAGGCGCAGCACGCAGTCCTTCACGCCGCCCCAGACCGAGCAGTCGAAGTAGGCCAGGCGCTCGCGCATGTCGCGCTGGATGTACAGGATGTTGTACGCGCGCCGGAGCAGCGACGTTTTGCCGATCATGCGCGCGCCGGTGACGAGGAAGTGCGTGTCGGCCTCGCCGGTGAGGCGCTCCAACTCGTTGCGGCGGCCGCGGAACATGGCGCCCCGCGCCTCGCGCGTCGTGTTGAAGGGGCACAGCAGGTGGAGCTGGACCTGGCGGCGCAGCACCTCGAACAGGACCGCCGACGGCACCTGCGACCGGAACATGCGGTCGAGGTCGTCGCCGGCGAGCGTCACGATCTCGGTGGAGGAGGCGACGAAGGGGTTCCGTCCGGGCGGTGTTTGGTCGAGCACCAGGTGGAAGCAGAAGCCGATGGACTTGACCGCGTCCTTGTACTCCTCGATGAGCCGCGCGTGCTCGCGGGACTCGGCTTCGTCGCGGGGCGGGCGCGTGACCATGGCGACGTTGAGATCCATGCCGCGGAAGCCCAGCGAGGAGAGGTTGAGGAGGAAGAGGGCGGCCTCGCCGATGCGCCCGTACTCGACCTGCTCGACATCCAGCAGGTCGGCGAGCGCGCGCACCAACTCGCCGGCGGCGCCGTGGGGATCGGGGCGCGCCTCGGCGAGTGCTGCGTTCCAGAGGCGGGTGAAGCGGGCGCCGGCGTCGGTCGTCATGGTGCCTCCCGTCCGCTGATGGCCTACCGGGGCCTTCCGCGGTCCGAACGGCGACAGGCTCAGACGAAAAAACGCCCGCCTGGGGGCGGACGGTTGGAGGTGCCGAGCGGAATCGAACCGCTGAATAGAGGTTTTGCAGACCCCTCCCTTAGCCACTTGGGTACGGCACCCGATACGCTAACATTCTATCATACGCTCGGGGGCCGCGTCAATACGCCTGGCGTCCGAACCGGGGCGCGACAGCGACGGAGCGCGTCGCCGGGTCCCTCACTGCGACGGTTCGGGATGACGACAGCTGCTCGGAGGCTCCGGGGATCGACGATGCGCCCCGTAACCGGTAGAATGTAGGCCAACCCCACCTCGGAGCCCACGCCCTTGCCTTCCGCACGCTCGAACGCCCTGTTCCGTATCGGCTGGTGCTTCGCGGTGGCCATGGCGGTGGCGGTGCACATCGGCACGTGGTCCGGGCCGCTCATCTGGGACGACACCGACCTGGTCTGGGATCCGGCGCTCCCGGGCGGCGGCTCGGCTGTCGGCGGCGGCGACACGTTCTGGCACTGCTTCACGCGCCCATTCCTCTGGAACTACTACCGCCCGCTCGTCTCGGCGTCGTTCTACATCGAACACCACCTCTTCGGCCGGAACCCGCTCGGCTACCACGTCTCGAACTCACTGATTCACGCCCTCGCAACTGCGCTGCTGGTGCCGCTGCTGGTCGCGGCATTCCGCCGCCGACGGGTGGCGGTGGCCGGCGCGGTCCTCTTCGCGGTGCACCCGGTCCACGTTTCGGCGGTGGCGTGGATCGGCGGACGGACCGATGCGCTGTGCAGTCTCTGGGCGGCCCTGTTCGCCTGGACGCTCATTCGTTCGGCGCGTACAACGGGGCGGGCGCGGGCGGGCTGGGTCGCGGCGTCGACGCTGGCCTACCTGCTGGCGCTGTTCACCAAGGAGCAGATGCTCGCCGCGCTTCCGCTCGTGCCGCTGGCCTATGCCTGCTTCAAGCCGGCAGAGGGGAGCAATCGCCGCGGCGCCGGCTGGGTGGCCACCGTTCCCTTCGCCGTGGCGGCGATGCTGTTCCTGTACGCCGGGACGCACCTGGGGATGCCCAAGGTGCCGCCGCCGCGTGTCGACCGCATCACGCAGATGGCAATGGCAGGCTGGACCTGGATCCACTACGCGCGGGTCATGACGGTGCCGACTCCCGGGTTGCTCTACACCTTCAGCATGTCGGGCTACGAGCGCGCGGGGTGGGCCGGAGGGTGGCTCGGGTGGATACTGGCCGCCGGCGTGGTGGCCGCGTTCGGGCTCCTCATGCGGGCGCACCGGCCTGCTGCGTGGTTTGTCGCGCTCGTCGTGCTGCTGCTGGGGCCTGTCAGCAACCTGACTCCGATGTGGTTCCTGCTGCTGGCTCCGTACCGCGCGGCCCTGAGCGTCATCGGCGCGTGCGCCTTGCTCGGCTGGCTGGTCGGCTTCGACTGTCGGAGACAGCGCGAGGCAGCCTGGGCCGGAGCGGCGGCGCTTGTGCTGCTCGGAACGTGGTACGTCGGCGTAACGGTGGCTTCGCTGCCGCCGTGGCGCGATGAGCAGCGCCTGTTCCAGACCATCGTAGATTGCGATCCGGACAGCGTGCTCGGCAACTACATGCGGGCGCGGTACTTCCTGGGGGTGGGAGACGAGACGAAGGCCGTGCCCTATGTCGAACGCATGCTGCGGTGGCTCTACCGCTCCGACGCCTGGACCCGGCCCGACGATGCGGTGCGCGCGGCGCTGAACGACCGAGCCCTGCGGCAGCGCGTGCTGCAGCACCAGGGAAGTGCGGCCGATCCGCGCATCTTCCTTAACACCGTGTTCACGCAGCGCGGCTTCGGGGAGTCCAGGCTGGGCGACTATGCTACGGCGCGTCTCTCCTTCGAGACCGCCGAGCGCCTGAACCCCGGCACCGCGGACACGAACGTCGGCCTGGGCTACCTCTGCTACCTGGAGCGGAACTTCGTCGAGGCCGAGAAGCACTACCTGGTGGCGATCAACGCGTGGCCGACGAGGCCCGACGCCCGCCTACTCCTCGCCCAGACCTACCAAGCGTGGGGACGGAACGATGACGCGCGGAGGGTGCTGGGGATCCGGTAGCGGGCAGTAGCGAGTAGCGAGGAGCGAGTAGTGAGTAGAACGGCGGGCTGAGCGGAGCCGGAGGGGGTGCGTTCGGTACCCCCGGCAGCCCACCTGCGCGCACACGCCGCCCTTCTACTCGCTACTGACTCCTCGCTCCTCGCTACTGCTTTCTGCTACAGCCGACTCACCACCGCCGCCGTGTACTCGGTCGTGGTCGCCTTGCCGCCCAGGTCGCCGGTGCGGCAGGCGGGGTCGGCAAGCGCGCCGAGGACAGCCCGCTCGACGCGGTCACTGGCCTCCGTCTCGCCGATGTGGCGCAGCATCATCGCCGCGGAGAGGATGACCGCGGTGGGGTTCGCCAGGTTGCGGCCGGCGATGTCGGGTGCGGAGCCGTGGACCGCCTCGAACATGGCGATGCCGCCCTCGCCGATGTTCGCGCTGGCGGTCAGCCCCAGCCCCCCGACGAGCCCCGAGCAGAGATCGGAGACGATATCCCCGTAGAGATTCTCCATCACGAGCACGTCGAACTGCTCCGGGCGCATCACGAGCTGCATGCAGGTGTTGTCGACGATCAGCTCGTTGTACTCGATGTCCGGGTAGTCGCGCGCGACGCGGCGGAGGCACTCCAGGAACAGACCGTCGGCTAGCTTCATGATGTTGGCCTTGTGGACCGCGGTGACCTTACGGCGGCCAAACGTGCGCGCGTGCTCGAACGCGTAGCGCCCGATGCGCAGGCAGGCGGTCTCCGTGATGATCTTGAGGCTCTCGACGACCCCCGGCACGACGATGTGCTCCAGGCCGGAGTAGAGGTCCTCGCTGTTCTCGCGGATGACGACGAGGTCGACGTTGTCGTAGCGCGTCGGCACACCGGGGATGGTCTTGGCGGGCCGCACGTTGGCATAGAGGTTGAGGCGCTTGCGGAGCATGACGTTGGCGCTGGCGAACCCGGACCCGATCGGCGTGGTGATGGGCCCCTTCAGCGCGACGCGGTTGCGGGCGATCGCGTTGATCGCCTCATCGGGGACCGGGGTGCCGTACTTCGTCATCACGTCGGCGCCGGCCTCGTACACCTCCCACTCGACTGCGACCCCCGCGGCCTCGACCACCCGCCGCGCGGCATCGGTCACTTCCGGTCCGATCCCGTCACCCGGGATCAGGGCAATCCTGTGCATGGCGGTGCTCCTGGCGTCGCGGACCTGGGACTTGGGACTTGGGGCTGGGGGCTGGCGTCGGAGCGCCGCCGCCTGGGCTACGGCGTCTTCCGCTTCAGAGACTGCCTGAGTGCGCGCGTCTGCCTGCCAAGCCGCGTGATCGCGATCATCAGCGCCGACCGCTGTTCGTCCGACACATAGCCGAGCCTCGCAGCGATCTCAACGTGTGTCTCTAGTTCGGCGAGCGAGCCCTGGGCGATCGATAGGTGGTGCAGGTACTCCCGAGTTCCCTCGCGCGCGTGGCCTTCGGCTATGTTGGCAGGAACCGACACCGCAGCGCGGCGCATCTGGCTGCCCAGAGCGTACTCCTCAGACACGGGGAACCGGCGGACATGGGTGTAGACTAGATCCACGAGATCGAGACCTTCCTGCCACACCCGCAGATCCCTCCACCCCCGAATCGGCTGATCAGCTTCAGGCATCGCGGCCCTCCCTGAACGCGCAGCTCCAATCCCCAAGTCCCAAGTCCCGCCCTTACCCCAGCCGCATCGCCTCGTTCACCAGCTTCAGCGTCTCGGCGGCGACGGCTCGGGCGCGGTCGGCGCCTTGCTTGAGGTAGGCGTTGAGCTGGGCGGGGTCGTCGAGCAGCTCCTGGCGGCGCTTGCGCAGCGGGTCGAGGGTGGCGTTGATGATCTCCGTCAGCTCGCGCTTGTTCTGCACACAGCCGCGGTGGCCGGCCCGGTCCTCTTCCCACGAGGTCTGGTAGCCCGTCGGGTCGAACACGCGGCGGAGCTGGCAGACGACGCAGTTCTCGGGATCGCCCGGGTCCGCCTTGCGGATCTTGGTGGGCGTGGTGAAGCACTCGTTCACCTTCTTCGCCACGGCGTCCGCGTCGTCGGACAGGTTGATCGTGTTCCCGTACGACTTGCTCATCTTGCGGCCGTCGATGCCGGGCACCACGGCGGTCACCTCGTTCACGTGCGCCTGCGGCTCCGGGAAGACCTCGCCGTACAGCCGGTTGAAGCGGCGCCCGATCTCGCGGGTCAGCTCCAGGTGCGGGATCTGGTCCTTGCCGATCGGCACCGCCTGGGCGCGATAGACCAGGATGTCGGAGGCCATCAGCACGGGGTAGCCCAGCAGACCGTAGGAGACCGACTCCTCGTTCAGTCCGAGGTTGTCGCGCTTCTCCTTGTAGGTCGGCACGCGCTCGAGCCACCCGAGCGGCGTCACCATCGAGAGCAGCAGGTGCAGCTCGGCGTGTTCCTTCACGTGCGACTGGACGAAGATGGAGCACTTCTCGGGGTCCAGGCCCGCGGCGATGTACTCGGCCGCGACGATGCGCACCCGGGGGCCGATCTCGTCGGTGCGGTCGTACATCGTGGTCAGCGCATGCCAGTCGACGATGCAGCAGAACATATCGTACTCGTCCTGCAGGCGCACCCACTGGCGCAGGGCGCCTTCCAGGTTACCGAGGTGCAGGCCGCTATCGCCTGTGGGCTGCATGCCGCTTAGCAAGCGCTTTCTAGCCACTTCCTTGCTCCTTTCGTAGGGGTGCTGCTTGGTCCGGTTGCCCATCAGGACGTCGTGGCTAACCGGAGAGGCCCAGAGCCCTCATACAGAACGCCACGGGCGGTCCGATCACCATGCCCAGGATGCCGGTCTGGCAGCCGATCAGGATGAGGATGAGGAACGCGAAGTTGCCGTAGCGATCCGACCAACTCCGGAACTGCCACGCCTGCCGGTGCGGCAGGTAGGCGGTCAGGACGCTGGCGCCGTCGAGCGGGCCCAGGGGGATCAGGTTGAAGAACGCCAGGATCAGGTTCACGAGCGCCGCGGTCAGCAGGAACATCAGCAACTGGTCGCCTGCGCCAGCCGCCGACAGCGCGTGGTACAGCGCCGCGAACACGCACGCCTGGATGATGTTGGATGCTGGCCCGGCGGCGGCAACCAGACCGTGGTCGCGGCGGGGGTTGCGGAAGTTGCCGGGGTTGACCATCACCGGCTTGCCCCACCCGATGCCGAAGCCCGAGATCGTGGTGAAGACGATCATGGCGAAGCCGATGACGTCGAAGTGGTCCAGCGGCGAGATGGAGATGCGGCCCTGGCGCCTCGGCGTCGGGTCGCCCAACCTATCGGCGGCCAGTGCGTGCGCCAGCTCGTGAAGCGTGATGGCGACCACGATAGCCGCGATCACGATGACGATGTGGGTGAAGTCGAGCCCCATAGACTGCCACGAACCCTCTCAGCGCGCCGGCGTCCGGGTTTGGGCCAGGCGCGCGGGGATGCGCTCACGACGTACCAGATCGGCGTAGGTCTCCCGCGCGACGACGAGATCCGCCTGGCCGTCCTTGACGAAGACTACGGCGGGACGCGGAAGCCGGTTGTAGTTGCTTGCCATGGCGTGGTTGTACGCGCCCGTCGTCTGCACCGCCAGGATGTCGCCCGGCTCGATGGACTGCACGCGCGCGTTCCATACCAGTATATCGGTTTCGCAGTGCTTACCCGCGATGGAGACCACCCGGTCGCGCGGCTCGCCGGCGCGGTTGGCCACCAGCACCTCGTACTCGGCGTCATAGAGCTGCGGGCGCGGGTTGTCCGAGAGCCCGCCGTCGACCGCCACGTACGTCCGCGTGCCAGGCTCTTCTACGATAGGCACGGTCTTGATAGCGCCTGCTGTGTAGAGTGTCGTACCCGCCTCGCCGACGATGCTGCGGCCGGGCTCCTGCTGCAGGACGGGGTAGGGGAGCTGGCGCGCATCGAGAGCGGCCTTCAGCCGGGAGACGGTGGCTTCGGCGAACTCGTCGAGCGTCGGCGGCTGGTGGTGCTCGCGGTAGCGGACGCCGAGCCCGCCGCCGATGTTCAGCACCTCGCAGGTGACGCCGCACTCCTGCCGGATGGTGCTGATCAGCGCGACGGCCGCGTCGATGGCGCCCTCGTGCGACTCCGTGTCGAGGAGCTGCGAGCCCACGTGGAAGTGGATGCCGCGGAACACGAGCGACGGGGCTGCCAGCACCTGCTTCACCGCGGCCAGGGCGGAGCCGTCCTTGATGTTGAAGCCGAACTTGGTGTCGGCCTGACCCGTGCTGATGAACCGGTGCGTGTTCGGGTCGACGCCCGGCGCCACGCGCACGAGGACGTCCACCTTGCGGCGGGCCTTGGCGGCGCAGGCGGCCAGGCGCTCGATCTCGAGGCTGTTGTCGACGATGATGTCGCCGACCTTGCGCGCGACGGCCATCTCGATCTCGTCGACCGACTTGTTGTTCCCGTGCACATGGATCTGGCGCGAGGGGAAGCCGGCCTTGAGCGCGGTGTAAAGCTCGCCCGCCGACGCCACGTCGATGTCGAGGCCCTCTTCCTCGATGACACGGCAGAGCGCCGGCGTGAGGAATGCCTTCGAGGCGTAGCAGATGCGGTTCTTGGGGTAGCGCTTCTCGAACGCCTCGCGGTAGCCGCGGCAGTTGGCGCGGATGAGCGCCTCGTCCACGACGTAGAGCGGCGTGCCGAACTCTGCCGCCAACTCCGTTGCGTCGCACCCGCCAATGGTGAGGTGGCCCGCGTCGTTTATCGTCTGCGTACCCAGAAGCATGCGGAGAGCCCCATCGTCGCCGCACGTCCCGGCAGCGACAAAAAACGAACCGCTGCGCCTCTCGGGGCGCCGGTTCTGTTCCGAAAAGTGTAGCCCAGCGAACCGCACGAAGTCAAGGCGAGGCGGTTTGACTCGCCTCCGGCCGTCTGCTACAATGCGGGCGGAGGAGTACCCTATGAAGGACGCCCTGGCCGCGCTCTACGCTCTCCAGCAGGTCGACAGTGCTCTCCTGACCGCACGGCGCCGCTACGACGCGCTCGACAAGGGCGAGGCCGCTCAGCAGGCCCACGACGAGGCCAAGGCGAACCACGATGCCGCCGACGCCGAACTGCACCGCCTCAGCCGCGAACTCCAGGCCTCCGAACTCGAGCAGAAGACGGTGGAGACCAAGAAGAAGGACTTCGAGACGAAGCTCTACGGTGGGCGCGTGACGGCCTTCAAGGAGTTGGAGGCCATGCAGGCGGAGATCGAAGCTCTCGGCCGGCAGCGCGGCAAGCTCGACGACAAGATCCTCGAGCTGATGGACGCGGTCGAGGAGCAGCGCGTCGTCGAGGCATCCACTCGGCAGGTGTACGAGGAAGCCGCGAAGGTGCTCGCGGAGAAGCAGGCCGCCTACAAGACCACGGCGGTCGCCATCGTCAAGGAGATGAAGCGCCTGGCCGCCGAGCGCGAGGAGCGCGTCACGCCCGTTCCCGCCCAGCTCCTCCGCAAGTACGACAACATCCGCGCTCACTGCAAGGGAGTGGGCATCGGCAAGATCGAGGAGGGGCTCTGCGGCGCCTGCCACACCGCCCTCCCCAGCAAGCAGATTAACCTCGTCAGTAGTGGCGAGGGACTCGAAACGTGCGACAACTGCGCACGCATCCTCTGTGTGATCCCCTAATGAAACAGCTTATCGCTCACGTCGACGGCGCCTCCAGGGGCAACCCCGGACCCGCCGGAATCGGCGTCGTCATCGAAACGCCCGAGAACGAGGTCCTGGCCGAGATCGGCGAGCCGCTGGGCCGCACCACGAACAACGTGGCCGAGTACACGGCCATGATCCGCTGCCTGGAAGAGGCCAAGGCCCTGGGCGGCACGCACATCCAGGTCATGACCGACAGCGAGCTGATGGCCCGGCAGATCAACGGTATCTACAGGGTTCGCACGCCGCACATCCTGCCCCTCTATGAGCGCGTCATGACCCTCATGCGCTCGTTCGAGAAGGCCAGCGTCAAGCACGTGCGCCGCGAGTTCAACAAGCACGCCGACCGCCTCTCCAACGTGGGCGCCGATCAGGTGAAGTAGGGCGGGGGCTGGGTGCCGGGGACTTAGGGATTGGGGCTGGGGGCCGGGTGCTGGCGGTTACCGATCCGAGGCGCGACAGTGATGGAGCGCGTGCCCGTGGGCGGCGGTGCGATCCGGCCCCGCAGCGCGGCCCCCCAGCCCCCAACTCCTGGGGAGTCCAGGTGGTCGCGGCGCGGTGGTTGGCGGTGTCGGCCGTGGCAGGTTCTCCCCCAGCATTGGGGGTCG
>CAZFLM010000085.1:18033-25407 GCA_964519955.1 uncultured Chthonomonadaceae bacterium | reverse complement strand
GCCACGGCACGCGCTCCATGACTGTCGCGCCTCGGACTGGTGACCGCCGGAGCGGTCCGTCGTGGCAGCCACGGCACGCGCTCCATGACTGTCGCGCCTCGGACGGTGGACCCAGTACCCGACACCCGACACTCGACACCCGAACCCCGACACCCGAACCCCAGCTCCCGCCGTCAGGTATGATAAGGCCCACACACTCGAAACACTTTCTGGGGCTAAACATCATGCCTGAGCGGCACCCTCTACATAAGCTGCTGGCGGAGCGCATCGTCGTCATGGACGGCGCCATGGGCACCATGATCCAGCGGGAGAAGCTCGACGAGGCCGGCTTCCGCGGCGAGCGGTTCCGCAACCATCCCGTCGACATCCGCAACAACAACGAGGCGCTCAACCTCGTCCGGCCCGACCTCGTCGAGGCCATCCACGCCGCCTACCTCGACGCCGGCGCGGACATTATCGAGACCAACACGTTCAACGGGACCTCCATCTCGCTCGCCGACTTCGCCATGGGCGACCTGGCGGAGGAGACCAACTACGAGGCCGCGCGCATCGCACGCCGCGCCGCCGACAAGGCGATGGCCGCCGACCCGTCGCGCCCGCGCTTCGTGGCAGGCTCGATGGGGCCCACGAACCGCACGCTCTCGCTCGCGGTCGACGTGAACAACCCCGGCCTGCGCACGCACACGTTCGGCGACTTCGTGCAGGCGTACCGCGAGGAGGCGACCGGGCTGCTGCGGGGCGGCGTGGACCTGCTGCTGGTGGAGACCGTGTTCGACACGCTCGTCGGCAAGGCGGCGCTCTACGCCATCGAGGACGCCTTCGCGGCGGTGGGGCGGCGCGTGCCGATCATGCTCTCCGTCACGATGACCGACGCCAGCGGGCGCACGCTCTCGGGGCAGACGCTCGAGGCGTTCCTCATCTCGGTGGAGCACGCCAACCTGCTGAGCATCGGCCTCAACTGCGCGCTGGGGCCGGAGCAGATGCGCCCGTTCCTGGAGGAGCTGTCCGGGCTCACCCCGCTCTATGTCAGCGCCTACCCGAATGCCGGGCTGCCCAACCCGCTCTCGGACACGGGCTTCGACGAGACGCCGGAGCGGATGGGGCCGGAGCTGGGCGAGTGGGCGGCGAACGGGTGGCTGAACCTGGTCGGCGGGTGCTGCGGCACGACGCCCGAGCACGTGCGCGCCATCGCCCAAGCGGTGAAGCCCCACGCTCCGCGTCGGCTGCCCCGGCTGGTGCGGCCCGGCGACCTCGATCAGGCGGCTGGGGCGGATCAGACGGAGCCTGGGGAGGAGTCAGAAGCGGCCGAGCCGGTGGTGGTGCGCTACCCGCGGTTCGCCGGGCTGGAGCCGCTGACGATCCGGCCGGAGACCAACTTCATCAACGTGGGGGAGCGCACGAACGTCGCGGGCTCGCCGCGCTTCGCGAAGCTCATCGTTGCGGGGGACTACGAGGCGGCGATCGCCATCGCGCGGCAGCAGGTCGACGCGGGCGCCTCGATCATCGACGTGAACATGGACGAGGGGATGCTCGACTCCGAGGAGGCGATGACGCGCTTCCTGAACCTCTGCATGGCGGAGCCCGAGATCGCGCGCGTGCCCATCATGATCGACAGCTCGAAGCTCTCGGTCATCGAGGCCGGGCTGCGTTGCGTCCAGGGCAAGTGCCTGGTCAACTCGATCAGCCTGAAGGAGGGCGAGGATGCGTTCATTGAGCATGCCCGGCGCGTGCGGCGCTACGGCGCGGCGATCGTCGTCATGGCGTTCGACGAGCGGGGCCAGGCGGACACGTTCGAGCGCCGCGTCGAGGTGTGCGAGCGCGCGTACAACATCCTCACGGAGCGCGTGGGCGTGCCGCCGGAGGACATCATCTTCGATCCGAACGTGCTGACGGTCGGCACGGGCATGGAGGAGCACGCGGGCTACGGCGTGGCGTTCATCGATGCGGTGCGCGAGATCAAGCGGCGCTGCCCGGGCGCGCTGACCAGCGGCGGCATCAGCAACGTGTCCTTCGCCTTCCGCGGCAACAACCCCGTCCGCGAGGCGATGCACGCGGCGTTCCTGTACCACGCGGTCGAGGCCGGGCTGGACATGGGCATCGTGAACGCAGGCCAGCTCGCGGTCTACGAGGAGGTGCCCGCCGCTCTGCGCGAGCACGTGGAGGACGTCCTGCTCAACCGCCGGCCGGATGCCACCGACCGCCTGCTCGCGTTCGCCGCGACGGTGAAGGGTGGGACGAAGTCGGAGGGTCCCGATCGGTCGTGGCGCGACGCTCCGGTCGAGCAGCGGCTGAAGCACGCGCTGGTGAAGGGGATGACCGACGACATCGAGGACGACGTGCTGGAGGCCCTCGATCAGCTCAAGCGCCCGCTGCGCGTTATCGAGGGGCCGCTCATGGCGGGCATGAACGTCGTCGGCGAGCTGTTCGGCTCCGGCAAGATGTTCCTGCCGCAGGTGGTGAAGAGCGCCCGCGTGATGAAGAAGGCGGTCGCCGTTCTGCTGCCCTACCTCGAGGCCGAGAAGGCGGACGGGAGCGTGCAGGCGCGCGGCAAGATCGTGCTCGCCACGGTGAAGGGCGACGTGCACGACATCGGCAAGAACATCGTGTCGGTGGTCCTGGGCTGCAACGGGTACGAGGTGATCGACCTCGGCGTGATGGTGCCGTGCGACCACATCCTGGAGGCCGCGTGCAAGCACTCCGCCGACGTGATTGGGCTCAGCGGGCTCATCACGCCGTCGCTCGACGAGATGGCCCACGTGGCGCGGGAGATGGAGCGCCAGGGCTGCACGCTGCCGCTGCTCATCGGCGGAGCCACCACCAGCCGCGCGCACACGGCGGTCAAGATCGCCCCGTGCTATTCGCGCGAGGTGGTTCACGTGCTGGACGCTTCGCGTTCGGTCAGTGTGGTCAACGCGCTCATCAACCCGGAGCTGCGGCCGGACTACGCGGCCGTGGTTCGCATGGAGCAGCAGGAGCTGCGGGAGCAGCACGCCCAGCGCCGCGCCGAGCGTCCGCTGATCTCGCTGGAGGAGGCACGGCGCCGCCGGCCGGTCATCGACTGGTCCGCCGCACGCGTGGGCGAGGAGATACCCGTCCCGTCCTTCACCGGCGTGCGCGTCATCGAGGACCAGCCGCTCGACGAGTTGGCGCGCTTCATCGACTGGACGCCGTTCTTCCACGTCTGGGAGCTGCACGGCCGCTTCCCGGACATCCTGAAGGACCCCGTGGTCGGCGAGGTGGCGCGCGAGGTGTACGACGAGGGCCGCGCCATGCTGGAGCGCATCGTCGAGGAGCGGCTCCTCGTGGCGAAGGGCGTGTACGGCCTGTTCCCGGCCAACGCGGTGGGCGACGACATCGAGGTGTATGGCGACGCGGCTCGGGGCAAGGTGCGGTGCGTTCTCCACACGCTGCGCCAGCAGGCCGACAAGGGCGAGGGGAAGCCCGACTACGCGCTCGCCGACTTCGTCGCGCCGAGGGAGACGGGCCTGCCGGACCACGTCGGCGCCTTCGCGGTGACGGCGGGGCACGGTCTGACCGAGCTGGTCAACCGCTTCCGCGCCGACAACGACGACCACAGCGCCATCCTGGCCGAAGCCCTCGCCGACCGCCTGGCCGAGGCCTTTGCCGAGTTCCTGCACAAGCGCGTCCGGGCCGAGTGGGGCTATGGCGCCGCGGAGAAGCTGACCAGCGACGACCTGATCCGCGAGCGCTACCGCGGCATCCGCCCGGCGCCCGGCTACCCGGCGTGCCCGGACCACACGCAGAAGCTGACGATCTTCGACCTCCTGCGGGTGGAGCAGAACGCCGGCATCACGCTCACCGAGAACCTGGCCATGATCCCGATCAGCTCGGTCAGCGGCCTGTACTTCGCGCACCCGGCGTCGCGCTACTTCCCGGTGGGCAAGCTCGCGCGCGACCAGGTGGAGGACTACGCCCGCCGCAAGGGGGTGACGGTGGCGGAGGTGGAGCGCTGGCTCTCGCCGAACCTGGGGTAAGGAGGGGGCTGGGGGTTGGGTGTCGGGTGTCGGGTATCGGGGCCGGGGTGGGGCGTGGCGGCGAGGTGCCCGGCGCGCCGCGGAGGGCGCGCCCCACGGGTTGGTGCGTTGCGGTGGGGTTCCGCTTGCTTGCGCGCGCGGTTCTGACCGTTCGAGTTGGGTGGTGCGTGGCGGTGGGTTGCCCGGCGCGCCGCGGAGGGCGCGCCCCACGGGTGGGTGCGGTTGCCGTCGAGCCCGTCGTTCGGAGCTGTACTGTGGTGGGCTGAGTGCCTCTGCCAGCCTGGTAGGTATAGCCCCCATGAAGGGAGACCGTCGGATGCGGAGCCGTCGCCTTCTCATTTCCTGCTCCTGTCTTGCCCTCCTCGGCGTGGTCGCCGCCATCACCGGCGGTCTCCTCTATGCCGGCCGCACGTTGAGCGACAAGCTCGCCCGCATTGAGGCATTCGGCCCCGTCGCCCAGCGTCTGCCGGAGGAGCTGGCCGCCGCCAAGCGCGAAGGGCTGCCGCTGGATGCGGCCGACCTTCGGCGCGTGCCGCCGGTGCCTCCGAGCCGGAACGCTGCCCCCATCTACGTGCGCATCACGCAGACGCTCAACGCTCGCCCGAAGGCCCAGGCCGACGCCGATAGCGCGGCGATGGGTGACCTGCTGAAGGGCGCGCGGACGCACCTCGATCGGGCTGCGGTGGACGCCATGCTCGCCAAATACGGCGCGGTCGTCCGCCTGGCCGGGCAGGCCTCCGCACTGCCGGACTGCGACTTCCAGCGCCGCTTCGAGTTGGGGCCGAACTTGATGCTGCCGGAGCTGGCCTCCATGCGCACTGCCGGTCGCCTGCTGGCGCTGAAGGCCTGCGTGCAGAGCGCGGACCGCGACGTGGCCGGTGCGTTTCGGTCCGTCTCCGCCTGCGCGCGCATCGGGCGGCACGCCGGACGCGACCCGATCCTGATCGCCATGCTGGTGCGAATTGCGCTGGACGCCATCGCCGATCGCGCGTTCCAGTATGTCCTGCTCGCCCACCGGGACTCGCCCGAGGCTGTGTCGCTGGCCCGGCGTACGGTGGCGGACTTCGGGGAGGCGCCCGACCTCAGCGGCGGAATCGGCGGCGAGATCGTCATGTGCCGGGTGGGTGTGAGCGACATCCGGAAGGGCCTGAGCCCGCTCGACGATCTCAATCTCCCGGCCGAGCTGCGGGCGCAGGGCGCGGTCACCCGCGCGGCGATGTGCGACGGCTGGGAAGCGCGCTCGATCTCCTACTGGCGGCGCGTGGTGGGCGTGCTGCGCGCCAAGCACAGCGACATGTTGGCTCAGTACCGCGCGTTCAAGGCGGTGGGCGACGAGGAGGCCGCGAACGACGGGAAGCCGACCTACGAGCTGAACGCCGTCTTGCTGCCAGTCTTCTCGCAGGTAGCCCTCAAGGTGATGTCCGACGAGGCAATGCGCCGTTTGCGCGCAGTGACCATCGACCTCGTTGCCTACCATCAGGCACACCATGCGTTCCCGGCGAGCATCGGGGACCTTGGCGCCAAGGCGCGGCTCGACCCATTCACGAACCGGCCCTTCGTCTACCGGCTCGGTGGGTCTGGGTTCGTCCTCTACAGCGTGGGCCAGAACTTCAGGGATGACGGGGGCATCTACCAGCGTGCCAACGAAAAGGAGAAGATGCTGGATATCGTCGTGCGGTATCCGCCGACGCCGTAAGCCCGTTGAGCGTTGCGTGGCGCGGGGCGGTGGGTTGCCCGGCGCGCCGCGGAGGGCGTGGCCCACGGGTGGGTGCGGGGCGGCGGGGTGCCCGGCGCGCCGCGGAGGGCGCGCCCCACGGGTGGGTGCGGGGTGGTGGGGCCGCCGTTCGGCCGAACGATGCTCGGTCGCGGGCTCGCGTTCATCCGGGCTTGTCTCACCGGCGCAGACGCTGCTCGTGCCCCACGAAGGGAGCCGATCCAATGCGCAAGAGCCGCCTCGTTCTGACCTGCTCGTGCTTCGGCCTCCTCGGCCTGGTCGCTGCCATCGCCGGCGCTGTGTTCTTCGTGGGGCGCCATGTGACCGCCGGCGTTGCTCGCATCCGGGCCTTCGCGCCTGCGGCGAGGCGTCTGCCGGAGGAGTTGGCCGCCGCCCGGCGGGAGGGGCTTCCTCTCGAACCGTCCGACCTGAGGCGGACGCCGCCAGTGCCCGCTGGCCGCAATGCTGCCCTCCTGTACGTCCAGATGAGGCAGATGGTTGGCGCGACTCTCACGGCCAAGACCGACGACGAGGCGCTCTTGCGGCTCCTGAAGAGCACAAGCGCGGCGTCGGATCGAGCGGGGGCCGAGCTGCTGCTGTCCAGAGGCGCCGCCCTCGTTGCGCTTGCGGAGCAGGCTGCCGCGATGCCTGAGTGCGACTTCCAGCGGCGCTACGAGTTGGGTCCGAACCTGATGCTGCCGGAGTACGCCACCATGCGCCGGGCGGCTCGGATGCTCGCGCTGAGGGCCCGCCTGCAGAGCGCCGATGGCGACGTCGCTGGGGCGATGCGCTCGATAGCCTCCGGGGCGCGCATCGGTGGCCACGCCGCGACCGACAAGATCCTCATCGGCACGCTCACCTGCGTCTCGATCGACACGACGATGGATGCCGCGTTTGAGCGCGCCTTGCTGGACCACGTCTCCTCCCGCGAGGCGGTGGCCGCGGCGCGCTCGGCCCTCGCCGGCTTCGGGGAAGCTCCGTCATTGCCCGATGGCCTCTGCGGTGAGATCGTCATGTGCCGCGCCGTGGTCCGCGACATCCGCAGTGGCAGGACCTCCCTCGGGAGCCTGTCGATCCCGACGACGCTGCGCTTGACGCCGCCCGAGGCGCGTCCCGCCATGTGCGATGCCTGGGAAGCCCGGTCAGTTTCCTACTGGCGGCGCGTGATGGGCGCGCTGCGAGACCACCGGAGCGACATGCTGGCGCAATACCACGCCTACAGGGCGATTGGGGACGCGGAGCAGGCGCTTGACGGCGAGCCGACGTACGAGCTGCAGACCATGCTTCTCCCGGTGTTTGGCCAGGCGGCCCTCAAGGTGATGGGCGACGAGGCGCGGCGCCGCATGCGGGCGGCGTTGGTCGACCTGGTTGCGTATCGCCAGGCGCACGGCTCGTTCCCTGCAGCTCTGTCCGACCTCGGCGGTGGCGCGCGCCTCGATCCCTTCACCAACCGGCCGTTGGTGTACCGGCGCGAGGGAGGCGGCTTCGTTCTGTACGGCGTGGGGGAGAACCTGGCGGACGACGGCGGCAGCGCGCAGGCCGCACCGCACAGCGACCAGCCGCTCGATATCGTGGTCCGGTACGCGCCGCCGAGGTGATCGGGGGGGGTACCCGGCGCGCCGCGGAGGGCGCGCCCCACGGGTTGGTGCGTGGCGGTGGGTTGCC
>CAZFLM010000085.1:6963-17933 GCA_964519955.1 uncultured Chthonomonadaceae bacterium | reverse complement strand
CGTGGCGGTGGGTTGCCCGGCGCGCCGCGGAGGGCGCGCCCCACGGGTTGGTGCGGGGCGGTGGGCTGCCCGGCGCGCCGCGGAGGGCGCGCCCCACGGGTTGGTGCGTGGCGGTGGGTTGCCCGGCGCGCCGCGGAGGGCGTGGCCCACGGGGTGGTGCGGGGCGGTGGGCTTTCCGCTTGCTTGCGCGCGCGGCTCTGACGGTTCGAGCGGGCGGGAGGAGCGGCTTGCAGGTGGCGCCGATGCCTGCGCCGAACGTGTGCATGGCTGGGGCGCTGCGTGTCGCGCCGCGCCGGGAGGTCCGCGATGACCGTCGAGCAGATGGCAGGCATTGGCCACGCGTCGCAGGGCGGGCTCTACGCCTTGCTGCCCATGCTGGTCCTGCTGCCGTTCTACCTGATGGGTTGGAGGCGGGAGGGTGTCGGATGGCGGGCGGTCCGCGCGCTTGAGCACCTGTGCTTCGCCGTCTTCGGTATCGGGGTGCTCGGGATGACCGCGGGCGAGATTCCGTGCGCCACCATCAAGGCGCGCTCGGTGGCCTGCTTGAGCAACATGAAGGAACTCGCGCTCGGTGTGTCGATGTACGTGCAGGACAGCGACGAGCACTACCCGCCGGCTGACCGCTGGGGCGACCTCGCGAGGAGCCAGTCCGGCGGCCATATCACGCGCGACACGTTGCGTTGCCCGAACTCGGCGTCGCCGTACGGCTATGGGTTCAACCGGGCATTCGATCGGATCGGGCTCGACAAGGTGCCGTACCCCGCCGATGCGGTGACGGTCTTCGAGGCGGATGCGGCGTCGCCGAACGTCAGCGGCGGGCGCGACACGCTCTCGCCCAAGCCGAGGCACAGTGGCGGCCGCAACTACGGTTTCGCGGACGGTCACGTCAAGTTCGGCAACGAGTGGACTGAGGCCAGGCTTGGCTGGGATCCGCTTAAGCCGCCGCCAGACACGAAAGGGAATCCATGACCGAGTACACCGGCCTCTATGTGGCCACTCTCACCCCGTTCGATGCCAACGACCGCATCGATGTCGGCGCGCTGCGCAGCCACGTGAAGTTCCTCGTGGAGAGCGGCGTGGCGGGCGTCTGCCCCGCGGGCACCACCGGCGAGTTCCTGTTTCTCTCGCTCGGGGAGAAGGTGCGCGTCGTCGAGGAGACCGTGGCCGCCGCTGCGGGCCGCGCAAAGGTCATCGCCGGGGTGTCGGCCCTCCGCGCGCACGAGATCGCGCTGCTGGCCCGAGGCGCGCGGGATGCCGGCGCGGACGCCGTGTTTCTGCCGCCGCCCATCTACTACCCGGCCGACGACGAGACCATCTACCGCCACTACGCCGCTGTCCACGAGGCCGCGGGCCTGCCCGTCTTCGCGTACAACATCCCGTCCTACGCGGCCAACGCGGTCTCGCTCGCCTGCGCCCAGCGCTTGATGGACAACGGCATCATCGCGGGCATCAAGGATTCGTCGGCCGGCGCGGACCGCATGCAGTCCCTGGTCGACGCGCTCGGCCACCGCATCTCGGTGATGGCCGCGAGCGACTCGTTCGCCACGGAGGGCCGGAAGTTGGGCGCGCACGGTTTCATCTCGGCGCTCGCCAACATCTGGCCGGCCTCGTTCGTGAAGCTCTGGGATGGCGACGAGAGCCTGCAGCCGGCGGTCGACGCGGTGCGCACGGCGGTGAAGCAGTGCGGCGGCATCCCCGCCCTCAAGGTGCTGGCTGGTATGCGTGGCTACGCGATGGGCGCCGCCCGCGTCCCACACACGCCGCTCGGCGCCGGCAAGACGGAGCTGCTGCAGCAGGCGTACGCGGCGGCGAAGGGGGCGGGGCTGGAGTAGGGGTGCGGTTGCCTGGCCGAGAAGCGCAACGGGCCACCCGGATCGGGTGGCCCGCGCTCCTTACCTCTGCCTACTTCTTCGCTGCGGGGTCGACCGCTTCTGGCGGCGTCGGGCTTCCCGCCGGAACCCACGTGTAGTCGTAGGTGCGGCTCTCGTGCACGAAGGCCACTCCGCCGAGGATCGACAGCGAGATCTGGAACACCCTGCGCCCGGGCTGCGGGTCGATGGTGATGGTCTGCGTGATGGGCGATGACGGGTCCCGCCCGATCAGGCTCGCACCCTCCAGCTCGAGCCGGCCCCAGTTGCCCGTCAGCGTGCAGCTCAGTCTGACCGGCTGGCCCGGCACCAGCACCGCGGGCGGCACGGTCCAGGTTGCCGCCAGCGAGTTGACCTCGCCGCGCGGCGTCAGCATATCGGCCTTGAACGTGCCCTCGCCGAACTCGACCTTCTTCACGCGCTTGGGTTCCATGATCTCGTCGCGGCGCTGCACCCTCACGCAGACATAGCGCCCCGGGCCACTGGTCGATCCTGAGCTGCTCGTCGCCACCGGCTTGGGCTTCACGGCGGGGACGACCGGCGACTTGGCGCCTCCGTCCTCAACCTCGACCAACACGCTGGAGATTCGCACGATGTTGATGGCGAGCGGCGAACTCGGCGTGATGCCGGTCCCGACCGTCTTCAGGGTGCGCTTGACCGTGACCGGGTAGGTGCCTGGCTTGCGGAACGTGTAGGCCATCGTCATCGTCGTTCCGCCCGGCGCCGACGGCGTGATCCACTCGAAGCTCGTGCTCGCGTAGGCGCGGCGCGGTCCAAGCAGGATCCTCAGGATGTCGTTCATGCGCTCGGTCCGCCTGTACTCGCCATCATCGGTCGATTCGGGGCACACCGAGACGGTGGCCACCGACGAGGTCTGCTGGCGCACCAGTTTGGCCGGGAATGGGGAGTAGCTCAGGACCACGTCCGCGGCCTCGTAGCGGTCCACCAGGCTGTGGTACTCCTCGATCAGGGCCTCGCGCCGTGCCCGCCATGCCCGAAGGATGATCGGGGCACACCGGTCGTAGATGGCCTGGGCCACACTCGCGTCGGCGGCTCCCGTGGCGCTGCCGGCGTTACGCATCGACGCCAGGCGCGCCTTGGCCATCACGATGTTCTCGACCATCTTCTCGTCCCACACCTTCGCGACGAGGTCGTCGAGCGTGAAGTTGCCGACATTGTCCATCTGTGGGCGTCCGCCTGCCGAGTAGATGCCCGCCAGCAGGTCCCAGGCGCCCTGTGTGCTCGCCATCAGGCTGAAGCCGGCGTCCTTGGCGGACTCGAGGACCGCGTTGGCCAGCGACGCCAGCATGGCCGGCCCGAGCGGCAACAGGTAGGGAGCGGCGGCTGCCAGCGCATCGCCCTGGCGCCCCTCTCCGAGCGCTCCGGAGATCTCCTTGGCATCCCAGAAGGCGAAGACACCGGTCAGGAGCTGGTCCGCGGGTATCTTCTGTGCCGCTTTGATGAGGATATCGCGCAGTTGGGAGGCGGGGCCGCTGCCGGCCAGCATGACCTTGAGCAGAGCGGCACGGGCGGCGCCTGCTCTGCCGATGCGTGCCAGGAGGGCGGACTCGATGTGCGCGCGGGAGAGGGCGCTCTGGATCTTGCTCTCGATCCGGCGGGCTGCGGCCGGGTTCCGCCGCAGTTCGGATGCCAGCGACGCCAGCTCGGCCCGGAACGAGTCGGAGAGGTCGCAGCGCGCGAGGTCCTTGGCTTTGGCCAGGTCGCGGTCGAGGCGCTCGATATACTTGGCGAGCGACTGGCCGTTGCCGCTCCGCATCGCCTCCTCGGCGTGCTCGATCCACTGCGCCGACGTGCCCGCCATGCCGGACACCGTGTACTTGCCCAACCCCTCGTCCAGGTGCGCGAGGTCGCACATGCCTACGTAGGCGCGCCCCACCTCCGAGTAGAAGAGGCGACCGGCGTCCTTCTCGTACTTCTGGGTCCACGTCTTGGCGCCTGCGCCGTAGAGGCCCTCGGCCAGTTCCATGGAGGTGTCGGCGCCGACGCGCCCCGAGTGCGCCATGTTGGGCACCTGGTTCAGCTCGCGGAAGCGCGCCATCGCGTCCTCCGCGGTCTCTACGCCGCCCATGAGCTGCGTCGGCGCATACAGGTTGCAGCTCCTGAGGATGGTGTCGGCATCCGACCCGAACTCCTGCCGGATCCGCTTCGCGAGTTCCTCGCGTGCGGTCCGCCACTGCCTGGCGGCGTCGGCCGGCTTAGTGCCTTTCGGGAGGAGGAGGCGCATGTCGTGGTCGGATGGGTTGCCGGCGCTGAGCGGGTCACGGTAGTTCCGGCCGGAGATCCACGAGCCCAGGCCGATGACCTGCGTCTCATTCGCGGCGACGAACTCGCGAAGCACCTTCTGCATCCGGGCATTGGTTGTGGCGGTTTGTGCCTGCGATGTGTGCATCGCCATCGGAGCGGCGAGCAGCACGAGCAGCAGCGCAGCGATACTTGAGCGGTGCGGCCTCTGTTGAGGGATCACGGGCAGGTTCTCCTCGCAGGATGGTCGCGCGCCGGGGGCGGCGGCAGTATTGGCGCACAGCACACTCTAGCAGACGGTCGGCCGTTTGCATAGGTGTTTGCTCGCAAATGGCCACAATTGGGGCGCAACCCAGACGGCAGGGAACAGCATTCGCGTGGGTGCGTGGCCATCGGCAGGGCACAGCATTCGCGATGATCGTGGTTGGCGCGTGTCACGCTCTGCGCGCGAATGCTCTGCCCCTACGGGTGGGTCGCGGCGACGGAACGCTCGGGGATCCGCCGGTCGCCGCCTACGGCAGGGAGTGGCATTCGCGCCGGTGCGCCGCCAGGGGAAGGGCACAGCATTCGCGTGGGTGCGCCGCCCCAACGGCAGGGCACAGCATTCGCGTGGGTGCGCCGCCAGCGGCAGGGCACAGCATTCGCGTGGGGGCGCCGCCCCAACGGCAGGGCACAGCATTCGCGACCAGCGTGGTTGGCGCGTGTCACGCTCTGCGCGCGAATGCTCTGCCCCTACGGGTGGTCGCGTCGCCGGAACCTATGGCACCCAGCACCCAGCACCGAACCCCACGCCGTTTGACCAATCACCCCGTTCTGTGCCATCCTCACTATCGCATCCGGCGCCCCGGTCACCACGTTCCGCGCCCGAAAGAAGGTGTACAGCCATGTCCAACGCACTCGTTGCCGTCGTGGGGCGCCCGAACGTCGGCAAGTCCACGCTTTTCAACCGCCTCACCGGGCGGCGCATCGCCATCGTCCAGGACACGCCAGGCGTCACGCGCGACCGCCTCTACGCTCCCGCCGAGTGGGCCAACCGCGCGTTCACGCTCATCGACACGGGCGGCATCGTCCTGGCCGAGGAGGACCCGCTCGTCGTGCAGGTGCGCCGGCAGGCCGAGATCGCCATGGACGAGGCGGACGCCATCGTCTTCGTGGTCGACGCCGCCGACGGGATCACCGCGGCCGACCGCGACCTGGCGGATGCGCTGCGGGGCTCGCCGCGGCCTGTCTTCCTCGCGGCGAACAAGGCGGACAACACCAGGCAGTCGCTCGACGCGATGGAGTTCTACGAGCTGGGGCTGGGGCAGGTCTACACCATCTCGTCGGTGCACGGGCATGGCATCGCCGACCTGCTCGACGACGTCATCTCGGTGCTCCCGACCACCGTCGACGATGGCGAGGACGACGAGACCGTCCGGCTGGCGATCATCGGGCGTCCGAACGTGGGGAAGTCGTCGCTCACGAACGCCATTCTGGGCGAGGAGCGCGTCATCGTCAGCCCGATCCCCGGCACCACGCGCGACGCCATCGACACCCCGCTGGAGCGCGACGGGCAGAAGATCCTGCTCATCGACACGGCCGGCATCCGCCGCGCGGGCAAGGTGCAGGGGAGCGTGGAGTACTACACCGTGCTGCGCGCCAAGTCCGCCATCGACCGCTGCAACGTAGGCGTCGTGGTGGTGGATGCGGAGGAGGGCCTCAGCGACGGCGACAAGCGCGTGGCGGGTCTGGCGCACGAGGCGGGCCGGGCCAGCGTCATCGCGGTGAACAAGTGGGACACGATCGACCCCGGCGTCATCGAGCGCAAGAGGGCAGACAAGACCCTCATCGCCGACTTTGCCCGCCACATTCGCGACGAGATGCCGTTCCTGGCGTACGCGCCGATGGTCTTCTGCTCGGCGAAGCACTCGTTCAGCGTCTCCGAGGTCATCGACACGTCGCTCGCGGCCTCGCAGAACCACGCGCATCGCATCCCCACCTCCGAGCTGAACCGCCTGATGCGCGACGCCGTGCAGGACCACCCCCGCATCGAGCGCGGCAAGCAGCTCAAGATCTACTACGCCACCATGCCGCGCGTCCAGCCGCCGACGATCGTGCTGTTCGTCAACGATCCGGACATCATGCACTTCTCCTACCTGCGCTACCTGGAGAACCGCCTGCGCGAGCACTACCCGCTCGAGGGCACGCCGATCGTCATCCGCGCGCGCAAGGCGCAGAACACCGAGAAGGACCCGGAATGACCCCGTCCCGCCCTGGTGCAGACGGCCTCGCTACGTCCCCTCCCGATACGGGAGGGGTGGCCGAAGGCCGGGGTGGGTGGCGTTGAGCGCGGCATTCTGCGCAGCGCGGCGTTCCCGGCGCGGCGCGGAGGCCGCGCCCCACGGGTATGCGCGGGACGGGGGCGCATGCGTGGGGCGAGAGGTCTCTGGGGCGGGGTCTCCGGACCTCGCCGGGGGCGCCGCTAGTACGGGCTTACCGACACCATGAACCTCGACGAAGTCACTGAGGCTGTCCTCGAAGAGTTGGGGTTCCGCGAGCCGGGCCGGGCCCTGCGCATCCTGAACTCGCTGCCGGGGCAGGGCGTTACCGACGACGACATCGGCGAGCTGCTTCCGACCCTGTTCGGGGCGCTGCGCGGCAGCCCGGACCCGGACCGCGCCCTCAACAACCTGGAGCGCTGGTTCTCCACGGTCACGAGCCGCTACACGCACGTCCAGCTCCTGCTGCGGCACCCGACCGCGCTCAGCATCTTCCTCAACGTGTGCGGCGTCTCGCAGTTCTTCTCGGACATCCTCGTGCGGAACCCCGAGTACTTCGAGATCCTGGCGAACCCGGGTGTCCGCGGGTTGGCGCGCTCCGCCGCGTCGATCTACGCCGAGTTGGCCGCCTTCTGCGACCGCATCGTGCGCGTCGAGTTGAAGCTAGAGGGGCTCCGGCGGTACAAGCAGCGCGAGGTCCTGCGCATCGGCACGCGCGACATCCTGGGCCTGGCCGACATGCCCACGACCGCGCGGGAGTTCTCCGACCTGGCCGATGCGAGCATCCAGGTCTGCTGCCGCATCGCGCTGGCCCAGGCGCGCGAGGCCGGCTACGCGCCGAACGTGCGCATGGCGGTGATCGGCATGGGCAAGCTCGGCGGGCAGGAGCTGAACTACTCCAGCGACGTGGACCTCATGTTCGTGTGCGACGACCCGGAGGAGGGCGACTCCCAGGCGTCCCGCGTGCTGCCCTCGGCCATCCGGCTGGCCGAGCTGACGGTCAACCATCTCTCGCGGAACCTGCAGAATGGCCACCTGTTCCGCGTGGACATGCGCCTTCGGCCGGAGGGGCGGTTCGGGCCGCTCGTGCGCACGCTCTCCTCGTACCGCGCCTACTACGAGAGCTGGGCCGAGCCGTGGGAGCTGCAGGCGCTCATCAAGGCGCGGTGCGTCGCGGGCGACATGCGCCTGGGCCAGCACTTCATCGAGATGACGCGGCCGTTCGTGTACCGCCGCATCCCGTCCGGCGAGGTCCTGCGCGACATCCGCCACAACAAGGAGCGGATGGAGCGCAAGTGCGAGGTCGAGGGGCAGGCGCACACCAACCTGAAGACGGGCTTCGGCGGCATTCGCGACATCGAGTTCACCGTGCAGCTTCTGCAGCTTCAGCACGGCGGCGCGAAGCCCATGGTGCGCACGCCGACCACGCTCGACGCGATTGCCCGCCTCCGCCGCATCGGCGCGCTGAACGCGCAGCAGGCCCGCGATTTCTCGGACGACTACCAGTTCCTCCGCACGGTGGAGCACCGCCTGCAGATTCTGGCGGACCGCCAGACGCAGACGCTGCCGACCGACCCCGACGAGCGCCGACTGCTCGCGCGCCGCCTGGGCTATCCCGACACGGAGGCGTTCGACCGCGAGTACGAGGTGCGGACCCGGCGTGTCCGGCGGCACTTCGAGGCGCTGTTCCTCGCCGGAGCGCCGCAGGCCGATCCGGCCGACGAGTGGCGCGCGCTGCTGGAGGCGGTGGACACCGCGGCCGGCAAGGAGGCCCTGGTCTCGCGCCTGGCGGATCTCGGCTTCCGGGAGCCGGAGCGCGCCCACAGCTTCCTCAGCTCCGCGGTCGTCGGGACGCGCTACGGGATGCCCACCGCCGAGGAGCGCAACATCCTCGTCGCGTTCGGCGGCCAGTTGCTGCTGGCCTGCTCGCAGACCGGCGACCCCGACGCGGCGCTGGCGGGCGTGGAGGCCCTCGTCGCGGCGTCGCCGAACGCGGCCGCGGTGCTGCGCATGCTGGCCCGCTCGCCGGACCTGACGGAGCGCCTGTGCCGCCTGGGCGCGGGCAGCCCGCCGCTGATGCGCTCGCTCGCCCGCAACCTGGAGTGGCTCGACCTTCTCGTCAGCGAGGAGATGCTGGACCCGGCGCCGAAGAGCGTGGATGCGAGTCTGGCGGAGCTTCGCGGCCGCCTGCCGCGCCCCGGAAAGCAGGCGTCCGAGGGCATCGCGCCGCGCTTCTGGGACGCGCTGGCCCTCTACATCCGCCGCGAGCGGCTGCGTATCGGCGCGCGGGACCTCTGGGGTGAGATCGGCATCGCCGGGGTGGGGCGCGAGCTGTCCGGGCTGGCCGACGCCGTCCTCCAGGCGCTGCTCGACGAGGCCCGCCGGGTGGTGGAGCGCGACGCGCCGGAGGAGGCCCGCGTCGCCCTGGCGACCGTCGCCATCATGGGCCTGGGCAAGCTGGGCGGCGAGGAACTGGGGTACGGTTCCGACTGGGACATCCTGGTCGCCTACCGCCTGGCGGAGGGGGCCTCCAGCCGCGCGGCCCACGACGCCGCCAACGCGCTGGTCGAGCTGATCCTCTCTGCCGGGCAGGAGCTGCGCACCCGCGACGCCGCCGTGGAGGTTGACGCCCGGCTGCGCCCCGAGGGGCGGTTCGGCGCCCTGGCGCGTCCCGTCGCCGAGTACGAGGCGTACTACGAGCGCGAGGCGCTGACGTGGGAGCGGCAGGTGCTCACGCGCGCGCGCTGGGCGGCCGGCGACGCGGAGACGGGCCGGGGGTACATGGAGGCTGTGGCGCGCGTGATCTACTCCGCCCCGCTGCCCGACGATCGCGCCGCCGAGATCCAGGCGATGAAGCGGCGGATGGAGACGGAGCGTCTGAAGCTCGAGGACCGCACGCGGGACATCAAGCTGGGCCACGGTGGGCTGAGCGACATCGAGTTCACGGCACAGTTCTGGCAGTTGCGCGTCGGCGCGGAGCATCCTCGGGTGCGCGTCGCCTGCACCTCCGAGGCGCTCTACGCCCTCGCCGACTGCGGCGCTCTGCGTGACCCTGATGCCGCCCGCCTCGCCGACGCGCACGCGCTGCTCTCCGAGGTGCGGAACCGGCTGGCCCTGCTGGGCGTCGCATCGACAGACCGCTTGCCGGACGACGAGCGCCGCCTGCACGCGCTGGCGGTCGGTCTTGGCGAACCGGGCGGCGCGGAGGGGCATCCGGAGGACCTGATCGTCGCGACGCTCGCCGCGCGGATGGCGGAGACGCGGAGCATCGTCGACCGCGTGTTCTACGGCGGGTAGGGGACGCTGGGGCCCCCGGCGCGCCGCGGAGGGTTGGTGCGTTCGGCGGGTGGGTGCGGAGGGCGCGGTTTGGTGCGTTGCGTGGGGTTCCCGGCGCGCCGCGGAGGGCGCGCCCCACGGGGTTGTGCAGGGACGGGACGGGGTGGACGGGCACTGAAGTACCCGCCTGGTGGGCCTGCGGCCGGGCGTCCTGCGGACGCGGGTGGTGCGCGGCGCGGGGTGTGTGCCGCGACCAACTCGTGGGGTGGGGAGGGGTGGGGCCTCCGCGCCCCGCCGGGGATGCTGGATGATCGTGGACTGCCGGTAGAGGGCGACGAGGACCCGGCCATGGACCGCCGCGGCCCTCCGCGGCAAGCCGCCGCCCCACAGACCCCATGTTCGGCGGGCACACCAGCGAGCATGAAAATGGGTACATGAGCGCGAGGTGCACGTCAAGAGCAGATCCCTCCGGGATGACGGCACTACGGCGTGATGGATCCGGGGGCTAGCCAGCCCGTTCTCAGAACAGCAAAGGAACACGCCATGCTTCGCGAGATCGCCGTCATCCTGGGTGCTTATGTGCTGGGCTCGGTGCCGTTCGGCCTCCTCATCGCCCGCTGGGTTGCCGGCATCGACATCCGCGAGCATGGCAGCGGGAACATCGGGGCCACGAACGTGTTTCGCGTGGCCGGGAAGAAGGCCGGCGCGCTGGCGATGCTGTTCGACGTGGGCAAGGGCGTCGCGCCGCCGGTGGTCGCCGCGGCGCTGGGGCTCTCGGTGGCGTGGCAGGTTGGCGCGGGGCTGGCGGCGATCTTCGGCCACAGCCTGTCGCCGTTCCTCCGGTTCCGGGGCGGCAAGGGCATCTCGACGAGTCTGGGCGTGATGATCGGGGTGATGTGGAAGGTCGGCGTCGGCTCAGGGGTGCTCTGGGGCTCGGTGATCGCTCTGACCGGCTACGTCTCGCTGGGCTCCATCGTCGCGGCGGCCTCGCTGACGCCCCTCTGCCTGGCGTTCTACCCGGGCGACAACGCGCGGCTCGCCTTCGCGCTGGCGGCCGGCATCCTCGCCATCGCCCGCCACCGCTCCAATATGGGTCGCCTGCGGGCCGGCACCGAGAACTGCTTCCGCAAGCAGCGCCCCTCGCTCGCGGTTGCCGTGGCCGTCGCGCTCATCGGGCTCGCGGCCAGCATCGCGTGTGCGGTGGCGATGCGGGTGTTGCGGTAGCCCACAGGCCATCGCGTCCCGCCGCGGGGAGGGCGCGCCCCACAGGGTTGTGCGCAACGGGACGGGCACTGAAGTACCCGCC
>CAZFLM010000085.1:2818-6863 GCA_964519955.1 uncultured Chthonomonadaceae bacterium | reverse complement strand
AACGTGGTACGTGGCGAGGGGTTCCCGGCGCGCCGCGGAGGGCGCGCCCCACAGGTTTGCGCGTGGCAAGCCTGCTCGCGCTTGCTGCGGCGACCCGCCCGTGGGGTGGGGCCTCCGCGCCCCGCCGGGAGCACTGGAGCCGCGCGCTGCCGCTGGGAACTACTCGTCCGCGCTGGCGTCTTCCTCGTCGCCGTACTCGGGCGGGGTGGGGGAGCGGTAGGAGAGGACGCGCGACACGCCCGGCTCCTGCATGGTCACGCCGTACCAGCTCGGGGCGGCTTCCATCGTCGTCGGGTTGTGCGTGATGATGAGGAACTGGGTGCGCTGGCTGAAGTCCTTCACCAGCTCGACGAACTTCTCCACGTTCGGGCCGTCGAGCGGGGCGTCGATCTCGTCCAGCACGACGAACGGGCTCGGGCGCACCGCCAGGAAGCTGAACAGCAGCGCCACGGCCGTCAGGGCGCGCTCGCCGCCGGAGAGCAGCGAGAGGTGCTGCGGCCGCTTGCCGGGCGGCTGCGCGATGACCTCGATGCCCGTCTCCAGCACGTCGCTCGGGTCCGTCAGCAGCAGCTCCGTCGTACCCCCTCCGAACAGGCGCTCAAAGATCCGGGCAAACTCCGCCTTCACCGCGTCGAACGTCGTCACGAAGACGCCGCGCGTGCTCTCGTCGATCTCCGCGATGGTGGTCAGAAGGGACTCCCGGGCCTTCGCGAGGTCGCCCTCCTGCTCTGTCAGGAACTCGTGGCGCTCGGTCAGCCGCTCGTACTCTTCCACCGCGCCGGTGTTCACGTCGCCCATCTGGCGGATCTCGCGGCGGATGCGGGCCACCTCGTTCACCGTCTCGCGCTCGATGTCGCCCGGATCGGGGCGCGCCAGGGCGTCCTCCACCGTCATCTCGTACTCGTCGAGCAGGCGCTGGGCCGTCTGCGCGCGCCGGACCTCGAGCCGCGCGATCTGCAGCTCGGCCGCGTGCAGCTCCTCGGTCACGCGCGAGCGCTGGAGGGAGATGTCCTTGATCTGGTTGGACAGGTCGAAGTTGGCTTGCAGGAGCGTCTGCCGCCGGTCGCGCCACTCGGCGAAGTGCTGCTCGCACTGGGTGAGCTGCGTGCGCGCCTCCTCCAGCCGCTTGGCCACGTCGAGCGCCATCTCGCCCGCCTCGCGCCACTGAGCGCCCGCCTGCTCGCGCTGGTTCTGCTTCTCCCGCCGCGACTGGGCGATCTGCTGATGCTGCTGGGTCAGCGCGTGCACGGTCCGGTCCAGCGCGGTGCGCCGCTCCGATGAGCGCCCCGCGTCGACTTCCAGCTTCATCAGGTCGGCGCGCGCCGCGTCGTGCTCGGCGGTCAGGCGCTGGACGGCCTCGTGCGCCGCCACGATGGCGGCCTCCACCGTCGCGTCCTCGGACTGCCCGTCCGCGAGCGCCCGCGTCAGGTCGGCGATCTTCGCCTCCAGGTCGCTCGCCGACTTCGCCACGCGCTCCTCGTCGGCCTTCGCGGTCACCAGCGCTCTGCCGGCCGCGTCCGCGTCGCGCTGCGCAGCCGTCCGCTCGCTTTCCACCTTGGCGATCTGCACGCGGATGGCTTCGGCCTGCGTCGCCGCCTCGGCAACCTGGCCCTGCCGCTCGACCGCCAGCTTGCGGGAGCAGTCCGCGGCGTCTTGGTGCTTGTCGAACTCCTTGCGCATGCCCGGCAGCGCGCGGCTCAGGTCGTCGATCTCGCCCTTGCGGCCCAGCAGATGCGTCCCGCGCCCCTGCAGCGACCCGCCGGTGATGGCCCCGCCCGGCGCGATCAGCTCGCCCGCCAGCGTCACGATGCGGCTCCAGCCCTGCAACCGCTTCGACACGCGCAGGGCCGCGTCCAGGTCCGTCGCCACCACGGTCCGTCCGAGCAGCAGCTTGAGGGCAGGGGCGAAGCGCGCCTCCGTCTTGGCCAGATCGGCCGCGCAGCCCAGCACGCCGTCCCGCTCCGAGAAGCCGCTCGTCGAGACCGCGCTCGGCGGCCGCAGCGAGGAGAGGGGTAGGAACGTGGCGCGACCGGCTCGCCGCGACTTCAGCCAGTCGATGGCCCGCTTGGCGTCCTCGTCGCTCTCGCACACGATGTCCTGCGCCGCCGAACCCAGCGCGACCTCGATGGCGGTGCGGTACTCCTCCTCCACCTCGATCACGTCGACGAACGGCATGTAGAGCCCGGCCAACTGCTTGTCGCGGACCGCCCCGATGACCGCTCGCACGCCCTGGTAGTACCCCTCGCCGGACTGCCGCATCTCCTCCAGGGTCGCCAGGCGGCTCTCGGCCTCGGCCACCTTGCGCGCACACACCTCGCCGGCCCGGCGGTGCTCGCCGACCTCGCGCTCCAGCGTTTCGCACTCCGCCCGCAGCGCCACGATCCGCTGCTCGACGGCCGTTCGCTCTTCGCCGCGTGTGGTGCGCTCCGAGTCAGCCGCCGTCAGCCGCTCCGTCGCCTCCGCGATGCGCCGCTCGACGTCGGCCCGCTCCGCCTCCAACTGGGTCCGGCGCTGCGTCAGGTCGTCCAGCCGCACGCGGTTCGCGGCCAGGGCCGATTCCCGCTGCGCCCGGGCCTCCACGATGCGCCGCGCGGTCTCCTGCGAGGTGTCCGCCTCGCGCCGCGCCTGAGCCAGGGCCTGCGCCAACGCGGAGACCTCCCGCCGCTTGTCGCGAACGCTGTCCGCCTCCGTCGACGCGCCCTCGCTGACCTTGTCCAGCTCCTTCTGACGCTGCGCCGACTCCTTGTCGAGCGCCGACGCGCGCTCCGCCAGCTCGCGCAGCTCGCGGTCCAGCACCTCCATCGAGCGCTCGGCGGCGGCGCGGCGTTCGGCGGCCAGCTCTGCCCGGCTCTCCAGCCGCTCGACGCTCGTCAGGGCGCCCTGCTGCGAGAGGCGCGCCGTGTCGACTTCCTGCTCCGCCTCGGCCAGGCGCGCCCCGGCGGCTTCGGACTCCCGCTCCAGGCGGGCCAGCTCGTCGTCGTGCTTGCCGATGGCCTGGCGGTCCAGCTCCTGCTCGCGCCGCGCGGCGTACAGCTCGTAGTCGACCTTCTGCAGGTCGGCGACGAGGAGGTCGACCTCGATCTGCTGCAGGCGGTCGGTCAGCTCGCGGTAGCGCCGTGCCAGCCGTGCCTGCTCCTCGAGCGGCGCGCGCTGCTGATCCAGCTCGGAGAGGATGTCGCGCACGCGCGTGAGGTTGGCCTCGGCCTGCTCCAGCTTGCGCATGGCCTCGCGCTTGCGGACGCGGTACTTGTTGATCCCGGCGGCCTCCTCGAACAGGATGCGCCGGTCCTCCGCCTTCGCCGAGAGCACCGCGTCGATCTCGCTCTGCGTGACGAAGGCATAGGCGCCCTTGCCGAGGCCCGTGTCGAGGAACAGGTCGACGATGTCCTTGAGGCGGCACGTGGCCCCGTTGAGCGCGTAGTGGCTCTCGCCCGACCGGTAGACGCGCCGCGCCACGGTGACTTCGGTGAACTCGACGGGCAGCGACCTGTCGTCGTTGTCGACCGTCAGGCGCACCTCGGCCATGCCGACGGGCTTGCGCTTGTCGGTGCCGGTGAAGATGACGTCGCGGGCGTCGCTGGCGCGGAGGTGGCGGGGGTTTTGTTCGCCGAGGACCCACTGGATGGCGTCGGCGATGTTGCTCTTGCCGCACCCGTTGGGGCCGACGACAGCGGTCAGGCCGTCGTTGAACGCGACCTCGGTGCGGTCAGCGAAGGTCTTGAAGCCGGCGAGTTGTAGGGTCTTCAGTCGCAAGGGCGTAATGAGACGACGAAGAGAGTGGCGGGCGCCACTCTCAGAGGTGCTGTTCGGTTCGACAGTCGGGCCCGGAATCCCTGCCCGATGTCGCCTCCCCTAGTCTACTCGATTGGGGCGGTTGGTGGTGCGGGGGGGAGGTGGCTCTGGCCTGTTCGTGGGTTGTGCTGGACGGGCACGGAGGCCCATCCCACCACAGCGCTCGTGCGTTATCTGGGATAGCAGTGCCCATCCATCGGTTGTGCTGGACGGGCACGGAGGCCCATCCCACCACAGCGCTCGTGCGTTATCT
>CAZFLM010000085.1:0-2718 GCA_964519955.1 uncultured Chthonomonadaceae bacterium | reverse complement strand
CAGTGCCCATCCATCGGTTGTGCTGGACGGGCACGGAGGCCCATCCCACCACAGCTATCGTGCACTATCGCGCGTCATTGATGGGCTCCGCTGTCGCCAGGACCTCCTGGCGGAACACGCGATTGCTGCCGTTCACCACCGCCTCGCGGTCGACGATCTGCACATTCCGGCCGATGATGGCCGCCAGCTCATCCTCCATGTGGAAGTGGTCGAAGAGGTCCCAGTCGGCGTCCCGATCGTAGGATGCCAGGAAGTCGACATCGCTGTCTGGTCCGAAGTCGGCGCGCAGGATCGACCCGAGCACGCACAGCTCCGAGATGCGCCACCGGCGTCGGAAGGTGCGGATCGCTTCGGTGTCCAGGTCGATGCCGTGTCGGAGCATCTTGCCCTCCTGGCAGTGTGCTACCACCATAATACGCCGTGGACGGGCGATGCGACGCTCTGCTCCCTTGTCCTGTTCCGCGCCAGTTGCCGCTGAGCGACGCGTCGTGCGTCCTCTCCGCCTCCGTTTGCAGGTGACGCGCGCGCGGCTGCCGAAGACGTTGTGCGATACCACCACGGCCGGAGGGAAAGGCATGGGAGCTGAGCGGGAGGGAGCGATGTCGCGGAGACGGTTCCTGGCGGGGGCGGCGCAGGCGGGTGCCGGGTTGGCGGCGGGGTCATCGATGGTGGAGCCGGCCGCGGCGGCGGAGGCGCGCCCGGGCGTGCTTGGGCCGACGGTCGTGAGCCTGGATGGCGAGTGGCTGCTGGACATCGACCCGAAGAACGAGGGCAAGGCCGGCAAGTGGTGCGAGACGCCCAACGCGAAGGCCGTCAAGACGCGCGTGCCGTGGATCATCCAGGACGCGTTCCCCGGCTACCACGGTGTGGCGTGGTACTGGAAGCGCTTCGCGGCGCCCGCCAACCCCGTGCCCGGCGGCCGCGTCATCCTGCGGTTCTGGCAGGTGGACTACTACGGCGACGTGTGGCTGAACGGGAAGGCAGCCGGCTCGCACGAGGGCGGGGAGGGCGTGTTCGAGCTGGACGTGACGGACCTCGTGAAGCCCGGCGAGGAGAACCTGCTGGCCGTCCGGGTCATCAACCCCACGAACGAGGGTGTGGACGGCTTCGTGCTCGCGCAGACCCCGCACCGCAACAAGGTCGTCCCCTACGTCGCGGGCAACGCGTACAACCACGGCGGCATCACCGACAGCGTCGAGCTGCTCGTCGTCGCTCCGGTGCGCGTGACCGACCTGTTCGTGCGGGGCGACCCGAAGACCGGCGCGGCGCGCGTCGAGGTGACCGTACGCAACTCCGGCAAACGCGCCGCGAGCGCCCGCCTCGACCTCAGCATCGCCCCGGCGGCCACCGGCGAGACGGTCGCGGCCGCCGTCGTCGAGCGCAGCTTCCCGGCCGGCGACACGGTGGTGGCGGTGGACGTGCAGGTGCCCGGCATGCGGCTCTGGGCGCTGAACGACCCGTTCCTCTACCGCGCCACCGCCCGCGTACAGACGCGCTCCCACGCCCGCATGGACGAGCGGTCCGAGCGCTTCGGGTTCCGCGACTTCCGGTTCGAGCGCGGCGCGTTCCGCCTCAACGGCAAGCGCATCTACCTGCGCTGCTCGCACACCGGCAACTGCTGCCCGATCGGCCTGCAGTTCCCCGAGGACCCGGACTGGCTCCGCCGCGACCTGTTCAACGTGAAGGTGATGGGCTTCAACGCGATCCGGTTCATCTCCGGCGTGGCTGTGCGCCGCCAGCTCGACCTCTGCGACGAGATGGGCCTCATGGTCTACGAGGAGGACTACGCGAGCTGGTGCCTGGCGGACTCGCCGAAGATGCCGGAGCGCTTCGACCAGTCCACCTCCGACATGATCCGGCGGGACCGCAACCACCCGAGCGTCGTCATCTGGGGCCTGCTCAACGAGACGCAGGATGGGCGGCTCTTCCGCCACGCCGTGGACTCCCTGCCGCTCGTGCGCAAGCTGGACGACAGCCGCCTGGTCGTGCTGAACGCAGGGCGCTTCGACAACCAGACCGGCAGCGGCACCGCGGGGCTGCGCTGGTGGGGCGGGAAGGATGGCCCGGACCCCAACGTGACGCAGAACCCGACCGACCACCCGATGACGGGGACGGGCATGACGTGGGAGCCGGGCGCGCTGGCATTCCACCCCGGGCCGCGCGGGGAGTACAGCGTCGTGCGGTGGACCGCGCCTGCCGACGGCGAGGTGGAGGTCGCGGCGCAGTTCCGGGGCATCGCGGAGAAGGCGACGACCGACGTACACGTGCTGCACCGGGGCGCCGCCGTGTTCGACGGCCTCATCAACCTGGACGGACACCCGAACGAGGCGGCCTACGCGGGCAAGCTGCCGGTGAAGCAGGGCGATACGGTGGACTTCGTGCTGGGCCAGGGCAACGGCAACTACGGCGGCGACTCGACGGGCCTCGCGGCAACGATCAGCGGCGGCGGCAAGACGTGGGACGCGGCGAAGGACTTCGGCGGGAGCGCCAACCCGGCGGGCGCCTGGTCCTACGGCCTGCTCGCGCCCGGGGGCAAGCCGGACGCCGCCACGTTCAAGCTCTACACCGAGCACAAGACCGAGGAGGCGAAGGCCATCGGCTCGCTCAGCAACCCGGGCTCGACCGTGTGGGAGGACGTGCTGAGCGACCTGCACCCGTACCAGCGCGTGCCGCACACCGCCGCGATCATCCACACGCTGCGCACGATCGGCGCGGGGC
>CAZFLM010000084.1:0-27118 GCA_964519955.1 uncultured Chthonomonadaceae bacterium | reverse complement strand
GGCCGACCTGCGCCGCGCGAATGGTCGCGAGGAACCCTGGCCCCTCACCTACTGGGCGGTGGGCAACGAGAACTGGGGCTGCGGCGGCGAGATGCGCCCTCAGTACTACGCCGACGAGTATCGCCGGTTCGCGTGCTTCTGCCGGCACTTCGGCGGCGGGCGGCTCTACAAGGTGGCGTGCGGCAACAACGACGACTGGAACGAGGTGCTGATGCGCGAGGCGGCCCGCTTCATGGACGGCCTGAGCGTGCACTACTACTGCTTCCCGTCCGGGTGGGAGCCGAAGCGCGCCGCGACGGGCTTCCCGGTCGAGGAGTGGTTCAGCACGCTCAAGAGCGCCCTGGGCATCGAGGGCTTCATCCGGTCGACCGCGGCGATCATGGACCGCTACGACCCGGCGAAGCGCGTGGGCATGATCATGGACGAGTGGGGCGCCTGGTACGCCGTCGAGCCCGGCACGAACCCCGGCTTCCTCTTCCAGCAGAACACGATGCGCGACGCGCTGGTGACCGGCGTGAGCCTCAACGTGTTCCACCGGTACGCCGACCGCGTCCGCATGGCCAACATCGCGCAGACGGTGAACGTGCTGCAGTCGATGGTCCTCACCGAGGGCCCGCGCATGCTGTGCACGCCGACCTACCACGTGTTCGAGATGTTCAAGGTCCACCAGGACGCCACGCTCGTCCCGACTGACCTGCAGAGCGGCACGATCGACGCCGGCGAGTGGACCGTGCCGCAGGTGCATGCCTCCGCCTCGCGCGATGAATCGGGCACCGTGCATGTCTCCCTCTGCAACCTGGACCCGGAGGCCGCCGTGGAACTGGCCTGCGACCTGCGCGGCATCGAGGCGGCGAGCGTGACAGGCCGCATCCTCACCGGGCCGGCGATGGACGCGCACAACACGTTCGACGCGCCCGATGCCGTGGCGCCGGTCGAGTTCGCGGAGTTCAGCCGGAGCGGATCGAAGCTGACCGTGAAGCTGCCCGCGCGCTCCGTCGTCGTGCTGGCCACCAAGTAGATGCCGACGCCCGCTGGGTGCAAGGGGTGCGGTGCGACGGTCCGGCTCGCGCGTGGCGAGGTGGAGCGCATCGTCGCCGGCTACCTGGCGTCGCACCCGGACGCGCGGGTCGCCAGCGACGATACCTACGAACACCGCACCGCCGCTTGCGAGGCGTGCAGCGATCTGCAGTACGGCACGACCTGCCGCCACTGCGGGTGCCTGGTTGCCGTCCGGGCGCGACTGGCGGACCAGGCCTGCCCGGCGCCGGCGCCAAGGTGGTGAGCAGAGAGGACATGAGGCTGATGCGCGCTGTGCTATGGGTTACGACCGTGCTGTTCCTCATCGTCGCAGGCGTGCCGGCGTCGAGCCAGGGCAAGCTGCCGCCCTGGTCCACCATCGTCGTCGGCAAGCAGACGGAGCCCGAGCGTCTGGCCACGGTCGATCTGCAGCGCTACCTCGCCCAGGTGACGGGCCGGGTGCCGCGCGTGGTGGCATCTGGCGCCTGGCGCACCTGGCCCGCACCGGCCGTCGTCCTCGGGACGCCCGACGCGAACCCCGCAGTCGGAGTGATCCCGCCCGGTTTGGGCGATCAGGGGTACGCGCTCGTGAGTCACGTGCAGAGCGGCAAGCGCGTGGTCGTGGCTGCCGGGCAGACCGCGGCGGGCGCGGTGAACGCGATCTACGGCCTGCTCTGGGAGCTGGGCTTCGGCTTCTACCTCGGCAGCGAGGCCATCCCGCGCTCGCTCCCGGACGCACCCGCGTTCACCACGGTGGTGCGCAAGCCGGCGTTCGCGGTGCGCGGCGTGCTGCCCTGGTACAACTTCTTCAACAGCCCGACGACCTGGGACCCCATCGACCACCGCGCGTTCGTCGACCAGCTCATCCGCTCCGGCGCCAACTTCGTCGGCTTCCACACCTATGACTCCGAGCCGTTCGCTGCCTACCCCGAGAAGGGCAAGATGGTCTGGGGCGGACGTCTGCTCAGCACCGCCTCGCCCACGTGGGGCACGGTGGCCATGCCGACGAGCCAGTTCGCTGGCGACACGGCCAAGCTCTTCGCGGACGACTACTTCGGCGCAGCAACCTGCCGCATCGCCGACTCGAACGAGGCGATCCGCGCGGAGCAGGCCGTCATGCGCGACGCCCTCGCCTACGCCCATCGGCGCGGCCTCAAGACCTGCCTCGGCTTCGAGATGTCCGGCGACCCGACCAACGCGGCGGACCGCGAGGTGTTCCTGAAGCGCATCAACCACGTGCTCGACACCTACCCGATGCTCGACTACCTCTGGATCTGGCAATCGGAGACGGTCGGCGCGTCCGGCTACCGGCTTCCGGCGGGCAAGCAGTCCGTGCTCAGCAGCTACGCCGCTGCCCGCCGCGACACGTTCCGCCGCATCGTGGAGCGCAAGGCCGGCGAGCGTCCCTTCTTCCAGGACTCGCCGGAAGGTAAGGCCTGCCGCGCCAACGAAGGCGCCCGCCTGGAGCAGTACGCGATGCTCGCCTGGCGGGCCCTCAAGCGGCACGGTGGGCGTGTGCGCCTGGTCATCTCCGGCTGGGGCGGCGACGAGCGTATCCTGTCGGCCGAGTACTACGAGGGCCTCGACAAGCTGCTGCCGAAGGACGTCGTCTTCTCGTCGCTCGACCACCTCGTCCCGCGCGACCGCATCGACCGGGTGTACGGGCAGCTCGCGTCGAGCCGCCAGCGCTGGCCGATCCCGTGGATCGAGTGCGACGGCGACCAGTGGCACGCCCAGCCGCACGTCCACACGCTGGAGAAGCTCGCGGCCGATGCGCGGCGATCCGGGAGCCAGGGCCTGCTGACGATCCACTGGCGCACCCGCGACGTGGAGGAGGACTTCGCCTATCTGATGCGCTCGGCGTGGGACCCCGCGCTCACCGCGGAGGCGTTCTTCGCCGATCTGGGCCGGCGCTGCTACGGCCCCGAGATAGGCGCGGAGATGGCCGCCATCCACTCCGAGCTGGACAAGCTGGGCTTCCGCTGGGTCGGCGGCACGGGCCAGCAGGAGTGCGGCGCATTCACCTGGGGCCCCGGCGAGCCGGCGAAGGTCGCGGCGCTGGAGGATCTGCGCGCCCGAGCGTCCGCGCTCCTGCCACGTTCCGGGGCGTCCAGGCCGAGGCTGGAGTGGCTTATCGCGTCCATGGACTGGGTTCTAGCCTACCAGAAGGCCGAGGAAGACGTAGGTCGGGCACAGGATCTGCTGGCGCAGGCCCGCCGGGCGGCGCCCGACGAGAGGACTGGTCCCGTTCGGGAGGCCCAGGGCATCCTCGGCCGACGGGCGCTGGCAACGGCTGTGAACGCCTATGCGATGCGAGTGACGACGCGCGGCGAGTACGGCGTGCTGGCGACCATCAACGCCAAGGCCTACGCCGCATGGCGCAGCCTCTGTGCCGAGGCCAATGAGGTAGCGGGGCCCTTCATCGGCTCCCGCTACCTCACCACGCCAAGGGGCGCACCATCGGCAATCCTGCTGCCTCGCCTCGTCGCCTCCTCGCCGGCAGGTATCGCCCTGCCTCTCCGGCCGATCGTCCTGAACGGGGGCGACGCCTGGTTCCACTACCGCCCGCTGGGAGCAGCGCGGTGGCAGACCATCAAGCTCTCGTCGGTGCGCGGCTGGGTCTACGAGGCGACCATCCCCTCCGCCTCGATGCGAGCGCCCGGCATCGAGGTCGGCATGTCCTTCGATGCGTCGCCGGACAAGCCGATGGCGTGGGGGCCCACGTGCATCACGGTCATGCCGCCCGCAGCCACGCCGAGACGGACGGGCGTGAAGCCCTCCGCGTCTCCTGCCATCATCGGCAAGGCCACGGCCGGCACGCACGCACCGGTGGAACTCCAGTGGAATGACTGCCCAGCGGCCGAATACTACCGCGTCGTGCGCGACGGCAAACCGGTCGCGGACACCGCCGTCGCGTACCTGCCCGACGCGCCGATGGCCAAGCGGGGTGCGTACATCATCGAGGCGATCACCGGCGGCAAGGCGGTCGCGCGCAGCCGGCCCATTCCCTACGCTGCGAGCGAGCGCGCCCCGGCGGAGCGCCCGACCGTGGAGGCCCGCGCCAACCGCGCCGCCGTGCTCATCGCGTGGCCCCCGTGCACATCCCTCTGGACATGGGGCTACCGCGTCTCGCGCTCGCCGGCGGTGGGTGGGGAGGTGTACGCCCACATCAAGGACGTGACGGCGAACCTGTCCTCGCCGCACGTCTGCCGCGACGTGCCGCCGCCCGGCAACTGGGTGTACTCGGTCACGCCGATGAGCCCCTGGGGCGCCATGGGGAAGGCCAGCACGGCCTCCGTGAGCTTCCCGCCGACAGACGCTGCCGCGACCGTCCTCGCGCTGCCGCTCACCGCGCGGCCGGAGGGCTTCCAGCAGGTCGGCGAGATCCGCTACGGGCCGGACGGCGCGACGTTCGCCGGCGGACACCTGACGCTGCCGCACCGAGGCTCGCTCAACATGCGGAACGGCCTCACCGTCGAGTTCGAGTTCCGCGCCGACGACGTGAGCAAGATGCCAGTCCTGCTGTGCCACGGCGTCTGGCAGGTCGACGGATGGTTTGTGCAGATCCTCGGCGGCCGCCTGATCATCCGAACACCGTCCGGCGACGCGAACGGCCCCGCCATCGAGCCTGGGCGGTGGTACCAGGTGCGCTGGACGTTCGACGGCGCGCGCCAGAGGCTGCTGGTGGACGGTCAGGAGATCCCGCAGGCCACCGCGGAACTCACCGATGTGCCCGCCGCGCGCAACCTGGTCATCGGCCAGTACGAATCCGTCCAGCCCGACTTCGCGTTCCGCGGAACGCTGCGCAACGTGCGGATCGTGGATGACGTGGAGCCGTAGCGCGGCAGGAGCCAGAAGTCAGAAGTCAGAAGCCAGAAGACAGAAGATGGGCCGAGAGGGAGTGAGCATGGACACCATGAGAGCCGTTGCCATGGCAGGCGCGACGGCTGCGCTGGCCGCCTGCATCGCCGGAGCCGCTCCATCGGCGCCGTCACCGTCGACAGCCGGCGGGTTCGCGGCGACGGAGAAGCGCTACCGCGAGTTGCCGATGGACGCGCGCTGGCTCACGGGGCCGCTCTTCTGGCTGCACGGCGACGAGAGCAAGGAGCGGCTGCAGGAGTACCTGAGGGCCGTCGCCGACGGGGGCAATGGATCGCTGACCGCCGAGTCGCGGCCGCACAGCGACTGGCTCGGCGAGGGCTGGTACCGCGACCTCGGCATCTGCCTCGACGCGGCGAAGACGAGCGGCATGAAGCTCTGGATCTTCGACGAGAAGTGGTGGCCGAGCGGCGAGGTGGCCGGCAAGGTGCCGCCGCAGTACGGCGCCAAGCTGCTCGTCGGCGAGGCTGCGGAGCTGACCGGCCCGAAGTCCGTTGCGCTGCCGGGCTATGGCGGGCCGAACCGGGTCGCGATCATCGCGGGGCGTCTCGCGGCGGACGGCGTCGAGGGGCGCACGCTGGTGGATCTGGCGAACGCGGTCGGCGCGGACGGCACGCTGAAGTGGCGCGTCCCCGCGGGGCGCTGGCAGGTGATGCGCTTTACGTGCAAACCGGCGCCGGGCCGCCCGCTGGTCGATGGCGCCAGCCGGGACTGCGTGGACTGGTACATCAAGACGGTCTACCAGCCGCACTACGACCGGTTCAAGGCCGACTTCGGCAAGACGATCGCGGGCTACTTCTACGACGAGCCCGAGACGCCCGGCGACTGGGGCACCGAGGTGCGCAAGGTGCTCGACGAGCGCGGCGTCGACTGGAAGCGCGCCCTCGTCGCGTGGAAGTTCAAGCTCACAGGCGAGGAGCAGGTGGCCGCGCGCTACCAGTACCAGGACGCCTTCGCCGAGGCCTGGGGGCGCACGCTGTACGGCGGCCTGTCGAAGTGGTGCGAGGCGCGCGGCGTCGTATCGATGGGGCACTTCCTCGAGCACAGCAACTGCTACCTCGCGCCGGGCCTGTGCGCCGGCAACATGATGCAGCTCCAGAAGTACAGCGGGATGGGCGCCATCGACGCGGTATTCGACCAGTTCATCTGGGGCAAGCGCGCGGTGCGTGACGCCCCATGCTGGCAGACGCCGAAGCTCGGCAGCTCCGTGACGCACGCCTATGGCAAGCCGGACGACGTGACGATGGTGGAGATCTTCGGCGCGCGTGGCCAGGACCTGACGTACCCCGAGATGAAGTGGTGGGCCGACCACATGCAGGTGAGCGGCGTCAACTTCCTGATCCCCCACTCGTTCAACCCGCGGGCGCCGCGCGACACCGATTGTCCACCCTACTTCTACATGGGCGCGTTCGAGCCGCGGTTCCCGCTCTACCGCGTGTGGGCCGACTACACGAGCCGCCTCAGCGTGATGCTCACCGGCGGCCGCCACGTATGTCCCGTCGCGCTGCTCTACCTCGGAAACAGTGCGCACGCCGGCAAGCACGTCACCCCCGAGCAGATGAGCGAGGTCCTGCAGGACGCGCTGTACGACTGCGACTGGATCCCGTACGACGTGTTCGAGCAGTATATGCGTGTCGACGGCAGGCAGCTCCGCCTGCGCGATGAGGCGTATCGCGTCCTCGTCGTGCCGCCGGTCGAGACGATCCCATACGCCGCGCTGGCGAAGGTGAAAGCGTTCTACGAAGCCGGCGGCGTAGTCGTCGCGCACGGGTTCCTGCCCACGAAGTCCGCGACGCTGGGCAAGTCGTCCAGCGACATCGCCGCGCTAACTGGCGCCATCTGGGGCAGCCCGCAGCCCGGCCTCGACGCCTGCCGGACCAACGACGCCGGGGGGCGCTCCTACCTGCTGCCGCAGGCGCCGACGGTGGATGATCTGCAGCGAGTGTTGGCAGAGGATGCCGGCGTCCATCCGACGCTTGAGGTCGTCGCGGGCGCCCCCAGCAACTGGCTGCACGTGCTGCACCGCGTGAAGGACGGGCGCGACGTGTTCTTCGTGACGAACCAGAACCACGAAGGCCCGCCCCGGCGGTTCACGTTCCGCGTTGCCGCCGCAGGGGTGCCCGAGCACTGGGACCCCATGCGCAACGAGATGACCTCGATCCCGTACAAGCGCGACGGCGCGCACGTGCTGCTCACGCTGACGATGGAGCCGAACGAGAGCATGCTCCTCGTGTTCCAGCCCAGCGCGCGGAACCTGCCCGGACGCGTCGAGGAGGGCAGCCGCAGCCTTCGCGCAGCCATCCAGATCGTGCGCGAGGCGCTGCCCCCGGTGCCGGAGCCCGTGCTGGAGGGGCCGACCGACATCGCCGCGTCGCTCCAGGGATGCGCATGGGTGTGGTACCCGGAGGGCGATCCGCGGGCATCCGCTCCGGCGGGTGTGCGCTACTTCCGCAAGCAGGTCGAGCTGCCGGCCGGCGCGCAAGTAAGCAAGGCGACGTTCCGGGGCACCGCCGACAACAGCTTCGAGCTGTTTGTCAACGGGAAGACGGCCGGCCAGAGCAGCGCCGACGGCGAGGGCTGGCGCACCCCCGTCGAGCTGGACGTGACGGCGCTGCTCCAGCCCGGCCTGAACCAGCTCGCCATCGCAGCCACGAACTCCACGTCGCAGCCAAGCCCTGCCGGCCTCATCGGTCTCCTGCAAGTCCACCTGGCGAACGGCACGGATGTGGAGGTGAAGGTCGACGGCACGTGGAAATCGGGTAACCAGTTGGTGGATGGCTGGAGCCAGGCTGGTTTCGCAGACGCGTCCTGGCCCGGCGCGAAGGTGATCGCGCAGTTCGGCGAGGGGCCGTGGGGGCGCCTGCAGGGCCAGGTGACGCTCAGCCCCGCCAAGGCCGACCCGTTCCAGGGCACTGCCATCGTGCCCGCCGACACGCTGGCTAGCGGAGCGCGCGTGTTCTTGGCGGTGGACGACCTGAAGCCCGAGGAGGCGGCACGCGTGACCGTGAACGGCAAGGACGCCGGAGGGTTCATCGGCAGGCCGCTGCGGCTCGATGTCACCCGCTTCGTCAAGCAGGGCAGCAACACCATACGCCTGGAACCGTTCGCGCCGGCATCGGCCAGGCTGGAGATCTATCGATGACCCATCGCTGGATGAGCCGAACCGCATTTGTCGCAGCGGCCGCCCTGATGTCCGTTGGCGCGGCGGCACAACAAGCCGGAGGGAGCAGCACTGTGGCCAAGACACCGAGCGCCGACGCATTTCCAACGAAGGTCGAGTACTCCTACGCCTTCGCGACACCCCACCGCATCACCGTAGGCCTGCCGGACAAGAGCGACAGAACGCTGCTGGACCTGCAGCCGGGCAGCCTGCGGATGGCGTGGACCTACGACGACCTGACCCGCTTCCCACTGGCTTCGTTCCGCACGCCGCGCACCGACTGGGACATGCGCATCACGCCGCAGATCGATGGGCATGGGTTCGCCAAGAGCCGCTGGACGCGCGTCGAAGGGTGGCTGCCGGCACTCGAGAACGTGTACGAGGACGCCAACTGCACGGCCACCATCGAGGTCGCCGGGGCCAAGACGGCCGCGATCGCGCGCATCACCGCGAGGAACACGGGCGGCGCGGCATCCCGCTTCGTGCTCCGCGTCGACTCGGCGTCCTGGGGCGAGAACCCCGCGTGGGTCGATCAGAAGCGCTGGGTGGGTGACAACCTGGTGGCCGGCTGGAACGAGCGGGCCGACCGCGTGCTCGTGATGGCCGTCGGCGCGGACGCATACTCCACCGAGAAGGGCAACGCCGCGCCCGGGCCACGGAACATGGTCTTCGTCTGGGACCTGAAGCCCGGCGAGACCAAGACCGGATGGCTCGTCCGTCCCTACGCGAAGGCGACCGCCGACCTACCCGCCCTCCGCGCCACGGACTGGGCGAAGGAGCTGGAGGCAGGCAAGAAGGTCTGGCGCACGCTCATCGGGCGGACGGCCAAGGTCGCGATCCCGGACCGCGGCGTGGTAGACGCGTTCAAGGCCTGCCTGGCAGACATCTTCATCATGCGCGAGCCGGTGGCGAAGGGCTACATCGCCGGACTACCGGGCACCGAGGGCTACCGGGCCGCCAACGCGGTGGAGGCCGGCATCGGCTGCATCGGCATCGATGAGCTGGGGCTCCACGCCGAGGCGGTGCGCGCCTACCAGATGTGCTGGGATATGCAGGCAGCCGACGGCAACTGGAACGACCCGGAGGGCTGGGGGCACCTGGTCTGGTGCTGCGCCGGCTTCAAGGCGTGGGTCGGCATGGAGCACTACCACCTCACCCAGGATCGAGCGTTCCTGGATAAGCTCTACACCCACCTGCTCGCGTCATCGCGCTGGGCCGACCGGGAGCGGGCGCGCACCCGCGTGACGGAGAACGGGGAGAAGCCGCTCACGTACGGCCTGCTGCCCCGGGGCATGGGCGACTGCGGGCTGATGAACGACAACGACCTCTACGGCTTCTTCATCCCACACAACATCTGGGCGGTCTACGCGGACAAGCTCGCAGCCGAAGCTGCCGAGATCCTGGGCAAGACCAACGACCTGCCGGAGCTGCGCAGGATCCACGAGACCGCCCGGCGCGACCTCATCGAGTGCATGAACCGAGGCGCCATCCAGGCCAACGGCTACCGGTGGATTCCCGGTGTACCCGGCAAGACGACCGGCAGCCGCTGGGGCGTGCTCAATGCGTTCACCCCGACTGGCTTGCTGGACGGAGACGACCCGCTGATCAAGGGCACGCTCCAGTTTATTGAGTCGAACATGAGCAAGGGCGGCCAGCCGATCCACACCGGGTGGATGGCGGATGGTAGCTGGGTGGCGATCACTATCGACAACCTGGCGGAGACCTACCTGGCCCTGGGCGACGGCGACACCGCGATCCGCTACCTCTACTCCTCGCTGAACCACGCGACGCCGCTGACCACCTGGTGCGAGGAGCGCGGGCAGGAGCCCGGCACCGCGCAGTGTTCCGGCGACCGCCAGCACCTGTGGACGCCGGTGGCGCTTGTCCGTTGCGTCCGAGACTGCCTGGTGATGGAGTCGGGCGACGGCCTGAACCTGGCGCTGGGGGTGGACCGCGGGTGGATGGCAAGCGGCGCGCCGGTGGGCATCTCGAAGGCGTCTACACATTTCGGCGAGGTGAGTTACGAAGTTCGCTACGATCCCGCCGCCAAGCGCGTAACGGGTTATGTGGACTTCGGCCAGGAATGCCGTGCCGCATCGACGACGCTGCACATCCGCCTGCCGGACGGTCTGCGTGCAGCGTCGGTGGATGCGGCTTCCGGCGCGACGGTGACCCCCGCGGGCCTGCGGTGGGCTGCGCCGAAGGGGCGTGTCGCGTTCAGTGCGACAGTCGAGAAGTAGCTGGCGGTGACAACGGAGGACAGGTGCTATGGCACGTGAACGCGACAAGGACAGGCAGGTGCGCGAAGTCGCTGCACAGACGGAAGCGGTGGCCGACGATGACGACGGCAAGAAGCGCAGGCTCGCCAAGATCGCGGCGACGCTTGAGGACCTGGTCTACGGCCAGGAGATGCTCCTCGCCAAGATCCACGAACTGGCCGACCAGATCGCGGAGCAGAAGCGGCTGATCAGGAAGCTGACCGCGCCTGCCGCCGGAGCTGAGCCGGCCCAGGCTGCGCCGGCGGCCATCGAGGCGCCGTCGAAGGTGTTCGGAGCCATCGTGCCGGAGATGCACAACCCGGCGAGCGGACGCCTGGACGCCCGGCGCGTCGCCGCCGCCTTCGGCCTGACGCTGTCGCTGCTGGCGCGCGTGCTGGGCCGCAACCTGTCGACGGTGTCCAAAACGCCCGACGCGGACGCTCTGCAGGACCGCCTGGCCGCGTTCGAGCGCATCGCGTCCGCGCTCGTCCGGCTCGGGCTACCGCAGGACCAGGCGCGCATCTGGGCGAAGACGCCGGGCCCGATGTGGGACGGCCGCACGCCCGAGGCGTTCATCTCGGAGGGTCTGGCAGTCGTCGTCGCCCAACGGCTGGAGGACTCGATCGAGGAGGACGGCGAGTAGCAGGGGACGCGCCGGGTGATGGGGACACGAGCATGACCGCACATGGAATCGATCTGCGATCCGACGCGATAGCCCGCTTCTGCCAGCGGTGGCGGGTGAAGGAACTGGCCGTGTTCGGCTCCATACTCGGCGACCACTTCGGTCCATCGAGCGACATTGACCTGCTGGTCGACTTCGAGGAAGGCGCGGACTGGGACCTGTTCGAAGCCCTGGCGATGGAGGATGAGCTGACCGCCGTCCTGGGGCGCAAGGCAGACCTGGTCAGCCGCTGGGCGATCGAGCACGATTCCAACCAGACGGTCCGGCGCGAGGTACTCGGCAGCGCTGAGGTGATCTATGCGCAGGGATGAGCGCATCACCGGTCTACCCTCATCCTAGAGGAGGCGTATCGCGCAGTGACTCGTGGGGTGGGGCCTCCGCGCCCCGCCGGGCCGTGCCCCACCCCACGCTCCTTCTACAGATCCCGCCGCGAGAACCAGACGATGCCGAACAGCGTGAAGAAGATCGCGGGCAGGCCGAAACCCAGCACGTACTTCCAGTTCGACACCTCGCGGAAGATGGCGGAGTTGCCGGACGTGCCGATGACGTTCCCGTTGAGGTCCTTCACGTCGCGGACGGTCACCTTCACGAAGGTCGGATCGAGCGTCAGGCCGCTGAGCAGCACCGTGTGCCCCGTGGCGGAGTACGTCGCCGCGCGTGCCGTCTGCGTCTTCCCCATCGGGCTCTCGACCAGGTAGTTGGCCAGCGTCTCGGCGTCCTCCGCTTCGATGTCCTCTGAGAACGTCACCTTCAGGCTCGATGCGGTGGCCTTGCACTCAGTCACGCGCGGGGCCACGCGGTCCGTTCCCACCTTCTTCGCGGCCTTGGGCTTGGCCGGCGCTGCGGGCTCGCCCGCCGTTGTCGTGGTCGAAGTCGCGGCCGGCGCGGGCACTGCTGCCGGCTTCGGCCCAGTTGTGCCCTTCGCGGCTGGCACCGTCGCCGTGGCCGAGTCCGCCGCCGGGCTCACCTCGTTGCCGCCGGTGTCGGTGACCCCACGCACCGTGACCTTGACGGTCTCGCCGGCCGGGAGCGTCAGACCGCTCAGCACCACGCTCGTGCGCGGCTTGTCGTACACCGCGGTCTGCGGCGTGAGCATCGTGCCGGAGGGGCACTCGACCGCGTAGGCGCTGACATCCTCGGCGCGTTCCGCCCGCATGTCCTTCGAGAACGCCACCGTCACGCTGGATGCCGTGGCCGTACACTGGACGACCTGCGGGGCGCTCGGGTCCTTGAGGATGAGCGGAAGCGTGCGCGTGAGGCTCGCGGGCGAGAGGTAGTCGAAGCCGATGAAGGCGAAGACCGGGCTCGCGACGTACCACAGCAGCAGGAGGCCGACGCAGGAGACGATGGTGTTATTGAAGACCACGCTCATCATGACGCCGAGCGCGACGAGCAGGAAGACGGCCATCGCGACGATGCCGATTCCCGTCAGCATGGTCGCGACCGTCATGTCGGTGGCGGCGTAGCGCCAGGTGGCATACCCGGCGATGCCGGAGAACACCGCGTAGGCGCCCAGGATCACGAGCGCGCGTGACGCGATCTTGGAGACGATGTACTGGGTGCGCGTGCAGGCACGGCACAGGATGCTGTCGGCGATCATGTCGGCTTCCAGCGACACCGACCCTGCCGAGAGCACGATGATGAACGTGCTCCAGACGAACAGGTAGAGCTGCAGCGAGCCGGCCAGGATCGTCGATGCCGGGACGGGCACGACCTTGTTCGCCGATATGGAGGTGGTCAGCACCCAGAACTCGGTGAGCGCCAGCGCGATGAGCCATCCGCGCAGCACCCAGGAGCGGCTAAGGGCGACCAGGTCCGCCTTGAGGAGCGCCGTCGACGCCATGAGCGGCCGGCGAAACCCGGTTGTAAGCGCGTGAGAAGCCATCGGATTGATCTGCCTCCAGGAGATGCAGGAACGCATCCTCGGTCTGGGCGCGCGTCGAGCTGACCGCGAGCACGTCGATACCCATGTCGGACGCCTGTTGGAGCAGCCGGGCGAGTGGGATCGCGATGGGCGCCGCCGGGTCGAACTTGATGTCGATGAACAGGCCGCGCCGTTCGGCGCCGACCACCTCGGGCGATGACTGAACCCGGGCCATGTACTCGTCGAGCCGCTCCTCGTCGCCGTCCACCTCGAACTCCACGTTGTTCCGCCCGATCGTCTCCTTCAGCGAGCGCACGGAGCCGCAGTAGATGATCGTTCCGCCGTGCATGATGCCCACGTGGTCGCAGACGCGGTCGATATCCGAGAGGATGTGCGACGAGACGATGATGGTCTTCGTCTTGCCCAGCTCGCGAATGAGATCGAGGGTGTACTTGCGCCCCGCAGGGTCGAGGCCGGAGGTCGGCTCGTCCCAGATGAGCAGCTCGGGGTCGTTCATCAGCGCCGCGGCGATGCCCAGACGAGTCAGCATGCCCGTCGACAGCGCGCGGATCGTGCGAGAGGATGCGGCGGACAGATCGACGGCGCGCAGCAGACTGGCGACCCGCGGCTTGCGCTCCTCGTTGCCCATGCCGAAGAGCTGGCCGACGAGGTCGAGGTAGGTCAGGGGCGTGAGGGTCGGCGGGAACTTCGGATTGGTGGGCAGATAGCCGACGCGCTGACGCAGGTGCGCCGCGTTGGGGGTCATGCGCTGCCCGAACAGCTCGACGAAGCCCGAGGTGGGCCGCTGCAATCCGAGGATGAGCTTCAGGGTGGTCGTCTTGCCCGCGCCGTTCGGCCCGAGCAGCCCGAACACCTGGCCCGCCTCGACGGACATGTGGACGTCGCTCACGGCAATCAGACGATTGCCGTAGTACTTGGTCAAGCGCTCCGTCCGCAGGATAGGCGTCATCTGGCATGCCTCCGTCTCGCGTCGCGGCGGGGGTCTGGCATGTTTGACGGCGCCGGATGCGCGCAGGTGTCAGCAAGTCGTGCGCGATCTGCCGTTCTACTCGCTACCCGCTACTAGCTACTCGCTACTCTCGGTATACTCATCCCATCTGCCCACCCAGAGAGCCCGCCATGTCGATCAAGCGCCTCTCCGAAGCCCTGGAGACGCACCAGATCGCCCCCGAGGTCGTCGAGCGCATGTTCGCCGGCTACGAGGGCATCACCGACGGCAGCAAGGCGAAGCGGCCGGCCTTCTTCATCCAGGCCATGCGCGTGATGGACGAGGTGCTGGACTTCGCGGCCCGCTGCGAGGTGCGGCAGGACAGCGGATGCTGCAATGGCGGGTGGCGCGAGAAGGAGATGCGCCGCATCGCGCGCGAGTACAAGGGGCGCAGCATCGCGGAGAGGATCGAGGCGATCCGCCAGGTTAAGTGGATGGGCTTCCCCGAGCTGCACGAGGATGGCACCATCAGCGGCGGCGTGGGCACGGAGGGCGGCTTCGACTGCCCATGCCCGGTCTTCAACGGCTGGAAGTACGCGGAGCCGGTGCCCGCCACGTACTGCCTCTGCTGCGGCGGCCACTTCCGCTACCACTACCAGATCGCACTGGGCGTGAAGCTGCGCATCAAGGAGGTGCTCTCCACAGCCCTCGCCAGCCAGCGCCGCGAGCGGTGCCGCTTCGTGTACGAGGTGGAATAGGAGCCTGCGCTACGGCGCCTGCACGGAGATGCCGCCCGGTGGGAACGCCTCGTCGAACGTCCAGACGCGCGCGTTCGGAGCGGCCCTCGCTGCCGCCCACAGCATCGCGTCCGCGAAACTCACTCGACCGCTCGGGGAACACATCTGCAGCGCTTCGATGGCCACCTCCGTCGGCGCCCCGTGCGCCTCGATGTTGGCACGCGACAGCAGGTCGGCAAGCGCGGCCACGACGCGAGCGCGGTCAACGCCGTAGTGGCGCGTCAGCAGGTACCCCAGTTCGGCAATGACGACCAGGGCAATCCCCAGCGGACGATCCGAGTCGATCAGCGCGGCCGCCCGACGCGCCAGGTCAGGCGCATCGCCGACCAGGTAGCGCGCAACCACACACGTATCGAGCAACTCGAGGCCGCGGCCCTCGGCATCAGTCATCGGCGTCACCGGACGGCCACGACTCGGCGATCGCGCGACGCAGCCCGTCCTCCGTCGGCTCGCGCACGGTGGTGGCCGCACTCAGGACGCCGGCCAGCGACCGGTTGTGCTTGGGCGGCAGGAAGCGGATTACGACCTCGCCGTTCTCGACGCGCTGCATGGCCCGCCACCCGGGCTCGATGCCGAGCGTCTCCCTGATCGGCTGCTCGATCGTAACCTGCCCCTTCTGTCCTACCACCGTGCTCATGTCATACTCCGCGCCTTCGGTAGGACTCATATACCACATGCATGCCGCCAACGCACCGACAAGTGACACGGTGGCCGCGAAACCGCATCGCCCCCACCCTCGTCAAGCTAGACACCCACCCCACCGCCAGGCGGAGACGCGATGGACCCTACCCGACGCCAGTGGCTCTACCTGAAGGCCGTGCTGGGCTGGCTCTTCTTCAACGCCACGGCCCTGTTCCTGTTCTCGCGCGCCTGGCCAAGCCCGGCGAAGCGCGCCGTGATGAGCATGGGCTACTGCCTGGTGCTGGTCTGGGTCGGCCTCTGCGGCGCGCTGATGTGGCGATTCCGCGATCCGATCTGCCGGTTCGTGCGGCGCATCCCGCTCGACTGGCGCCTGAAGTTCGTGGTCTTCTGCACGCTCCTGGCGCTGCTGGAGGAGGTCGTCACCACCACCCTCACCAACCTGGCCCCGTTCTTCGGCGCGCGCGTCGGCCAGGCGTACATCACGGCCTCGGCGAACTACCTCGACGTGGTCTGCCTGCACAGCGTCGTCGCGTTCATCCCCCTGTTCGTGGGCTGGGCCGTCATCCTCTGGCGCTACGACTTCTCGCCATTCTGGGTCTTCGCGCTCTTCGGCGTCACCGGCACCCTGGCCGAGATGGTGTTCGCCGGCCTCTGGCATGCGATCGAGTACGGCATGTGGGCCTGGGTGTACGGGCTGATGGTCTGGCTCCCCGGGCGCTGCATCCCTGCGGACCGCGGAGCACGGAAGCCCGCCTGGTGGCTCTATCCGCTGGCGATCATCGTGCCCTTCTTCTTCGAGATTGCCGTCCCCACGATCGCCATCGCCAACCACTTCTACCCGAACCACCCGCGGATGCACTTCCCGCCGATCCGGTAGTTACGGGGCCGCTGCACTCGGCAGCGCACGGAGACCCACGCGGACCGACCCCGAGTGGTCGTGACGGATGCGCAGCACGCCGCGTGCGTCGCCCGTTGCCGCGAACGTGTAGCCCTCGCGCTTGCCCAACTCGGCGGTCGAGCCCAGCCGCGGCAGCTTCCCCCCGCCCGCCGTCACCGAGCCCGGGGTGAACGCGAGGCGCAGCACCTCGCGCGACGCGCGATCGTACGTTGTGTAGCGCACCTCGCGCCTGGAGTAGCGCGCGTCGGTCACAACGGAACTCGACCGCAGGATGTGGTTCTGGCCGGCCGGCGCGAGTTCGGGCGCGGCGCCCATGGAGCGCAGGTAGTGGCGCACGTAGTCGCCGTAGCCATCCGTCAGCCAGATGTCGCTCCCCGGGTAGCGGTTCTTGCCGTCGCCGTCGACCATGTACGTGGCCCAGTTGAGCACGCGGACCGACGCCGCCTTGCGCGACGCATCGCCCGTGCGCTCGGCGTACATCAACTCGACCGACGCGTGGCGGGAGCTGTGGCTGTTGCCCGGCTTCATGTACGAGGTCTGCTCGTTGATCGCGGTGACGCCGTACCTCGCCCAGGCCGGGTTGCCGAACGTTGCGCCGGTCCAGTCCAGGATCGCCCGAGCGTCGCGCCGCCACGTCGGGCCCCAGGACGGGTGCTCCAGGATGTACCAGGCCAGCGTGTCGGCGTTGATCTGCGTGTTCGAGTCGCCGGGCACGTCCTCGAAGAACGGGCCCCACTGCTTGCTCTTGAGCGGATATGCCTTCAACCACGCGATGACCCCCTGCCGCACCTCGGCATAGCGGCCCGCATGCGGCGCCTTCCGCGCGATGAGCCCCTCGAAGAGCCGCAGCGCGCCGGTCCAGTTCGAGGTGTAGGCGGCCGCCACGCCGGTGGGCAACTCACCGGTCGTCGCATTAACGCGGAAGGGCCAGGGCGAGTGCTCACCGTCGCCCGCCGCCACCTTCGCCGCCAGCGTGTCGGCGATGCGGATCGCGGCGTCCAGGTACTTCCGGTCGCCCGTCAGCTTGTGCAGCGTGAGCAGCTCCGCGCCGAACGAGCCGGCCTTGTCCGGCTGCAACACCCCCTTGCCCGCTTTCATGTCGCCGTCGTACCGGCCCGAGTGGATGTCCGTGTTGTAGGGGTAGGGCAGGTTCGGCCAGGCGGCATCCGGCGCGGACATCCCGTGCGCCAGCCAGTAGTCCGCCATGTGCCGCATGTCTGCGACGACGGCCGGATCGCCCGTGTAGGCATAGAGCAGCGCCCACGAGGAGAGCGCCATGGAGAGCTGGTCGCCGCCCAGGCCGCGCGCATCGTGCTCCGGCCGCCACACCTGGTGCTGCAGGTAGTAGCTCACGCCGTTCGGGCACGGGGCCATGCGTTTCCAGAACGACCACACGAGCCGGATGCAGTGATCGTACGCGATGCCAGGGTCGTCCGAGTACCAGGGCACGATGCGCCCAGCGGCATCCGCCCGGATGTCGTGGTAGATGAGGTGCTCAGGCGCCTGCGCGGCAGCGCCCCTTCCGATCATCAGCGCAAGCAGCAGCGCCAGGCAAACTGAACGCATCGTGACGTCCCCCCAGACGATCAGAAGTAACTGCCGCCGCGCACTTCCATCTCGTGGCCGCTCGCCGAGTTGCCCTCGCGAAGGTGGAGGCAAAACTGAACGCCCTTCTCGGCGGCCAACCGCAGCGCGTCGCGCAGCTTCGTCAGATCTGCCTCGACCTTCGCCCCCAGGCCGACCTCCATCGCCGCGGCCAGCAGCACCTCGGCGCTGGCCAGCCCATCGCGCGCATCGTAGAGGGTCCCAGCCTCGCCCTGAATGAGCGGGTCGCCCGATGCGAACGACGATAGCGGAGGCACCTCCATCTGCTCGGCGATCTCGTCGAGGCGCCGCGAGGCCCAGAGGAGGTGCTTACCGGCCAGCCACGTATCGGTGCCGCCGACCTCTTGCTCGAAGAACGGCAGCACGCGCGCGTTCAGTGCGTCCAGGAGGCCCGGCACCTGGATAAGCAGCGCCAGGATGAGCAGTGCACCCGCGATGCTCGACATCGCCACCGTGTCGACCCCGAGCAGCACCATCGGCACGATCGTGACCGCGGCGAGGATCAGAGCCAGCGTCAGGCACCCGAGCTGCCAGCGCAACGACGCGCGGAAGCGGCGGCGGTGCATCTCGTAGAAGACAGGCGCGAACGCCTCGCGGCGGCGGCGCAGAACCCAGTCGATCATGGCCGGTGCCTCCATCTGCTGAGAGTTCGCCTGCGGGAGGCGTTCATCCTTGTGACGCGGCCGTATCGCGCGTACAGCAACGCGCTCCATCACTGTCGCGCCTCGGTTGGTGGTGGCGTTCGGCAGGCGGTGCCGAGCCGGGAGCGTGAGCGACCGGTCTGCTCCGTCAGGCAGGCGGCGACGCCAATGGCGAGGGGTGACCACGGTGACGGCGGGCCGCTCCCTCACGGTCGCGGCTCGGTTGGCGGTCGCGATAGCCAGGCGGCCTCGCCACGCAGGCGGTGCCGAGCCGGGAGCGTGAGCGACCGGCCTGCTCCGCCAGGCAGGCGGCGACGCCAATGGCGAGGGGTGACCACGGTGACGGCGGACCGCTCCCTCACGGTCGCGGCTCGGTTGGCGCTCGCGATAGCCAGGCGGCCTCGCCACGCAGGCGGTGCGGAGCCGGGAGCGTGAGCGACCGGTCTGCTCCGCCAGACAGGCGGCGACGCCGGTGGTGGCGGGCGGCTGCAGACGGCGAGCCTCGGGCGGCCGCGTTTCCAGGTGCCCGCCCCCTTTGCGGCGAATATGGGCGCGATTCCGCTCTTCTGGAGAACGCCATGAAGCTCTGTACCGTCGTCCTCGCGGCCGCTTGGCTGCTGCCACTTGCACTCGCCGCCTCCGGGCAGGAGGCCCGCGTCCGGGTCCGGCCCGACAACGTGCTGCACCGGATCTCGCGCTACCTGACCGGCGCCTGCATCGAGGACGTGAACCACGAGATCTACGGCGGCATCTACAGCCAGATGATCTTCGGCGAGAGCTTCCAGGAGCCCGCTCCCACCCGGCCGCCGAAGGGCTTCACCGCATACGGTGGCCCGTGGGTGGTGCGCGACGGCGTGCTCGACGCGGGGCCGGGCGATGGGCCGAAGCTGGTGGCCGCCGCGGCGCCCTTCTCGGAGGGCGAGGTGAGCGTCGAGCTGCGCTTCGACGGCCTGGGCGGCGGCAACTCCGGCGTTCTGGTGAAGCTGGCGAACCCCGGCGTGGGCGCGGACAACTTCGACGGGTACGAGGTCTCGCTCGACACCGGGCAGCAGGCACTGGTGCTCGGCCGCCATCGCCACAACTGGGAGCCGATCTCCACCACGCCGTGCCCGGTCCCCGCGGGCGAGTGGCTGCGGCTGACGGTCCGAACGACGGCCACCACGATCGAGGCCGACCTCAACGGTAGGAACCTGCTGCGCTATGAGGACCGCGAGCACCCGCTGGCGAAGGGCGGCGTCGCACTGCGGCCGTGGCAGCGCCGCGTGTCCTACCGCAACCTGCGCATCAACGGGGCCGACGTGCCGTTCATCGACGAGGGCGGGCGCGACGAGCAGGTGAGCGGGATGTGGCGCGCGGTTCGCCGCGGCAGCGCGCAGGGCTCGTTCGCCATCCAGACCGACCGCCCGTTCGTCGGCGAGCAGTGCCAGCTCCTCACGTTCGCGTCGGGCGAGGGCGCGGTGGGCGTGGAGAACCGCGGCCTGAACCGCTGGGGCCTGCACTTCGAGGGCGGCAAGGCGTATGAGGGCGTCGTCTACGCGCGCGCCGAGAGGGCGGCCGAGTTGGTCGTCTCGCTGGAGAGCGGCGACGGCGCGCAGGTGCTGGCGGAGCGCAGGCTGAAGGTGCGCGCCGGCGACTGGCAGCGCCTGACGTTCAACCTGAAGCCCAACGCGACCGTCGACGGCGGGCGGTTCGCCATCTCGCTGCGGATGCCGGGCTCCGTCGACCTCGGCTACGCCTTCCTGCAGCCGGGCGCGTGGGGCCGGTTCAAGGGCCTGCCCTGCCGCAAGGATGTGGTCGAGGGCCTCATCGCCCAGGGCGTCACGGTGCTGCGCTACGGCGGGTCGATGATCAACCACGGCGAGTACCGCTGGAAGAAGATGGTCGGCCCGCGCGAGCTGCGCCCGCCCTACCACGGCACCTGGTACCGCTACTCCACCAATGGCTGGGGCATCCTCGACTTCGTGGACATGTGCGAGAAGGCCGGCTTCGACTACATCCCGGCGTTCAACATGGACGAGACGCCGCAGGACATGGCCGACTTCGTCGAGTACGTGAACGGCCCCGCCGACAGCGAGTGGGGCAAGAAGCGCGCCGCCGCCGGCCACCCGGAGCCCTACCACCTGAAGTACCTGCAGCTCGGCAACGAGGAGAAGGTCGACGCGACCTACTACGGCAAGTTCGGTCCGCTCGCAGAGGCCATCTGGGCGAAGGACCCGGGCATCGTCATCACCGTCGGCGACTTCGCGTATGACCACGAGATCACCGATCCGGACCACATCACCGGCAGCGCGGTGGGCCTCACGTCGCTGGACGCGCAGCGCCGCATCCTGAAGCTGGCGAAGGAGCACGGGCGCGAGGTCCGCTTCGACGTGCACGTGTGGACCGACGGCCCGAACCGCTTCGCATCGGGCCTCGCCCTGCCGAGCTACGTGAAGGCGCTGGAGAAGATCGCGGACGGCGCCGACTTCCACGTGTGCGTCTACGAGTACAACTCGGGCAACCACCGCCAGCGCCGCGCCATCGGCAACGCCCTGGAGACGAACGCGATCGAGCGCATCGGCGAGCGCATCGCGGTGGTCTGCTCGGCCAACTGCCTGCAGCCCGACGGCCAGAACGACAACGACTGGGATCAGGGCCTGCTGTTCCTCAACCCATCCAAGGTCTGGCTGCAGCCGCCCGGCTACGTCCTGCAGATGCTCTCGCGCAACTTCCAGCCGCTCCTGGTGCGCACGGAGGTCGAGGGCAGCGACGTGCTGAGCGTGAACGCCAAGCGCAGCGAGGATGGCAAGGTGCTGGTGCTGCAGATCGTCAACCCGAGCGACAAGGCGATCACGACCCGCTTCGACCTGGGCGGCTTCGCCCCGACCAAGCGCACCGCGAAGGTGGAGACACTCGCCGGCCCGCTCGACGCCCGCAACACCGCCGACCGCACCGACGCCATCGTCCCTACCCGCTCGACCTGGCGCCCCGGCTCGCCGCTGGAGGTGCCGGCGTTCTCGGTGGTGGTGGTGCGGGTGGAGTAGCAGGGGGCCGGGGGCCACGACGCCCCCGTGCGGTCTGCCTGGGCGGAGGAGAGGCTACACGTCCCGAGGGTGTACAGCCGTAACGCCGGGGTACCTGGCGAAGTCCGCGGGATTGAGGGTGAGGATCCGGCTCACGCCGTGAACCGACATTGCGGCGACGAGCCGTGCATCGTGCACCTGGACACCGGACACGCCGCAGTCGACGATGAGGCGCCTCCACTCGAAGTAGGCGCCTCCGACGTCCGGCAGAAGTGTGAACGTGCGCTCCAGTAGACGGGCGCGGGCATCAGCCCGCTCCGTCGAGAGGCCGTATCCACCGCGAGCGGCTGGCGGCCGAGTGCACACGTTCCAGAACTCGGCCAGGTTCTGGGGCACGAAGCACAGCCGGTCACCTCGCTGCTTCAGGGTGCGCACCGCCGCGCGGACGAGCGGGCAGGCCGGGTCGGCCAGCAGCACGTACCGAAGGAGGATGCCGGTGTCCAGCAGCCACGTCATCAGTCGTGGTCCGCGTAGCAGTATGCCCGGCTGTCGGCAGCCGGAGGCAGCACGGGCATCGTGCCGTCCTCGGCGGCCAGGCGGTCGAACAGCGCCTCAGCTTCCGCGAGGTCGAGCGGGGCATCCTCGGCCGAGATCGGGAGCCGCTCCTCGATCATCCGGCGCGCCATCTCAGCGATGCCGAGACCACGGCGAGCGGCCTCGAGACCCAGCATCGCGCTGGTCTCAGGTGCAAGTTCGATGGTGAGTGTCATCTAGAGGGCCTCCCCGATTCCGATTGTACCACCGCGTCCGGAGGCGCCCGGTCAGTAGTCCAGCAGCAGGTAGCCTGACGCCCAGCGGCGCAGGAACTCGATGGAGTCCTCCACCACGTACTCGACGCTTGCGGCGTAGTCGGCTGTCCGGCGTCGGCACGCCTCCATCGCCCCGTCGCTGATGTCGACCGTCCAGACCCGGCCGCCGGAGCTGCGAAGGGATCTTCCGCCGGCTGATGGCCCAGGTGGGGGCCCACGCTTCGACGACGGCGGCGCCTTCTGCACCGGTCTGAGCAGCACGCTCTGCACAGCCTTGCCACTCGGCGGAGGACATCATCGCCGATGGCGCGTACTGACCACCACGAGGCTCTGGGTACTGCCTCGCGAGGAGCTCTGGACGAGCACGGCCCTGCGCCCAGTCGGAGCAACCGCGACGAAGTCGACCGACTCCGGCCATGCGCTCCCCCTGGTCCGCATCGTTGCCGCCTCCCAGTAGCCAACTCGGTGCCCCATGAGCAGAAGCGCGCCGCCACTAACTGCCACGCCGTAGTCGACCTTGGGGCCCGAACCACGTGCCGGCTGTCGGCGGCTGACGACTGTCGGCCCTTTCGCATTCACTAGGCTCGTCTGTTGCCCGTCCAGAGCGGTATCGAGGGCCACCGTAGCGATCGACTCTTTGGTCTGCTCACACCACGACACACTGTCAAGTGCGAGTTGGTCATCGGGAGTGGGGTCCGCGATCTGGTGAACCCAGTCCACTCTGTTGCGAACAGGATCAACGTGCCAGACCTCCGCTCTGAGGGAGCCTCTGTCATGTACCAGGACTGCCCGCAGTCCCTCCGACATCGCAGATATCCGCTCCCCGGACAGACAGGTTGGTCCTCGGTACAGACACACGGCTCCGTTCTCGCCAATAGCGCATACGGCTACGTCGTCGCCGTATGCCGACCACGACCAGTGCACCCAGCTTGTGCGCTGCTGAATGCGCCGGATGGTGTCGGCAGAGAGATCAAACACAACCCGCCGCGGAATTCGCGTGCCCGTTGATGCTGCGGCTCGTCGATCCATGGACTGTATAGAGTCGTTCACACCGAAGTAGACGCGACGGCCAGCGATCATCGGGGCACGAGTGGCGCTTCGGAATCGCGCAGACACGGCGCTCTGCTCAGGCTTGACCGCCCATCTCGCGACGACCCGTCCTCCCGGATACAGGACGATGCCCCGCGACTGTTTCCACCGCACCGGCACGAGGAACTGCTTGTCGTCCAGCCAGGCGGGTGGCCCGTCAACAACGACACCTCTCGGGACTCGTATGCTAGACAATGGACGGCCCAGCGCCTGCGACAGCGCTGCCTCCGGGCCGCCAACGGCTGCGGCAAGGCAGCACAGCGCGGCCAGACGGGTGTGGCATGCCGCGGTCCGTGCAACGGCGTGACTGATCGCAGTGAACACCATGGTCCCTCCTCCCAGACGACGAGAACCTGATCGCTAGCCCTTATCGCCGCGGAACGGGCAGCACTCGAAGAGAACGACGAAGCACGGTGGCTGACGCGCCGTCGCGTATGCATGCTGGTCGATGCGGTCGGGCCAGATCGCCAGCTGTGTCGTTGATCCACCGTCCCATGCGACGCCCTGGCTCGCCCCATTCCTCACAAGGTACTGCGCGACATTTCGCGGAGTACCTGGCCTGTCGCCTCCCGATCCCTTTAGCACCACCAGCATCATAAGCATCTGGTTTGGCGTTACGCCAGTCGCTGCTCTTGCCTTGCTAACAGGTACGCTCCTCGCCGTTCGGTCGCCTTTGGCGTCCCAGTTCTCAATCAGCCACTCGGCCGTGTGGAACCTAGCAGCCATCACCTTGGCGGCGGAACCTTGCACAAGCCTGTCTGCTCCCCACGTCTGAGGCAAGGTCGGCCGCCATCCCCCAATGTGCTCACCCGCGTGCACAATGTACGAGCCGCCCCCATAGAATCCGATGCCCCACATCTCGCCTCGCAGACCACTATCACGGCCTGGGTTGCAGAGGACCCCGTCGTACGCCCTGCCGTACGCGATGCTGGCCAAATCCGAGAAGTTGGCGCTGATGACGGCGTTCCGCGTCCCGTACTTCCCCCACATGTCGCGAGAGAGCGTAAAGGCCGTCTTTCCAGCGCCGCACCAGACTCTCCCGCACTCATTCCTCGAGTCCTGACGCACGATATGGTGTATGCCATCGGCGTGGTAGGTTAGCATGCCTGACGGGTCGATCAGCAGCGGATCAACGACGTAGGGGCTGCGGGCGGCCGCCAACGCAGACAGGGGATCCCTGCTCACCCACCGCCCCAGGTCTACCCGCAGGTGTCGCGCACGCACATAGAGCCGCGAGGCCGTGTCGCCGAAGTAGCCCCACTGGCCGAACGCGAGGTACGGCGTCTCGGTGGCGCCATCGTGCAGCAACTGGACGCCCCACGCGTCGTACGCCAGGGTGTCGGTGATCGCGCCGGCGCTGTTGAGCAGGTAGCGCGTGTGCCCCTGGAAGTCCGGGATGTAGAAGAAGCTCGTGCTCCAGCGCATCGCGAACTTGCCGCCCCACATCCCCGGCAGGTCCTCGTGCACAGCACGCGCGCCGCCGTTGGCTTTGATCTCACCCCGCACGTTCTCGCCATCCCACACGTAGCGCATGGAGACGCCCACCGTGACGTTCTGGAACCGCTTGCCGTCGGCAAGGTACGTGTTCGTCTGCGTCTGGCTGGGCGAGACCACCGAGAGCAGGTGGTTGTCGCCGTCCCACGTGTAGGTCGTCAGCGCGCCGGCGGCGTTCTCCAGCGTCAGGTTGCCGTTGGCATCGTAGCTGCTGGTCGTGATGACGCCGGTGGGCGCCATGCTGCTCACCAGTGCGTTCGCCGCGTTGTACGTGTTGGTCGTGATCCCGCTCGACGTGGTCTTGGTCAGCCGGTTGCCCAGGCCGTCATAAACGAACGTCTGATCCACGCCGTACGCGCCGGATCGCTGCTCGCGCGTCAGTTGGTAGGAGGCATCGTAGGTGTACGTGATGCGCGTCCCGTCCAGTTCCTCCACGTTCGTGCGGTTCCCGACCGCGTCGTATGTCCCCGGTTCTAGATGCCGAACTCCGAGTCGCCCGGCACAAGCGCCGCCAAATCTGCCACGCGACTGATCTGCGGGACAACGTCAGTTCCCCGGCTCGCGACCCAGTGCAGGTCCATTGACATGCAGTTCAACACCGATCCAGCGCGGATAGTTAACTGGCCGGCGCGGCCAACCGCCTCCAGAGCGGCGAGCAAGGTCTCGCTGTAGAAGACCCTCTGGCAACTGGCGAGTTCGAATAGCCGGTCCAGGACGAACCCGACCTCGGCCGACGCCGGATCCCGGGCCGCTACGATGGACAGCTCGAGCGACCGCAGGCGCACCTCGTTGGTGTAGCGCTGCCATGTGTCTCGAGTGCGCTGAACTGCTGCCAGTCCTTGGTGGACATGCGATAACGCCAGTTGGTGGTATTCGGGCAGGTGCTCGAAGCTCGTGGCCACCCCCCACGAACACTGAGCGTCATGTGAGTCCATTGGAGCCAGCCGCGTGGCCGCTGAGACGGCTTCATCCACCATGCCAAAGGCGCTGTAATACGTCACAGCGAGATACAGCGCTTCGAAGAGGTCCTCCGTATCGCCCTCTCTCTCAGCTCGAGCGACGGTATCGGCCACGAGCTGGACAAGCGCTGGCATGCCATTCCTCTGCGCATCGTGCAGCGGAGATGCCGCGCCGTACCAGTTTGTCAGTATTGCTAATCTGGACATTGCCTCAATCCTACTCCGCTACCAAGGGGGACACCCGATATGCGGGTCCGAGCCGGTGTTGAATGGCGGGCAGTTGAACGACGAACACGGGAGCGGATCTAGCGGCGGGCGCGCCCGACAGCGCATGCCCTGGTCACTGCAGTACCGTAGGCAGCACCCATACCACGTTCCAGCCCACAGTGGATTCCCGCCGTACTGGCCGCGGTAGAAGCACCATCTGCCCATCCACAATGAGCAGTGTGCCTGACAGGCGATCGACTTGGGCGTGCAGTCGTCGCAGGGGTCTTCGCCCCCGCCTGCGCCCGTGGCAGCATACGCCGGGACAGGAGCCAGAGCCCCGCCCGCCGCAAGCAGTGCACGCAAGTGCGCGATCTGCGCCGCCAGCCACGGCATGCAAGCCACACAGGCCACGCCACAACCCACCGCCAGCGCGCCACAGGCCACCGGGTTCCGCATGCACCAGCACATGAGGCAGTGTGGTACCCCGCGAGGGTCGCTCGAGCAACTGATCAGCCCAGCGATGCCGCCGACAACGCATAGGCCGCACCCGATGCATGCGATCGGGCCAACCAAGCCCGTCGGGTCGGTCCGAGCCAAGATCCGGTTGCGCACGTACCGGTACTCGTTGGGATCGCCTGCCAGTTCGCCGATCGGGTCCTTGCTCACCCACCGCCCCTGGTCCACGCGCAGGTGCCGCGCCCGGACGTAGAGCCGCGAGGCCGTGTCGCGGAAGTAGCCCCACTGACCGAATGCCAGGAACGGGGTCTCCAGCGATCCCGTGCGAGCCAGCTCCACGCCCCACGCGTCCGTGATCAGGCTGTCCGTCACCGCGCCGGCGCTGTCGAGGAGGAACCGGGTGTTGCCCTGGAAGTCCGGCACAACGTAGTAACTCCCGCCGTTCCACCGCATTGTGAACTTGCCGCCCCAGATGCCCGGCAGGTCCTCGTGGATCGCGGCCGCTCCCGCGTTGGTCTTGATCTCGCCGCGGACGTTCTCACCGTTGCGGACATAGCGGCGCGACGTGCCGTTGACGATCCGCTCGAACCGCATGCCATCCGCGGAGTAGGTGTTGGTCTGGACATTCCCGGCCGCGGACGCCAGAGTCAGGTGGTTGTCGCCGTCCCACGCGTAAGTCGTCAACGCGCCGCCCGCGTTCTCCAGAGTCA